>JAZAUD010000084.1:0-7478 GCA_036373775.1 Oscillospiraceae bacterium | reverse complement strand
TTCAGTGGCATCACTTTCAGCAATGGATTTATTTGTGTAGATATAGTATGTTCCGACAGTCAGTGCAGAGGTATCTGTTATTTTTACACCGTCAGAATCTGTAACAACGACATCGCCAAGATTGGAGAGTTTGAGGTTGGTGGGTTTGTAGTCGATTTTGGCAGTCAGGCAAAGGAACTCTGCATCGGCATCTGTGAAATCCGTTGTGTCCGGATATGCGTTGTGGTTGCTGTCCGGAGTGATTTTCCAGTAATAATAATATGTGCCAACTTCCGTCTGTTCAGGACTTGCAATCCAACCGCCGTCACCATAAATCGAACTCCAAAGCTGACTTGCAGAGAGCTTTTCATCAGAAAGTTTCAGATTGACTTTCACACCTTCCGGCAGATTTTCCGGCATAGTGATGAGTGTCTGTGGTGTGCCGTTGTAGTATACCGTGTTGGCGGTGGGCTTCATAGCGGCGATTTCCTCGACGGTGTATTCCGCCTTGTTTATGTTCCAAGTCAGTGCAATGTTCTCACCTGCATAATTATTGATACCGTTGATGTGGATAGTGTATGTGTCTGCATTTATAGCGGAAGTGTTGTCCCCATCGGTTGCAACTATCGTGTAGTCTGTATCCTTTTCAAGCACAGTATCGCCGTATTTGAGGACAGGTGTCTTTTCTGTGCCGTCATAGGTGAAGTCGGCAATGGTGACATTTTCAGCAGTGAGATTGATAGCATTCACAACCGTAAATTCCGCACTCTTTGCCGTGCCTGTATAGTTTTCGCTTTCTGTCTTTGCTGTCACATAAGCATAGTATGTTCCGTCTTCGGTGGGAGGTTCTGTTGCTGTATGTGATTCGTCTGTACCGTATGTGATATCAAACTCGGACAGGTCTGTTATCTCATTTCCGCCAACAGTAACAGAAGAAACTGTATTGTCAGCACCTAATGTGACAGTTGCAGTCGAGAGGTCGGCAGGCATCTCGATTACAAAGTTTACGCTTGAAACCCCACTAAGATATAGCCTGCTGCCCGAAAGACTTACACTATTAGACGGTGTGCCGTTCCATTTCAGTGTATTGCCGTCCTTTGTCCAGTTACCGCCGTCATAAATCTTACTTGCCTCTATTTCGATACTTGTAAATTTACCTGTAGCTGTAGTAAAGTTGAGAGTGACATCACCGGAAGTCATCCAATCGCCATAATCCAAACTTGCGTATCCGCTCCCCGACTTCGTAAGCGTTATACCGTTTGCTGTATCGGAATAGCTGTTATTACTATATATCTGATTACCAAAATCATCACCATTAAGTAACGACGAACCCCATGTTACGATTTTGCTTGACGATTCGGCATCGGGAACAGTGATTGCCGTGTTTGCCGTAGGCGTACCAGAAATGGTAACTACCGTATCGCTTGTTCTCTCAACGGTCACGCCGTTTTGTGTATAGGTTTCAAACTCCGGGAAAGCTGCACCTGTGAGTGCAGTATATGTCACAGTATCCATAGCACCAGGCAGATAGCTTTGTGTCAGTAATCCGCCGCTGCTCTTGGCGTTCGCACCGCCTGTCAGTGTCACGGTAGGATTGCTGAGACTGCCCTCGAAATAAACTGTGACAGCGGAAATTTTCACACCTGCGTCGCTTGAAGAACTGATAGTTACCTGCTGTGCGTTAATATCGGAAATCGTTGCATTGCCGTCGAATGTGCCTGCTGAAGCAGATAATGAACTTTTGTTGTTGCCCCAATTGTATGTCAACACCACCTTTGTAATCGTCTCACCTTTTCGTGCGTTAATGGTCAAAGCACCGAAACTATTCACAGTCATTCCAGTACTGCCGGCACACAAGTATCCGCATGAAACACTGTAATGCGTGCCCGAAATGGTTTTCAAATTAGAAGAGACACTGGCAACAAGCGAGATGTTCTCTGATACTTCGTCTGCTGCGTGGGCGATGATTGTAGTGCCGCCGAAGAACCCTCCTGTGTCAACGTTTGCTGGCAGATACACCGCTACCGTCAAGATGGCAAGAGTACCAGCAAGCACTCTCTTGAAATAATTTCTCTTTGCCATTGTTAATTTCCTCCTTATTATTGGATGATAAAAATTTACAACAAAAGCGCACCTCACAGGAAACACTTATCCCATGAAGTACGCTTTGATTAACATATTTGATTTTGCAAAAAGGGCATAGTTATGCTGTCTGTCTGTCTGTCTGTCTGTCTGTCGAATTGTAGCACGATTCAGCATACTTGTCAACCCTTTTCATAAAAATTTACAAAAAGTTCACAATTGTTTTGGCTTTTTGCATACTCTTATTATAACACAGGGACTTCACCGTAATTCACCGTAAATTCGTGTTAAAATTTTTACAAAGGGTTATTTTTTATAATAAAATTGATATATGTATTTTTTATTCGTGATTTATTGGGTAAATCGACTGTATTTTCGAAAAAAAGATTGTGAAATATGCTAAATGTAAATTTTTTATGAACAAAGCTGATTGTGCATCTCTTCCAAATCACGGAAAGATTCGCTTTTTTCTGCCCATGAATAGTCGAGCATATATTCATTGTGAAAAGTTGCAAGTGTTGCCTTATCGCCCTGCAATGCATCATACAGGTCACAGGAAATGCGCTTTTTGTTGATTTTAACTGTCCTGCTCTCTTTGATGACGACATCGCCATACCCTGCATTTTCCAAATCGTTCCGCAACTCGCTGATATAACGGGAAACTCTTTTAGAAGCATAATTGTCATATTCCTCAATCTCAAATACAACTGCCGCAACGTCCTTCGGTGTTGCCGGATAGCCGCACTGGTCAATCAAATAAGCAAGGATTGCCTGTGCGTGACGGCTTGTGAATTTCATAACATCGCCGTTTTTGTCATACACCACAAAGTTCCCGAAAGTCGTGACCTTCAGCGGTGTGAGAGCGGAGCTTTCCTCTGGTGTGCCATTTTTCAGCGGAAAGCGCAGATTGTCGAGTGCTATTTGTAATTTTTCCTCTGTGACTGGTTTGGAAATAAAACTGCTGACGTGCTGGTCGAGTGCATCGGCTTTATACTGCGGATGTCCAGAATAGATTACAATATTGAGATTTTTTGTAATCTGCTTGATTTTTTTGGTCAGCGTGATGCCGTCTGTTTTCATTTCCACGTCAATAAAGGCAATGTCAATGTCAGGGTGCGAGCGGATATATTCCAGAAACTCCCCGACTCTGACCGTACCAAAATGAGTACCGTTTGGGTCTTTCTTTTTCAGCACTCGCAGCATGGCGCTCACTGCAAGGCTTTCATCATCCACTGTAATTGTATGCATTATGTTTCCTCCTGTTCTGTTTTTGGGATAGTCACAACGACAGACGTGCTGTGTTCATTGTGCGTGACAGAAATATCGCCGCCGCACAGCATTTTAAGACGTTCACGAGCATTATTCAAACCAATGCCCCTGCTTTCCGCAAAGAGCGTATCATCACCCTGCTCAGCGGTGGCATTGTCCGTGACCTTGATATAGATATTATGTTCATCTTCATATGTGATGAGCTGTACCAGAGAATTGGCAGAATATCGGTCAATGCCGTGCTTGACCGCATTTTCGACAAGCGGCTGGACGGTCAGTGCCGGAAGCCGAAAATCCGTGCAGGAAAGGTCATATTCCATGCGGAACACCTTGTTATGGTCGGCATACTCGATTGACAGATATTCTTTTATCAGTGCCAGTTCATCATCAAACAAAGACATTTCTTTGCTGTCAAAGGCATTCAGTTTGCCTCGCAGATAGTCCGAAAAATGAGCGATGGTTTCCGCTGCAAGCTCTGGTTCTGTATAGCAAAGTTCCATGATTGCATTCATCGTATTGTAAATAAAATGTGGTTTAATTTGCGCCAGCATCATCGTCAGACGGCTTTCCGCAAGCTCAGTTTTGGCTCTTTCCAGCTCATAGATGGATTTCAATGTTATTTCGGTCTTATTCCTTTCGTAAATGATGAACAATATGAGTGCGGTGATTGCAACCATAATATTATTCAAACTGACAGCAGATATAAACGGACTTGTCACTAATGCTGTCATTGGGAAAATCGTTGCAGTGATAATGATACGTTTGAGATAATTGCTGATATTTTTCCACTTTACAATGATGACAACACCAATGAACACAAATGTAAGGATTGTGACTGCCTGCCATATCCAATACCCCCATGAGCGGTTATAATCATTATTTCTATCAATGTAGTAAAGTGCATTGGTGAATGGTGTCAGGAGAAGTAACAAAATATTTGGTATCTGCAAAAGCTCAAATGCGAAAACCGTCTTTTTCAATAAATTTCCGGATTTTTCGGAAATATATTTCTTTATCACTTGTAAAAACAGCAGTGTTTGAAATTCGCCCGAAGCGTAGTAACCAAATACGCCTATCCGTATGCACCAGTAGGAAGCGAAAGTCGGCATTCCTCCAAAACAAAGGTCGATAATATTACAAAAATTGTAAACAAAGGTCGCTGTGAAAAACAGAATCAACTCATTTGTTAGTGGTATCTTAACTTTTCTCACTAGTTCATCTGCTTTGTCACGTCTGACCCCTATCAGCATAATTGAAATTAGTATCAGCAAAAATATCTCGTTCCAGCCCTCAATTGCAACCTGTAAAAATTTCAAAGTTCCAAGACGGTCTATCAATTCTGACATAGTTCCACCTCACAAGTCATTTTATCATCAATTATACAGCAATCAAATGATATTGTCAAGAGTCAACAAATTTTTCCCAAAATAAATTTACTCACATATTTTGGGAATCACTGCTTCTAATTCCAAGCTCCTGTTTTTTCCTCTGAATTATTCGCCGAAGCTTGCTGTCCGTCTGTGAATGCAGTGTCCGTTCTGTACTGTCATAATCTTCCTCAATCATTTTGCTTAGATTCGCAAGCAATCTGCAAGCAGTCTCTGCAAGTATCTGATTTTGATATTGCTGTGTATAATGATGTTCGTCTGTGCTGATGAACTCGCCTTGAAAATCAAAATCTTCTTGTTCTGATTCAGTTGGATTCAGATTCATATCTGCAACTGTTTTGACAATCATGTTTTTCACGGACTTGAACTCTGGATTGTCAGTCAATTCTGGAAAATCTACTTTTGCAGAGGAATACACATCATGCTTTGCTTGTTCCATGTCGCACCATAGAGCATACATTTGAGCAATGGTTTCATTTTGTGCAAGCCTTGAGAAAATCAAATCCACCGTTTTCTTGGTATCCTGTTTCAGATAGCCATACAGTTTTTTCCCTTTTGCACTTTTCAGCTGTTCATACAACAAACTGATAAGCTGGAGCAGTTCGGCATCTGGATTTTGATTTTCCGAAATCTGTTGTGACAATTTTTTCATAGCATCCGCAGTCAAATTTTTCAACTGATTTCGGATATCTGTCTGCCGTTCGTACAGGTGATACAATTCATCATGATAAATGTCATTCGCAAAGCCACTCCTGATTTTTTCAATGCCTTGTTTTGTGAGAAATCCTTCTTTTGGGTCAGTGGAATACACAATGATATGCACATGAGGATTTGTTTCTTTGTCATGAAAGGCGGCATACCATTTCAGATGTGAGAGGTCTATTTTTGACCATCGTGCGATGTTGGGAATTTGTCGTTTCACCAATTCTCTCCATGCAGTCAAATTGTCATAGCCCATTCGCTGTGCATCTTCTCTGCGAAGTGAAACCACATGAGTCCAGACATTTCCAGCATGACTTCCAACTTCTTTGATGACAGCATTCAAATCAATTGGAACATTCTCCTGTGAAAACAATCCATGCGTTCCGAACTTCACAGCCCCTGGACGCTTTGCCAGATAGCCAACATAATTTTCTTTCGTGGCTATTTGGTCTGCGTTGTGTTCCAGAATTTCTGAAATCAAAGCAGAGGCTTTTTGCTGAGTAGGATTTGTTGTGTAGTCTGTATACTCAAAAGATTCCTTGCTTTCTGGAAATTCTTTCAGCAGAGATTCAATCAGTGCTTTTTGTTTTTGAGTAGCCGGAGTATTGGGAGAGTTTGATTTCACAATGACTGCTCCTGTTCGAGTAGCAATATATTTCACATAATTTGATTTCTGCTTTGAGCCTCTTTTCATGTAGCGGCTCGTCACAATAATTTTCGGCATAACAATCACTCTTTCTGGAATTTCACAGCATCTTCATAATTGATAATTCCATTAATTTTTCTAACTTCACTCACGCACATGGAATGCAGTTGACGAAGTGTTTCTTCATCAACATCATGAGCTGCCGCAAGCATATGCGACAGCTTTCCAAGTTCGACAGCAACCTTGAATAAAATTCTGGTGATGTGCTGTTCCGTTCCTTTGATAGTAGCAGCAACAGATTCCGTAATCATAGGAGACAAATAATTCACATGACGTTCCGCATCTAGATACATATGCAGTTCGTCAATGGCTGCGACTGTGTTTCCTTTGCCAAGTAGCTGGTTACTCATGAAAGATAAAATGTTAAAAAGCATCGTATCTTTGAGCTTTTTGTTGGTGTCCATCAAGCCTTTCACGCCAAAGCAAATAAATTCTGCATCCCTGATGTTGGTGTGTCCATTGAAATATTTCGACTCCGCACCCCTGCACATGGAATGCAGTCCAAGGCACAAATTCTGGAGCATATCCTCCGTGTAGAGGTTCTTTTTTTCTCTGTCATACGCCTGATATTCTTTTTCCGTGAGGTCGTAGAGGTCAGAAACAGTCGGGTAATCTTGGGCAGATAAACGGCTGAAATCGGTGTTGTCATCAATTCCAAATCGGGCGTACAACTTCATGAGCATGATTTCCAGACAGTCAATTTCGGAATCCGTGAAGTCCTTATATGCCCTGAAAAAGTCCTTCAAATAACTGATATGCTGTGATAATCTGGTGACTCTGCGGAAAGTTTCGGGCGCATCTTCGGACTTATTAGCATCGCCCCACGACTTCGGTTCGAGTGGATTTATCATATATTCGTCCGACATCATGTCAATATAAGTTCCGCCCAAATTCTCACACAAGTCACGATATTCCGACTCTACATCAAGGCAAATCACCGACTTTCCAGCCTCTCTCTGATTGCACAAGAGCAGTTTCATCAGGTAAGACTTGCCCTGTCCAGAGTTGCGCAAAATCAGTGCATTGCTGTTGGTTTTGTCATCCGTTCGCTTATCGAAATCGACAAGAACATTTGAACCATATTTGTCACGACCAATCACAAAACCCTTTTCGTCCGTCTTGCCTGAATAATTCAGTGGCAACAAATTTGCTGTGCTGGACGCTGGAAGAATCCGTTCAAACTCCGTGCCGAACCAATTTCGTCCGCATGGCAGAATGGAAAGAAAGCCCTCTTTTTGGCGCATCAGGAGCTTGTCAACCGTGATTCTGGAACGTGTCAATTCCATTTGCACATCTGACTGCAACTCTCTCAATTTTTCTTCCGTGCTAGCTTTGAGTTCGATAAATACCGC
>JAZAUD010000083.1:0-7542 GCA_036373775.1 Oscillospiraceae bacterium | reverse complement strand
CTATACCCTTTTGCAGAAAAATCATTGATATATCCTACTTTAGAACGTCAATTTCCACTTTTATATGGATTTTGACGTTCTCTTTTTGCAAATTTTTCATATACTGCTGATTTTCGCATAGTTTTTAGAGGTTCCCTTATGATTGTTACGTGGATAAAAGCAAAACAATTCACGAATATTCGTACAAACCTGTTCCAATTTTCTACGGCAAAGGAAAACGATTTTTCGGTGTTGAGTTAGAAGTTGATGAAGTCGGTCACGATACTGACAACGCTATTGAAATTATGGAAGAAGCAAATTTTGATAATGAACATATCTACATCAAAACTGACGGAAGTTTGAATTGTGGCTTTGAGATTGTAACCCATCCAATGACATTGACATATCATCTCCACGATTTCTATTGGGAGGACGTACTTCACAAGGCGGTACAATTGGGCTACCTTTCGCATCAAACTTCAACCTGTGGGCTTCATGTTCACGTCAACCGCAGTTCTTTGGGGAGAACGGAATCTCAGCAGGACGATACCATTTCTAGAATTTTGTATTTCGTCGAGACGAACTGGAATGAGATGCTTCGTTTTTCCAGACGAACACAAAGCAATATCAACCGCTGGGCGGCTCGCATGGGCTATGAACACCACCCGAAAGACCTGCTGAAAAAAGCAAAGGGAATTTATGGCAGATATTATGCCGTGAACATTTGCCCACACCAGACCATTGAATTCCGTCTTTTCAGAGGCACTTTGAAGCTGAATACTTTGTATGCTACGTTGCAGATTGTGAACAAAATTTGTGATGTTGCTATCAATTTAACTGATGATGAACTGAGAAAACTCTCATGGTCAGAGTTCGTCAGTCAGATTAGCGAACCGGAGTTAATCCAGTATCTCAAAGAAAGACGGCTTTACATCAACGAGCCAATCACCATTGAGGAGGAAATGTAATGGGAACGAAAACCAGAATTGCGAAAAAGGCAGCAAAATTGCTGTTTCATGCTGTTTGCGACAACTATGGAAGTACAAGTCATATTAGCTATCAAAGTGGTATCGACATGAACACACTGCATGAGGCTTTGAACTATGCAGAGCAGATTTGCCGTACGGTTGAGCCGACCTGCAACAAGGAACACCTTGCATTATTCAAGTCGGAAGTCATCAATTATATTTGTTCGAAATAAGCGAGAAATCAGCCGACTTTGTCCGGCTGATAAATTTATACTTCAAGGAGAAATTTTTATGGAAGAAAGAAATTGTGCTTGTTGCGGTGTACGTCTCACGGATGATTATGTGGTGACTGCAAATGATGAGATGATTTGTGACGACTGCGCAGAAAACGAATACACCAGATGCGAATGCTGTAACAACTTGGTCTACAACAGTGATATTTATGGCGAGGATTACGACCATATTCTCTGTCATACCTGCTACGAAGAGTATTATACCAACTGCGACGAATGCGGAGATTTGATTGACAGAGACAACGCCTATGTATTGGACGATTACTATTATTGCGCTCACTGCTATCACCAGAAAACGCACATCATTCACAGTTATTCCTACAAGCCTCAGCCTGTATTTTATGGCAAAGGGAAGCGATTTTTCGGAGTAGAACTGGAAATTGACAAAGGCGGAAAAGACAACGAAAACGCTCAGGAGCTGTTGAATATTGCGAATCATGGTTCTGAAAAGCGTATCTATATCAAGTCCGATGGAAGCCTCGACAACGGCATGGAAATTGTGACTCATCCCATGACAATCGAATACCACCTTGACGAATTTAATTGGGAAGACATCCTGAAAACGGCGATTCATCTGGGTTATCGCTCGCATCAAACCAGCACCTGTGGGCTTCATATTCATGTCAATCGTGATGCTTTCGGCGAAACTGAGGAAGAGCAGGAAGATGTCATTTCCAGAATTTTGTACTTTGTCGAAAATCATTGGAATGAATTGGTAAAGTTTTCCAGAAGAACAGAAGTAAGCCTGAATCGTTGGGCTACTCGCTTCGGATATGAACCGACACCGTTTCAAATCATGACAAAAGCAAAAGGTTGTTATGGTCGATATTATGCGGTAAATCTGTGCAACGCCAAAACGATTGAATTTCGTTTGTTCCGTGGTACGCTGAAATTGAATACTTTGCTTGCGACTTTGCAGATGGTTGACAAAATTTGTGAAACTGCTATGCATTTGGATGATGACGATGTAACGGAAATGTCATGGTCGGAATTTATGAGCTACATCACCGAGCTGAGACTGATTCAGTATTTGAAGGAACGCCGACTTTATATCAACGAAGAAATTTCAAATGAGGAGGAAATTTGATTATGTGTGCATTATTTGGATTTTTAGATTGCGGAAAGAAAATTCCGTTCAAAGTATTACAGAAATTGGTACAAGCTCTCGCCAACGCATCAGAAGTTAGAGGCGAACACGCTAGCGGTATCTCCTACATGAAGGGCAATCAGATGACGATTTACAAACGTCCGAAACCAGCCCACAAGATGAAGTTTAAGTTTCCGAACCATACCAAAGCTGTGATGGGTCATGTGCGTTATACCACGCAGGGAAGCCAAGAATTCAACCAGAATAACCATCCGTTCAAAGGTCATGCCGATGTAGATTTTGCGTTTGCGCATAACGGTGTATTGAACAATGACAGAGAACTTCGCAAAAACAAACAGCTCCCTACTACCAACATTGAAACTGACAGCTATGTTGCAGTTCAGTTAATTGAAGCACAGAAAGCCCTGAATTTCGATACTTTGAGAAACATGGCTGAGGATGTGCGTGGAAGTTTTACCTTCACGATTTTAGACGAAACTAATTCTCTGTGGTTCGTGAAAGGTAGCTCACCATTATATCTCATCTACTTTCCTGAGCTGAAACTCTACGTATATTCTTCAACTGGTAGCATCATGAAGACTGCTTTGAAACATTCTCTGCTCCGTTTGATGCACTATGAAGTGATTGAAACTGATGAAGGCGACATTCTGAGAATCTCTCCTGATGGAAAAATCACTCGTGACAAGTTCAATGTTGCATCGTTCTTTAGTTCGAGATTCAACAGCTCCCCTCTTAGATGGTCAACATATGGCTACGACCATGATTATGACTATTTTGATGAAGAAGATGAAGCCTATGAAAATTTGGTGGATATGTGTAGCTATTTTGGTGTGACAGAAGAAGAGGTCATTTCTCTCCACAATATGGGATATTCCTATGACGAGATTGAAGAGTATGTATTGGATTTCCGTACAGTTGATGGCGATGATGATGACGACGCTTTCTATGACTTTTATGGTGAAATTTGATTTAACAGCCCTGTCAGTTCCAAAGCTGGCAGGGCATCTCGAAAGGACACATATATGAAGAAAATTAGCGATTTTTACTACGGTAAACCTGCATCAGAAAATCTCATCGATTCTGAATCAGCATATCATAAGCTTATGGAAGAATGTGTAAATCTTTCACAGGAGTTTGAATCCAGATTATCAGATGATGATTTAAAATTATATCAACAGCTTTCAGAGATGCAGACACGGCTTTCCGCAATCACTGTCACTGAAAATTATATTCAGGGATTCCGTGATGGTGCTGGTATCATGATTGATGTGATGCTCGGAAAAAATGAAAGTCCATTATAATAAAAGGAGTGATTTTATGCCTAGACGTGGTAACAATGAAGGAAGCATTTACAAAGATAAGCAGGGGCGTTGGCGTGGCTTGGTATCCATGCCGAGCGTAGATGGAAAATACAAGCGTAAGTATGTCTATGGAAAAACTCGTAAAGAAGTTTCGGAAAAGGTTAATGAACTTCTTCGACAGCTCCAGACCAATACCTATGTAGAGCCTTGCAAAATTACATTGTATAGCTGGTTGTGTACTTGGTTGGAGACCTATTGCAAAAATGAAGTCCGCATGACAACTTATGTGAACTATGAAACCTATGTCCATAAGCATATTAAAGATTCCATCGGCGGATATGAACTTTGTAAATTGAACACACTCATCATTCAGCAATTTTACAATGAAAAATCCAAGAAAGGCAGAATTGATGGTAAGGGCGGCCTTAATCCCAAAACTATCAAAAATATGCATGATATGTTGCACAAAGCTTTAGCACAGGCAGTCAGTTTGGATATGCTTGTCAAAAATCCCTCTGATTTTGTTGTTTTGCCAAAAAAGAAGAAAGCTGAAATGCGCTATTTTACAATCGAAGAACAGAAACAGCTCCAACAAGCAATCAAAGGGCATCGCTTAGAAATGCCTATTTTACTTGCACTCTATACTGGTATTCGTCAAGGGGAGCTGCTGGGACTTCCATGGAAGAATGTACATATTGACTTGAACGGACAGAGCTATATCAAAATTACTCAAACCTTGAATAGAATTAAAAATCTTGATGAAGATACCTCAAATCGAACTGCTCTCCAAATTAACGAACCTAAAACAATTCATTCCGTTCGAACAATTCCACTGCTTCCTGAAATCGCTGAAAAGCTCAGCCGTTATCGTGAAGCACAGACAGCATATTTCAAGACAAACCATCTGCCAAAATCAGATTTTGTATTCACCTCCACTACTGGCACACCGATTGAACCTCGTGACTTTCAGCGTGACTTCAAGAAAATTCTGGTACAGAATCATATTCGTGTTATCAATGTGCATGGACTTCGACATACTTTTGCTACACGCTCTCTTGAAAGTGGAATGAATGTAAAAACGCTCTCAGCCATCCTCGGACATAGCAATGTTGGATTCACACTTTCTACATATGCTCATGTTACAGAGAACTTGAAGAGTGAAGAAATTAGTGATTTAAAAGGCTTTTTGTAAATACTTTTATACAATCCACCCCATATTGAGGTGGATTGTATTTTTTCTAAAAACTCTTGATTTTTTTGCGATAATGTATTATAATAAATATGTGAGAGGCTAAATATCAGGTGTATACTGCATTTCCGATACGTTGGTATCCTTTAACAGCTGGAATTACAGATTCATCTGGAACTTTTCCAACAAGAACGGCTGGACAATTTTCTTTCTCTTCCTTATCATAAAAATTACAACTAATAATACAGTCGCCTTTGTCCATTCTTTTCAGATAGTCTATCTTGTCTCCTTGATAACCTAATTCAGATGCTACAAGTCCTATGGAGCTGGAAGTTGGTTTCATGAAAATATTAATATCCACGTTGCTCATAGTTTCGCCATAATCACAGCCCCTGTTGCGGTAATGAAGCGTTGCACAGATAAGAGAAGCACCATATTTTCTGCCTTTTTCAAGTATCTGACAATTCGGACTTCCTTTCGCAAAGTTTTGGTCTTGAATTTCATCCAGAACAATCGCAAGCGGAATTTCATTGTGTAATTCCTGATAATGATATAATGTGGCAATCAGCATATCTACCAGTGGATTATCTTTCGATGCATATGATGAGCTGGTTCTGACAATCACAATATTTTTAGACTTGGGAAAAATATCATCCCATGTGCCTGATGACATACCATATTCGTTAATGTCTTCCATGACTGATTCCAAACGATTTAAGAGGCTTGCGTATGTAGCATCTTCCTCATCAGCGGATAAGCTTGCAAGAATATCTGAAGGTTGTACATCATCTTTTTCTTTCAGCATTTCTGAAATGACTTTGCGGAGTTTTCTTATTTTTGATTCTGTCAAATCCTTCATAGCAGCTGACAGCACACCAACAATTGCCTTCTTTTTCTCTGGAAGAGAATCACAACCTTTTAGGCTGAACAGATTCACGGGTATTTCCCCATTCTGTTCTTTTTTTCCGATATCATATACATCGATGTAGTTCTCAATAAATTTTTGTGGAAAATGTTTTTTCAGTTCTGCCTCGCTGAACGCTCCGCTGGCATCGAATATGACAACTCTATGGTTCATGTAAGCACGGGAGGCAATGATTCTTGCAATCATGGTTGTTTTCCGATACCCTGTTTTGCCGGTTATGAAAGTATGTCCGGCTTCTAATTTGTTAAATCGCATACCAGCAACTTCTCTGTCAGAATTTACGAGAAGTGGTATAAATTCATTATCCCTTATCTCATCCGCTTTAAAGAAAAAACGTTTATTCGGAAGATTTTTAATTCTGCTTAAATTGTCAAGTGTAAGAATACTTTGTTTTACACTGTACGCATTAATCATTACGGATTCCCCCTTTGAGGTATAAACATTAATAGGATGATGCTGCTTTTTTGTTTTGTACAGAACTTCGCATTCATCAAGAGCATTGACCAGCTGATAAATATTTTGCGTAGTCTGCATCTTCGGAAGTATCATGCGTTCAATCAATTCTGGTTCCATGCTGACAATATCGTTTGAAGTAATAAGATAATTCTTATCTTTTTCAAAAGAAACTGTTCCTTTTTTCTCAATCACTTTGAACTTTTCCAGTATGATGCCTTCGTTTATAATTTCCTGAAATTCAGCAGTAACAGCGTATGCGATACTTGAATATTCCACGCTCTCGTTCAGCCATTTCTTGATTTTGCCTATTTCAACAGAATTCATAAAACTCTTTCCAAAAACTTTCATAAATACTTCATTGAACCCAATCAGAAAAAGATAAATATCAGCCCTGTCATCAGGAATGCCCTTATCCTGTGATTTCTTAAAAAATGCAATTACGCTGGATATCTTATCTCTTACCTCTTTAAAATGTTCAGTAATATAGCGAATAAAAATAGCATCTATCTCTCTGCAAACATCTTGCAGTACAGGTACATTAAATTTCAAATTCACATCATCGAATGACAGTCTGCATATATATTCTGGTGGAATCTCTCTTCCGGCATATTTTGAGATAACTGCAATCAGATGCCGTGAGTACTTTTCCATGTCGTTTGCATGCTGAATATCTTCTATAATACATTCAAGAGCAGCTTTTCGCTTTTTAGTATCTTCAATATTGCCTGTATCCTGAAATACGGCAACTCCATCATTGATACTGTCCAGCTTCTGAGCTACCTTTGTTTTAGGGAAATTGAGAGACTGTGTTACTGTTGTTGAAAAATCATTTGTTTTCAACATAGCGATTATCACTTCCGGAGTTATGCATTTAGAAGATTCTGCTATGATAATATGTTTTGGCTTTATCCCCTCAGCTGAAAAGAAATATAGCAATAGGCTGATAAAACGAAGTGCAAGCAATATTTTAAGTTTCAAATTTTTTGAAACTATCTTTATCATATCATAAATTTTATCACGGGACATATGATTCTTAGCCAGCATTTCTCTATGCTGTATACTTTCCGGAAGAATATCTGCCGGAAATCCACAGAATAAATTCTTAGTTACAAAGACTTCTTTTACTTCATTTGGAAATTCAATTCTATTCCATCCGGATTTACTTGGAATAGTTATAAAGCCATTTTCTCTCGCCAGCAGAATTTCATTAAACAATGCCATATTTAGGAATTGCATCAAAATAGCTTGCACAAATTGTAGAGTTATGATATAATTGTAGTAATACAATGATGGGAGTGAAAAATAGTGGATAGAGAACAATTT
>JAZAUD010000082.1:0-7620 GCA_036373775.1 Oscillospiraceae bacterium | reverse complement strand
GAGAGACAACACCCTGTTATTCTCTCAAAAATCCTGTGTTCAGTATACCATATTTTTCAGGTTTTGTCAAGAGGGCGGGACGCAATTCATCCCCCGCCTAAGAGGCGGGGGTTTTCTTGCTAATCTTTGATAAACTTTGGGTAGGACACAGCAAATTCTGGATAATCGCCGGAACGGAGGATTTACCTTTTGTGCAAACTTGGAAACAAGTGCTGAAAAAACGCTGTATTCTGTCGCTGATATGGATTGTTGGGGCGGTCATTGTTGCTGGACTGGTGATTTTGATATTCTGAAAAATGGAATCCAGTTCTCACTGTCAGTACAGAAGGTGAATTTTTTTAAAAAAAGTGAACAAAATAACAATTTACTATTGACTTTTTGTAGCATATTTTGTATAATAAAGATAATCCATGACATAAACGAAAAGACAATCGAAATTCGTACATAGCAGTTTGCAAAAAGCAACTGAAATGAATATGACAAATCAAAAGGAGAATGATTATGAGACTGAAAAGTATTTTCTGCACGCTCTTATCTGTGGCAATTGCTCTTGTTGCCGTCCCTGAAAAGACCATGGTTTCTGCCAAAGGGAACGGCGGTGAAATGCGTGACTTGTCAACGATGGAGCTTATAAAGGACATGGGAATTGGAATCAACCTCGGTAACACATTTGAATCATGTGGCGACTGGATTGACCAATGGGGCGACGGCACATCATCTGCCTATGAGACTGCATGGGGGAGTCCGGTCATCACAAAAGAAATGATTGACGGTTATGCAGATGCCGGTTTTGGGGTCATCCGTGTGCCGGTGGCATGGTCAAACATGATGAAAGATGATAACAGCTATACTATCAATTCTTCCTACCTTGCAAGGGTAACAGAGGTCGTAGACTGGGCATTGGAAGATAATCTGTATGTCATTGTCAACCTGCACTGGGACAGCGGTTGGCTTGAGGATTTACCCACCAATTATGATACCTGTATGCAAAAATATACAACAATCTGGACACAGGTTTCAGATGCATTCTGCGATTATGGCGACCATTTAATATTTGAATCCCAAAATGAGGAGCTTGGCTGGTCAAGTGTCTGGAATCGTTGGGGCGGAGACTCTGGAAAAGAAGAATCATTCAACTATGTCAATGCTGTCAATCAAGCATTTGTGGATGTGGTGCGCAACTCTGACGGCAACAACCCACAGCGTCACCTGCTCATATCCGGCTATAATACAGATGTTGAATTGACCTGTGACCCATTATTTCAGATGCCCGAAGACCCTGCCGAACGTTGCGCCGTTTCTGTACATTATTATACCCCTGCCGGATTTGCGATTTTAACACAGGATGAATCTTGGGGAAAGGCGCAGTCCACTTGGGGGACAGATGCCGAATATGAAGAATTGAATCGTAATATGGATATGCTGGAAGAACGTTATTCTTCTAAGGGAATTCCGGTGATTATTGGCGAATACGGCTGTCCACGAGAGAACAAAGAGGAAGAATCCGTCAGACGGTTTCTGACTGCTGTTTGTGAGGCTTCACTGTCAAGGGGCGGTATTTGTCCGGTACTTTGGGACACTACAGGACTGCACTATGACCGCACAACTTGTGAAATGACAGATGCTGCCTTAAATTCTCAGCTTGTAGCAATTCGTGATAAGTACCTTCCGCAGGATGTACAAGAGGAAATCTTAGGTGATGTCAATGGAGATGGTACATTTGGGGTTGCAGATGTGGTACTGTTACAAAAATGGTTGCACGCCGTTCCAGATACGAAGCTTCCGAAATGGAAAATGGCTGACATCAATGAAGATGGTATTTTGAACGTGATTGACTTGGCTCTGATGAAACAAAAACTGTTGCAAAAATGAACTGCTTTCCAGTCTAATCCATTCCCCTATAAAAGGGGGAATGGATTAGATTTTAATTTTAGTACAATTTGAGCTAAAACAACATTTCCAGTCTAATCCATGTTATAATACAATTTTTTTGCTAATTACGCAAATGGGTTCTCACAGGAAGCACTTGTCAGTGGTGGAATTTTGAGAGAACTTGATGCAACTGTCTTTCTTGTATCAACTTGTCATCATGCCGAATGTTCCAGATTTTTCTCAAATCAGGGAATAGCAATAGCTTTCAATGACCGCTACCATGGCAGGGTGATGCAATACCAGATGAGTCATAGGGCTGTTTTCTTTGGAAAAGATGGCGTATTGTCTCTTTTTGAGGGTGATTCTCATATTCTGGAATGGTCTGCTTTCTTTGAGAATCAGCCTGTGATGATGGTTTTCAAAGTTTCTCAGCACTTCCAGATGTTCGCAGTATTCCTGATAGGTGTATGTGATGGGAGTTTCATCAAAACCATTCATCAGCGATACACGGAGCGGATTCACGGTGAATTGTGCCTGTGTGAGTTCCGGAACGATTTCAATCAGGGTATCTTTTTTCAAGGCTTGACGGAATCTGTTGTTTTCCTGTTGGTACAATTGAAGCAGATAATTCTTTTCGTCGTCTGGCAGATTGTGGCGGTTCAGAATGCTTTCCAGTAAGCCTTCCGGCATGGAATGGAACGGTAAAGAAGAATGAACCGTCAATATATCGCCGGACTGTTCCGGAATGGCGGTCAGAAAACGTTCAAATTCCGGCTGTTTCGCCTTATCATAGAAATTTACGAGCGGTATCGCCTTTTCAAGAAGGTGAGCCGCCTTTTTTTGGGTATAAGCGACTTCTGTGGGATTGGTGGAAAGATGATATACTCCGTCATTGTGATAGCCTGTGATGCACTCTCCAGTCAAGGCGACTTCACCGGACACATAATTCATATGCCTGTAAATCTCTGTGCTGTTGTTCGGGAAGTAGTAAGAGGAAAGTAACCCTGTCATATACATAGGTATCCACGCTTGCAAGCCTAATAACATCTCATCCATGGGGCGGTCAATATGGTGTATGATATTCAGCGAAAGCCCACGCTTCAGACATAAGGCGATAGCCGTCATCCAATTTCGGTTGAAATCCATATCCTGTGCCATTTCTGCGAGTGGTAAATCATTATGCATGAATATTGGTTCATGGCATTCAGACAGCAGGGTCATTCTGAAAAAATCAAGTTCGCCCTGTCTCATCCGTTCATTTCCATAGTAACTTTCACACATTTCAGGAATTTTGGCAGTTGGGGGGACTTCCAGCTTCTGGAAGTGCATCCCTGACAGATAATCATTCAGGTCAAAATCATCCAAATTCTGTAAAAAATGGATGGTACTGTCATGATTCTGAATGCTTTCATTCCAGAGAAACAAGCTCAATGCCTGATGATAGTCGTCTGATGGGGAAATTTTCAGCAAATTGTACAAAGTTTCGGCTTCTTTTTCATGCAGAGTATCTAAATAGTTGCATATGCCATTGAGAAACGCTTCTTTATGTTGGGGGCTTCGCTGTCCTGTTTTGATTTTGGAGAGATAGGACGGCGCAAAGCCGACATAGGGAGCAAGCTTTTTCAGGCTGATTTTCAGCGTGGAAAGCAGTTTTTCAAAGTTTGCAGTACAAAATTCACTTTGCTTGACGTGTGCGAGTTTTTCCAGATTGGTAAAAATCTCCGGTGAGAGGGTGATTTTCTGCTGTTCTGCGAGCTGTTGTGCGCCTTCTGCGATTTTCTCAAAGGCATCTTGTGGGGGTGTGCGTTCTCCGCTCCGGTAACGGCTTAACCCTGTTTCAGAAAGTCTGCTGACTTCTGCCAGCTCTTTCGCAGTGCAATGTAATTCTGTGAGAATCTGGTCTAATACAATTTTAAAATTCATGGCTTCAACTCCTTTTTCTTCATTATAGCATAAGGATATAGAAAAATTATGAACAATTTGTAAATTGCTCTAAAAGTCATCTGACAATTTGAGCAATTCTGTTGACTTTGCACAAATTCCATGCTATAATAATAAAAATTCGATTTGTTAGAAAGGAGAATCTTCCATGAAAAGAAATTCAAAGATTGTGATAGCAGGCATTGCCTCGCTTGCGCTGGTGTTCTGTGCAGGCGGATACATTCCAACAGTCGGCATACGTCCGACAAGCTCTTTGAACCTGACAGCCTATGCAGGGGATGTGACTGCAACATTCACTATTGATGATGTTGTTTATCAGGTTCTCGGCGTTGATGTTACTACCAAAGCCAGAGTAGTAGGCTATACCGGAAACGGCTCTGAAATCGTGATTCCGTCGGAAATTGCTCATAATTACACCAATAGCGCAGGTGAAGAAGTTACCGAAACAATTACCGTCACGGAAATTGGTGAGAGTGCTTTCAATGATAATATCAAAATCAAGAAAGTAACGCTTCCGGACACACTGGAAACCATACGCTTCTGGGCGTTTGGAAGGTGCAGTAATCTGGAAAGCATCAATTTTCCGGAAGGGCTGACCTTTATCGGAAATGATGCTTTCAACAGTACCCGTCTGACTTCTGTTGCTCTGCCGGCTTCTCTGGAAACCATTGACGAATGGGCTTTTAATAACTGCACACGCCTGAAAACAGTTTCCTTTGCAGAAAACAGCAAACTTGCTACAATCAGCGGAGGGGCTTTCAATAGCTGTACTGCTCTGACCTCTTTTGATATGCCATCCAGTGTAACAACTATTGACAGCAGAGCTTTTAAAGATGATACAAAATTGACTGCCATCACTTTGCCAGAGGGACTGAACAGTCTTGACGAATATGCATTCATGAATTCAGGGTTGAAAACAATTACATTGCCCTCTACACTGAAAAAGTTTGGCAGTGGAGTATTTCAGGATTCCACTTCTTTGACAGAAGCTGTTTTTCCTGATAGTATGGCGGTTATTCCTCAGGAAACGTTCAGAAATTGTACATCCCTGAAAACGGTCAATTTCCCTTCTGTCCTGACTTCCATCGGAAATGCGGCATTTGAGAATACAAGTATCAGCGAAGAACTGAGCCTTCGTGATGATTTTGAATATCTCGGCGGTGCGGCTTTTAACGGCAGTAACATGGACATCAAACTGACACTGAACAGTGATATTAAAATCGGCGGTAACGTTGGAAACGGCATCACAGAAGTTGTATTCGACGGCAATATCACTATCATTCCTGATGGTCTGTGCGGTGAAAATGACAGACTGAAAAAAGTCACCTTTGCCGGAGGTGATGTCCGTACTATTGGCGCACATGCATTTCAGGGAACAGGTTCTCTGCGGACTGTTGTATTATCAGACAGCATTATCGAAATTCAGCATGATGCTTTTGCAAGTTCCGGTATCACTACGCTGGAAATGGGAAACGGTGTAGAAACAATCGGATACAATGCTTTTAAAGATTCTGGACTGAAAACAGCCACTTTCTCTAAAAATTTGCAGACCATTGAAGATGCTGCATTCAACAATTGTCAGCTGACAGGGGATATTGTTCTTCCGGATTCTCTGGAAACGATTGGAACAAATGCTTTCGACGGTACAAAAATCAGCACACTGAAAACAGGCAAGAACCTGAGAAAAATCGGTGATGGTGCTTTTGCTAACTGCGGTTATCTTTATAAGCTCACACTCAATGAGGGACTGGAAACGATTGGAAGCAGTGCATTTGGCGGCACTGTGCTTGCCGGAAAGCTTGTCATTCCGGAAGGTGTCACCACCATCGGCACAAGCGCATTCCGCAGCCTGAAAATTTCCGGACTGACTCTGCCTTCTACCATTGAGACAATCGGCGGTCTGGCGTTCTGTGACATGGGTGCAGATATTGAAACGCTTGTCATTCCGGAAGGCTGTAAAACATTGGGAGAAGCGGCATTCTGGGGCTGTGGTATCAAGCATCTGACACTTCCGGATTCTCTCGAATATATCGGGAAAAACTGTTTCGGCAACTTCACCTATGACGGATATGCAAGAGAGGGCGATAATGCCATTGAAGGCACTGTCACAGTTGCGGCGAAGTTTATCGGCGAAAATGCTTTTATTGGTAATAACATTACAGAACTCATTCTCAAAGACGGCGTGGAAACCATCGAAAGCGGTGCATTCTGCGGACTTCCGATAAAAAAGCTGTATCTGCCGGATTCTATCAAGTCGATTCAGGGGACTATCAATTCCCTGTGGGCATGGCCTGCATTTTCCAACTGCCACGAACTGGAAGAAATTGAGCATTTCCCTGCTCAGCTGGAAGAACTAGGAGAGGGTGCTTTCATGAACAGCGAATCTTTGAAGAAAATCGCACCTCTGCCGAGTACACTCACGACCATTCCAGCGAGTCTGTTCCAGAACTGCAACTCTCTGACCGGAACGCTGGAACTGAATGAGGGTATCAGAATTATTGATAATGATGCATTCAACGGCTGTAAATTTACAGGGGTGAATTTACCGAACTCTCTGACCATGATTCGAGACAGTGCATTCAGTGACAACAGAATCAATTATCTTGACTTGAACAATGTGACTTATATCGGCGCAGGCGCATTTGGCAATAATATTGACTATCGTTTTGATGAAACTGACACAAAACACTATGCAACCAACGTGAACAAGCGTTTCATTGTCATTCCTGAAACCGTGGAATTTATCGGTGATGGGGCATTTGGATTCTTTGGCTATACCATTGGTGATGATACCACAACAGGAGCTTCCTACAGAGGGGCTATTGACGGCTTTATTGTCAAGGGCTGTACGGATATTGCCAAGAAATATGCGGAATCCATTGACCACGGTGTGCAGGTATGGTCTGGCGGACAGGGAAGTTATACCAGTGCCGAAAATTATTTCAACTACGAGGAAATCCAACGTTCTGAAGGTGACTGCAACCTTGACGGAGAATGCAATGTTCTTGACGTGATTATTCTCACCAAATATCTGCATGGTAAGGCACATTTAGCCGACTGGGAAGCCGTTGACTATAACAAGGACGGAAAAATCAATGTCATTGACCTTTCTCTCCTCAAAAAGGCTTTGCTGAAAAAGTAAAATTTAAGATGTATTAGGGATTTTTTGATAATATATTTAACCTCTTAATTAGTAAAACCTCTGGAATGTTTCGGCATTCCGGAGGTTTTACTTTTGATTGGGTAATGTCCCTAAGAACCTGTGAATCTGGAATAAAAGAATCATCTTTCTATAAAAAATTCCCAAAAACAGATGATAAAATATTGTTTTTTTCTTGTGATTATGCTATAATTAAGCTATGGGAGTTGAGGACATATGACAAGAATTCGCTGTGTAGTAGTCGAAAAGGATTACTATGTACACCATACCCTTGGTGCAAGACTGAACGAAATCACGGAAGAACTTCTGAATATTGAAACAGATGACCCGATGACAGTATTTGGCTATCCTGATGCCTATAAACTCCGTTCATATATGACACTGTTCAAATACGCTGCTCCAGAACAGGAGCTGTTTCAGAAAGTTCTTGATAAATTCTGTCGCAGTGTCGAAGATGAACAAACACGCAAAATACTTGATATTCAATAAGGAGAGATTGAGTTATGAAACGTGAGTTCGACAGAAAAAATTAGTCAACAAGGCATAAAATGCCCTTCAGCATATCGGAATGGAAACGAATAGAAGGCTTTTTAGGCAAAAAAGAATAAGCAGCCAGTGCAGATACAAGATTGACGAGAAAATTAGTG
>JAZAUD010000081.1:0-7895 GCA_036373775.1 Oscillospiraceae bacterium | reverse complement strand
GGTCAGTGATGCAGATGTTTGCCTTTTTTCCGTCAAGAACAGTGCGTACATCTTCCGGCTTGGTGGCATCTCCGCAGAGCAGTCTATGTCTGCCGAGCATCCACAAATCACCTGTCTGAACAAATGCCTCTTTTTCGAGTGCCTTGTCTACATCGAAACCATCATCTTCTGCTTCTTCATCGTCAGCGAACAGGTCAGCAAGCTCTTTTTCATCGAAGCCCGTCATACCTAAGTCAAAGCCGAGATTTTGCAGTTCTTCCATTTCCACTGCTAACAGTTCATCGTCCCAGCCTGCATCAAGTGCCATTCTGTTATCTGCCAGTATATAGGCTTTTTTCTGTGCTTCTGTCAGATAATCGACATAGACACACGGGACTTGCTGAATACCTTCTTCCTTTGCCGCTGCGATTCTGCCGTGACCAGCTATGACATTGTATTCCTTGTCTATAATCACAGGATTGACAAAGCCAAATTCACGGAGGGAAGAGCGTAATTTCTGAATCTGTTCTTTGCTGTGCGTTCGTGCATTGTTCACATAAGGAATCAGCTTATTGATGTCCACAAGTTCAAAATCGGTAGTCGTTTTAGTCATACAATTTCACCCTGCCTATCATTTTCTGAAACTGCCGTTCTGCGCCGTCAATGTCGCCAGAAACGGCTTGCTTTCGCAATATTCTGAATTGATGAGCTGTCAGCAGTTTCAGCTTTTTGTAATATCGAAATTTCTGAATCATTTCTCGTAAAGTGTACATCTTATCTCCCATTCTTTCGGTGTAAAATTTTCTGTAATCCTTTTCGGGCATCCATGACATTTCCCTTTTTGGCTTGCCCCTTCAAAGTTCTATATTGCTGTTTGGTGAGATAAGGGCGACCGTCCTTTAATTCTCGCCAAAAAATAGAGTCTGCATTTGATTTCATGAAAGTTCCTCCTGATTAGCCTGATTGTGATTGCTGTTCTGCTTCCTGCATTGCCTTTATTCTTTCAATAATAGAACAAGTAAATTCCATTGCAGGATACATTACCTGATTCCGGTATCCGATGCCAACACCAAATAAATAATCGGCAGCGACATTGTATGCCTGTGCTGCTTCCTCAATATCATGTGTTTTTATCAGCTCATAGGTATGTCCGTTTTTTTCAATCAAACCAGTAAACTGCAGTCCGTTTTTGGATATCTGAATACCAACGTGTCCCACGGTGTTGGAACAGCGTTTAAGGTTATTTACACAATTTTCTGCTTGTGTCACAATCCGCAGGTTACATTTTCTGTTATCCAGCTTATCATGGTTAATATGGTCAACCACCCTGTCATCCTTTTGAGAAAGCCCCAGTATTACACGATGCATTCTGTAGGGTTGAGCGTCCCGCCGGAAAAGATAGCCACCGCCATTTACATACCAGTGATTTGCTTCTACAATCGGAATATCCTCAGCATCAATTCTGAATTCTGTGCCGTCTGCCAGATGTCCGACAGCTATGCTGCCTTTTATCACAAAATGATAATCTGGAGGACAAAAATCACAGCGTTCACCTTTTTTATATTTCATGGCATCAATTGTCTTTTCGGCTTTATGACCGCAGATACAGCATTCTGTCAGGTATTTGGCTGCATCTCCTGCTTTTTTTGACGGAACTGTATCCAGAATACGAAAACCGTTAATGATTTGTCCTATCAGTTCTTTCCGCTTGTCCATCATCATTGCTGTGTATTGTTTTCCAAAGCACATCCGGCATTGTTCCGGCTTTGTACGAAGCCGTGATTTTCCTATCACGGTCTGATAGCCACAAGTACACTGCACATGATAAAATTCCTGACTGCCTTTCTTTTCAGAACGGTTTATGACTGTATAGCAGCCATAGACTTCCCCTGGATTAATTGGTATATATTGAGGCATTTGTGAAACTCCTTCTAATTATTTTTTGAACGGAGCAGACGCTCCATAGCATCATCCATCGGATTCGGACCCGTTACATCAACCGTACAGTTTTCCTTGACAATGCCGAAAATCTGAAACCAGAGCTGAGTTGCCTGTTTTAGATAGCTGTGACTCATTGACACAAACGGACTCTGCACAGCAGAACTCGTTACTGTGGGATGCTTGCCCACAAGTCCATATTTTGTGACAGCTTCCTCACATTGAATCCATCGTGCAACTGTCATAGCATACTGCTCTACAAGCTGAGGATTTACCAGCTTTTCACAGCCGAGCATTCCCAGCCACAGACAAGTTTTTGTATAAATTTCTGCTGCACCGAGAGGTTTTCCGTCACGCTGCATGGCTGACAGGTATTCACTAGGCGGAGGCATATCCACACCTTCCAATGTAGGGATGTCATCCGTCATATCAGGAACATTTAACTTTTTCAGCGGACGCTTGCCGGGATTTCCAGCATCCAGCTTTTCTTTGAGTGCCTTCGGTTTTCTGCCTGCACCTGGTCTTGCACCGCCACGGTTTGTTCCGTCCTTTGCCATGTGAATACCTCCTTCCTGATTGAAAAATAATCAAAAATAATCAAACTATTTTTGAAAAAATGAGCATAAAAAATTCTGACCAGAAGTCAGAAAAAAGTGCTATTCTGCGAATTTATATAAAATGGCGATAATACGTTATTTTATAGGGTTATACCCTCTCTGAATCTGCGTTTTCTGCACAAACGACCACCCGCCGGTCTTCGGGAGCTTTGATTTTCAAGATTTTCAATCCCCCCACGGCGGTAAATGCCAGAAAATTCCCATCAATAGCGATATTCTGGCGTGCTGTCCTCGTTTCCAGTCTTGCGGTCATGATGTATCTTGCAGAGGGCTTGAAAATTACTTTCATCCCACATCAGTAAAGAATCACCACGGTGAGGAATCACATGGTCAACAACTTCCGCTGGAGTGAATCGCCCTTCGGATAAACATTTCACGCAGAGAGGATGCTTGCGAAGATACGCTTTGCTGATACGTTGCCACTTGCTCCCATAGCCACGCTTGGAGGCTGACGGACGGTCAGGGTATAGATGTTTGTGCTGTTCACAATATTGACCGTCAGTCAGGTTGGGACAATTGGGATGTCTGCACGGTTTCTTACTCTTCATCGGCATCGAAATCATCCCCATAAACGCAATCTACATGAATCTTTTTCAGAGCCTTGTGGTGCTGTTCCTTGACCCATTCAATTTCAGCACCCATGTGGTCAGCGACACAGTCCCATGGAAGATTGTCAAAATAACGCAACCGAAGAATGTCACGCTGGTCACAATTATGAATGCACATGATAATATTTTCCAGATTATCTTTCATGCGGATGAGTTCCGTCAGTTCTGTTTCCTTGTTTTCAAGAACGTCCTCTACCAGATTGGCGAGGGGTTCACAATAAGAAACAGCATCGTATAATTCCGACCAGATACGGTGCTGTGTAATCTGTTCAATGATACGGTTGTCAATGTCGATGCCGTTTCGCAATACATCTTTTGCAAGCATAGAATAACTCCTTTCGGGCATAAAGAAAGCCTTCACGGAAACTCCGCAAAGGCTTGTTGTGTATCTAATTTTCTATTATCTATGATAGCACATTTTTTCAAGAATGTCAAGTGTCTCTGAACTATCCCCAACTATACTCAACTATACTGAACTGCCCAATTTTTGAATTTTTTTGTTTTTTCCAATTGGTTCAGTGCAATGCGATGTTTTTTATACACACCCGGTTCAGTTAAGTGAATCTTATCAGCTACCTCATTCCAAGAGAGCTGTTTCACATAACGCCAATGCAGTACAGCACGGCATTCAATATCAGGGATTTCATTGATTGCAGAAATAATATAACTTTGTACTGCAATTTGCTTTTCAATCGCTTCTGTCAACTCATGCTCTGTATCAATTGCTTCACAAATTCTGTCAGACATAGAATGAACATTGTGTGAACCAGAACTGCCGATTCTTTCGCCATACATAGGAGTAATGGCTGTCAATGATTCGTGAATTGTACGCAGTTGGTCTCGCAGAGTCTCAATTTCCGTTTGTACGGTTTTCAAAGGTCTCAAAAATTCTTTTGCAGTCATAACTTTCCCTCCATCAAATTTTCTGAAATTCAGGGGATGTGCCACGAACACACATCATCCCAACACGGTCGCCGTCAGCATTTTCCATTGCAAGGTGGTATTTGTCATCCGTCAGGAGTGTGTCCGAACCTGTAATTTCCATCGCCAGAATCAAATAGTCCACATTTACCGCACAATAATGCTGTTCGTTATCATGGGTGAGAGGTAGTGCATACCCAATCGAAAATGGAATTTTGCATTTGTGGTTCATCTTTCTCCATGCTTTCAATTGAGAAATAGTGTAGGGGATTTTGTAGGCGGTACCATTGGTGTCAAAGCGATTGATAATGTTATCATAAATTTTATCAATATCTTCTTCGAGTTCTTCTTTGCGGTTTTGAGGTGCAAATTCCAAACCGTCAGGGGACTTCGATAAGTAAAAAACATAGGCTGTGCAGGCGAAGAAACGACCATCACGCTCATGCGCCACAGAAAGGGCAGGTTTTGAAAAAATACATTGGTCGTGGCAAATTTTCATGAAACGATTGACAGCAGAATAATTTTTTCTTCCATGCTTTTTTGCCTGTTCTGCTTGCAAATCTCTTTCAAGGTCAACTTTCAGGGCATAGAGAACGGTAGCAACATCATCAGGGAAAACCACTGATTTTTTGATTAACTTCCCTGTCAAGTTATCCTTGCCGAGGTAATTTTGCCAATATTCCGATGCTTTCGAGCCTTGCAGGGTAGAAATCGCAGTCAAAACCTCGGTATAAATTTCTTGTTTCGTCATGACACACACTCACTTTCTGTATTTCATTTTCTCGGATTCCATCAATGCAATCAATTTTTCTCCGTCCAAATTAGACAGCACTTTGAACCATGCAGATTTCAAAAATCGTTGAATTTCGCTGATTTTGGATTCAGAACCTAAAACATCATATTTCTTTTTGATATTTTTCTGTGCGTGGCGGTAATCGTGAAGAGCCTGTGCAACAATCGCCGCCGCCAACATTTCATACTGCTGTTCCATGTGATTCCTCCAATTCTGCCTTGACAGCGTCCATCAAGGCGGACTGCTGACGGTCTTTTTCCTGTAGGGCTTTCAGGATTCTTTCGTCAATCGTACCTTTGGCAACAATATGCTGAATTACGACAGTTTCGGATTTCTGACCTTGTCGCCAGAGTCGGGCATTGGTCTGCTGATACAGTTCCAGACTCCATGTCAGTCCGAACCACACGAGACAGCTCCCTCCGGACTGGAGATTCAGTCCATGTCCGGCAGAAGCAGGATGTATCAGAGCTACCGGAAGCTGTCCGCTGTTCCATTTTCGGATACTGTCGGAGCTGTCCATTGTGCTGAATGGAGTGTGAAGTTTGTGCAATCTTTCTTTGATTCTCTCCAAATCATGCTTGAACCAGTAAGCAACAAGAACGGATTTTCCGTTTGCGGCTTCGATAATATCCTCTAATGCATCCAGTTTTCTTTCATGAATGGGAATAACAGCTTTATCATCAGTATAAATTGCACCATTTGCCATTTGTGAGAGTTTGTTGCTTAAACTTGCGGCATTGGCTGCGGTGATTTCACCATCGGGAAGTTCGAGAATCAGCTCCCTGCGGAAATCAATGTATTTCTGTTTCTCGTCATCGGAGAGAGATACAGCATATTCGCTCATAACCAGTTCCGGCATTTTGAGGTAATCAGTCGCTTTCATGGAAATTGTAATATCGGAGATTTTCTGATAGATTTCATTTTCAGCGGTTGGCAGAGGTTTATAGGAATACACTATCATGCCATTCCGCTTGTCGGGCTTGAAGTAAGTATTTCTGTACTGTCCGATAAATCTGCCGAGCCGTTTTCCCATATCCAGCAGACGGAATTCAGCGTACAAGTCCATCAAGCCGTTACTGGACGGAGTACCTGTCAGCCCTACAATCCGTTTTACTTTCGGTCTGACTTTCATCAGGGATTTAAAACGTTTCGTCTGATGATTCTTGAAAGAGGAAAGCTCGTCAATGATTATCATGTCATAATCAAATTTGATACCGCTTTCTTCAATCAACCACTGTACGTTTTCACGGTTGATAATATAAATATCAGCTTGCTTCCGGAGTGCTGTTGTCCGTTCTTCGGCTGTGCCGACTGCCACGCTGTAGGTCAGCAGTTTCAGATGCTCCCATTTTTCAATTTCTGCCGACCATGTATCACGGGCGACTCTCATCGGAGCGATTACAAGCACTTTGCTGATTTCAAAGCTGTCAAATAACAGGTCGTTGATTGCTGTAAGGGTTGTGACAGTTTTTCCAAGACCACAGTCAAGAAATATCGCAGAAACTGGATGATTTTTGATAAACTCCACTGCAAATCGCTGATATTCATGTGGACTGTATTTCATCAATGATTCCTCCAATCTGGCTGACATCGTCCAGAACATAAACCTTGAAGCCTAATTTCTGGAGAAGCCTGTGCCTTGAAAGTTGTAAAGGACGTGGCTTTTCGCCTTTTGTCTTGACTTCCACAAAGGCAATCTTCCCATTTGGCAGAAGTGCCAATCTGTCCGGCATTCCGTCAAATCCGGGGGAAGTGAACTTTAAGGCAAGCCCTCCTCTCTGCCGGACAGCTTCACGGAATTTCTGTTCAATTACTTTTTCTCGCAAGTGACGTATTCCTCCCAGCTTTCTTCAAAGGCTGTCAGCGATTCAGCATCAGCATTCATGCGTTCCAGATAACAGCGAATTAGACGATGCCAGCCGTCAAATTTTCCTCTGCCGTTCTTTGGAAACCTTTCCTTATTGCTTTTCATGCTTCTGGCAAGTCTGCCTTTAGGTGTGTCATCATTGTGAAGGTGGTTTCTCATCATAAATGTGTAAAAAGTCACGGTATATCCTCCTTTTTTGCTTATGTGTGTCACTCATGACATTCTCTGAACAAACTCTTCTATATATTAAAATTTTATATAAATTTCTGCCCTAAAGGGGGTTTTATACAGGACTGTCATGAGTGTCACACTTTAATCATTTTTGCCTATATTACGTTGTTTCTGTGAAATCATCACTGTCACGGATTTTTAAGCCACGAATGTATCTGCCATCATGTTTTCTTTGCTTTTTAAATCCACGTTTTTCAAGTTCTGTGTAAAAATCAGTGGTGCTTCTGGTATATTCACCCGTTCTCAGGCAGAAGGCACGGTATTCCTGATACAGCTCTCCGGATTTTGTTTCCAGACCTTTTCCCGTTTCACAGCACTCCTCCATGAAGTAAGCCAGCCAGTCATTCGCTGTGCGATAAGCACCGATTGCATCCAGCACGCACTGCGGAGTGTCAATGTGGAAATTAGCGTTGATAATTTTCTCTGCGCCCTCAATCAGCCATTTGATGATGTATTCACCAGCATTTTCCACAAGGTAATCAGCATAGTTCTTGATGTCTTTTTTCGGTTTGATTTTGGCATTGAAGGGAATCACAATCAGCCTTCTCCAGATACCGTCATCAGTCGCACCGACTTTCGGCAGGTGATTGGTGTATAAAAGCAGGGTATGAGTAGGCGTAAAATTGAACGGGTCTTTGTATTTCTTTTCGGCTTCGATTTCATCAGTGGAACAGAGCTGTTTTACGATACTGGTATTCAGGCGCATACCCTCTTCCAATTCGGCGGCAATCAGGATTCTTTTTCCCTTTGCTTCGGCTAATTCCGGCTTGACATTCCGTTTACAGCCTACGGTCAGGGCATCGGCGGAAATCACGCCGCCGTATCTGCCGAGCGACTTTAAAACTGCGTTGCCGAACGTGGATTTTCCATTTCCGCCTTCACCGTACAAAATCAGCAATGCTTCAATAAACACCTTGCCCAGAATACTCAGTCCCATCATT
>JAZAUD010000080.1:0-7994 GCA_036373775.1 Oscillospiraceae bacterium | reverse complement strand
TTCTCGCTTGATTGGAGTACAGGTACATCACGAGAGACAACACCCTGTTATTCTCTCAAAAATCCTGTGTTCAGTATACCATATTTTTCAGGTTTTGTCAAGAGGGCGGGACGCAATTCATTCCCCGCCTAAGAGGCGGGGGTTTTCTTGCTAATCTTTGATAAATTTATTTTTTTCGGCAAAATACTTTCATCAATTCAGAATTGCTTCCAGTTCTTCCACAGTTACCTTTGTCGTTGGCATGAAGTCAGAAGAAGACGCATAATCCAACAGGCACTTTGTAAATTGACGAACTTCCATTCTGTCAGAAACTTGTGAAAGTCTTGCAGTACAAACAAGCAGTGAACCCTGTCCCACTTTGCACTCAAACAATAACCCAAGCTTATGATTTCTCTCAAAGTTATCAATCATCTGTACAATTGGCTGAATTTCTGTCCCATCCAAAATAGCAAGGTCAGCACTGGAAACAATATCATACCATTGAGGAGTTGACCACGTTTCGGACTTAAACTGCTTGACAGCAGGATGACGCTTATCAATGCAAAGCCCCATTGTACCAACTGGAGGCTCTTTCCCCATGTTTTCCGAAATAGAATAGAACATCGGATAGCACCAGAAATCCGAACAATAGAACCCCGGAATATATTCCTGCAATTCATTCGGCAAGAAGAGAACATTTCTACCCTTTTCCAGTTCTGACTTGACTAATTCCCAATCAGAAGTAATAGTTAAATTGCCGGTTGTTTTCAGTTCGGGCATTTCCTGTTGTGGGAATTGCCACAGAGTATAATGATTTTCGGAATCGCCCAAAGTCAACTTGACATCGAGTCTGTGAACCTTTGTAGCTGTGGGAAGACCAACGGAAATCTCTCCAATATCAAACAAGCCTTGTCCATTGATATTGACATCAATTGTTCCCTCTTTGATAACCTGTTTTGCACGTTCAATCACATAGTGCAGTTTATCCTGTACCGGTTCGGGCTTGTAATAGCGGAGCTTAATATCCATTGCCAATAAGTCTGTAATGCAATAATCGGGGAAAATTCCAAGAATGACACTATCAGAGCAGAAACCTCTCCATTCTTCCGGAGTGATGAAACCCTTGCTGTCCATAAATGCATCCAAAATTCCCACTGTTGCCGTACCTTGTCCAGTGAAATCCTGAATATCCAGAATCTGGAAACCGGAAAGATACTTAGAACGCATTGCAGATTCCAATTCTTCTTTGTAGCACTGAACCGCCAACATACCGGAACAGGTGAAGAAATCCTTTGCCTTGTCACCCATGCCCTGCTCTTCCAATCTTTCACGGAACACTTCAAAATTACGAGCCTGCAAAACGCCGGTATACTTTGGAATTTCGTCAAAATTGGGATAGATGGTATATTGTCCGATTTCATGGCTAATCACGGGCTTATTAGGAATTAAGCCTTCTGGTGATTCTTCATCTTCTCCAACTTCTGGAAGAATAATATCATCATAAGAATAGTAGGAAGATGGACGGTAAAGCTGAACATGTCCATACGGCTGGTCACATGAACCAAAACTGCCACGAATCAAACGCTCTTCACTCAAACGAACCCCAACAAAGAAATCATCTTCCGGCAAAATTTGCGGACAGAATTGGAAATTGTTCGAACCTTCCGTGAACAAAATTCTGCTTTCACTTTCCTTGTAATAGCTGATAATTTCGGCAATTCTCTGCGGATTTCCCCAAAGTTCATTACCCAGTGAGAACATACAGAAAGAAGGATGGTTGCCGAATGTCTCTAGGATTCTGCGCCCCTCTTCAATCAAAAATTCTTGTTCTGCTGGAATATACCCCTCTTCTGCGGGTGCTGATAAAGTTCCCCAGAACGGAATTTCTGGTTCTAAATAAATTCCCAACAAATCCGCAGCTTCAAAAGCAGCATCCGGCGGACAGCAAGTATGGAAACGATAATGATTGATGCCATAAGACTTGGAAATTTCCATGACTTTCAGCCAGTCTTCAACGTTTGTCGGAGCAGCTCCCACCAATGGGAATACCATTGCATCATGTTTTCCACGCAGGAATACTGGTCTTCCGTTGCTGGTGAATGTATCGCCCTCAGCCTTGAAATCCGTCATACCGAAGACAACTTCTGTTTCATCCTTGCTTCCATAAGGACGTAAACGGATTTTACAAAGTGCCGGACGGTATTCATCCCAAAGCGGTACATCATCAAATGTCATAATGGCAGTGTAGGTTTTCGGGTCAACAAATAACACCCTTGAACCAATCGGCGCAATCAAGCCGTTTCTGTCAAACCATTCGCCTTCTGCTTTCACAGTATGCACACTGCCTTCTGTCCGCAGTTGGAAAGTGACCCTCTTTTTCTGGTAATTTGGAATTGCTTTCACGGATTTGATACAATCCGTATCATAGAAGCGGAGAGAAATTTCACCAGTAATTCCATTCCAGTTTGTTTGTGTGTCAGGGGAAGTCATATGTCCGCCAGCGGTCATATACTGCACATTGTCCACACAAATGCAAATGCTCAGTTTATCCATTCCAGAAAAGCTGGAAAGGTCATAGCAGTGCGGTGTACATAAGCTATTTTGTGTACCAATATAAGTGCCATTCACCCAGACACTGGTTACTCTGGTACGTTCCAAAAAGAGCTGTACTCTTTTCCCCTGCAATTCCCTTGGAATTTCGACTTCACGCAAGAACCATGCATTTCCCATATAGGGGTAAATTTCGGTCAGAAATCCAATTTCCCTTGCTTGATTGGGGATTCCCTTGTGTTCCTGAGCGGTGGTTGCCGGAAGTTGAATCGTATCCTGAAATGCTGACCGGTCAGGGAAAAATCCCGTGTACCTTTTTTCTTGGTCTGCAAGGAATAGCCACTTTCCGTCTAATCCAATACTTTGTATCATAGGCTTCTACCTCCATGGTAAAGAATTTTATAAAAACACGCACAGCCCGACCCTCAAAAAAGGTCAGGCTATACTGTCATGCTCGTTTTACTTCTTTGCGGTCAGATAGCGATTCAATGCACTGAACAGCGCAGCAACAGAAGAATCTGTAATATCTCGCCGAATTCCAACACCCCAATAAATTTTACCTTCCACTTCAATTGCAACATAGGAAACCGCATCAGATTTCGAAGTGCGGGTTAATGCGTGTTCGGAATAAGTGGCAATTGTAAACTGTGTTCCAAGGAATGCTTTCAGGGCATTGCTTACCGCATCCAAACGACCAGTACCTTCTGACTTGACAGTGTACTGCTCACCATTCTGTGTCAGCGTAACAGCAGCCTGAATGCCGTTCTGCTGTACATAATGGATTTCTTTATATTCGAGAGGTGTCACAAGATTCACATAAGTATCCTTGAAAATCTCATGTACTTCATCGGGTAACAATTCTTTATGTGCATGGTCGGAAATTCCCTTTACAATATAGCCGAATTCTTCACGCATATTTTTGGGGAGAACCAAACCAAACTGTGTTTCCAGCAGATAGCCAATACCGCCCTTTCCTGACTGGGAATTGATACGGATAACATCTGCTTCATACACTCTTCCGACATCTGTCGGGTCAATGGGTAAATAGGGGACAGTCCAATGATTGGGGTCATGCTCTTCACGGTACTTCATACCCTTTGCAATTGCATCCTGATGAGAACCGCTGAACGCCGCAAAGACAAGCTTACCGCTATAAGGCTGACGCTCATAAACGTGCATTCTGGTGACACGCTCATACAGTTCTGTGAGTTCAGGTAAATTGGTGAAATCAAGATGTGGGTCAACCCCTTGTGAGAACATATTCAAAGCCAATGTCACAATATCCACATTACCGGTTCTTTCGCCATTGCCGAACAAAGTCCCCTCAATTCTGTCACCGCCAGCCAGTAAGCCAAGCTCACTATCTGCAATTGCACAGCCACGGTCATTATGAGGATGCAGAGAAATGACTACATTTTCCCTGTTGTGCAGGTGGTCGCACATATACTCAATCTGGTTCGCATACACATGAGGCATAGAATGAGAAACCGTTACAGGGAGGTTAATAATGGTCTTATCCTCTGGGGTTGGCTGCCAGATGTCCAATACTGCATTACAGATTTCAGCAGCGAATTCGGGTTCTGTTCCTGTGAAACTTTCCGGAGAATATTCAAACTGGAAATTGCCCTCTGTTTTTTCTCTGTACTCCTTGCAGAGTTTTGCACCAAATACGGCAATATCAATAATTTCCTGCTTACTCTTGCGGAATACCTGCTCACGCTGTGCAAGGGAAGTGGAATTATATAAATGCACAATGGCATGTTGACAGCCTTTGAGGGCTTCAAACGTCTTTGCAATAATGTGTTCTCTGGATTGTGTCAGAACCTGAATTGTCACATCATCCGGAATGAGATTCTGCTCAATCAATGCACGACAGAATGTATACTCTGTTTCGGATGCTGCCGGAAATCCGACTTCAATTTCCTTAAATCCTACTTTCACAAGCATTTTGAAAAATTCAAGCTTCTCTTCCAAACTCATAGGAATGATTAACGCCTGATTTCCGTCACGCAAATCCACACTGCACCATGCAGGAGCTTTTTCAATATAGCTCTTTTTTGCCCATCTCATGGGAGGATTTTCGACTTCAAAATATTGTCTTGTGTACTTCTGGTAATTTTTCATATAATCAATACCGCCTTTCTAATTGATAAATCGAACGGCATAAAAAAACTCTTTCATGCCGTACTGACATAAAAGAGACGAGACAAACCAGCAGTCCCGTGGTACCACTCTTTTTGGCGCAAATCATGCGCCCACTCACCGGCAACCTGATTCTTTCCAGAATGCCTATCTCTGTAACGGGAGAACCCGTGTTCACCTACTAAATTTCTTGTTCAGTCAACCTGCTCAGGGAGGAGTTATACAAAAGCCCGATACTGTTTCACACCAAACAACAGCTCTCTGCAATCTAAAAGCCAATGCTTTATTTTCCCTTCACTGCATTTTCACTATAGATATATTCTACCATAATTATTATGATTTGTCAAGTATTTTTTTCATCTTTTTTAAATATAAAAAAATACTTGACATCGCTATCGATTTTGATTATAATAAAAGTATCAGAAAGGGGCTGATTCATTTGACCAAAGCAAGAAAAGCCGAAATTGAAAGGCTGACCAAAGAAGGACATTGGATGCACGTTACTGGAAGCAGAAAAAACATTATGCAGACGGAATATTACATGGTGATTTCTGACCTTCTGAAATTGGAAGAAGTCAAGGCTTTAGGGGAATTCCGTCATCATATCATGACAACCAGATTACAGCATTGCCTGAACGTGTCCTATTATAATTATAAACTCTGCCATTTCCTCCATTTGGATGCGAAATCGGCGGCTCGTGCGGGATTATTGCACGACCTGTACCATTATGATACAGCGGAATATCACAAGGAAAAGCACCCCATCAAGCACAGTGCGTTTCATCCTATGACTGCTCTTGAAAATGCCGGACAGCTCCTTGAACTGAACGACAAAGAGCGAGATATGATTATCAATCATATGTTTCCTGTTACCCATGCATTCCCCAAATATGCGGAAACCTATGTGATTACATTGGTTGATAAATATTGTGCTGTGATTGAGTTCATTTTACCACAACCATCAAGATTTTGCAGATGGGTGAAACGAAAAATTCAGGCATAACCAAACAAAACAATTCCCGACAACTTCTCAGCTGTCGGGAATTGTTTTTTACTTATGAAGCAATTGTTTCAGCAATGCAACATCAATAATATTGACTTTTCCATCACCATTCAAATCAGCCTGTTGGAACTGTTTCTGGGTGAAGGTCTGCTGTTTCATCACATATTTCTGCAATGCCACAAGGTCAAGTACAGAGACATTCCCATCTTCTACAATATCGCCCTTCTGTGGGGTAGGTACTGCGGTAGTGGTAGTTTCTGCGGGAGGTGCTGTGGTTGCCTTAGTGGTTGTGGTTGCCTTGGTAGTAGCTGGAGTGGTAGCCTTTGTGGTAGTAGCTGGGGCTTCTGTTGCCTTAGTGGTTGCCTTAGTTGTGGTAGTAGTAGCCTTAGTGGTTGCAACTGTTGTGGTTTCTGTTGTGAGATTCCATCTCTGACAACCATTATTGGTAACTTCCCACTGCTGAACATTTGCGCCACTATCCTTGCTTGCGCCACCTACTTCTACTAAACCAGCATCCTTAGAAGCGTGGGTGATAATGCTGTAAGAGCCGTCCAGATTCTTCGTGAAGCGGAATAACATTGCGCTATCCTTGTTAGAGTAGGTAACAATGTCAATGTTGCTTCCGTTTGTACTGCCTTCCGCCTTTAATACAAAGTTCTGGTCTTGCAAAGAACGGATGTAATAATAATTGCCTGAGCCAAATGCTTTCAATACCCATTTCTGGCAATCGAAACCATTGGAACTCCACTGCTGAACATTGGAATTATCAGCCATTGCACCATTGACAATATCCATCACCAGACCGCTATTTTGATTCTGGAACGTATAAACATACTGTGTATCCATAGCTGTTCCGGGGTCTGTTACCTTTTCGAAAACCCAATCTTGGCAATTTGCGCCGTTGATTTCCCATTCCTGAACATTTGCACCGCTGGTCTTATCAGCGTTGACAACTTCTACAGCAGAATTGCCGTTGGAAACTCTGGTTCTGATTTTGTAAGTACCATCGCCATTATCAGTTATCATAAATTGCTGATTTGTACCGCTGTTGTACTTGTAGAGGTCGATATTTGTACCATTGGCAGCCTTTTTGCCTGCAACGTCAAGTACATATGTACCGCCATCCCCAACACAAGAAGCAAGATAGTAATAGCCGTCTCCTGCGCTGTAAAGTTTCCAGATGTTGTGAATTTCTGAACCATCAGAACCCCACTGGTCAATGTTGGTATTGTTTTCAGCCTTTGCGCCTGCAACTTCCATATAAAGACCGGAATTTGCATTCTTGATGCGATATGCCGCACCCTCGGAGAAATTCACTACCTTAGGAGTATCAGGCTCTACAATGGGAGTAGATGAACCGCCCGGAACTTCTACATAACTTGCAGTCGGAACACCAGCCTTATTGAGCGTGATGTAATTGAAATTAGATGCGCTGGACTGTGCGCCGGAATAGGAACTGCAATAATTTTTTGCTTGGTCAGCGGTTAAAGTCTTGTAAGCATAGTTATTCTTCGGTCTCCATTTGCTTTCAACGGAGTAGCTTGGATTGTTGGATGTTCCCTCACCTCTGACAGTTCTGTTACAGCTGGAGAACTTCGAACCTGTTTCATAGAATGCCCCCGGATAAGTAATCTGATTCCAGTCACAGATAACATTACCACCGTTTGCATAGTAGCAGTTTTCAGCGTAAATATCGCAACCGCTATGAACAGTATAAGCCATGCTGAATGTATCTACATAGTTGTTGAAAGAATGGTAATAACCCCATCTCATTAACCCCGGGCCTCTGGTCAGGGTCTTGTAGAATTTGTTTCCTGCTAATGTCATACGAGGGTAGCCATCATATTTGGATTTCACGTCTGCGGTATCATCCGGATAACCCAAAATTACACCGTATTCATGCAAGCCAAAGGAACAATCAGAAACAGTGCAATAGTCGGCATCATAACAGCAAGCTAAGAATTTATCATAGTCGGGCTGTCCAGAAGAAGCCTTATTGTAATCTGCATGACCTGTGAATGTCACATGGTCTACCCAAAGATTCTGACCTGAACCAAAATAAACAGAAATATTGTCATTACCATTCGAGTCTTTATCATGCTGAATGTCCAGATTCTTGAAAATGACATTATTTCCCTGTTTGCTGCCCTGCTTCGTGCAGAGAGCAGTATTATAGAGAACGTGGCTATTATAACTACCAATGATAGTCTTATTATCTGTAACATAAATTCTACCATCTGGGTTATAATAGTGATTCTGTCCGTCAACCTTATAATTGCTTCCGCCGTCAATCTTTCCAGTTACTACAATTGTATAAGCT
>JAZAUD010000079.1:0-8052 GCA_036373775.1 Oscillospiraceae bacterium | reverse complement strand
TGTGATTACAATGATTATTCTGATAATTCTAACTTTATATTTCTTCCAAATGTTCAACTTAAATTTCAGCAATTCCTAACTGCTGACAGTGTTGCAGAATACAAGCAGAAAATCACTGACGACAATGCAGATGTTGATTTTGCAGGTGCGGTTCTCTCCCTCAAGTCCAACACCAACCTGAAAGTGTTCTTTGCTCCTGCCGATGGTGCAAAACTCGACAAGTCAAAGTTCAAGGTAAACGGTGAAGATGCTGATGTATATGAAATTGATGGCGAATACTGTGTGCTGATTTCTGACATCGACCCGAAGTCCCTGAGCGAAACCTACAAGATTACAATTGATGGACTGGAAGTAGACTACAGCCCGTACAGCTATGTTTATGCGGCACTGACTACATCTGACAAGGAATCCCTTCAGAACGTAGCAAAAGCACTGTATGTGTACGGCGAATCCGCAAAGGCATATGCCAATTCCTGAGGAGGTGAGCTTTAAATGAATGGAAACAAAGAAAGCTATACAACTCCTGAAATGGAAATTATCCGTTTTGAAACAGAGGATGTTATCACAACAAGTGTAACAGGCAATTCTCTTGATACCAGCGATGACCTGCCCAGACTCGGCGGCTAAATAATTATCGCAGAAATAGCAGGGAAGGCAGGCAGGATGTTCTGCCAGCTTTTCCTGTTTTATTTTCATTCTGAGAAAGGAAGAATTACACATGAAGAAAAAAATGATTGCTGCTGTTTTGGCAGTTGGTATTGTGACAACTGCATTTGCCGGAACATTTTCAAACAGCATTCCAGCACAGTATGTGACAAATGAACTGACAGCATCGGCAGCATCTTATGCAGGCGTTTATACAATTCCTGTAACGCTTATCAATGCAGATATGCCAACTGAAAAATCTATGGGCAATCCTGCACTTGAACAGACCGCAACACTGATTGTAAATGAAGACAAAACTGCAGTTGTTGAACTGTCATTCAAATCTTTAACCTACAGCGGAAAGAACGGTTATCTGGGTTTTCTGAAGAAAGTAAACGGTGATGGTTCATTGACAGAAGCGACTGTGCTTGAAACCTATGATGAATTAGACCAGTACAATGATCCTGATAGTGATTCTGTCGACCCAAATGTAGAGGGAATCAAGTACCCGAAGAGAGTTTCTATTCCTGTTGAAGTAGAATTTGATGCTGATGATAATGTAGTTGGTGTGAAAGGGAGCAAGGATACTTCCCTGAATGGTGTGCCGATAGAAAATGCAAATGATGTCCATGTTCAGGTATACGTTCCTGTTATGGAAGAAATTCTGGCAGGCGGTGGCACAAAAGATGCTTATTTGAGATTTAATGGTGCTATGTTTACTGGAAGCAGTGTCAGTCTTGCAGGTGACATCAAACTGAATACCTATTATAATTTCACGGATAGTTTTCTGAAAGATGAAAATGCAAGGATTGTTGTTTCTGCGGAAGATGGCAGAAGTCTGGAAACACCTGTCAGCGAACTTCTGAATCATAAAACTGAATATGGCTATATGCTTCCAATTGCTGTTCCGGCAAAAGATATGGCAACCAGTTTTACCACAGAAGTAATTTCAGGAAGCGGTGTTGTAGAAGATTCTTTTTCCATTTCCCTGAAAACCTATGCTGAATCACTGTTCAAAGATGAAACAGGTGCTTATACAGATGCGCAGAAAACAATGGCAAAGTCACTTCTGAGATACGGCGGCTATGCACAATATTATTTTGACCCAAATACAGCAACTACCAGTCTTGCTTTTGCCAAAATTCCTGCATCCGAAAGATTGGTAACAAAGTTTGATTGTAGCGGTTTGTCTGAATATAATTATACAAGCAATAAAGTCGCTGTCGATGGACTTACTTACAGCGGAACTGCACTCACTCCTACCTCTGAAACAGCACTCAAGCACTATTTCAAACTGGCATCCGGACAAAAAATTGAAGATTACACCTTTACCGTTGCCGGAAAAGAGACATCTCCCATTCAGGATGGTGATTATTACTATATTCCTGTCAGCAACATCAGTGCAAAAAATCTGGCATCGAAGTATAAGGTAACAGCAACCAAAGGAATCAAAACCTATGAGCTGAATTACAGCGTACTGGATTACTGCAATCTGGCACAGAGCAGTGAAAATACGGCTCTCCAGAATATCACAAAGGCGTTGTATCTGTACTGGCAGGCTGCTGAAGCACTTTCATGATTTTTATTTTCCTAATAATTCCTTTCAAATGTTGAGAGCAGTATACCTGCTCTCCACGATTTTCATGAAATTCAGAGTAAAGCCGCAAATTCAGGTTTGCGGCTTTATTCAGAATTTCAAAAGCAATATTATAACTGGAGGAATTTGGCTATGAAAAAAAAGAACTGTCGCTGGATTGTTATGTATTATGACTTTGTTGTTCTGCGGATGCACAGAGAATCATGATGATATTGTTACAGAACATTCTTCTGTTCTATCGACAACAAGCGGTGTATCCTCTGAAAGTGAAACAAATTCTGTTACTGCCGAATCAAAACACCAGACGACTGATTCAGCAGAAGAAAAGAATACAGAAACTACCGCTGTAACAACCATTGTTTCAGAATCTGAAACTACAGAATCAGGTACAAAAGCCGTGGAAACATCCAGAACAGCAGAAACTATTGTAACTTCTTCTGTTGCAGAGAGAGAAACAGCAGTTGTCATATCCGAAACAGAAGTTATTTCGATAACAGAAGAAAAAACAGACATTCAGATTTCTCAGGAACAGCCAGAACCGGAACAGGCGGTCATTGTTCTGCCAGACAATGAAGAAGTTTTGATTGGTGAAACAGAACGGAGAACATCTGAAGAAGAAAATCCACAGACTGAAAAGCCTGTTTTTACCTGAAATCATCTGAAAAATAATTTTGAAATCTGGAAAAATATCACAGAAAGTTCACAAATTTATGATAAAATAAAATTGTCTTAACTACATTGATTAGACATATCTGGCTTGCACACAATGATACATGGGGATAAAATTAAAAATCCAAATTGAGAAGGAGAATGATATTTATGAAAAATTCGTTTATAAACTGCCTGAAACTGGTACTGTTAGTGTTGAGTGTCATGATGCTGTTCGTTCACAGGCGGGTAATCAAATCTGCAATCACCGGCGAACCCATGCCGGAAAATCCGCATGGTCACTGCCATTGCAGAAAAAAGACATCGGAGGGATGATATGTTTGACAAAAGATTGACAGAATTATGTCCGGAAAGCAAAAAATTCATTGTGGGGAACATTATTTTTCAATGGCTGGAATTATTTTTAAACGCCGTGATGATTCTCACGACAGCAAATGCCATACAGCATTTTTATCTCAAAGAATGGGTATTTTCTGATTTAAAAATTCCGATTATCATCATACTGATTACAGTTATTATCCGATTTTTCACGGCACAATTCGCAACAAGAATGAGTTATCTTGCATCCAAAATAGTAAAACAAAAAATGCGTGAACTGATTTATAGCAAACTCCTGAAACTCGGCAGTAAATACCGTGAACAGGTCACAACGGCGGAATTGGTACAGGAATCTGTAGAGGGCGTTGACCAGTTGGAGAGCTATTTTGGGCTGTATGTTCCGCAGTTTTTCTATGCGTTTATCGCACCGATTACATTATTTTTCCTGTTCGGATTTGGCGGAAGCTGGGCGACTGCAACAGTCCTGCTTGTCTGTGTTCCGCTGATTCCGGGGGCAATCATGATGGTGCAGAAAATCGCTAAAAAATTATTATCAAAGTATTGGGGGCAGTATGCACAGCTTGGCTCGACATTCCTCGAAAATTTGCAGGGCATGACAACTCTGAAAACCTATCAGGCAGATGAGTTCAAAAACAAGCAGATGAACGAAGAATCAGAACATTTCCGTTTTGTGACGATGAAAGTCTTGACAATGCAGTTAAATTCTATCATCATCATGGATTTTTTCGCTTACGGCGGTGCGGCACTCGGCATTCTGATGGCGACAAAAGCATTTGTCAATGGTAATTTACCGCTTGCCAACTGCATTTTTATGATTCTGCTGTCGGCTGAATTTTTCCTGCCAATGCGAAGATTGGGAAGCTATTTCCACGTTGCCATGAACGGAATGGCTGCAAGCGATAAAATTTTTAAATTTCTCAATTTAGACGAGCCTGCTGAAAAAACAGAAACAATCCCTGATTCTATCAAAGAAATTAAAATGGATAACGTGTATTTTTCTTATGATGAAAGCAGAGAAATCCTGCACGGTATCAGCATCACAATTCCAGAGCATTCGTTTATTGGTATTGTCGGTGAAAGCGGATGCGGAAAATCAACGATTGCCTCTCTGCTGATGGGAAGAAATACCATCAAATCGGGAACTTTGGCGATTGGCGGTAAAAATATCAATCAAATCAGTGAAGCAAGTTTAATGCAGAATTTAACGTATATCAGTCATAATTCTACATTTTTCAAGGGAACTGTCAAAGAAAATCTTCTGCTTGGGAATCCGAAAGCAAGTGATTCTGATTTGTGGGACGTTCTGGACAGATGCAATCTGTCAGCATTCCTGAAAACGGAAAAAGGTCTTGACACAGTTCTGACCGAAAATGCAGGAAATCTTTCAGGCGGTCAGAAACAGAGATTAGCCCTTGCAAGGGCGATTCTGCACGATTCCCCTGTTTATATTTTTGACGAAGCCACAAGCAATATTGATGTCGAGAGCGAAGAAATTATTTTAGCAGAAATTCGCAGATTATCGCAGAAAAAGACTGTGATTATGATTTCACACAGGCTTGCAAACGTAGTCAATGCCGACTGCATTTATGCCCTCGAAAACGGCAGTATCGCAGAAGCCGGAACGCATCAGGATTTATTGAACTATAACAATGTCTATGCAAAACTCTGGAAAACACAGGAAGCACTCGAACAGTTCGGAAAGGAGGCAACGGCATGAAAAAACGTTCAAAAATCGGCACTTTATTGAAAATGCTGACACTTGTCAAGCCTCTGACCGGATTCATGATATTAGCCGTCACCTGCGGAACACTCGCCTATTTAGCCGTGCAGTTTATTCCCATTTTAGGCGGTTTTGCCGTCCTGAACGGACTTGGATTCGATACACCAATTGGCATTACAGCAATCTGGGTTTGTCTGGTAATTTTTGCGTTGTTACGCTCTGTTCTGAGATACACGGAACAGAAAACAAATCATTATATTGCGTTCACATTATTGGCGATAATCCGTGATAAAGTCTTTCAGTCGCTCCGGAAATTATGTCCTGCAAAACTGGAAGGTCGTGACAAGGGCGATTTGATTTCGCTGATTACTTCTGATGTCGAACTGCTCGAAGTGTTCTATGCACACACAATTTCGCCGATTTGCATTGCATTTCTGGTTGAGCTGGTGATGTGCCTGTTTATCGGGAGTTATCATTGGAGTTTAGGTGTTCTGGCTCTGTGTGCGTTCGTGAGTATCGGCGTGATTGTTCCGCTGATAATCTCGAAAATCAGCGGAAATACAGGTGATGAAATCCGTGGGCAGTCCGGCGAATTAGCGGCTTATGTACTTGAAAATATCAGAGGTCTTGACGAAACTGTTCAGTATCAGAACGGTCAGAACCGTATGAAGGGCATGAACGATAAAACACACCAACTGACCGAAAATCAGGGAAAACTCAACAAGCTGACAGGCATCAACCTTGCAATTGCAAATACATTTATTCTGGTATTTGATATTTTAATGTTGATTTTGTCATCTCATCTTTATGAAATGGGAATTGTTGAATTTGATGGGCTTATCATTCCATTGATAGCGTTAATGTCTTCATATGGTTCGGTTTCTGCTTTGGCAAGTTTAGGAACGACTTTACAAAATACCATTGCATCCGGTGGCAGAGTTCTTGACATTATCGAAGAAACTCCGGAAACGGAGGAAATCACAGGAAAGCCTGAAATTTCCTTTACAGGTGCGGACTGTCAGAATGTGACATTCTCCTATGGCGGTGATACGGTTCTGAAGGATTTTTCCATGCAGTTCCCGGAAAATCAGATTGTCGGAGTTATCGGAAAATCCGGAAGCGGAAAATCGACTTTATTAAAATTGTTAATGCGGTTCTGGAATACCTCTCAGGGAAAAGTCAGAATTTCAAATACTGACATCAATCAGATAAATACGTCTAATCTCCGTAACATGGAAAGCTACATGATGCAGGAAACACAGCTTTTCAAAGATACGATTGCAAATAATATCCGCATTGCAAAGCTGAATTCCACTCAGGAAGAAGTCGAAACAGCGTGCAAAAAAGCCTCGATTCATGACTTTATCATGACTTTGCCGAATGGATATGAAACACAGGTCGGTGAACTTGGCGAAACGCTTTCAGGCGGTGAACGGCAGAGAATCGGCTTGGCAAGAGCCTTTCTGCATGATGCTCCTTTTGTTCTGCTCGATGAGCCGACAAGCAATCTTGACAGCCTGAATGAAGCTGTTATCCTGAAATCTCTCAAAGAAGAATCAGCCGGAAAAACTGTCGTTCTGGTGTCGCACAGAGAATCCACCATGAAAATCGCTGACAAAACGTATTCAGTCGAAAACGGACGTTTGAGCTGAAATGATAGGAGGAAACTGATGGCAATTAAAAGACTGATATTTCTGATACTGGGACTGATTTGTCTTGCACTCGGCACAGTGGGGGTATTCCTGCCGATTCTGCCGACTGTACCGTTTTATCTGGCAACGGTATTCTGTTTTTCGCAGAGTTCGCAGAAACTGCATGACTGGTTCATCAGCACAGAGCTTTACAAAAAGCATTTGCAGTCCTTTGTTGAGAAAAAGGGAATGCTCCTGAAAACCAAAATCAGCATCATCACAACTGTCACTTTGCTGATGGGATTCGGCTTCTTCATGATGGCAAGAAAGAGCATCTGGATTCCGTGCATCATCCTTGCTGTTGTGTGGATTTGCCACATTGTTTATTTTGTGTTTGGTGTGAAAACTATCAAAGAAGAAAATTCGGAACAATAAAACAGAAGCCAGTCCGGAAAAATCAGGGCTGGCTTTTGTAAAGTGACGAAACACAGACTTGATTTTTTCACATAACAGTGCTATAATTAAGATAAATTAGCAAAAGCTAACTCTGAATGGAGGTTAAAAAAATGCAGACATTCAATGATATTGGAATCAGCAGTCAGCTTGACTGGAAACGAATTAGAAAACTGTTCATTATCGGACTGATTGCAGGGTGTATGGTATTCGTTGGTGATATGCTGCTCGGATATGGTGTATATGATGAAAATTTTACCGGACTGGAACGGAAACTGTCGCAGTATCTGACACTTTCAGATATGAAAATATTCTGGTCTTCTTTTCTGGGACTGACAGGGATTCCTCTGGAAGGACTTTGTTATTTTGGAATTTATCGGCTCATGGCGGAGCGTTCTCCGAAATATGCACATATGTTCCGCAGTGGGATTATTGGCTATCTGATTTTTGGTGGGTGCGGTGTTCATGTTCCGTGCCTTTCCACAGTATTTTTCTACAAATATATGGAAAAATATGCTCCTGATGATGCACTGGAGCTTTCTGTTCGGTTCGGAAAGTTCTTTCTTTTGCCTGCGACAATCTTGTTTCTGATTTTCTTTGCTGTGATGAGTGCAGCACAAATATTGGCTTTTGTCAGAGAAAAAACGCCGTATCCGAAATGGTGCTGGATATTCTGTCTGCCTGTTGGTATGGCTGTGACAATGCTTTTGAAGTTTACCGGAAATCATCCGCTTGCGAACGGACTGACAGCGGCATGGATTAGTATTGGAAATATCTGGATGTTCGGCGGTTTGCTGTTGATGATGAAAAAAGCAAAATGTAATCAGGATTAGGAGGTTTTATTATGATGAAATATATCGGAAAATACTGGATAATGCTTGCACCTCTCGTCAGGAGGCAGAGCCACAGCATTTGCTTTTTATCGATATATCGCTACTTTTCAAGCTATATTTCTTCTAAAAGGCGAATTTATGTCACCGTGCAAAGTTACAGTGTTT
>JAZAUD010000078.1:0-8140 GCA_036373775.1 Oscillospiraceae bacterium | reverse complement strand
GATATAAAGTAGGTGATTCTGATACAATTTAATAATTCCTCTTGGGGTGGTCAAAATCAGTCAGGGGTGGCTAAAACGGATAGAAAAATTAAAAGGTGGCTAAAATGGAATGCTCTACTTTTTAGGCAACAAAAAGCTCCCCACACTCAATGAAGAGTATGGGGAGTGATGTAATTTATATCTCTGTTCCGTTCCTGAAAGTAAAGCGAATGTCATTCTTATCATAAACTGTCACATGGTCAGTCAAACTCAGCCACATATCATCTGTGAATATGGTTACTGCACTTTTTTGTTTTTTCAGGTATGCAAAGAACTCGTCCATTTCAGACTGCCGCAGAAGTTTGTCCGTGATTTCTGCACTGACGGATTCGTATTTGGATTTTGCATCATTCATCCGCTGTTCCAGTGCATCAAATTGTCTGCTCCATTCGTTCTGGTCTTGTGCTACAGATGCATTGTCACGGAGAGCCTGATGCATCATTCCGGAAATGAGGTTCATTTCATTTTCAAGTTCTGCCTGCTGTGCGGTCAGTGCAGATATATCAAATACCGTATCCCTTGCTGCCATGAAATCTGTAACTGCACGTTTTCTTTCCGTAAGAAGCTGATTCACGGCTATGATGAATTTTTCCTTTATTGTTTCCTCGCTGAGATGCGGTGTGGTGCATTTCTGACCCTCAAACTTATGATTGCACTGCCATATCACACGGCGGTACTTGTCATTGGAATGCCATACTTTTGAACCATACCACCCTCCGCACTGGGAACACCTGATTTTTCCGGAAAAGAGATGTGTTCCGCTGTACCGGTTCTTTCCTCTGTGGCGTGAAACTATCATTTTCTGTACCTGTTCAAATATTTCAGGTTCAATAATTGCCTCATGGTCTCCTTCCACATAATACTGCGGAATCTGTCCGGTATTGGGAACAAATTTCTTTGTGAGAAAATCAGTACAGAAGGACTTTTGCAGAAGTGCATCGCCTTTGTATTTTTCATTAGTAAGAATACTCCTGACAGTACGGTCAGTCCACTTTGTCTTTCCACCCGGAGTTGGAATGCCTTCTGCTGTGAGCTGTTTTGCAATGCCATACGGAGTCAGTCCCTGCAAGAACAAACTGTAAATTTTCCTGACAGTTTTTGCCTGTTCCTGATTGACAACAAGCTCACCGTTTTCTCCACGGTCGTATCCGAGAAAGCGTCCGAAGGGTACACTGACTTTGCCGTCTGCCATGCGTTTCCGCTGTCCCCATGTGCAGTTTTCCGAAATAGAACGTGATTCTTCCTGTGCCAGCGAACTCATTATGGAGATTAACAATTCTCCCCTGCCATCAAATGTCCAAATGTTTTCTTTTTCAAAATAACACTCCACATTATGCTCTTTCAATTTTCGGATGGTTGTCAGGCTGTCAACCGTATTTCTGGCGAACCTGCTCACACTTTTCGTAATAATAAGATTGATGCGTCCGGCAAGCGCATCAGCAATCATGGAATTAAAGCCCTCTCTTTTTTTGGTATTGCATCCGGTCACACCTTCATCAGCGTACACCCCGACAAATTCCCAGTCGCTGTGATTTTTGATGTAATTCGTGTAGTAACTGACCTGTGCTTCATAAGAGGTAAGCTGTTCTTCATGGTCGGTCGAGACACGGGCGTACGCACAGACTTTCCGCTTTGTAACCGCTGTTGTCGGTGCTGATGTGAAACGGTTGAGAGTTGCCGGAATTGTTGTCACATTTTTCGCCATATTTTTGTCCTCCCATCTTTAAAATAGTACTGTAAATCGCCGTTTTCAAGAACAGTTATTTTCTGAATCTGCTGTTCAAACTCTGTTTCTGAAAACGCTTCTGTTTCCATGATATATGCCGAAATCTGCCGGAGCTGATAATCTGTATAGTTTTTGTTTTTACAGTGAACTCCGGTCAGATATTTTCCTCTGCACTGCCAGTAAATATATTTTCCTGACCTATAGATACGATAGCTGTTTCCGCAGTGTCCACAGAAAATTTTGCTGTCAAAACAGGATGTGTCTGTACCCTCATGGTGAAATTTTGTAATGTGATAATTTTTCCATACTTTGATTTCATTATTGGTGAGACGGAACAGAATATCACCATTTTCGGTGACTGTCATTTCTTTGACAACACTCTCAAAATTGTCATCTTCAAGAATTTCAGAGCAGATAGAGTACAGGCTTTGTTCCGAAAAATTAACACTTTTGCAGGTCATGCCTTTTTCTTTTTTCGCTCTGCAAATCCAATGAATATAAACCTTTCCTCTGGCAGTACCTTTTTTGCGTGTATACGGCTGACCGCAGATTCCGCACTTGATTTTTCCCGTAAAACAATAAGTCGGATTCAGCATGGATTCTCTGCGTTTCATTTCTGCCTGCACTTTTGCATAAGTTTCACGGTCAATAATGGGTTCATGACAGTCGGTCATCAAGTACTGCGGAAGTTCTCCACGATTCAGCACCTTGTGCTTTGTGACGGGATTTTCCATAAAGCATTTCTGACGAAGCAAATCTCCAGCATAGATTTCGTTAAAAATAAGAGTCCGCACACTGCACTCCGTGAACTCGTTTCCAAGGACAGAACGCACTCCGGCATCATTCATGGCTTGCGCCATCAGTCTGAGGGAAATTCCGTCAATGTACATCTGAAACATCCAGCGGACAATTTCGGCTTCTTCCGAAATTATCACATACTGCTGTTTTTCCTCATCATACTGATACCCCAGAATGTGCTTGTTTGCCATGCCGATTTCGCCTGACTGCATCCGTTTCCGCAGTCCCCATTTCACATTTTCAGAAATACTCCTGCTTTCTTCCTGCGAGAATGATGCCAAGAGCGTCAGCATCAGTTCTCCGTCCTCTGAAAGCGAATTGATATGTTCTTTCTCAAAGCGTACATCCACACCGATTTCTTTCAGGTGACGGACAGCATTCAGCAGGTCAACAGTATTTCTTGCGAACCTTGAGATGCTCTTGCACAGGATGATGTCGATTTTACCAGAATCACAGTCAGCGAGCAGTCTGGTGAATTCGTCACGGGCGGCAGTTGACAGCCCTGAAATGCCGGTATCTGCGTATACACCTGCAAAAATCCATTCAGGGTTATTCTGAATCAGTTCATTGTAATAACTGATTTGTGCTGCTGCCGAATGCAGAAGCCTGTCTGTAGAGCGTGAAACACGGACATAGGCAGCAACACGCTTCCGCTTTGGCTGTACAGGAATTTTCGGCTCTATTTTGCTGATTTTTTTCATAAAACAGCCTCCTTTCAGCTACTATATTAACTCTTTACAGGGGATAAGTCAACGAATAATGTGCCGAAAATCGGGCGGTATTTTTCAAGCAGAATTGTATCAATCTGAGTAAATTCCTTTTCTGTCAGAAGTCCCTGTTTTAAGAAATTTTCTGCAATCTGCCGTGCAGCCTGATAATTCAGCTCTGCTTCAAACTGTTCATTCTTCATAACGCATCATTCTCCTTGTAACGGTCTTTGATATAGCACTCATGGGAACAGTATTTTCTGTGAGAGTTTCCATAAGCTGTGAAGGCTTTTCCGCATCCGGCACAGGTGTAATGATACAGTGCTTTTTGTCTGACCGCATCCGGATGGGCATTCCACCAGAGCTGACAGCAGGAAACGGAGCAGAATCGTTTCTTTTTTCTTCCTGCAATCTGATGAACAGGCATACCGCACTGCGGACAAACCGGAAGTGTGGTTTCCGGCTTGGCAGATTCAGCAGTAATTTTATGATTCCGGCAATAGGAACGCACTGCCTCTTTTGTGATACAAAGCCTGTCTGCAATTTCTGCATAGCTCATTCCTGCTTTTCGCATTTCACTGATTCTGTTTTTCTGTTCAGTTGTCATGAATATCTCCTCCCTGAATTATTAAAATGTGAGAACTGAAAACAAAAGCCTGCAAAGCAAAATGCTTCACAGGCTCATATTTTATTGCTTTTTGTTCAGCTTTCCGCTGTAGGTTTCACCGTTGACTTTGACTTCTACTGTCACGCTGTTTTCTGTCAGCTCTGTTGCCGTGATGATTGGTGCAGTTGGTGTGCTGATTGTTTTCGTCTTGCTGAATCCGTTCAGCCCTGCCGATTTGACTTTTTCTGCGTAATCAATATAGCCTTCATCAATGTCCACATTTCCACTGATTCCGGCAATTCTGCCTGTGCTGGACTTCTGCCACATTCCGACTGAACCACTGTAGTTTAATTTGCTGTTGTACTCTGCCAGCCACAATGCATATCTGGTTTTGATGTCCTCTTCCATATAGCTATTGAATGGTGAACGGCTCATGTACAGTCCCGCCCAATATCCAGCCTTTTCGAGTTCACCGCAGAAGGCACGAACCATAGCGGAACAGTTCGCTTTTCCAGTATTAAAGGCTTTCTGTTCTTCCAAGTCAAAATAAATCGGAAACTCAAACTGCTTGCCTTTGATGACAGAAATACAAACCTGTGCTTCAATTTTTGCTTCCTCGACACTCGTTGCATAGCTGTACCAGTAGCAACCAATCGGAATGCCGACAGCTTTTGCACCGCTGTAATATTCCTCAAATTTTACATCTTTCTGTGATGCCAGTCTGCCGTATCCTGCTCTGAGAATTGCAAACCGTACACCATCAGCTTTCACCTGATTCCAGTTGATTGAGCCGTTATGCTTGCTGACATCAATGCCTTTCATAGCCATGCTGTTATCCTCCTTTGTTGTATCAGAATTTCTTGAAATGTCGAAATATTGATAAAAATCATTTGTCAGAGTATGATAATTGACAGTTTCATCGCCGAACCAGATGTTGCTTGTCCTTACGTCAACGTGAGTGTAAATATATGCTGATGTGATATTAGCAATCCCACCGAAGCCAATGTCCTGTGCTGCACAGCAAACCAATTTACTGGATATAGGCTGACCGTCCTGCCCATAGCAACAAATATCAGCAGCATTTCCGTTGATGTGCTGACCGACACCGGAACCGCCGACAGCTCTATCATGTACGGAACATCTATGTCCGCTGGTCACGATAATTTTGGAGCAGTCCAATTTTTCAAAGAGTTTTTCAAGTTTGTCAATCAGTTCATCAGCGATTAAAATATCATGATTCTGACAGCATTTACAGCGAAATTCCTTCACATTGAAATGCTCCGACAACTGCGTGTTATCGGAGCAGGGATAATTCTTAACTGCCATTTTCTTCACTCTCCTCTTTCGTTTTTTCCAGTTCTTCGAGATTCTGCTGTGCAGTTTCGTCAGTTCTTCCGGCTTTCTTTTGTAGAACTTCAATAGCTTTTTTCAAAGCATCTGGATAAGGAATCCCCATTAAACTGGTATTTTCAATAATTGAAAGTAACTCATTTACGCAGAAACCGATACAAGTTGCATCCCGGATGTATGTCGTGCCGAGTAAAATATCAATTCTCATGGCGACAACAACCATCAGCAGAATGCAGAACTTCTTAGCCAGTCCTACCCATCCGGCTTTGCTGTTCAGCTTTCCGGTTATGCTGTGCTTGGATTTTCCCATTGCCGCCGTGACAAAGCCTGTGATAAAATCCACAGACATAAACGTGATGAGCGTAACAAGAGCCGAATCCCATCCGCCGACCAGAGCCGTGAAAAAAGCTCCGATTACACCAATTGCTGTACAGATATTCTCTTTCATGCCGTCATCCTCCCAGAACTTTGATAGTCTTAATTTTTGGATGCGTATTGTCAGACACGCCCTTCCATGCAAGATAATAATCACCGATGCCGATGTCTGTGCAGTCCGTCAGCACTGAAATAAAGTCCGTACTCTGCACCCACTGAAAATCCAGTTTGATGACATTCCCTTTCTGAATCTGCTCGTAAAGCACTTGTGCAAGCTCTGCATAAGTCCTGCCGGAGATTTTCCGCATCAGATACAGTTCTCCGGCGGCAGATGCACCAGACTGATAAGTTATTACAATGCTTGCATTTTTGGAGATGCTGAACGGTTTCAGAATCATGGTATAAACCGTACCTGCCCAGCTAAAATCGGACTGATTGTAATAGAGGGCATAGTCATTTTCAGCGGAGCAGAAATTCGGATAAGCCTGTGCAAAGCCGTCCAGCGAACGGTAGCCGTTATTATAAAATGTATAAATCGTGTCGCCATGACGTTCGAGAGTTCCTGCACCGCTCTGGAAGATGGTCTGAATATTACCACCGAGGCTGTCGATTTCCGCCTGCATTGCTTTGAGCGTTTCCTGCACGGCATCAAAACTCGGAACAGCATTGATTTTTTCATGAATTTCATCCAGCTCCGAAATGATGTTATCAATTGTTGCTTCATTGGCATGAAGCCGGTCAGAATTGCTGCTGCACTTATTTTTCCATACAGTCAGTTCAGTAGATAATCCGTTCAGTTGTGTCTGTAATGTGCTGATGCTGTCCCACTTCTTGATTCTGTCTGCCGTAATTCCGTCAAGAACAGCAAGATTTTCATGAAAATGTGCCTGCCTGACAACAGGTGCAATACTTTCTTTAATTGTCTGAATGTCATATTTTGTGACATCTTCAAACTGCTGTAAATCAGGCAGTAAAGCCAATGAATCAGCCGTTAAGGAATCAAGCAATTCTTTGTTTTTATGAGTATGAGAATTTTCTCTGATTGGTGTGATAGTTTCATGCACCATCAGGATTTCATCATTTAATTTTCTGACTGTGACATAATCCGAAAGATTGAGTTCAGCAAGTTTTTTCTGTTCTTCAAGTGTGTAGCTTGCTGTTGTATTGTCCAGAATGTCTTTGTTCTTATGTGAATGAGCATCCATTCTGATTGGAGTAATGCTCTCATGAATCATCAGAATTTCGTCATTCAATCTCTGAATCGTTACATAATCAGACGGAATAACAGCTTCTGAATTTTCAAGAGCCTGTTCAATCATTTTCTGAATTTCGTCTTTCTTCGGATATTCGGACATATCCGGAGCAATTCCGCCTTTTTCAGTAATTTCTTCAATTTTCTGAAGAATCTGCGTGTATAAATCGGGAGTAGGCGGAATAGGTGAATCGTCATCGCCCACAAAACCAGATTGACGAATATTCAAAGTGACGGGAACAGTTGTCGCTCTCAGCCCTGATGTATTGTCCGCATCATAGCCGAAAACAGACATCTTCACCGCACCTGCATGGAGTTCCGCAGGAAGCAGACAGGATAGCCCGTCAAAGCCGAGTACACGATTAAAAGTTTCATCGCATTGAGTGAACTGCACTACTTTATAGAATTTCTTCCAGTTGCCGTCAAATGTGAATTTCAAAGTCACAAAAGAAATCTGGTCGGAGGCGATAACCTCACGCTCCAGAATTTCAATCTTTTGATTTTTTACCAGAAATTTAAGCATTTTCTTTCACCTCTTCCCATTCTTTGTCCTCGTCATTCCATTTCAGATAACCGTCAAGGCACTGAATTTTTGTAAGGTTAGCTAAACTGTCCCAATTTTTCTTTTTTTCGATTGCCGCCCAGTCTTTCAGACTTCCCTCATAATTCAAAGTTTTCAACTTATTGCAGGAACAGAACGCACAGGTCTGAATTTCCTTTACTGTTTCTGCAATGGTAAAATTTGTAAGTGCTGTACACCCTGCAAACATATATGAACCAATGACAGCCCCTTCATAACGGACTGTTGTGAGATTTCTGCACTCATGACATACATAAGCTCCAACAACAACCACCGAATGTGGAACAGTCAAATCTGTAATCTGTGTATTCGCAAATGCGTATTGACCGATTTCTGTCACTTTGCTGGGAATGGAAATCTTTGTGATACCGCAAATTTCAGTGGCAAGGGCAGCAAATGCATTTCTTCCTATTTTTGTAAGAGTGTTTGGAAGAGAGGCAGAAACTAACTGATTGCAGTAGTTGAAAGCAAATGTTCCGAGCGAAGTGATGCCGTCTGAAACAACCAGAGACTTGATGTTCTGGTCGTCAAAAAATGGCGAAAGTTTCTCGCCTGCACGCTGGTCACTGAGAAATTCTGTCCAGCCGTCCTGATTGTTGCTGTACTTTCCGACACCGAGTTCAGCAGCAAAAGACAGCACAAGGGAAGCATCAACAGCGTTAATTGAGCCGTCACGATTGGCATCAGCAAGCAGTTCCTGTTCCGG
>JAZAUD010000077.1:0-8169 GCA_036373775.1 Oscillospiraceae bacterium | reverse complement strand
AATGTGGTAGATATTGTAGTCTTTCAAATATGGTTGCATGGTGACAACGTATCACTTTCCAATTGGAAATCAGTCGATATTTACGAAGACGAAAAGCTGAACGTTATCGACCTTTCGTTGATGAAACAAATGCTGATTCAAGGCAGAACATCGGAAACTCTCATTCCAGAACCGGAAGTATTTGATTTTTCCTCAATTCCTGAATACAATGGGGATGCTTGGATTGTCATTGGAAACAATACCCCTGATTTTACTGAAATTGATAGCAGTGAAGTTTTTGAATACTATGCAGATTTGGACGAATATGGTCGCTGTGGTGTGACTTTTGCAAATGTTTGTGAAGAACTGATGCCCACAGAAGAAAGAGGAAGTATCAGCTCCGTGAAACCCACTGGATGGGTATATGAAGGCGTTTCCAATAACAATAAGTACGACTTTATCAGCGGAAAATACATCTATAATCGCTGTCATCTGATTGGCTGGCAATTGACTGGCGAAAATGCCAATGTCTGCAATCTCATCACAGGAACGAGATACCTCAATATCGACGGAATGCTGTCATTTGAAAACATGGTTGCAGAGTACATTCATGAAGAAAACAATCAGGGCATTGATGCTCATGTACTTTACAGAGTAACGCCTTATTTTGAAGGTGATAATCTGGTAGCCTCTGGTGTGCGGATGGAAGCTTGGAGCGTAGAGGATGCAGGCGAAAGCATTTGTTTCGATGTCTATTGTTATAATGTCCAGCCTGATGTGATTATCAACTATGCAACGGGCGAAAACTGGTCTGCTATCGAAACGGAGTAATTTATACAACAGCTCCTGATTTTGGGAGCTGTTTTGATGCAATATGATTTTTTGGCATCATTTTCGTCATTTTTCTTCTCGTTTTTCTCATTATCTATTGACAATCAATATAAAATGTGATATAATTATATTAGCAGGAAAATAAAACATCCCCAAAGGAGAGAATCATATGGAAAATAGCAAAGAAACAGTTACCACTTTGACAGGGAAAATACAGAATGAATCCACTGCTTATCAAAAGCTTGCAATGATTCAGGCAAATTTGAAAGCTCCGAAAGGACAATACAACAGCTATGGAAAGTTTCATTACAGGAGTGCAGAAGATATTTTGCAGGCAGTCAAGCCATTTTTACAACAGCATGAATGCTTGATTCTGATTGATGATAAAATCGAAGAAATTGGAAACAGATTGTTTATCAAAGCAGAAATCAAGTTTTTCAGTACTGATATGCCAGAAACTACAATCATTTCTCATGGATACGCTGAAATCTGCGAACATAACGGCATGACTCTTGACCAATGCACAGGAACAGCAAGCTCCTATGCAAGAAAATATGGTCTGAATGCACTGCTTTTACTGGATGATGCCAAGGAAAGTGATACAGACGAAATCAAGCAAATTGAACAGACAGCAGAACCCACTCAGATAATCAATACTGGATGGGGAAAAAAGAATTCTGAACAGGAAACTCCATCACAACAAAGTAGCGGATGGGGTAAGAAGACAGAAACTGACAGCAGTACGGGTGGCTGGAGAAAACCAGCGGAAAATAATGGTCGTACATGGGGAAAGAAAAATTAACGAAAAATCCATTGTGAAAATCAAACAGTCATTTGGCTACCGTAACAGTCGGAAATACTTCCCCCTTTGTTGTCGTTGTAGGCTACGGTCAACCAATCACATAGCGGATGCATTGAACGTTCTGCATCAGATACGTTATTTTGATAAACAGGTTCAACTCCTTGTCAGCGACACCATTTGTGAAAATCAAATTGTGAACAGGCAACTGTAGGCTTCCTCCGCAGACCATCATTCACAGCCGTAACAATCGGTCATTACGCAGATGTGAAATTCAAACTGTATGATGGTGCAGATATTGTACAACCGTGATAGTCGGTCATGTCACTTTATGCGAACGGAAAGCAATGATAATGGTCTGGTTCAACTCCAGAGAGTGACACCATTCAGCGATGCTTCCTGTGTGGTTTTCAATGAAGAGGGCTGTCTCAGAAATTAGCAGCAAATCAGTGAGCCGCACAAGCTGTGCAACTGTAAAAATTTCTGAATCACAACTTTTCTGTCAAATAGATGTGGGTTTTACACACAGGAAGTATCGTTTACCCCTAAAAGAAGGTGAAAATTATGGAAATTCAAGCATTTCAAGAGGGTACAAAAGCTTGGATGCTGGATTGTCAGTATGGAAACGAAAGCTCATCAAGAGAAATGTATGTGCTGACAGTAGGAAAGAAATATGTCCATGTCATTGGATGTCCCGAATCGGTTACTGAAATTTTGTTTGAAAGAACGGATTACGGAACCCAAAATGCTGAAAATTTTCTGAAAGAACATACTAGCATTGGAAAACGCAGATTATTGTTTCTGACAAAACAAGCATTGGAAGAGTATCTGGAATTTCAGGAATTGGAGAAATGGCTATTTACCGTTCATCACAAACTTTTGATGCATCCCTACTCTCTGCAACAGCTCCGAACTATCAAAAAGATTCTTGAAGACAACTGTCTTTGAATATTGGATAAACAGTTCCTCCGTGAAAGTCGGGAGAAATGCAAATGTGACTGAGTGGAAAGTAACTGCTGAAAGCGGAATGTATTCTGTGCAGTAAGGAATTGGCACAAAATAAAATGAACAGTTTTATAAAAGAACTGCTGTGATTACAATGATTATTCTGATAATTCTAACTTTATATTTCTTCCAAATGTTCAACTTAAATTTCAGCAATTCCTAAATGGTACATTTGGTCGAAACAGACGAAAACGGTCAGGAAAAAACTGCGAATATTTTTAAGAAAGAAGTTTTACAATGGATTATGGAAAGCGTTATGATACCTTGAATGAAGACCAAAAAGATACCTTTCACCGCCTTGTGAAAGGAGAAAATCTATTCATTACAGGGAATGCAGGAACAGGAAAATCCTATCTTGTAAGAGCCTATGATGAATATTGTGCGTTACATCATATTCAATTGGTGAAAGTCGCACCGACAGGAGTCTCTGCAATGGAAATCGGCGGTGCAACATTACACAAACAATTCAATTTAGCAATTGGATTAGACTTTGAAGCCATCACAGAAGAAAGTTTTGTCAAGAACAAGAAATTGCAATTTATGAAGCGTACTGATGTGATACTGATAGATGAAATCAGTATGGTGAGAATTGATATTTTTGACAGATTGATGCAACTGCTGTATTTTGCGAATCAATCCAGAAAGCAAAAAAGAAGGAAGCCCATTCAGCTTATCTTTGTCGGAGACTTCTTTCAGCTCGCACCAGTCATTTCGAAAGACGAAAAAACCCATTTAAACGAATATTATCGAAAAGATATTCAGGATGGTTATTGCTTTCAAAGTCGTTATTGGCGTGAAAATCACATTCACCTTTGCAACCTGACAAAAGTTATTCGACAGAGTGACATTGATTTTTGTACTGCTTTAGACGAATGTAAAGAAGGAGATGTCAATTGCCTGAAATTTCTCAAAACGCATTCTTCCAAAGAAGAGAATGAAGATGCAATCTGGCTTTGTGGGAAAAATGCAACCGCAGACCAAAAGAATCGTGAGGGGCTTGCAAAGATTGACGGAAAATTGTACTGCTTTCAAGCAACTTATAGCGGTGATGTAACTCAAAAAGACAGGCTTTGTGATGATGAATTCCAATGCAAAATTGGTGCAAGAGTTGTCATGCTTGCCAATGGAATTGATTACCAAAATGGAAGCATGGGAGAAATTGTCAGGATAGATGAAAATGATGAAAATATTGTCATTCTCGTAAAAATTCAAAAAACAGGAAAAATCGTGGAAGTAAAGAAAACAACATTTCCTAAGTATCACTACGAATCTAAGACCATCGAAACTCCTGTACTGGATGAAGCAGGAAACCCTGTTTTGCTGAAATCTGGAAAGCCCAAAGTCAAGAAAAGCTATGAGCTGGTGAGAATGGAAACAGGATATGCAGAACAGTTTCCCATGCGAATTGGCTATGCTGTGACGATTCACAAATCACAAGGACAAACTTATGATGCCATCAATTTGATGCCTGAAATTTTTGCGAACGGTCAGTTATATGTTGCACTTTCCAGATGTAAAAGCGTTGAGGGCATTTATATCGCTGGTTTTCTTTCTCAAAGAATGGTAATGTGTTCCGAAGAAGTTTTGAAGTTTTACAATCATCCCGAAGAATACGAATTTTTTGGAACAGGAAGCTCTTTAAAAGCAATGATGATTCCAGAAAAATATATCTCTGCGGTGGAAGCTTTTGTGAAAAAGTTAGAAGCTGGGGAATATCCAGAGCTGATAGAGGAACTTTGTGATACTCCAGAAGAACCACAAAGTAAATCAAAACCGACTCTCATTTCGTCTGGAACAACAGCAAAAAAGTCAACAAGCAGTAATTTTTGGAAAACATTTAGAAAAAGAACGGATAAGGAGCTGAATTTATGAAAAGTCGTTTTCTCAAATTAGTCAAAACAAGTCAGACAGAGTTAGATAGTCATGAGCAACGAGTTAATGCTGAAATCCAAAAATTATCTGATGCAGGAGCAAAAATTGTCTCAATTACACATATTCCGTTTGGTATTTCCCCCATGTATCTCTTATGTCACATTATATATGAAGATAAAGAACCTGAAAAAATCGATTCAGAAAGTAAAATATGATGCGACAGAAATTACTTCTGTCGATAAAAAGGAGTGATAACATGGGTCAATCTTATCTTACCGAAGTTTTTCCAGAAACATTTGCCATTGATGAAACCACCAAACAGAAAGGCTTGATTCATTACTATGTGGAAGACGGTGATGAAAATGCATTTGGAATTTTTCAAGCAAAAGTGAGCAAAGTTACCAAAGATTCCATTTTCTTTGAAGAACTCTATCTGCAGTTTCATCCAGAAGATTCAGAACAGATGTATGATTACCATGAAAAAAACGTTTGGATTTATGGAAGTAATTCTCTATTTCAGCAAGCTCATGTGAAAAGAACCAATTTAACCAGATTTAAGGCAAAAGTGTATGCTTATCAGACAAAAGAAGGGAAAATTGAGTATGCTTTAAAAGAAGCAGAAGATGTGAAACGAGTTTCGAAAAAAGAGCTGGAAATGGAAGTATTAGCGGAATTTCGGAAAAATTCTCATCAAATTGTAGAACAAGCCATAGCTTCATTGAATATTGAAGATGAAAGCAGACGAGAAGAATTACGACAGGGAATGCTGGATGCCATCGAGCAATCTCCTATTATGCTTGAGGAAATAGACCAACCCAAAGAAGTGCCAGATGAGGTGATAGAAGATGAGCAAGAAAAGCAATCCTAAAAAGTGAGTTATTGAAAACTTCTTCCGAGATTTTATTAGTCTCGGAAGATTTTATTTTTCAAATTAATGTTGACTTTTTTCAAAAGTTGTGCTATAATGGTTAGCAAAAAACAATGCCTGCCAATCTTAAAATAAGAAAGGATGGAATATTGTGATTGAAAATTATGAAGACTTATTCCAGAAAAAGAAGATTATCCGTTTCAAAGTTCTGCTTGCATACTATCATCACCATGAAGAAACCAAACTGTCAGCAGTAGCAGAAGAAGCAAAAACAACCAAATCTGAAATCACAAAGTGCGTAAATGCGCTCTTGAGTGAAGGTATTCTTAAAAGGGTGAATAATCGTACCAACGATTTAACATCAAGAGGCGAGCAGATTGCGGCAGAGTATCATGAAAAATATCAGATAGCTCAAGTTTATCTGGCAAGACACTTTGATTCCGAAACATCATCCGCTTACGCCGAGGCAATGGCGATGCTGTTTGAAAGTGAGGAGATTGTAAAAATTTTCAGTATTGGCGTATCTGCCAAGAAAATCACTGAGAAATTTGCAAATCACCTTAAACTTGATGGAAAAGAGTTCTGCAAGTTGCTGGAAAATGCATCTTTTACTGTTGCATTTACCATGGACCCCGTATTTAATCCGATGAGTTCCAAAAGCAAAAGACCAACTGTGACTGAGATTGCGAAAGAACTGGCTGTGTTCTGGCATAATCGTGTAAAAGAAAAACGGGATTCTGATGAAACAAAAGAAGGATTCGTTGATGAGAGTGAGATTCAGGATAACTTGTCCGAAGTTTCAACAAGCGAGGATGGACGACCGGAAAATTCTCCTGAAACAGAGAATATTCAGGATGAAATGCAGGAAGATGCAGAGATGTGTGGTGGGGTTGATGAAAAAGAGAAACCATTTATTTCTTTTCTGGAAGAACTGGTTCGCAAGATTCACGATATATTTTTCCGGAAATTTCTCATCTTCAAGAATCAGAATGTTCCCTCTATGGCAGATGTGGCTTTTCTGCATCCGGAAATGTGCAGTATTGAAGAGGGACAGGGACACATCACTCTGCACCGTGTTTATACTAACCAGACTGATTTGAGTGGAAATTGTCTGAGTTGTAAAGCTGAATCCGTCAAATATTATAATGGTCAGGAATTTATTGAATGCCCATTTAATGATGATGATGTTGATATTCCCTTGGAATGCTTTAAATTCACACGCTATGGAGATTGTTTAATCGGTAAACAGCTTTTGCAGTTCACGGCAGCTTGTGGCACTGGTAAAATGCCCGTCAGTGTGGCAGAGTTAGTCATTGCTATCTACCCAATATAGCTAAAACTCGAATTACATTTTTATGCAAAAAGTAGATATTTTTCAACAGTTTATTTTGTTTCCAAATGGAAAATAAACGGTTTCAAGGGAATTTTCAAATTTTAGTCCCTGAAAAAAACGTGTTTTTGTTTCCAAATGGAAATTAAGGAGTTTCGGGAAATTCATTGACAACATTTTAATTTTGTGCTATAATAATAGCGTAGTCAGGAAACCAATACCAAACCGGACAGCTCCGGCAGGCAGGCTTGGGAGTCACAGCGTGGGAACGCTCGGCGGACTCCGAATTTTCAGGGTACTGGTTAGCAGTTGCTGATTGCTTTACCTGACTGCGTAACAGTGGTTTAACGCTCCACGGAGCATTAAATACCAGTTCTGGCGGTATGCCGGAATACCATCCGCATGATGCTGTGCTGGTCAGGTGTGGCATCTCCGAACCAATCTCCGTGTCTGTCCCGTTTTCAGATGTTAGCGACAGCTAACAAAAAGCAGGCACAAACAGAAACGTTTCTGAAAATTTGTGCAGAGCATCCGGAGTCATGAACCGGAACGCTTTGTAAAAGCAACGTGCTAAGTCATAGCCTTTATTTTATAGCTGTGTGTTTTCTAAACATAGGGGTTAAATCGAAATAGTAGGCTTTGACAAGGCACACGACAATCAATATTTTATAAAAGGAGGAATTTCGTTATGAAATCCAAAAAGTTAATCGCTGCCCTGTCTGCTTTGACACTGGGCGCAACAATGATGGCTGGTACTGCTATGAGCGCATCTGCAATTACTGTCACCAACAATGGCGGCGATGGTGGTTTCTACACAATCTGGCAGGATACCAATAATGATGGCACAGTTGACTTCAATGATGAGTATACAAAGGCACCAGGTACGATGTATGATGGTCTGATTTGCTCTGCAGAACAGGACGAAGATAATGATGTTGAACTCATTCTTCAGAGTATCACTCAGACTACAAGTAGTGGCGGTACTGTAACTGGCTACATTTCCAGCATTGTTGATGCCTCTGGCAATGAAAAATTGTCTCTTTATACCCTTAATGGTGTAGCACAGTATAATAGCAATGGCATTCAGAAAAGAATAGCAACTATCACTCCGGGTAATGTTTATACTATTACTGTCACATTTGTAAGTGGCTCACATCCGTTCGGCAGTACGATGGTTGTTAAGTTCCTTATCACTGAAAACTAATCGAACTTAAGGAGAAAATATGCAGAAAAAAGTATTTAATGTCTTTTTATCAGCGTTACTTACTATTTCTTCTGTCGCAGGTGGTCAGATTGGATTTTTTTCTGACCTGACCACTTCTGTGTTTGCAGAAGAAGATAGTTTTTGGTCTTTCGCTGTTTAGTGTGGGTAATATGCTTTAAAGCGTAAAACGCTTTTAATACTAAGCAATGCTTTTAGGATGTAACATTGAAGTTTTTGTAATGTGAAGGGTAAAATATAGTCTCATCTATGCTTGATACTTT
>JAZAUD010000076.1:0-8257 GCA_036373775.1 Oscillospiraceae bacterium | reverse complement strand
TCTTGTAAGGTCGGGGGTCAAACTTCTGTGTCACTCCAATAGAAAAGTTCGACCCCGTAAAGTTTTCGCTGATATATCGTGCTATTTTCGATACCCAAATGTGGATGAGGATGGTCTAAATCCACATTTTCTGTTCACAAATTTTCAAATAAAGTCCTGTCAATTCATCCTGCAATGTGGCGATTTCGTTGGTATCAGTTGTATTTCGAGCATGATTGGCGATTGTTAATATTTTTATTGGCTCATTTCACAAAATAAGAATGATAATCTACTTTAAAATTACTTGCAAAATTGGCTGTCTTATGGTATAATAGAAAATATGCAAGGAGCGTAAAATCCATGCCGATATTCGACTGGATAGGCAGAGAAAAAGACATCAATCATCATATGGAAGTACCATTTAGGATGCTTGAACTGTCCTACATCTACGCAATATGTCGAACAGATGAAAGATTTCCTTCTCCCTTTGGAGAGTGAATATCTCCTGAATCTGTTTGCAAATGTGTGGACAAGAAAAATCCGTCATTTTACAACACTGAAAAGAAACTATTCTACAGGAGGGAATTGAGAATGAAAAAAATACTTGCAGCTGTGCTTGCCGCAATTATATGCACAGCTCCGATGATGTATCATAATACCGGTGGTACATCCGTAACAGCGGAAGCATCATCTTACTCAGATATTCCGAGCGAATATGTGACTGCTTGTGATTGGGTCTGGAATAACCGAATTTATGATGACGAAAACGAAGACTGGATGAAGGATTATGCAACGATTTATGACCAGCTGATTGCCGGAAACGGTACAATTCAGTATTTGATTCGCTGGGACTCTTACCAGACAATCACACTGGAACAGCGTCAGAAATTGGAAACAGTTCTGAATGAGGCTCTGAACAAATGGAATGACTGCCTTGAAGGATACGAAAACTGGCCCTTTTCTGATGTCACAGTAAAAATTGTCGGCTGGAGCGTGTTAGATGCAAACAGTTTGCAGGATATTCAGCCATATGAAGTGGTCTACACAGAAACAATGAATTCTACCATGCGTGACTATATCATCGAAAGCAATATGGCTGCGGATGCTTCTGCAATCCCGACACTTGAACCCTCTGAACCTACAGATTTATCGAGATATGTCCATTGGTCGGATAAAAGTTGGACTTATAACGGCAGTTATGATAATCGCTATGATATGTTTTTAGAGGGCATCAATGGGCTGATTGATATGGGCGGTTTCGGCTGGCATTACGGACAGTATCTGTCTTCTAATGCAATTCTTGGCTTGCTGGACGGTACAACAAGTCAGCACGTTCTTCTGCATGAAATGGGACACGGATTTGGTTTTCCTGATTATTACGGAGGAATCGGAGATTCTGACGGGATTCCGCCCGGAGATTTCCCCGGCGGTGAAGGCTCTGTCATGGAAGCAGGCAGGGCATTCCAGATTACAGCATTTGATACATGGTTCGCAAGATATGCATGGAGCAAACTTTCAGCACAAGAGGGGCGTTTTGATTTGTCAGCAGTATCTCCCACTGAACCTACAACAGAGCCAACAACTGAATCTGCAACAGAAACAACAGAAGAACCGACAGAGCCAACAGATTCCAAGCTGAAAACAGTTGAATTTACAGACACAATCACTGCTGTTCTGTTGGATGATGATGGAGGTACTGTCAGCTTCTCAGAAAACGGAACATACAGTTTTAACGGAACTGACTATTATGGAAACGATGACAGCAAAAATCTTTCATTCTACGAAAATGGAGACATTATTTCTATCCGTTTTACTTGCAACACAGAAACCAATGAGGTTATCAGCATTGAATCATTATCTGTACAAACAAATGCACACAAAATAAAGGGTGATGTCAATGCGGATGGCGCATTTAATGTTGCGGATGTAATTTTATTCCAAAAATGGTTGCTGGCTATTCCAGATACGCACCTCGCTGACTGGAAAATGGCTGATTTCTGCGAAGATGACAAACTGAATGTGGTGGATTTATGCCTTATGAAGAGAAAATTGTTAAACAACAAATAAAACTATGAAAGGAAAAATAATGAATACATTTTTAGGTTCACTTCAACATACATTCGCTACTGCAAACAAAATACAGATGCTCTGGGGAATTGCTGTTCTGTTTGTTATGTTGCTATTGGCGATTCTGCACCACATCTGGCGCAGTGATGAAAAGAAACTTGGATTATGGCGGATGCTCTGCCTGATACCGTTTCTAATCTGCGTTGTCCATTTTCTAATTTATGTACTTTCATGCCCTATGCTTACCGCATATTTCATACCGTTGTATCTTCTCGGAATCGTGAGACTTTTCCCGATGATTACTGCCAAACGAAAGATTGGTCACCGCATCATGCTTGTACCAGTCACTTTGATTACAGCACTTTGCGGATTTTATTACTGCGGTACTGCCCCGAATGCGTTTAACTATGCACGAAAAAGCTATACAGATTCTTTTCATGCGATGGTCAATTCAATGGATAAATATTATGTACTGAAAGAGTGGAAAGAAGTCGATTTTTCAGCGTTGGAAGCGAAATATCTCCCTGCGGTACAAGTGGCGGAACAGGAACAGAATCCAGCGAAATTTGAGGAAGCTGTGACATCTTTCTGCAATGAATTACATGACGGTCATGTCTGGGTAAATTTTGATTACGACAGAGACACCTACAAATCTGATGTGGAAATGCATGGCTATGGTCTTGGGCTGGTACGGCTGGACAGCGGTGAAGTAATTGCCGTCTGCACAAACGAAGAAGTGCAAAAGGCAGGTATTGAAGACGGCACTGTCATCACAAAATGGAACGGAAAGCCTGTATTGCAGGCAGCAGATGAAGATGTTCCTGATTTGGGTGTGCCTGTAAAGGCAAATGATGATTTCCTGTCTGTGATGAATCTCTGTTTGACAGGCGGTGAAACGATTGAGGTATCCTTCCTTGAACAGTCCGACAAAGAGCAGACGGTCACACTCTCCGATGCAGGTAATTTCGATGCACACCACGAAGCATTCAGGCTGTTTTCAAAAGAACCGGATTTTAATACACCTGAAGAACTTTATGCAATGAATTTCAATACTAGAATGTTAGATGACAAATGCGGTTATATTCAGCTGATTGCGGAGGGAACAGAAAACGGTGTTCAGGATATCCTCGGTTATCTGCAAGGCAATCACAAATGGGCAAGAGAAATGTTCCGTGAAAAACTGAACGATTTGAAAGGACATGGCATGGAATATCTGGTCATTGACCTGCGCAATAATATGGGCGGTTTCGATGAAATCGGCTGTGCGCTCTGTGATTTGCTGACAAATCAGGATTGGTATGGTCAGGGGCTTGGTATCCGCAAAAATGGTACTTACACCTGTGTTTCTGACCATGGTATACATGGCACAGGCGAATTTGCGGATTTGCAGGTTGTTGCACTGACCAATTACGAATGTGCCAGTGCAGGTGATGGAACTTCGCTCTATCTTTCCAGACTGCCAAATGTGACACTTGCTGGTATCACTGACCCATGTGGTTGCAATCAGGAAACGGGCGGTATCTGTATTCTTTCTGGCGGTGTCGTCAGCGTTGGCTTTCCGACAGGACTGGTACTTGATGAAAACTGTATGCCGAATGTGGAAACAAAAGCTGACCGCATCAGCCGAAATCCGGTTGAAGTTCGCATTCCGCTCGATTATGATGCAGCAATGGAAATTTTTCATGATAATGAGGACTACGAGCTGGATTGGGCGATTCAATATATGGAAAACAATACAGACTGATTTTTTTCATCATAAGGTATCGGTGCGAAAAGGACTGAAGAAGTCATGGTAATAAAGCAGTCATGCTTAAAAATTTGTCCGATGGAGTAAGAGGCTATGAAATTATCTTTAGGAGGTAAAATCGTTCTTTTAATTGTTGTGGTTGCTGTGCTTCTTAGCGGAACTTGTGTTTTTGTCAGCAGTGCAGTCAACCGAAGAACAATGGAGAAAGAATATATCATCACAGCGGATTCTATGGCGGCTACTGTTGCAGTTACGACAGATGGTGACAGATTACAGAAAATTACAGACAAAGTCATGGAAATTTATCATGCTTCTGATAATAAAATCAGCAATGACCAATGGGAAAATCCTGATTATGAAGCATATACCGCACAATTCCTGCCGTTGATGGAAGATGAGGATTATATTGCAGTCAGAGAAGAATTGCGCAGGATACAGGATGTCAGCGAAGTGGATTGTGTATACACACTTTGCATCAGTCCGGAGGATGAGACGGCGGTTTATATTGTGGATGGTGCTTATGAGGAGATTGTTACACACGGGCTGTTTCGATATGGTTGAGGAGAGCTGTTATCCGTATCTGAATCATCTGGAACAGGGATTTCCTGCTTTTATCACCGATACACCGGAATATGGATGGGTAGTCACTGCCTGTGCGCCAATCTATAACAGTAATGGAGAGATTGTTTGCTTTTCTGCTGTCGACCTCAGCATGAATGATGTTCTTGAGAAGGAGAATCATTTTCTGTTTGTACTGACAGCTATACTGCTGATTCTGATAGTTGTTACCTGTGTGTTGTCTGTTCTGTATGTCAAGTATAAAATCGTGAAGCCAGTCAATATGCTTTCCGAAGCCGCAGACCAGTATGGACAAAAACAGGACGGAACAGTGCATCATGAATTCAGCACCATCAATATCCATACAGGAGATGAAATTGAAATTCTGCTTCGTTCTATGAGAAAAATGGAAAAGGATATTGACAGCTACATTGAAACCCTAACCCAAACAAAAACACAGTTAAGCTCCGCAAGACAGCAGGCAGATGATATGCATGAACTCGCCCATATGGATGCTTTGACAGGTATCCGGAACAAACTGGCATATGACAAGGAGCTGCTCCGGATTGACAGTGAAATACAAGACGGCTCATGTTCATTTGGAATTGCAATGATTGATTTGAATTTCCTGAAAATCATCAATGATACTTATGCTCATGAATGCGGAATTTCAGCAATTATATCATTAAGCAAGCTGATTTGTGATGTATTTGTTCATTCACCTGTATTTCGTATCGGCGGAGATGAGTTTGCAGTGATTTTGAAAAATAATGATTATCATAAAATTGAACTGTTGGAACGGGAATTTAATCAGCAGCTTGAACAGTTTCAATCAGATACAGCATTACAGCCGTGGGAAAAAATATCGGCTGCATTCGGATATGCATTGTTTGATGAAGAGACTGACCACTGTGCAGACGATGTTTTCAACCGTGCAGACCAGAATATGTATGAACGAAAAAAAGCAATGAAAGCAACACGGAAATAAGGAGGATACATATGGAAAATTTGCAAATAAGAGGATTGGAAATTCCGGTAGTATTACAGCGAACCAGCCGAAAAACGATAGAGGTCACATTAAAAGAGGGAAAATTAAATGTCAAAGCCCCGAAAGATATGCCTATTCAGGAAATTACAGAAATCCTTGAATCAGAATCGGCTAACATCATGCGGAAATTAACAGAAGTGCGGTATCCCAATAACGTTTTGAATGTAGAGGGCATCTCCACTCCCGTAAAATTAATCCGGAGTGACAGCAAAATGATTACTGTGGAAGTAAAACACAGTGAGGTGATTGTCCGTGCGCCGTATGATGCACCAGAAGAAAAAGTGATGAAGTTTCTGCTATTCAAAGCAAAGGACATTGAAGAAGCCTATCAGCAGAATAAAGCATCTGCTCCGGAAAGGCTTAGTCAAGAGGAACTTCTTTCTCTTTTCAAAAAAGCAGAAGAATACATTCCATAGCGTGTACAATACTATGCTCCCTTAATTGGTGTGATTCCCTCAAACATTACAATTCGCAATCAGAAAACAAGATGGGGGAGCTGTTCTGACAAGGGAAATTTGAATTTTAATTGTCTGCTGATGCTTGCCCCGATAGAAGTAATTGATTCTGTTGTAGTCCATGAACTTTGTCACTTAAAATATATGAATCACTCAGAAAAATTTTATGAAGAAATTTATCGTGTTTATCCTGAATATGACAAGTGGAATCAATGGCTGAAAGAAAACGGCACTGCAATTGTAAGAAGAATGACAGGCTGATTTTGAAAATTGACTTAACCGATTGTGAAATTCATTACATTAAATCGTTAAAATGTAATCGAACAAAAAATAGGCTGGTGCGGTATCATTTCCACACCAGCTTTCTTTTATTCCAAATTCTGCTGAAAGTTTCCGCCATTCCTGCAATGCATTGTTGTTAGGGTCTGCCCTGCGGTCTGACGGAGCACTGTCTCCGTGGTATAGCTCTTTTATCATAATAGCACACCTCCTTTCAGTGTACTATCATACCATAAACAGCAGAAAATAGCCATTACTATAACCAACAAAGATGATAGGGGAAATTCGTGACGATTAAACAAAAAATAAAATTTATTACATCAAATCGTTAAAGCGGTGATGTGAGAAAAAGCACCAGAGAATTTTTGAAGTCCTCTAGTGTTTTGTTTACAATAGCATACAGTAGCTTACAATGATTATGGAAAGTTATATGCAGTAGCATACAAACTTGAGGTTACTGTATTTCTCATGCAGTTTTAGGTGTCATAAGTTTTTTGACCTAGTCTTCGGTAACATTAAATTGGTCAATAACAAATTTTAAAGTCTCAGTATCTGCCTTTCCAAGTTCACGCAATGTTTCAATTGCACCCTCAATCTTGCTTTTCAGTGTATATTCTTCCATCCCTTACACATATCAACCTCTCCTTTCTCATCAACAGACTTTTCAAACTTGATATTGGCAACCTCTGCAATCATATCAGCGGAGGTTTCATCGATGAAACTTGCAAAACTTAGGAAAATTCCCGAATAATGGCTCTTGAAACACAAATAAGCCGCCTACCCCGCAAACGTTATAAGAAATCGTAAAGTCTGCAAGATGGGCGGTTATTTATGCACTTATTATGAGCAATCAACTTAATAAAAGAAAATTATCATCTTGTTAGATTCGTTTCTCATGCCATTATGTCCAGTTTATGCACATCATCAGTGTGTCTGCCGGTTTTTTTCAATCCATTATTTGAGTTAGACCTGAATGTTTCTTTTCCATCCTCAGAAAATCCAATATAATCCGCTCCCCAACCCGACTTAAATATTCTGGTGACAAAAAATCTACCGCCCATACTGCTGGTTATTTCATCTCCCACACGAATAACATCATCAGGTAGAGCATCAACAATATCGAGATGTTTTGCCTCTTTCACTTCATTCAGTATCTCACTAATTGCGAAAAATAAATCCTTCTCTGTCTTATAGAAATGAATTTTTATATCAGAATTATAAGCAAAAATAAAAGGCAATTTACTGTCACTGCCACATAAAATGTGTATTGGTATACCAATATTCTCAGCATAAGCTAACTGATATCCAACAGATAATGACGGATATGTGCAGTCAGCGATAAACACATCCGCATCTCTCAGCGAGTCCAAAATTTTATTAATAAATGACTGATTCTTTGGATTATCACAATAATCAGAAACTGCTGGCAACACTGTGTCTGTCCGTGCGATGTAATCGATTATTTGATCATGCACTTTCTTTTCACCAGTATTGCATTCAAAATTTGCATAATATACTTCCATGCAATATCACCTCGTTCATTTTCTGAAAGTTTCTACCAAGAAAAGCCTTCGCTATTTTTATTTATGATTTTGATCTTGCAAATACTTGCCCATTTTCTCACCTTCAAGTGCATTCTTCCTCAGGCGTCATAAGTTCTTTGACATATTCAACTGTTACATTGAATTTTTTAGCCACACGTTCAGTAATTTCCTCTTCAGACATATTCAAATCACGCAGCATACCAATCACTGCTTCTACGTTGCTCTTTAATGTATATTCTTCCATCCCTTTGCACATATCAACCTCTCCCTTCTCATCAGTAGTCTTTTCAAACTTGATATTGGCAACCTCTGCAATCATATCTGCTGAGGCTTCATCAATTTTTGGAGCATTGCTCAAAATATCAGCGACTCCGATTTCGTTCTGATGTTTGATAACCTGCATCAGTGTGCCGAATCCTGTGTGGAATTTACCCACAGCATCCCTTGTGGAAAAGTCACTGTCTGGAATGTTTGCCGGTGCAATCAGGTTGATGCGACAGAGCCACAGCATTTACTTTTTAACGATATATCGCTATTTTTTAAGCTATATTTTTCTAAAAGGCGAATTTATGCTACTGTG
>JAZAUD010000075.1:0-8335 GCA_036373775.1 Oscillospiraceae bacterium | reverse complement strand
TGAAGGCATACTGGGAAGGAAAGAAAGAATTGTTTTCAGGTCTTGCAATTGAAAAACTGGAATCTGAAAATAAAGATGCATGGCAGCCACATCCTGTGTTTTATTTTGATTTTAATGGAGAAAATTACCATCAAATTTTTGTTGAAAAAGTTCTGATTTCTCATTTGAGGCGTTGGGAAAAACTCTATGAAATCATAGATGACAGTGAAACACTTGGAGAACGATTTCAAAATCTGCTGATGAAAGTCAGCGAAAAAACCGGCAGACGTTGTGTTGTTCTTGTAGATGAATATGACAAGCCGCTATTGGATTTAGTTGATGACCCAGAACGGCAGGAACACAACAAGGCTGTGTTTAAAGGCTTTTTCAGCAATTTGAAAAACTGTGATGCCTATGTGCGCTTTGTATTTATCACAGGTGTTACAAAATTCCATAAGGTCAGCATTTTCAGTGATTTGAATCAGCTGAGAGATATTTCGCTGAATAAATATTATTCTGGGATGTGTGGAATAACTGAGGAAGAACTGCGTGAATATTTTGCATATGAAATTGATGCGCTTGCCAAGGAACAAAATATCTCCAATGAAGAATGCTTAGAAATATTAAAAAAACAATATGATGGCTACCGCTTCCACCAAGGCGGTGTGAATGTCTATAACCCTTACAGTCTGATAAATGCTTTTTCTGATAAAGAATTCGGCGCATATTGGTTTGAAACCGGAACACCGACATTTCTGTTAAAAAGACTGAAGGAGATGAATTTTGAACCGCACAGGTTTACAGACAGAACACTTTATGCAAGTGCAAGTATGCTGAAAGATTACAGCGCAGAAAATCCCGATCCAATCCCGCTCCTCTATCAGACAGGCTATCTGACAATTACTGATTTTGATACAGATGATCAGGAGTATACACTTACATTCCCGAACAAGGAAGTCAAGTATGGCTTCTTAGAAAATCTGATGCCTGAATATGTGGAAGACTGCGGATCGGGTTCCGGAATTGATATTTTTACATTCCGCCGGTACATCAAGCAGGGTAATCTTGAAAAAATCCGTGATGTTCTCATCACAATTTTTGCCAGGATATCCTACCCAAGCACAAAAGCAGAAGACCCGTTTGAAAATTATTTTCAGGCTGTTATCTGGCTTGTATTCACATTACTCGGACAATATGCGGACTGTGAGATACACACATTCAGCGGCAGAATTGACTGCAGAGTGCTGACACCAAAGTACATTTATCTGTTTGAGTTCAAGCGTGATAAAACCGCACAGGAGGCTTTAGAGCAGATTGACACAAAGGATTATGCACTGCCGTTTCAGGCTGACAACAGAAAACTTTTCAAAATTGGCGTATCCTTCGATTCCAAAGAAAGAAAACTTGCTGACTGGAAAGTCGCAGAATGATGAATGACAGAGAACTTTTGCACTTGCCTTCGGGCAGGTGCTTTTTTCTGTTTCTGCACAGCTCCGAACACTCCACAGGCACTCCACAATTCTCAATCCGGCAAGAAACAGCTGTCAGTAGATTGGTATAGAGATGTTTGGCGAACACTACTACTGATTTTTTACTGATTTTCTCTTGTCAGTGCTAACCAAACAGGTGTTTAGCGAACACTACTACTGACGAAGGCATTGAATTTTCTGCTGAAAAATAGTTTGAAAGTTCTGAATGCCCACAGAACGCTCCAGAATGCCACGTAAGCCGTTCTGAGCCTTTCAATCGTAAACTTTGCAATCGTTGCTCTGCGAGCCGTTTAAACCCCTTTACGGCGAAGGTGAATTTTTGAGTGCTTTTATGGTTCGTCTGTCACTTCACTAAGCCCCTTGTGGATATCCCCACAGCCTGCTCAGTGAAGCAGTAACGAGGATTAAATCGCAGATGCCCCTCTAAATTCGCTCAGAACGCCCTGTACGCCGTTTTGAGCCTTTCGGTCGCAAACTATATATACCCTTTCTGCAAGCGTCGCTCTGCGAGCCGTTTAAGTCGCTTTACGGCGAAAACTGATTTTTATGATTCGTCTGCCACTTCACTAAGCCCCTTGTGGATGTCCCCACAGCCTGCTCAGTGAAGCAGTGACGAGGATTGAACCGCAGATACCCTCTAAATTCGCTCAGAATACCCTGTGTGCCGTTTTGAACCTTTCGGTCACATTTATACCCTTATTCCTATCGTCGCTCTGTGAGCTGTTTAAGCCCCTTTACGGCGATTCTAATTTTCTGCTCCACACGGTCATCTGTTTTTCATCTGTGGACAGAAAGAAAGTCAGTGGTTGGTTTTTTACCTCCTCATTTCGTTACAATCGCCTCCCAATTACCGCAATCCTGCGAAATAAAGGGCTTTCGTCAGTGGTAGTGTTCGCAAAAGATATGCTTGGTTTACCATGAGTAGAGAAGTTGAAGTGCAGAATATCCAAATGACTGCAACAGTTCCTGAAGATATTCAGATTTCGCTTGGTAAGATTGGTACAGATAATTCTACTGCATCTACTGCTGATACAACTTCGCTTGCCAAAAATGCTGGTTACTTAGTTACTACGGCTACCGATGTTGTTGCTGTGCCAAGAGAAGGTAGTGAAGCGTATAATGCTATTGACTGGTCTAACACGGTTGATATTTCTCATTACTATAATTTCGGCAGACTGATTCCAGCTTCTTCTGATACAGGTGCGAATATCTTCTTCACTCCTGATGCTAACGGAATTGGTCAGACTGTAAAGACTGATGCAAAGTATTATACAGCTGTAAATGCAGTAACTCCTGTAAGTGAAAATGCTGTAGGTGGAGATGGTAGTGGAACTTTAAATGCTACTGCACACGTTGTAACAAGTACGGCATGGACTAACTCCGGTACAGGTACTAGAGCAGTATCGTGGAAGTCAACAAATGATGACGGATACTATATTGACATTCCTGTTTGGCTGAGAACTTCAAGCACAGATGGTGCAAGTGTTAAGGTTAAGGCTTATGTAGTTGACAGAAATACCATTACAGGTTTTGGTACGGATACATCTGGCACAACTACAAGTAAAGAGTTGTATAGAGCTGTCAGAGTAGCTATTCTTGATAAGGAGGGTGCAACAGCTGCCGCTTCTGGAACTGGAAATCTTATTGAAGTTGCTGATGGTAATGGCATTTTAGGAAGTGGCTCTGGTTATGCAGGTGGGTCAATCCTTGACTGGTATTCTGCAGGTGGTTCTTCTGGTACTGTTACAAATCCGTACACAGTGCATGGTGGTGCAGTTAGTACAGTATCCGAACAAGGTACTACTAATCCTAGTTATACAACAGCTCCTAGCAAGTATAATGGTACTTCTGCTGTAGCTACGCTTCCGGCTGGACAGGGCAATGTATATGGTATTTCTGTAAAGCGTATTATTCGTGTATGGCTCGAGGGTGAAGACCCTGACTGCTACAACGAAACAGCTGGTCAGGACTGGTCTATCAACCTGATGTTTGAAAAGATTGAATAATCAAGTTTTTATATCTTGATAACCGATTTAGTTTGTAAATTTTCCCCCTCCTTCATGGAGGGGGCTTTTCATTGACAAAACGTCCAAACTATGCTATAATAAAGCAGAAAGGACGTGACGCAATGACCGAACAGGAAAACCAGATATGGGAAAAGATACAGAAAGAAAACCAACGAAAAACACAGGCAAAGGTACTCAGCATTATGGCGAAAATTTTGCTGTGCTTCATTTTGGGGTTGTTTATGATTTCGCCGTTCCTACAGCTGATAATCAGAATGACATTGCCGGAAAAGTATCACTATATGATACTTTCCTCAACCTCGATTCAGGTCGTCAAATATCAGCAGATGATTCGACGAGTCAATCAAATGGCACGGTTTGTGGCGGCTTTTTTCTATATCTATTGCGGATATTATCTCATCACCAACCGAAAAACCGTCAGGGCAAACCTGAAACAATATCTGAAACGAATTGCACCATTGGTTTTATTTTTTCTCCTTGCACTGACAATTCTAATCGTGACGAAAATCAGGGGTGCAAACGAATACGACCTGACCGGACACCCCTATATGTATGAAAGTATTTATAGTTATATTACTTATCCGCTTGTGTATTTCTTCTGCGGAATGTTTGTTTCTTCGTCTGGCATGAAAAGAGGTCTGCTCTATACGCTGTTGATTTCGGCAATTCCTCTGAATATTCTTTCACTTGTCAATGAATGGATTACCCCTGTCAAGTATTATATCGGCGGCGGAAAGGCTTATGCTGTATTTCATAATTCCAATCGTTACGGCTATTATCTGGTATTGGTGATATTATCATCAGCGATTTTATTCGTTTATGAAAAGAAACTCGGCTGGAAGATTTTCAACGCTCTGAGTGCGATTCTTGGAACGGTGGTATTGATTGTCAATGATACGCTGGGTTCTTATTTAGCTGTCCTGCTCGTGCTGATTTTCTTTGTGATTTACTGCATGAAGAAGGACAGAGAATATTTCTGGTTAGCAGTGGGAGCATTCGGCGGATTTATGCTGATTACGCTCATTATGGGCTTATGGTATGATACAGTGACATCCAGTTTCACAAAATTATTTATTGACCTCGGCTCAATTATTGAAGACCCTCTGGAAGCAGATTCCGCCGGTTCATCACGCTGGCGGCTCTGGAAAGGCACAGTCCAGCACATGGGAGAGAGTCCGCTTCTTGGCTTTGGAGTGGAGGGCTTGCTGAATACTTACGGAATCGGCACACCGCACAATGAATTACTGCAATATGCTGAATTTTTCGGTATTCCGGTGATGCTGTTATATGTTGCAACGGTGACTGTAATTATTGTCACGATTATGAAGAACAGCACGAAGTTCAGCAAAACAACGCTTGTCTGCTTCTGTGCTTCAGTTGGATATTTAATCAGCTCTTTCTTTGGAGTACAGATTTATTACACAACACCGTTTATCTATATCTTTTTAGGGCTGACCTATGCGGAGTATTTCAGGGGCATTGAAGAAAGCAGTCACTAAAGATAGTGGAAAATCCCCCTCCCGAAGTGGGAGGGGAAAAATTCAGGATTGATTTAAAATTTCCATCATCTGTGCAGGAGTCACAATATAACTCCGTTTCGGAAAATGTTTCATGTTTCCAGTAATCAAGTAAGCATCATCATCACGCTTTTCCATGACAACCTCATAAAATATAATGTCATCCATATCAGGAAGAATTTCTCCTGTTGGAAAAGCATTTACAAAAAGTCCAAACGACCGTATCATAGAAATAATTTTTTGAATTTTTTCTTCTGGAAAGTTGAATTTTTTTCTATGAAGTACCTCATCGTATTCATCAAGAATGCTTTGATTGTACAAAGGAACAATTTTTTTTGATGCAATCGCATCTATGACTTTAGAGGTTGCGGAATCTCTGTGTTGGGTCAGCAATGAAGAAATCAGTACATTTGTATCATAAACGGCATAAAATTTCATTGTCTCTTTTTCCTCTCTGCCCGAGCCGCCGCAATTTCGGCATTGATTTCGTCAAGAGTCATTTCAGGAAGATTTTTAGCTTCTTCCCGAAGGGCATCAATAGCGGACTGTGCTTCAATGCAGGACATTTGGCTTTCAGGCAGCACAGCAGGAAACGGCAGACCACCAACCATGCGGGTACGTTCCATGAACATTCTAAAAGCAGTGTTCAAGTCCATACCAAGTGCAGAATAAATTGCGATACAGTCTTCACGCAATGCTTTATCACAGCGGAATTGATTTAAAACTTGTTTGCTCATAATATCACCTCTTGTATTCATACTGCATACTAATAAAATATGATTGTATATATATTATAACATAAACGATGTAAAATGTCAATAGAAAATGTCACTCTTTAGCAAAACTTCCCTGCCAACTGAGAAAAGAAACCTGTCTGACCTATGCGGAATATTTCAGGGGAATTGAAACAAGCGGTCACTAAAATGAGCGGAAAATCCCCCTCCGCTGATGGAGGGGGAATATTATCATTCATCATAAGCATTAGGACTTTCTTACAAATTGCAAATCAATCTGGAAATCCTGTGCTGCTGTTTCATCCCAGCAATTCACATCTTCACCTTCAAGCCACACACGGAGGATATATTTCTGAGCAGAACCAAAATCTCCTTCTGTACTAGCCTTTGGAACTTCAACAACTTTCTCGGCAGAACCATCAGCTATTCCATCTGTTATCGTTGTCACCTGTGCAACAGGATCAACACTTGCCCACGTAGGTACAGCTGAGTTAGTGTTAACGTCGTTAATTGTAGAAGCTGCTGATGGAGCTGCACCACTACCAGTTGCAACAGTACCACTTCCAGTATGGTAATAATACGTTCCAGAATTCATAATTGCACCGACAGAAGTAGTGCCATCTTTTAGCAATGCACAACGAGCAGCATTGTAAAGCACGGAATCACCTGCTGTTCCAGAACCGTTCTTTTTAGCGGTAATAGTTGCTTTAACGGCAAGTTCAACATTTCCTGTTCCAACAATAGAAGTTCTAAACCATACAGGAACATCAATATAATATCCACCGCCCGTTTTATCTGCGTCGGTAGTGCCACTGCCCTTAGAAGTCCCCTTTGCATCATTAACTCCAATCGTACCTAAATATTGACTGCCACTTGCAACTGCACCAGTGTCAGCTTTTGTAAACGCAGCATAGCTGTTTCCCGTAAGAGCTTTTGTATTAGCATCATAAGTATCTTGCAAGAGTCGACGACCTGCGGCAGTAGCATCTTTTGTGAAATAAATTGCGTTGCCATCGATTGATGTAGCAGGTGTCAATCTGCCAAAAGTATAATAATCCGACAACACTACTGAGTTTACCCAGTCAGTTGTTGTGCTAGAAACATCTGGTGTTGTAACTACCAGACTTCTTGAACCAGAAGTAGCAGTAAATGTAGCATCCAACTTTGTACCATTTGTACCTTTACCAAGAGAAATTTGTAAGTTTTCTGGAACGGAAGCTGTCATCTGGATACCTGTCAACTCCACTTCCTTACTCATGGTAAACCAAGCATATGTAGGGTGAATACTACCGCTGACAGAAGCATTTTATTCCGTAAAACAGGGGTAATTTGGAGGTGATTGTAACGAAATGAAGGGCTAAAAAATGCACCGCTGACTTTCTTTCTGTCCACAGATTGGAAACAGCTGACCGTGTGTGAAATATCAGCATCGTCGTAGAGGGGCTTAAACGGCTCATACAGCAGCGTTTGCAAAAGGGGTATAGTTTTACTATCAAAAGGCTCAAAAGGGCTTACAGGGCATTCTGGTGCGTTTTAGAGGGGTATCTGCAATTCGGTTTTCGTTACTGCTTCACTGAGCAGGCTGTGGGGATATTCACAAGGTGCTTTTTGAAGATGCAGACGAACCATAAAAGCACTCAAAAATCCACCATCGCCGTAGAGGGGCTTAAACGGCTCGTAGAGCGACGCTCGCAAAAGGGGTATAGTTTTACTATTAAAAGGCTCAAAAGGGCTTACAGGGCATTCTGGTGCGTTTTAGAGGGGTATCTGCAATTCGGTTTTAGTTACTGCTTCACTGAGCAGGTTGTGGGGATGTTCACAAGGTGCTTTTTGAAGATGCAGACGAACCATAAAAGCACTCAAAAATCCACCATCGCCGTAGAGGGGCTTAAACGACTCGTAGAGCGACGTTCGCAAAAGGGATATAGTTTTGCTATCAAAAGGCTTAGAACGCCTTACAAGGCATTCTGGTGCGTTTTAGAGGGGTATCTGCAATTCAATCTTCGTTACTGCTTCACTGAGCAGGCTGTGGGTATCCACAAGAGGCTTTTTGAAGCAGCAGACGAACTATAAAAGCACTCAAAAATCCACCATCGCCGTAGAGGGGCTTAAACGGCTCGTAGAGCGACGATTGCAAAAGGGGTATAGTTTTGCTGTCAAAAGGCTCAAAAAGGCATACAGGGCATTCTCGTGCGTTCTGGTGGCATTCAAAACTTTCAAGAGCTTTCAAACTATTTTTCAGCTGAAATTTCAATACTTTGTCAGTAGTAGTGTTCGCTAAACATCTCTATGCCAATCTACTGACAATCACAAATTAGTACTAATTTTCCGAAAATTGTGGACAGCTCAGAGCTGTACAGAAAAAAGCACCTGCCAGAAGGCAAGTGCAAAAGTTCTCTGTAATTCATTGTAATTCATCATTCTGCGACTTTCCAGTCAGCAAGTTTTCTTTCTTTTGAGTCGAAGGATACACCGATTTTGAAAAGTTTTCTGTTGTCAGCCTGAAACGGTAGTGTATAATCTTTTGTGTCAATCTGTTCTAAAGCCTCTTGTGCGGTTTTATCACGCTTGAACTCAAACAGATAAAT
>JAZAUD010000074.1:0-8395 GCA_036373775.1 Oscillospiraceae bacterium | reverse complement strand
TTTACGAATAACATCTTTTTTAGTCTGTGCTGAATATTCACTTCAATTATCACTATTTTTAGCCACAAATTTCTTTATTTTAATAATTGGCTATATATTGAGAAAAAGTAAATGCTGTAGTCCTGGCTCAGGATGCCTTCTGTGGGCTTTCAGGACATTTACTCGTAAAATTATCCTCCGAAATGCAAAAGCCCGTACAGAGCCTTGTAAGCCCTTTTCTGAGCAACCATGTAAACTGTCTTACAAGGATGCTGGGAAAAGAGCCTACATTTTTCAGAAGCACTTGACAAAGTTTCAGTCTTCTGATATACTGTGAATATACTACATATTGTGTTCGTAATCTGATAAGTATACCATATTCAGTATTTTAACCTGATTTCATTTTTAACAGTTTTCAAGGCATTTATCCGCTATTTATCGCATAAAACACGCACTATCAGTAGATTGGTAAATCATATATATGCTTGGTCTACCATGAGTAGAGAAGTGGAAGTTCACAACATTCAGATGACTGCAACCGTTCCTGAAGATATTCAGATTTCTCTCGGTGCGATTGGTGCGTCCAACGCAGAAGCTGGTTCAAAGGAATCAGATGGAAATCTTGCAAACAGAAGTCTGTGGAGCATACGTTTCACAGGCTTTTATTTTAGAGATAAACATTTTAATATTAGGGGCGATTGTATGACGATTGAACAGAAAGAACAAATCATGTCAATGAGGAAAAACGGCAGTACCTACAGTGAAATTTCTGTCTGCCTTAAAGTACCGGAAAGCACCATCAAATCTTTTTTCAGGAGAATAAAAGACGAAAACAAACCCGATTTACCAACTGCTGAAAAAACAGACATCTGTAAGCAGTGTGGAAAAACAGTTGTGCAGATTTCAGGAAGAAAGAAAATCCTGTTCTGCTGCGGTGAGTGCAGACAAAAATGGTGGAATGCTCATCCGGAAGCTGTCAACAGAAAAGCAATTTATACATTTATCTGCATTTACTGCGGAAAGGAGTTCGAGGCATATGGAAACAATCACAGAAAATACTGTTCTCACGAGTGTTACATCAAAGACAGATTCAGACACTGATATGCTTTATTTTACAGCCCGTTCAGTGGCTGAATCTCTTTTGAAAAGAGGGCTTGTCACAAAGGAAGAATACGCTGAAATTGATACAATTCTGCTTGAAAAATATCCTTCATCTCTGGGCAGATTACTTTCGGAAAATGCTTGATATTCTGCGAAAAATAGTGTAATATGGTAATCAGAAAGGAGGAGATGCACTATGAAAAACAGATTTATTTCAATACTGGAGGTGATTGTATGACACTGGAACAGAAAGAACAAATTATATCAATGAGGAAAAACGGCAGTTCTTATAGTATGATTTCTGCTTATCTTGATATGCCCCTAAGCACTGTGAAATCTTTTATCCGGAGGGCAAAAAACAAAATCAATCTGGAATCAAAAAGAACAAACTGCTGTAAGGAGTGCGGGAAACCGATTGCACAGATTGCAGGAAGAAAGAAAATTCTGTTCTGCTGTGGTGAGTGCCGACAAAAGTGGTGGAATGCTCATCCGGAAGCTGTCAACAGAAAAGCAATTTATACATTCACCTGCATTCACTGCGGAAAGGAGTTTACAGCATATGGAAATAATCATAGAAAATACTGTTCCCACGAATGCTACATCAAAGACAGATTCAAGCACTGATATGCTTTATTTTGCAGCTCGTTCTGTAGCGGAAACCCTTTTGAAAAACGGCTTGTTCAGCAAGAAAGAATACGCTGAAATTGATACAATTCTGCTTGAAAAATATCCTTCATCTCTGGGCAGATTACTTTCGGAAAATGCTTGATATTCTGCGGAAAATAGGTTAATATGGTAGTCAGAAAGGAGGGCGATGCCCTATGAAAATCATACGGAAAATCAAGCCTGAAATTACGGCAGAAAAGCCGAAAAAGCGTGTTGCTGCCTATGCCCGTGTTTCACGGCAGACAGAACGGCTGATGCATTCCGTTTCGGCACAAGTCAGCTATTACAGCAGTCTGATTCAGAACAATCCGGAATGGGAATATGCGGGTGTCTATGCGGACAGCGGAATTTCAGGTTTGTCTATTGCAGGACGTGACGAGTTTTCCAGAATGCTTGCGGACTGCGATGCAGGAAAAATTGACCTTATCCTCTGTAAGAGCATATCAAGGTTCGCAAGAAATACAGTTGACTTGCTGAACACTGTTCGTCACCTGAAAGAAATCGGCGTAGAAGTCCGGTTTGAAAAGGAAAACATCAGCAGTCTCAGCAAAGACGGAGAATTTATGATGACCATTCTTGCAAGTTTTGCAGAAGAAGAATCCAGAAACATTTCTGAAAATGTCAAATGGGGACTGCGGAAACGGATGGAATCAGGTGAAATTGGTATCAAAAACAAGCACGTTTTTGGCTATCGATATGATGAAAATCAGCAGAAATATGTCATTGTTCCGGAAGAAGCAGAGATTGTCCGCTATATTTTTGAACAGTATGCTGCCGGAATAAAGCTGCGTACAATTCAGTCTGAACTTGAAAAATCAGGTATAAAATCTGTGAATGGATATGATTTTTCTTTTCACGCCATTCATTATATTCTCCGGAATGAAATCTACATTGGTGACCTGAAATATCAGAAATGCTTTGTGCCTGACCCGATTCTGAAGAATAAAGTGCCGAATCGGGGTGAACTTCCGCAGTATTATATTTCAGACTGTCATGAGCCGATTATCAGCCGTGAACTGTTTGAACAGGCACAGGCTGAAACAGAACGCAGAGCTGGTACAATCAATCCAGTCTATTGTTTTACAGGAAAAATCAGATGCGGAATCTGCGGACGCACCTATTCCAGAAATAAAAATATTTCAAGAGGAAAAATTCACATTTATTGGGTATGCAGAGCCAAAAAAGAAGCAGGGGTGACATGTGAAAGCAAGATATTTCAGGAAAAAGAACTGTTACAGATTTCTGCTTCTGTACTCTCTGCAGAAAAATTTGATGAGACAGATTTCTGTCAGCTTGTGAATCAAATTACAGTGCAGCCTGACGGAAGTCTGATATTTCATCTTTTCAGCGGTGAAAACAGAGTGTGGCAGAACAGACACATATCAGATTTTCTTCATACAGCCACAGTGACAAACTGTTTTCAGGATAAAATTTTCTGTGAACAATGTGGAAACAGCTACCATATCCATAAAGACAGAAAATATATTTATTGGAAATGCCGTGGAAAGCATCTGAAAGATGTTCATTGTCACAGCAAAAATTACACTGATTTTCAACTCCGTCAAATTTTTGCTTTCGTAATGGAGATATCTGAATTTTCAGAAACTGAATTTGAACGGCAGATTCAGAAAATAATTGTTCTTGAAAATGACAGTTTACAGTTTTATTTCATTAACGGGAGGATAAAGAAATGGCAAAAAATGTGAAAACCATTCCTGCAACACTGAACCGTTTCACATCAGTTCCGAAAACGGCAGTAACAAAGCGGAAAGTCTGTGCGTATGCTCGTGTAAGTACCAATCATGAGGAGCAGCTCACATCTTATGATGCACAGGTCAGCTACTACACCGAATACATCAAAAACCACAGTGAATGGGAATTTGTAAAAGTATATTCTGACGAAGGTGTGACAGGCTGTAATACAAAACACCGTGTCGGATTCGCTCAGATGGTATCGGATGCACTTGCTGGCCGCATCGATTTAATCATCACCAAGAGTGTGAGCAGGTTCGCAAGAAATACGGTTGACAGCCTTACCACAATCCGCACTCTGAAGGAGCATGGGGTGGAGGTATATTTCGAGAAGGAAAATATCTGGACATTTGACAGCAAGGGAGAATTGCTGCTTTCCATTATGAGTTCGATTAGTCAGGAAGAATCACGCTCCATTTCAGAAAATGTCACATGGGGACAGAGAAAGCGTTTTGCAGACGGAAAGGTTTCTGTTCCCTTCGGCAGATTTCTCGGCTACGACAAGGGGAAAAACGGAGAACTTGTTGTCAATCCGGAACAGGCAGTCATTGTCCGCAGAATTTATGCTGAATTTCTGAAAGGAAAGTCACCATACCAGATTGCTAAGGAACTGACCGTTGACGGCATTCCCACACCGGGCGGAAAAACAAAATGGTGCGGAAGCGTTGTCCGCAGTATTCTGACCAATGAAAAATACAAGGGTGATGCACTTCTTCAAAAAGTTTACACGCCTGACTTTCTGACAAAAAAGAAAGTGAAGAACAGCGGACAAGTTCCGCAGTATTATGTTCAGGATGACCATGAGGCAATTATTGAACCGGAAATTTTTGACCTCGTTCAGCAGAAAATACAAAAACGGCAGAAGCGTGAAGGGCGTGTCAGTATCTTTTCTGGGAAAATCAGATGCGGATGCTGTGACGGCTTTTATGGTTCAAAGGTCTGGCACTCCAATGATAAGTACAGGAAAGTGATATGGCAGTGCAATCATAAATTTGAGGGACAGAAATGCACCACTCCGCATCTTTCAGAAGATGAAATCAGAAAGCTGTTTGTGAAAGCCGTCAGTCAGCTTGTGGACTGCAAAAAAGAAATCCTTTCCCTTTATTCTGAAATTGCAGATACGAAATTTTCTACAGCAGAACAGGAAAAAACACTGACGGTTCTTTCACTTGAAATCCAGTCGGCTGAACAGCAGATTCAGGACTGCATTGAAGAAAATGCTGCTGCTGCACTCAATCAGGCAGAATATACAGCAAGGTATGATGTGCTTATTAACAGGTATGATTTGCTGAAAACCAAATACGAAAAACTTGCTGTCAAAGTGCATGAAAAACAGTGCAGAAAAGAACAGCTCCTGTCATTTCTCAGATGGCTGGAACATACAAGCCTGATAACAGAATTTGATGAAAACATCTGGAATCTCATGCTGGATGATGTGGTTGTTCACAGCAAGTCAGATGTTGTATTTATTTTCAATAACGGAAGTGAGATTTCCGTTTCAATTTGATGAATGCCGTGATGCAGAATTTCCTGTATCACGGCTTTTTTCTTTGAAAATAGACTTGATTTTTCTGCTCTGTTATGGTATAATGAATAAAAAGCAGAGGAGTTGATACCAATGGCTGAAATGCCTACGAGCCTTGCCAGCAGCATAGAGGCTTCCGATGACCGTGCAAAGCTGGATGCTGTTGCTAAAAAGCTGATTAAGCACCGCATTATTCTTGCGGAAATTTTAAAGGAATGTACTGACGAATTCAAGGATTTTGACGTATCCTACATTGAGCAGAACTGTTTTGCCAGTGAAGTTCAGGTAAATGTCGTATCCGTAGACCAGGATGTTCCTGATGCAGATGCAAGCATTGTCGGCTCTGATACAGAAGATGCCTCAGACAAAGAAGGTGTAATTCATTATGATATCGTGTTTGATGCAGTTGTTCCGGATACGGAAAATGTCATCAGGCTGGTCATCAATGTTGAAATACAGGTGGATATGGATGTTTCCTATTCTGTAGTGACAAGAGCAGTCTACTATGCTGCCAGACTGATTTCAAGACAAAAAGGAACAGTTTTCACACATTCAGATTATCAGAAAATTCAGAAAGTCTATTCTATCTGGATATGTCCCGACCCTAAAAAGAAAAATGCAAATTCCATCGCAGAATACGGCATCACTCAGCAAAAGGTTATCGGCAGAGTGAAGGAAAAAACGGAAAATTATGATAAGATGAAAATCGTTATCATTTCTCTGAATGATGAAGGCATGGAAAATAGAAGTGACATTATCCGTCTTTTGAGTACGTTGCTTTCTACTACGGAAAGTGTGGAAAACCGCAAAAAGATACTGGAAGATGAGTTTCACATTCCGATGACAAAAGAAATCAAGGAGGAGGTGTCTGAAATGTGTAATCTCGGTATGGCTGTTGAATTAAAGGGCGTAGAGCAGGGAGTAAAGCAGGGAAAAGAACAGGCTTTTATTGAAAACATCAGAAGCCTCATGAAAACATTGAAATTGACTGCGGAACAAGCTATGGATGCATTACAAATTCCGAAAGAAGAACAGGCACAATACGAATCTAAACTTTAATATAAATAACATCAAGCCGTGATGCAGAATCTCCTGTATCACGGCATTTTTTGTTAGGACATACCAGGTTTCATTTGAAACAGCAAGGTTGCAAAAGTTTCATTTCTAAACGAGAAGGTTTCATTTGAAACGGCAAAGTTGCAAAAGTTTCATTTCTAATCAAGAGGGTTTCATTTTTCAAAAAGGTTGCATTGAAGTGAAACCAAAAGTTTCATAATTAAATTGTATCAAGTTAGGTATTTACATTTCAACGTATGTATCAACAAGATTCCAGCCCTGTTCACGGACATATTTTGTGAGGATAAGTTTCTGATGTTCAATCGACAGGGATTCGCCAGCTCGCATATCCTCCTGTGAGAGGCGGACATAAATTCCTGCGTTATAAATGGTCTGCTTTGCCATAGTAACTCCTTTCAAACAAAGCAGCCAAATTCGACATTATCATTATAGCGCATAACGCCGAATTTGGCAAGCCTTTTTTCGTAACTTTCCGTAAGATTATGCCGTTTTCAAAACCTCGTCTATTGCCTGTTCAAAGGCAATACGATACAGCACATCATCAAGCTCCTTTGCACCTACGAAGTGACTTTTGACGATATATTTCTTTCCGTCAATGGTGTACTCCGAAGTCCTCACGGGACAGTCCTTGTGGGCATCGTTCATCTCCTGCAAAGTCTTATTATTCATGTTGTTCTCCTCATAGCAGGTACTTCCCCCTGCTTTCTATCTTGTTCATATGTTATTCCAGTCCCCACGATTTTTTCTTTCTGGTGGTGGACTGCTGTACTACCTGTTCACGCTGATTGTGGATATGCTGCTGAGCTTGTCTGACCTCAGCGTACTTCTGCGGCTCCAAGCGTTTCAGCAGGCTCACAAACTCTGTCAGATCATCGACCTCAGCTTGCAGAGAAGAAATATTACGGCGCAGCTCCGAGCATTCTCCTGAAGTCTGTTTCAGGCGCTGACGCACATCTTCCGTTTCTTTCAGGCTCCTGTCAAGTCGCTCACGGAGAGCATATACAGTATCGCCGGACTTGTAGGTGCTGTCACTCAGCTTCTTCATGATCTTGCTCAGGCGCTGTGCCTTGGAGATAATCTCGTCCGAATGCTTCATGATAGACAGTTTGCCATCAAGCAGACTTGTTAGTTCTCTGCAAAGCTGCTCGCACTCGTCCTCAATCTGCAACTCCTTCTCATAGTCGGGAATGTAGTTGAGTATCGCCTTGACCTGCGCCGACTTTTCTTCGATCTGCTGATCGAGCTTTTCACTCTTTGCCTGCTTCTCTGAAAGCTCCGCTTCTGCCTGAGCATTCTGCTCTGCCAGCTCGTCAGCCTGCCTGCGTTTCTCCTTGTATTCCGGTATCTCCAACGTCCCTCTCGCCTTTTCGGGGGCAAGCGGCTTGATACCATGTTCAAGGCAGATTTTATTCAGCACCTCGACCTCAGCAGCTCGCCAACGGGCAATAGCCTGCTTGCCTTCACCGAAGCCCATTTCTTTCAGAGCCTGGGCGATACCGTTCTGAACGTCCTGCCCTCGCTTATAGTGACCGACAGGAATGTAGTCGATATGCAAATGGGGAGTCGCCTCATCCATATGCAGAACGGCGTTAAAAACGTAAAAGTTGGGATTGCGATTCTGGAAACCTTCCATGTACTCTTTCAGGCAGTCAGCCACAAGCTGGAAATCCTCAGTGCCGTAACCAGAATCCTCACGCTTTCCAATCTGCACAACGTCCTCATAAAAACTCTTTCGTTTGTCAGCGGCAGTGCGGACAGTGTTGCAGGGCTTCACACCGAAAAGGTGTTCGTAGTAGCTGCCCTGAACCTTGCGGTCGTTACGCTTCTGATTGGCGTTGTAACGCTCGGTGGATTCAGCAAAAAGCTGCTCGTATGCTTCACCGATCGGCTGACGCACGAAAGTGATGTTCTGCGGAGTGCGTAGCGGATCAACATTGTCCGCCACAAACTCTCTGTTATTGTGAGTCAGAGAACCTTTTCCCTGACCGAATGAGATTCTTTTTTCTTTCATGTTATTGACCTCGTTTCTAATTGGATTTGGTTATCTCTTTCTGTAAAATCCAATCATTTTTACATGGGCAACACTTCCTTTCATGACCGCTAAGGCGGAATTGCTAACGCAAAGCCCTGACGGGCGGAGGGGCGCAGAGCGCCGATTACAAGGGGACGTGAGCGCCGCTTGTAACTCCGTAGTACTTGCGGCATCATTAGACCGCCACAAGAACTACTCCGCCCTGCGGGGCTATCCCTTACGGGAGAAGAACGGCTGACGGAGCAGCCGAAAATGTGGGTACA
>JAZAUD010000073.1:0-8545 GCA_036373775.1 Oscillospiraceae bacterium | reverse complement strand
GGCAGATGCACAGCTTGCCAGAATGACACAGCAGGTAAAGGTGCTGGAGATACAGACTTCTGAACTGACGGTAGCCAATCAGGTAATGAAGCCGAAAGCGGATTATTTTGATGAACTGGTTGACAGAAATCTGCTGACAGGGCTTCGTGAAACTGCTAAAGAATTACACATCGGTCAGAAAGTATTTATCAATTTTCTGCTTGTTAATCATTATCTCTATCGTACACAGAACGGCATACTGAAACCATATGCACAGTATATCAAGGACGGACTCTTCGATCTGAAAGAATGTATCAATGAGAAAAGCTCATGGAAAGGCACACAGGTGCTTGTCACTCCCAAGGGAAGAGAAACTTTCAGAATGCTCTGTATTTAAGAGGTACAAGCCTATGAGAAATTACATGAATCAAACGGGAGGACGTTTGCAGGCAAAGCTGTGGGAGGGATTAGGAATTTATGAAAATAAGGACTTTTTGACAATTTTGACGAAAAGTGCAAGTAGCAAATCCACAACAGACCATGCCCAGACATTTCAAATGTTCTTAATCAGTAGTGGTAAGCCGATGAAAGAAATGGGTATAAGGCAATAAGCCAGAAAGGAAAATTTCTATGATTGAAGTAAATGTATTGAATTATGAGGGCATTCAGATTGGTGTTATCAGCCTGAACGGAATGCCGTGGTTCACTGCTGAACCGATTGCAAATGTACTGTTTCACAATCCGCAGAAGTCACTCCGCAAGCGTGTGGATGCTGATGACAAACTGACAGATACTGACAGCAGAACAATCTTTATCAACAAGGCTGGCGTGTACACTCTTATTTTTGCAAGCAAAGCTCCTTCTGCCAAGAAGTTTAAGCAGTGGTTCGTGAAAAATACAAGCGGCATGTATTGATTCTTAAGAATAGCGTGTCCTTTCTTTGGATGCACTAAACCAGAATCAGACATCAATTCTCCTTTGACTCAGTCCCGTTTTGGGACTGGGTTGAGAGATGAAAATGAAAGGAGAAACTACAATGGAATTTACCCTCTCTGTTTCAAATGTAATAGGAAAGCAGAATAATGCCTATTACCGTGATATCCGCACTATCAGCAATGAACAGGAAATGTTCGAAGCTGTACAATTTGACCACATTTGTGGACATTTTCAGAATTGCCACCGTCAGAAAAAAGATTTTATTGATTGTGACTGTATTGTCATGGATTGCGACAACGACCACAGCGATAATTCTGAAGACTGGTATCAATTAGAAGATTATGCACAAATCTTTTCGGATATCACCTTTGTAGCTGTAACGAGCCGGAATCATATGAAACAGAAAAAAGACAAATCTGCAAGACCCAGACATCACATTTATTTCCCTGTTTCTTTGATGAAAGACTGGAAAGAATGTGTGGCATTAAAAAATCAGCTCCATGAAAAATTCCCATTCTTTGATGACAACGCTTTGGATGCACCCAGATTTATTTATGGCTGTCTGCCCGACAAAATATTATGGCATGATGGCACTATGGATATTCAGGATTATTTATTTCTGATACAGGAACACAAGTTTGAAATCAAAGAAGGCAAACGTAATCATACACTTTTCACATTTGCTGTGAAAATTCTGAAACGGCTTGGCAAAACCGAAGAGACAAAAAAAGCATTCCGTGAACAGGCTGACAAATGCAATCCCCCTTTAGAAACAGAAGAACTTCGTTCTATCTGGCGCAGTGCATTGAAATATTATCAGCGTATCCAGAAACAGCAGGATTATGTACCGCCTGAAAAATATACTGAAACTGAATGGGTTGACCCGATTCCGTTCAGTAAGTATAATTTGGCAAAATTTCCTGTTGATGCACTGCCACTTCCCATAGCGTTATATGCATCTGCTGTTGCAGAAAGTACACAGACCCCTGTAGATATGGCTGGTACACAGGCAATTGCAATTCTTTCAACTTGTATTCAGGGAAAATACAAAATACAGTGTAAACTTGACTGGATTGAACCCCTGAATACCTATGGTCTTATCATTGCACCACCGTCAGAAAGAAAGTCTGCTGTAACACATTCCATGCTCCGACCTGTCAATCATTATGAAGTCCAGTACAACATGCGGAATGCCGCTGCTTTTGAAACTAATAAAATGCAAAGACGGATGCTGGAACGCAGACAGAAAATGATTGAAGACCAGTTTGTCAAAGGAAAGGCAACTCAGGCGGATGTTGACCAGATTGCGCAGGATATTGCCAATTTCATAGAAAAACAACCTATGCAACTTTATGTAGATGATATTACCCCTGAAAAGCTGGTATCAGTCATTGTAGCTAATAAGGGGAAAGCAGCATTGATATCCACCGAAGGAGGTATTTTTGATACTCTTGCAGGTACGTATTCCAAAATTGTGAATATTGATGTTATGTTGAAAGGATATTCTGGTGACACCATTCGTGTTGACCGTATTGGCAGAGAAAGTGAAAATGTTATGAACCCTGCTCTTACCATTCTGCTGATGGCGCAACCTAATGTAGTAGCAGCGGTATTAGGCAATCAGACGTTCAGAGGACGTGGATTGACTGCACGATTTCTCTACTGTATTCCTGAATCTTATGTTGGCAAGCGTCAGTATCATAGTGCAACCATTCCTGATGAGATTTATCAGAATTATGAACAGCTGATTATCAATCTGCTTGACGATGACCGTGAAAATGAATTGATTCTGCTATCACCAGAAGCTGATAAATTGATAGCAGATTATGCTACTGAACTTGAACCAAAACTTGTTACTGATTATGCAGAGATGGCTGACTGGGCGGGAAAGCTGATAGGTAATACACTTCGTATTGCTGGACTGCTTTGCAGAGCTTCTGTTTATCGGGATTTTGATTTTCTTTCAGATGATGACGAACCTTTGATTGTCAGTCAGCAAATCATGGAAAATGCGATTCGGCTCAGCCGCTATTTTCTCAACCATGCACAGGCGGCATATGCTGTTCTGCCGGAAGATGCTATGTATCAGAAAGCTGACCACATTCTGCAAATGATAAAAGAAAAGCATCTGACAGAATTTGACCGCCGTGAAGCGATGCGTTTCTGTCGTTCCTTCAAAACTGTAGCGGAAATTCAGCCTGTGCTTGACCAGCTTGAAGATTATGGATACATTGCCAGACAGCCTGAAAAAGTGACAATCGCAGGAAGACCACCTCTTCCGAAATATTTCGTCAATCCGAAAATATAGTTTTGTCCTTTTGTCCTGCAATTGTCACAGCCGTTTTGTATAAAGTTATGTGCTAAAAATATCGAAATATCAACATTTTTTAGTTTTGTCCTTTTTGTCCCTATATATAAAGAAATAAAAAGAAAACAATTTATTTATTTATTATAATATATGTATATATACGAGTATGAGTTCAAATTTAAGGACAAAAGGGACAAAAAGGACAAAAGTCAAAAAAACACTAAATAAGGAGGTTTTTTGATGAAACAATCTGAAAAATTACAGTTGGAATCTCGGGGACAATGTGACAAATATCTCGCCCGTTGTATCAGAACCCTGAAAAGCCTGAATGCCCCTTTGAAAGACTGGACGTGTTCCGAGGTGATTGATGTAAGAGAAGACAATCCTAATGCTTCACTTGAAAAATGTGAACTGTGTGGTTATCCTCATGTCCGTTATATCCACGTCATGGAGCATAAAAATTATCCTGCCTGTCTGAATGCTGGATGCAATTGTGCTGGAGTTATGGAAAGCGATATCCTGAATGCAAAAGAACAGGAACGGCTTGTACGAAACCGCTCCCAACGTAAGAAACGTTTCATGCGCCGGAACTGGAGACAGCAGAGCACTGATGTTTACACACGCCGCTACAAGAAGCAGGCACTTAAAATCACTGTAAACAACGGTTTTTATGAAGTCTGCGTAAATGGAAGATGTGTGTGTGCATACAAACAGTCTCCTATCGTCACCATGCGTATCGCCAAGCTTGTTGCTTTTAATCTTGTTGACCCAGTACCAAAAAATAACCATAGCCAAAATAATTGAACAAATGGCAATGGAAAATTCTGATGGCGACCGTGTGGGCATGATGTGTGTCCGTAGCACGTCCCCTGAATTTCAGAAGATTTAATGGAGGTAAAAGTATGACTGCAAAAGAATTTTTAGGTTTGATGAAAGACATACAGACCGATATTGAAACGCTGCAAGACCAACTGCGTACCATTCAGGAATCGCTTACATCCGTTACACCTGTATATGGTGAAAAGATTGGCTGTTCAGGTTCACACAATGTTCATTCCAGGTCTGACAGAATGGGAGATGCAGTTGATACTGAATGTGAATTGAAAGAAGCCCTGAAAAAGCAGATTGCCATTCAGAGTTATATTATTTCTGCAATCAATGAAGTGCCTGATATTCAGTACCGTGCTGTACTGCACTGGCGTTATGTGCAGCAGCTTCCCTGGAATAGCGTAGCTGAGAAAGTACACATGACAGAAGATGGTATCTATAAAAAGCACCGCAAGGCGCTGGCTGAACTCGAAAAAACAAAAAAATTTAAAAACTGGGCAGTTCAGGGCAGTTGTGGGCAGTTTTTAGAACTTGACATTATTGACAAAACGTGATATAATAGATAATGGAAAATTGAATACATGACAAGCCTTTGCGGAAACCATTCGTGAAGGCTTTTTTCATAACTGAATCTAAAAAAACAAAAAATTTAAAAACTGGGCAGTTCAGGGCAGTTGAGGGCAGTTTTTGGAACTTGACATTATTGACAAAACGTGATATAATAGATAATGGAAAAATTGAATACATAACAAGCCGTTGCAGATTACCTGTGGCGGCTTTCTTTATGAAAAAATTCAAGGAGGAACTTATGAGCGAGAAAAAAGCAGAAAAAATTCTGGAATGTGCCAGAGGAGTCAATCAGGAAATTCTCAAATGCCGTCATCAGTATGAGGAGTGGAAAAACCTCATCGGCGGACTTGAAGAACTGCCTGAAACACACAAAAGTTTAGAAAATGTGCTTAAAAATATCGATTTCAGACTGTCTGTTCTTGTAGACAGACGTTTGAGGGCAGAATATTTTATTTCTGAACTGATTCTTGAAGAGGAGCAGACGGCACTGCGAAAATACATTTTTGACGACCTTCCGTTTTCAGAAATTGCGGCACAGATGAAGTGGTGCGAAGACTGTGCGGAAGATACGGTAAAATCTGCAATGGACGAAATCCGTGAAATGCTGAATGAACCAATTCAGTATCCTGATTCTTATATGTCCAGAAAAGAAAAGATGCATCTCAATGAGGATGCTCCCGATTACGCTGAAACGCAGGAGGAAACAGCATGAAATTGAATGTAGAAATGGTACTTGAAGATGCAAGAAGAAACTGTCGCTATATTGATTCCATGATTGCACAGGTGAATCTCTGGCATGGTTACAGCATAGCCGTTCCGAGAGATACCATAATCAGTGAATTTGTCTGCAACAGAAGTCAGGATTTATTAAAAAGCCTGAACGGACTGTTACATCTTCGTGTGCTGGCAGAAGACATCATCAGCACCTGTCCGAATGCCGGATGGCATGAGGTTCTGGAACAGTATGTATTACACGGACTGGACTTTGACGGCATTGCTGAAAACATGGATGAAGGTGAGAACTTCACCCGTGCCTGCTACGATGCCGCTGTGCGGTATCTTGAAAAGCAGTGGGATATTGATGAAGAAGACTGTCCGTTTTATGACAACTATTACGAGGACGACTTCGATGCCGATGAAGAGTAAGAAGCCCTGCAAGCACCCAGGCTGTCCCAACCTGACTGACGGACTCTACTGTGAACAGCACAAGCATCTGTACCCTGACAGACCGTCAAGGGAAAGCCGTGGCTACACAGCCAAGTGGAGGAGAGTCCGTGCGGCATATCTCCGCAAGCATCCACTCTGTGTGAAGTGTTTAGTAGAAGGAAAGTTTGTCGAAGCTACTGTGGTCGATCACATCATCCCACATCGTGGCAATTATGAACTGATGTGGGACGAGAGTAACTATCAGGCACTGTGCAAGCAACACCATGATAAGAAAACGTGGACAGAGGATAAGAATCCGGAATATCGCTATTGATGGGCATTTGTTTGAATACCGGGGGTAATCAAATCTCTGTGCTTGATTTGCCAAGCCACCGGGGCGGGGTCGTTTGTTGGTAAAAAGCGTATTCAGAGAGGGTATAGCCTTATAAAATGACGTATTATCGCCATTTTTATATAAATTCGCAGAATAGCAATTTTTTCTGACCTCCGGTCAGAATTTTTTATACTCATTTTTTCAAAAATAGTTTGATTATTTTTGATTATTTTCAATCAGGAAGGAGGTATTCACATGGCAAAGGACGGAACAAACCGTGGCGGTGCAAGACCAGGGGCTGGCAGAAAACCAAAAGCTCTCAAAGAAAAGCTGGATGCCGGAAATCCCGGCAAGCGTCCGCTGAAAAGAATTGACATTCCTGAAAGCCTTGAAGGTGTGGATATGCCTCCGCCTGGAGAATATCTGTCCGCAATGCAGCGTGACGGAAAACCACTTGGAGCAGATGAAATTTACAACAAGGTTTATGCATGGCTTACCAGACTTGGCTGTGAGAAACTCGTCAATCCGCAGGCAGTAGAACAATATGCCATGTGTGTGGCACGGTGGGTGCAGTGTGAAGAGGCAATTTCCCGTCTTGGGCTATTGGGTCGACACGCAACTACCAAAGAACCGTGTCAGTCACCTTTTGTACTCATGAGCCATAATTACATGAAACAATCCAATCTTCTGTGGGCTTCCATTCAGCAGATTGTCAAAGAAAACTGCTCTGTGGAAATTGACAGCAGGAGTCCGGAAAATGACATGATGGAACAACTGCTCAGAAGCAGACGGAATTAGGAGGAACTTTTATGAAATCAAATACAGATTATGTCTTTTGGAGAGAACTCAAAGACAGCAGACCGCACCTCACCAAGCAACAATATAACACTCTCAAGGGGCAGGCAAAAAAAGGCAATGTCATGGATGCCCGAAAAGGTCTGCAAAGAATCTTACACCGCAAGAATGGGAGATAAAATGTACACTTTAAGAGAAATGATTCAGAAATTCAGATATTACAGAAAATTGAATATGCTGACCGTTCAGCAGTTCAAAGCACTCCAGAAGCAAGCCTGCTCCGGTGATATTGATGGTGCGGAACGGCAGTTTCAGAAAATGATAGGCAGGGTGAAAATTTATGAGTGAAACAAAAGACACACAATATTTTCTTGCAGATATTGATACGCTCATTCCCTACGCAAGAAATGCAAGAACACATTCTGATGCTCAAATCGCACAGATTGCCGCATCCATTAAGGAGTTTGGATTTCTTTCTCCGATTATCATCGCAGAAGATAACACCATCCTTTGCGGACATGGTCGTTTTTACGGTGCGAAAAAGCTCGGACTGCAAAAAGTGCCATGCGTTATGGAAAGTCATCTGACAGAAACTCAGCGAAGAGCCTATATCATCTCAGATAATAAGCTGTCATTAAACGCAGGCTGGGACGATGAAATGCTTGCTGTGGAATTATCGGAATTACAGAATGATGATTTTGACCTCTCTCTCACAGGCTTCGATGAAAAAGAACTCGCTGACCTGTTCGCTACTAATGAAGAAGCAGAAGATGACGGGTTCGATGTAGACAAGGCACTTGAAAAGGAGGCATTCGTTCAGGCAGGCGATTTGTGGCTGCTCGGCAGACACCGATTGCTTTGTGGAGATGCCACCAAGCTGGAAGATGTCCGTACTGTTCTTGACGGAAAAAAGGCGAATATCTGCATCACTGACCCGCCTTACAATTGTGCCTACAAAGGCGGAACGGGCATGACGATTCAGAACGACAGCTGGTCTGATTCTGAAAAATTCTATCAGTTCCTGCTTGATGCATTCAAAAATATCTATGCCAGTCTTGCTGACGGCGGTGCATTTTACTGCTTTCATTCGGATGCAGAAAAATGTAACTTTTTTAATGCCACCGTCAATGCCGGATTTCATTATTCCACAACCTGCATCTGGGTTAAAGATACACTGGTGATTGGGCGCATGGATTTTCAGATGCGGCATGAACCTGTAATTTATGCTTTCAAGGATACTGCAAAACATAAATTCTATGGAGACCGCAAGCAAACTACTGTCTGGGAGTTTCCGAGACCAAAAAAATCAGAACTGCATCCGACCATGAAGACCATTCCGCTGATTGCCTATCCGATGGGATTATCTTCACAGGAAAACGGCATCGTTCTTGATGTATTCGGAGGTTCAGGCACAACGCTCATGGCGGCAGAACGGCTCAACCGTATCTGCTGTACTACGGAACTTGACCCGAAATATGCATCTGCCATTGTCCGCAGATATATTGCCGCAGTGCAGAGTACAGACGATGTGTATGTTATCCGGAACGGAGAAAAACTTCCCTGCACGGATGTATATACACCTACCGAAGAGGATATGGCTTTTCAGGAAGACAGAGTCAACAGCTAATCAAAAAGGAGAAAGCAGTCAT
>JAZAUD010000072.1:0-8669 GCA_036373775.1 Oscillospiraceae bacterium | reverse complement strand
GTTTCAAATTACACCTGATTATCAATGATGAGGGCGAAATTCTGTCTTTTTGCCTTACTTCAGGAAATGTAGATGACAGAGATGAAAATGTAATGAATTCGCTGACAAAAGAAATTTTCGGGAAACTTTTTGCAGACAGAAGATATATTTCTCAGAAATTGTTCGAAAACGCATCATTAGTATCTGTGGTATCCGCCTGTAACATCGCACATATTGCAATAATACAATCCCGCTTTTTGATTGTTTTCTGACCATTTATATACTTTCGAAACATTTCAGGCGTTATTTTGAGCTTATCAGCAATATCTTTTTTTGATAATGATTGTCCAGTTCTTTCATTTAACTGTTTTAGCATTCTGTCAAAAAAATCAGAAAAGCTTTCATCTGGCATTACAGGTTCATCTGAAAAATTCTGTTCTTTACAATAAATGAGATGCATTGCTTGCTGTTCAATATTCATACTATTTCCTCCATAATCTCTTGCAGAAAAGTTCAATATGTACTTCATGAGCTATTATTATAATAACATACTAAGATGTTAAAAGTCAATAGTATTTGGGACTAGTTAGTCTTATTCATGAGATACGTTTTTGTTTGTGATATTACTCACTCGATAATATTTGAAAAAGGGCTGTTGCACCAAAGTGAATGATGCGACAGCCCTATTTTGATTGGTTTCAAACTTGTACTTCAGCGATACTTGTACTTTGTCTGTTAAAATATGCATAGACCGCAATCCAAATCTTTAACTACGGCAACTGCAAGCGTGACTTCACCTATATAGACGATATTGTCGAGGGCGTGTACAGAGTAATGCAGGGTGCACCAGAGAAAGCACTTGGCGATGACGGACTGCCTATGCCTCCCTACGCTGTGTATAACATTGGTGGCGGCACACCGGAAAACCTGCTTGACTATGTAAGTACTTTGCAAGAAGAATTGGTAAGAGCTGGAGTGCTTTCTCATGATTATGACTTCAATGCGCATAGAGAGCTTGTTCCGATGCAGCCAGGTGATGTGCCTGTTACATATGCGGACAGTAAAGCTCTGGAAGAGGACTATGGCTTCAGACCAACTATCGGTATCAGAGAAGGACTCAGGAAATTTGCTGAGTGGTATAAAGAGTATTATGGAGGAGATGCGAAATGAAGATAGCAGTAGCAGGGACAGGCTATGTCGGGTTGTCGTTAGCAGTTTTGCTTGCACAGCACAATGAAGTGACAGCTGTTGATATTGTTCCTGAAAAAGTAGAATTGATAAATAATAAGAAATCGCCTATTAAGGATGATTACATTGAAAAGTATCTTACTGAGAAAGAATTAAATTTGACAGCAACCCTTGATGCTGAATCAGCCTACAAAGATGCAGATTTTGTTATCATAGCCGCACCGACCAACTATGACAGCAAGAAGAATTTTTTCGATACGAGTGCAGTTGAGTCTGTGATTGAATTGGTACTGAAATACAATCCCAATGCGATTATGGTTATCAAGTCCACCATTCCAGTCGGATATACACAGTCTGTTAGAGAGAAATTTAATACAAAAAACATCATATTCAGTCCTGAGTTTCTCCGTGAAAGCAAGGCATTATATGATAATCTCTATCCAAGCAGAATCATTGTCGGTACAGACATGAGTGATGAAAGACTGATTCAGAAAGCTCATGAATTTGCGGAACTTCTGCAACAGGGCGCAATTAAACAAAATATTGACACTTTGTTTATGGGCTTTACAGAAGCCGAAGCTGTGAAACTGTTCGCCAATACCTATCTTGCATTAAGAGTGAGCTATTTGTTTATGGTAAAATAAAAGTGCATAGAAAGAGCGTCAAAAGTGCATAAGCCAAAAGTTGGCAAGGTATTGCCAACAAGAAATAAAAATGCTACAATTAGCTGAGAGGAAAACCAGCTAAGGAGGCATCAGAAAGGTGATAAAGATGGCGAAAGCGCAATATATCAAGCATCTCTATGAGAATGAAGGAAAAAGCAAGAATGAAATCAGGCGAATCACAGGTCTGAATTACCGCACAGTATGCAGATATGTGGAAAAAACGGACTGGAATGCAAAAAAAGAACCGAATATGAAGGCGGAACATTATCCGATACTGGGAGAATATCTGCCGCTGATCAATGAATGGCTGGAAGGCGACATGAGAGTTCCAAGAAAACAGAGACATACAGCAAAAAGAATCTATGATCGTCTCTGCAGAGAAGCAGGGTATCAGGGGAGCTACTCCAGCGTAAAGCGGTATGTGAAGAAAAAGCGGATGGTGCTGCATCAGGCAGGAAGCGGATATGTACCGCTGGCACATCCGGAAGCATACGGACAGGCAGATTTCGGGGAATTTCTGTACTATGATGCAGCAGGAAATGAGAAGAAAGGCTACGCATTCACAATATCGTTTCCCTATTCCAATAAAGGATATACGCAGGCGTTTCCATCACAGAATCAGGAATGTCTGCTGGAAGGCATGAAGCGGATTTTTGAGCATATCGGCGGAGTTCCGGTAAGAATCCGGTTTGACAATATGTCGACAGCAGTCGCACAGGTGCTGGAAGGAAGTGAGAGGAAACTCACAGACGGCTTCACAAGATTCATGCTACATTACCGTTTTCAGGCAGATTTCTGCAATCCGGCATCCGGAAACGAAAAAGGAAATGTGGAGAATAAAGTCGGTTACAGCAGACGGAATGCCTTTGTCCCTGTTCCCACTATAACTTCTTTTGAAGATTTCAATGAGAAACTGTGGGACTGGTGCGAAGAAGATGCACAGAGACCACATTACAAGCATCAGGTAAGCATTCAGAGCTTATGGGAAGAGGAAGCACAAAAGCTGCTGACTCTGCCGGAAGTACCATATGATGTTTTCCGCTATGAATCGCTGAGAGTCAACAAATGCGGTTTTGTCTCTGTGGATACGAATCAATACGGACTCTCACCGGAACTGAATGGTGAAACCGTGCAGGCAAAAATTTTCTATGACAGAATTGAATTCTGGCATGACCAGATGCTGGCAGGAAAATATCACAGAAGCTATGGGAGAAATGAAAAACTGACGGACTGGACAAAGTATGTCCATACATTATACCGGAAGCCGGGTGCAGCGGAACACACAGAATTTTTCCGGCAAATCCCTGACCTGTGGCAGGATTATCTGGTACAGACAAAAGGGGCGGAGCGCAAAAATGCACTGAAACTGCTGCGTGATATGGTGGAAGATGACAATGCAGAAAACTGTACAGAAATTCTTCTGCTGGCACAGCAGAACGGAACAAGCGATGTGGAAAGTCTCAGACAATGCTATTACTCGCTCCTGAAAGAAGAAAGAACACCTGAACCGCTGAAACTTCTCTCAGATGTTCCGACACTGGATTACCATCCTGATTTGAAGGCATATGATATGCTGACGAAAGGAGGTGAAACAGAGTGAGCATTGAACAGGATATGCGTACCCTGAAGCTTGGAGGTCTTGCAAAAGACTGGAGAAGTGTGGAATATCATGACACAGAGCAGTATGTGGCAGACCTCCTGAAACTGGAACTGCGTGAACGTGAAGCCAACCGTATCAGCCGCATGATAAAAACTGCCGGATTTCCTGTGGTGAAAACACTGGATGATTTCATCTGGAATGCAGACATTACACTGCCTTCCGGACTGACAAAGGAATCTATGGAAGCATTCGATTTTCTGTCTGAAAAAGAAAATCTGATTTTCATAGGAGCAGTCGGAACAGGAAAAACACACCTTGCCACAGCAATTGCTATGAAAGCTTGTCAGGAAGAGCACAGCGTGAGATTTTTTACCGCAGCTTCTCTTGCCAATCTTCTGCTGGAAAGGAACACAAAGGGAACTTTGAACAGTTTCCTGACCTCTCTGAAAAAAACAGAACTGATTGTGATTGATGAACTTGGTTTTGTTCCTCTCCACAAAGATGCTGCACAGCTAATATTTCAGGTGATTTCTGAATGCTATGAACGGAAGAGTCTCATTATCACTTCCAATCTGGAATTTTCGGGCTGGAATACCGTTTTTGGCGATAACCGTCTGACAGCAGCACTGATTGACCGTCTGGTACATCATTCTCACATTGTCATATTTTCAGGTGAAAGCTACCGGCTGCGGCAGTCTATGAAACGTCAGAAAACTGTTTCAGGGAAAATTTGAAAAATCTCTATATCATGGGATTTTTCCAAAAATAGCTTCAAAAGTGCATAACAGGGGCTTAAAAAAGAGCCTCAAAAATGCATAACAAGAGCTTCCTCAGAATCTTTTTCTGCTATACCACAGATTTTGATTTTGAACCAATTTTTGTGCTAAGTTGCTTATGCACTTTTTCGTGCGCTTTTTATGCACCTTCTACTTGACAAACACAGCTATTTCAACGAACTTGATACTTATGCAGAACTGAAAGGGCTGGACACACAACAGATTATTCAGGGCGTATGCCTTGACCCTAGAATTGGCACACATTATAATAATCCCAGTTTTGGCTATGGCGGTTACTGTCTGCCAAAAGATACAAAGCAGTTGCTCGCCAATTATGCCGATGTTCCGCAGAATATGATGAGTGCAATTGTTGAATCCAATCGAACCAGAAAAGATTTTATCGCTGACAGAGTGCTGGAAATGGCTGGATATTATAGTGCAAACAGTAGTTAGCAAATACATCCTGTCAATCCAAGTCATTCCTGCTATCAATTCTTCCAAAGTGCTTTTGTTAGTAATCGCAATTTCTGCACCAATTCCTGAAATATCATCCCAATTTTCATCTGGGATTCCGATAATTTCATCAATTTCAGATTGTTCCATCATTTTCTGAATAGGGGATTGATATGTCATGCACTCACACTCTTTCCAGCTTCAATTGTTTCTGTTTTGCTTCGAAATGTTTCTGAGCAGATTTCCTCTCTATATCTGAAATTTCAAGTTCCTGATTACCAATTTCCACGTGGATTCCCAAATCATCTTTACGGACAATCACAGTTCCTTTTCCGTCACGTTCAAAAGCATTCATCCCTGCTTGCTTATCGGGCAATCTTTCTGCAAACAATTCGTAATTCTTTTGATTTTTGACAATGATAATTGCTGTATCGCTGTCTTTTACTGTCATTTTTCCTTTGGAAAGCATTTCTTCCACCGTCAAGGACGAAATATCAGATTTCGGTCTGGTTTGAATTTTGGGTTTTTCATATCTCTTGTCGAACAATTTCGAAAAATCAGAAGCTACTGCCGAACCACGGTCAAACGTTTGTTCAAACATTTCTCTTCTTCCGTGCTGAATTAAATCATCAGAAATTTTCTGATTGTTTAAAATTTCCGTCATACAAAATGTTGTTTTATCGCCACAATCCACACCGAGCTTTTGCAAAATCAGGTAGGTTGCAACTTCGGTTTCTAATCGGTGCATATCGCCTTTTAGTGCATCTGGACTTTTAATTCCAAGGACACTATCGGGCTGTGTTCTTAATAGCTTTTCCGCATATTTGGAAATTGCCTGATAAAGAGTCTCATTGCTTTCCATTGCATTGGATTGCAATTCCATTCCATGTGATTTCATGACTTCTTGAATTGCCTTTTCCACTTTTTGACTTGCTTCAGGTGTTCCGTCAAGAGGCTTGCTCATTTTGATAATTTGTTCATATCTATCATACTCAGGGTCACGAGACTGCGTTTGAGAAATATCAAATACATTCATCGTCTGTTTTTTGATAGCTCAATTCATCCATCATTCTGGAATCTTGTGTTGGAGTCAATTGAGAATGCAATGAGGTTAAATCTTGATAGCCTTTTGCAATTTTCTCACTTTTTAATCCATAAAAGGTTTTTCCACAGTAATGCTTGCTGACTCCCTTTTGTCCTACTCTGCCATAATTCACATCAATACTTCCATCATCATTTTCAGTAATTTCGTAAAATTTGTTATGATTTCCTATCGGACTTGTCCATTGTAGATAAGGATTCTGAAATATATAATTTGACACTTTTTTCTATAGAAAACTAGCGTTTTTTGTATTTTTAGAAAAAATAGTATCAGCTTATATGTTTACCATTCCTAAGCATAATTTTTAGACATCTCAACAGCTCCTTTCCTGATTTTTCTATCAACATGGCTATTCTCTCACCAAATCTTTGGCTTGAGGTTGCTTTTGTAGATTGTTGGCAACTTTAGCAAGAACTCCCTCGTATTGCATGATAGTAGCTTTTTCAAAAGAGAAAGGTTTTCCGTTTTCTTCCAATTTAGTAATGGCTTTTGATAAATCAATCATATCTTGAAACAATGTTTTCCCTTTGCATAAAATTTCCAGAGAAGCAAAAGAAATATCATCAATTTTTAATTTCTTGACTGCCTCATATAACATTTCTGATTGTTCTGGGGTGCAAGTTCCCTGATAAATCATAGCTTTCCTTTGGGAAGAATTCATTTTAATAATTGCCAATACAGAATCTTGACTTTTTTCAAAAGAACCATCAAATACAATTGACATCATGCCATGATGTATGGGAACTGTTACAGCACATAATGAGCCGTCTTCTTCAAATAAATTTCGTCTTAAAAATGCTTTGGCAAGTAAATATTCTATATTTTCTTTTTCCAAACGCTGTAATATTCGTTCCAGTCTTGCTTGATGATAGGGGATTGTGACTTCTTTCATTTCTTGCGGGTCGATTCCAAATTTTTCCGCAAATTCATTCACTTTTTCTTGATAAAGTTGCTGGTAAACTGTTTTTTCTTCATTGGAAACTGCTTGCTCACAAATCAACAAGCGATTCAATGCAGGAAGTAAGGATTTTTGAAAGATTCTTTCTACATATCCTTCTTCTACTGGTTCATGTAAAGGATTTTTCTCATTCACAGCACCCTTGTCAATCAATTCACTTGCAGTTGCTTGAATCATATAATCATGTTGGAATAGTTTGATACTTCCATCTGCAATTTTAGGGAGTACTTCCTCCAATCTTCCCCGAACAAACCCAATTTCTTTTGACATGAGTTTGTCAGCACAGACATCAAATAAAAGTTCTTCTTGATTTTCAGGATTTCTTCCCATCATGATATACACATTTCCGACACCTTCCATCGGAAATCTTTCAAGGTAATGCAAACCATTTTTCAAATGATTGCCTTCATCAATTGCCTGCTGTATCATAGTTTCTTCGGGTGGAATTTCCATCTGCCCTGAATGATATTGATATAATTTATCTAAATCAATTTCATCCAGATGGTTTGCAATCATATCCATGACATCATATTCATATTGACATAACTCTTTGATATTTTGATGCTCATCAAGAAAATTGACCCATTCGTTACAATTATAAGGAACTTTCTCTTGATTCCAGTCAATGCCAGATTCTTCCGAAATTTCTTCGAGGTCAGCAAAGTAATGGTCATTCAAGTAAGTATCAAGTACATTTATCAATTCAGAGGTATGATGAAATTCCTCATCTTGGTAAGGATTATCATAATATTCATCATGGTATGTTATGACACTGTAACCACTGCCATCTTCCGATTTGTCTAATTCAATGCCTTCAAACAAAAGCATATTATGTATTATCTGTAAATAATATTGTTGTCGTTCATCCATATTTCTCAAGTCCCTTTCTCAAAAAGCAATCATTTTTCTTGTGTTCTTCATTCTCTACCTTTGACAGCCATTTTGGAAATATGATAATCTTCGGCAAAATACTTCGCCACTGCTTTTGCTGCTCTTACATTGCCACGGAACTGATTGAGGGGATATTCCTTTTTAATGAAATCCGTGAGTTCGTTCACATCATGGAACGGCTTATAAAATGAGTTTCCCTGCATTATCGTATCCATTGTAGGCTTTAAATTGTCAATGATATGTCCAATCGTCCAGCCTTCCCAAACTTCTTGATTTCGATTCAATTTTGTCATAAATATTCCTCCTTTCATGAAATTTCAATCTTTGAGAAAAGTTTCCTTTTTGTGTTCCTTTTCCCATGTCAATTCATCATTGTTTTGTTTCAGCTCCACACATTGCCATGCACTTCCAATCAAACCATAAGTTTTGTCAACTGTAGTGCCATGATTCAAGTCTTTTCCAGCGTGTTCTACTTGCAAATTACGAATCATACTTGTGGGAATCAAAACGTTTTTTTCTAAATAAAGTTCTAATAAAGAACCACAACCAGCCCATTCATTAAAAATGCCCAGATTGATTTCAGGATTTTTGTCATAGCTCGAAATTTCAATACTACCTTTACCCTTGGCAATAGCTTCTAATAAATCAGTTGTATCTTTTCCGCTGACACTTGCCAATAAAGTAAGTTCTCCCATATAACCAAAGTAATTACTTGCCTCTGCTACAACACTGTTGATAAATTTGGAATCTGATACTTTTTCTTCACTTTTGAAAGCTTCCACCACTTCTTTGACAGTGTATCCTTGCTGTTCAATCAGATAAGCTAAAGCATTATCATTCACTTTTTGAAGGACTTCTTCACTTTCAATGTTATCAGCATAGAACATATTATGAATTGAACCCAGGTCATAATTTTCGGTCTTTCGCTGTTTAGTGTGGGTAATATGCTTTAAAGCGTAAAACGCTTTTAATACTAAGCAATGCTTTTAGGATGTAACATTGAAGTTTTTGTAATGTGAAGGGTAAAATATAGTCTCATCTATGCTTGATACTTTGG
>JAZAUD010000071.1:0-8687 GCA_036373775.1 Oscillospiraceae bacterium | reverse complement strand
GTTTCGCCTTCCTGAATGAAATATTCACCGTTCAAAATTTGTCCTTTCTGCATCAATGGGAGGGGCATTTTCTTGATTTTCCGACCATCCACAACATACCAGCCGGCATTGACAAGAACCGTACCAGTCGCCTTGAATTCCACCTGATTCACGTCAATCAAGACTTCTGTATCATCCAAAATTGCTTTGGGATAAATAATTCTAATTAGCGATTTCGCCAACAAATCATACAAAGCCTTTTCATCCGCTGACAATCCCAAAAGACTTTGCGGAACATTCACAGTCGGAATAATTGCTGGATGCGAACCGACTTTACTGTCATCAAAATGTCGTTTTGTGAACTTTTGCCATTGATTTTGCGGAATGGATAAACGGCTATATTCTGGCATCTGCAACAATTTTGAGATGGTCTGTGTGGTTTCGGGCATCATGGCAGAAGTCAGATGTTCCGAAGAAGTTCGGGGGTAAGTCATGAGTTTCTTTTCGTAAAGAATCTGCATAATTTTAGAAGTTTTGTCCGCATTCCAGCCAAAAATTTTATTTGCTGTGATTTGTAACTGTGTGGCATTGTATAGGAGTGGTGCAACTTGCGTTTTCCGTGTCGTTGTGATTTCTTTGACAATTCCATGAGCATTTCCGCAAAGTGCAAGCATTTTCTGAGCATCTTCGATTTTATCAAATTTTCCGCCGGAATATTCCGCTTGAAACTGTTCATGATTTGCAGTGATAAAATTCGCAAGCAATCGCCAAAATTTCGATTTTACAAAATTCTGAATTTCCTTTTCTCGTTTCACCACAAGAGCCAAAGTCGGAGTCTGTACTCGTCCAACGGAAAGCAATTCTTCATAATTTCCAAATTTTTTTGTGGTGGCAACGGTCAAATTATTTCCAATCAGCCAATCTGCAATATCTCTGGCACGTCCGGCAAGCTGTAAATCGTTGGGAGTTCCTGAATTTTGGGGAGAAATCGGCTGATTTGGTGCAATCAAATTCTGAAAAGCCTTTCTGATTTTAGCATCTGTCAAGTCCTCAATCCATGCCCGCATGACAGGTGCATGACAATTGCAAGCCTGATACACATAGGAAAAAATCAGCTCCCCCTCACGGTCGGGGTCAGTGGCATTGATGACCCAATCCGCACGGCTCAGAAACGATTTGACAAGTTTCGCACAGGCAATCGTGGAACTTTTGGGAGCAATGCGGAATTGTTCAGGAATACAGGGGAAAACTGACAAGTCCCATCTGGAATATTTTGCATCATAATTTTTCGCAGGGACTAACTGCATCAGATGCCCGACACCATGGCATAAAATGGCATCTTCTCCATTGAAACGAAATTGATAATATCCGATTGTCGGCTCACCGTTGAGCGGAATGCGCCGTCCGGCATGAAGAACCTCTGCAATTGTTTTTGCGAGACTGCTTTTTTCAGCATAAATCACGACCATGAAAACCGCTCCTTCCTTAACCATTTTGCAACCGTTCTTTCAATTTGGTGTTTCGTTTCGTGACTGTGACATGATGCACCGCATAGGAAACGGCTTTTTTCGTGCCGACCAAAACCAGCATTTTCTTGGCTCTGGTAATACCAGTATAAATTAAATTTCGTTGCAACATAATAAAATGTGTCATCATGACGGGCATTACCACAATCGGATATTCCGACCCCTGCGACTTGTGAATTGTGATAGCATAAGCAAGGACGAGTTCGTCTAAATCTGAGTTGTCATATGTCACAAAACGATTTTCAAACTGAACAGTCAGCTCTTTGTCAATGGTGTTAATGTCAAAAATTGTACCAATATCGCCGTTAAAGACATCTTTATCATAATTATTTTTAATCTGCATGACCTTGTCATGAAGCCGATAAGTTCGACTGCCATGTGTCAGCCAAGTTTGAGACGGATTCAAATTTTGCTGTAGCAATTGGTTCAAATTTGCTGCACCAATCACACCTTTTTGCATGGGGGTTAAAACCTGAATGTCAGTCGGGTTCACATGGCAATATTTAGGAAGCCTTGACTGGACAAGCCCGACAATTTGACTGGCTGCCTGTTCGGGTTCTTCGCATTCGATAAAGAAAAAGTCTGTTCCTAGCTGATTTCGTAAATTGGGGTACTGTCCGTGATTGATTCTGTGAGCGTTCATGATAATTTGGCTGGACTGCGCCTGTCGGAAAATCCGTATCAATCGAATTACTGGAAATCGCTGTGAATCGATAATATCTCTCAATACATTTCCAGCCCCGACAGACGGCAATTGGTCAATGTCTCCAACTAAAATCAACTTCATATGCAGAGGGATTGCTTTCAACAGCGAATACATCAGAACAATATCAATCATTGAGGATTCGTCAACAATTAACACATCACCGTCAAGAGTGTTTTCTTTATTTCGCTGATAACCCTTTTCCGGACTGAATTCAAGCAGTCTGTGAATGGTTTTCGCCTCCATTCCAGTGGCTTCAGTCATACGTTTAGCGGCTCTACCTGTGGGAGCTGCCAATAAAATTTTATTATCGAGGGATTTCAAGGCTTCAATGATGCCTAGGGTTGTTGTGGTCTTGCCAGTTCCGGGACCTCCTGTCAGAATCATGACTTTTGAGGAAACCGCTTGTTGAATGCCCTGTGCCTGAATGTCGTCATATTGAATGTTCAATTTTTGCTGTAAAGCAGAAATATTGACTTGAATCTGATTGTTGAGAATGGTATCAGATTCCGTTAATTCCAGCAATTTTTCTGCAACTCCGCACTCAGCGTAATAAAAGGCTGGTAAATAGATAGCATCATTTTCAATTATCAAGTCATTCCGTGAAACGGTCGCATTCAAGGCATTTTCGACAATCGAAATGTCAACCTCTAACAGCTCCTGACATTTTTTGAGGAGCTGTTCTTTTTCTGCATAGACATGACCTTCATCAGCAAGCTGATTCAAAGTGTATAAAATTCCACTTCTGCACCGTTCGGGATTGTCTTTCTCAAAACCGAGTTTGAAGGCGATTTTATCCGCTGTTTTGAAGCCAATTCCCCATATATCATCTGCCAATTGATAAGGATTTTTCTTGACGGTTTCAATGCTGTCATTACCGTAATGCTTGTATATTTTCACCGCATAAGAAGTGCTGATGTCGTAATTTTGCAGGAATATCATGATATTTTTAATTTCCTTCTGCCGTTCCCAGCTTTCAGAAATGCGCTGAATGCGTTTTTCTCCGATGCCGTCCACCTCAGCCAGACGTTCGGGAGAATCCTCAATAATGGCAATCGTGTTCGTTCCAAATTTTTGTACAATCTTTTTCGCATAGACTGCCCCCACACCTTTAATCAAGCCACTGCCGAGATATTTTTCGATTCCGTAAGCAGTCGCCGGCATTGTTTCTTCCCATTTCTGAGCCAAAAATTGCGTTCCATATTTAGGATGATTTTTCCATTCACCTTCAATCAGCAGGACAGACCCAACAACGACATCTGCCAAGTTTCCAACGACTGTCACTAAATCAGGATAATTTTTGACATTCACTTTCAAAATGCTGTAACCAGTTTCAGGGCTTTGAAATGTGATGCGTTCCACGACACAACGGATTCGATTCATGATATTTCAGCTCCTATCATCATGTGTTCTAATTCCATTATACCATATTATATTGTAGCAATCAAGCGTTTTTTGAAAAAATTGCTTGTCAAACGAGCCGTTTTATGGTATAATTAAGAGAGACGAAAACAGCATGATTTTTGCATAAAAAGAAAGTCTGCCTTTATCCATTTTCCTCCGCAAATTTGATTGTTATCGACTGCTGCCCGCTGATTTCCTCCGCCTTGCCGTCATTCAAACCGTAGCGGACACGGATTGTCAGACCGTTCTCATGCTCCATCAGCGAATACTCGTAGGTATGCAGAGCGAAGCCACAGCCCACCATAAAAGCACCGTAATTGACCACCGTATCACAGTTCAGGTCAAAGAACATATCTCCCGAAAAACCGCCGACTCGGTGCAGGAGCATTGCAGACGAATTCGCCTGCAATGCGTTTTTTGTGATGACATTTCCGCTGTAATCAGTGTAGGCGATATTATGGGTATCGTCCTTGAAAAGATACTCGCCCTCAAATTTCCGAAACAATTCTGTACCGTCAACATTACTTGCAATAGAGATTTGACACTTTTTTATCTCACCCATTTGCTTTCCCCCTCAGCCTGAAAATACACTTATGGGCAGGAGTGCGATAGCACATATTGCAGCTCACACATTTTGCAGGAGAACATTCGCCATTTTGCCAACGGTTTATTAAATCAGGCTCACGGATAAGCGGACGGGACAGTGACAGATACTTGATATTGCCGTCATTCAGCACCTTGTTCATGTTCTCAATACTCCGGTGACCGCCCACAAGTATCACAGGAATATTGACCTTTTCGGCAAGTGCAAGGGCGAACTTTTCAAAATACGCTTCGTTCACACCTGCTTTGATACTGCTGACAGATGTGCCGTTTCCACTGACTTCAATAGAATCAAGTCCATGTTTCGCACATTCCAGACAAATACGCAGACTTTCCGTTTCATGCAGTCCAGAAGAACTGAAATCACTGCTGTTAATCTTCATGGTGATATGCAAATCAGGATGTTTTTTTCTGATTTCCTCTATCATTTCAATTATCAGAAATTCGGGGTTCATGCCGTATCGGTCGTTTCTGTGATTATATGCCGGACTGATGAAACGGCTCAGAAAGAATCCATGTGCTACATGAATCTGCACACCATCATAGCCAGCCTTGACAGCACGGTCAGCAGATTTGATAAACATCTCACGAATTGTATCAATATCGGCAGTGGTAAGTTCATCAATGGCGATATTTCGTTTATATTCGTGATTGTATTCTCCCATTGCAAGCTGTGCGATAATAGGACAGTCATATTTATGAACGGTATCCGTCAAACGTTTGTGTTCGGCAATCAAGGTATCATTGGAAAGCCGAGCCATACCGCCGAAGTAGTGGTCATCATCAAAAACGGAAGTAAAACCGCTGATAATACAGCCAATACCGCCCTTTGCCAGTTCTTCATAGATATAGTATATCTCTTCGTCAAAGTGACCGCAATTATCCGCAAGTGCTTCCCATGTTGCGGAGCGGAAAAGGCGGTTTTTCAGAGATAAGTTTTTGATTTGTGTTTTATCAAAAATGGTTTTCATAGTAATTACTCCTTTATCATAAAATTGTCAAATTATTGACTTTTTTGGTTCGATATGATATAATAAATACATAAAATTTTGGGCTTATGAAGCAGAATTTATAAGGGAAGTGATACTTTATGCACGCAATAGTTCGTCAAGGTAATGGAAAATACTATATTTCTGCCGTATTTGGGTATTATAGAGATATTACAGCAACAGATGACTATGAAAAATACATACAGGAAATTCATAATCCGTACTGGATTGTTTGGGATGCTGAAAAGAAACATCTTATCAGGTGGAATGCCATGACTCCAAACACTAAATATCTAATACCACAAATACTGATTGTTGATTCAAATCAAGATAATTGGAATATGGATGATAACGGTGTTGGTTGCGTTGATTTTCTTTCAAGAAAACTACTTGATTCTTTCCTTGATAAGGATGACCAGCCAGAAGATATTCTTGAAAAATGCCGTTTGATTGATGCAGGTTATGTTCATGAAGAAGTAAAGGAAATAAAAGAACAAAAAGATATAGAGAATCTTGAATGGGCATCTGGTGGCTTTCATGATGCTCGTATAGCAAAAGAAGAATTACTACAAGATGGCACCTTATATTTAAGATTTGACGGAATATGGGGCTGTGAAATCGAAGTATGGTTTTCGGGAGATTTGGAATATGATACTTCAAGCCGAAATCCAGATGAATATGACCCGTATTGGTATGGTTCTACGGCTATTCTAAAAGGTGGATTTGTATATTTTGTTGATGAAGATAATATGTCCGTTGATAAAATAACAGAGGGATATTGCTACTTTAAAGCAAGGCATATGAAATATAGAATCATTCCTGATTGATTATTATAAATTCTGATTTATTGTGCTATATATCAATACCCCCATTCTTTCAGCGTTTCAAGCAGAAGATTGGCAAGTTGCTGTTCTTTCTGCTGATAGGTATGCCCCGTCCCCTCAATAAATATCAGCTTGTTCTGCTCCGCAGTCAGGATATGGTCATTGATATTTTTCAGAAATCCAGAAGGATTTCCATAAGTGAAACGGTCGAGCGTTCCAATCAGTAAAGCCCCTGTATGCGTGATTTGTGACACCTGAGAAAAATCGCCGTCACGATCCACATGGACATTGTTCAGCGTATCAGAAAGCCAATCATAAGCAGTATAGGCGATACACTCCACCCAACCCATGAAATAGAATGGTAAAAGCTTGTCGCCACATCCCTTTTCCACTTCTGTACGGATATATTCTTTCTCACGTTCAGAAACTCCGCTTGTCATGTGCGTGAGGTTTGCAGGACTTAAAAAGATGAATTTTTCCACTCTCTTATCGTGATGTCGGGACAGGTAATAAATGACCTTGTTCGCACCGAGAGAATGCCCCGCAAGAATGATATGCTTGTAACCCTGTCTTTCAGCAAAATCAAGATAAGCCTGTATATCTTCATCTGTATAGGAGAAACGTTCATTCCACGAGCCTATCATTTCGGGCTGATTTGTGCGGATATTCATAGTCTCAATCTGCCCGAAAGCATCATTTGTCTGTGCATAGATGAAATCAATCCCGCCAGAATTGAGTGTATCACCGATATTGTAGTAAAACGGATTTGAGTAGAAGTTGCCATGAATGCCTGTTATGGCTATCATCACAGTATCCGCACCGCCACCAAACAGAACGCCATCAAGCAGAACACCACGCTGTGTAGGGACTTTCAGTTTTTTCATATCATTCACTCCTTATTTTGTTTATCCGACAATTCTATAATATTCGATTTGATTTGCGCTTTTAGAGAGCAACCGCATGGACGATTGCTCATTTTGCTATATTTCTGATATTGTCGAAATGAATTGCTTTCGTATCAAGCTGCAAGCGTGGAGCTTACAGCTCGTTTTTGATATATTCGGCTAATTCCTGTATGACGGCTTCATTCCTGCGGTAATAAGTCCACTTGCCGTGACGCTCGGAAAGAAGAAGTCCTGCCCTCTGTAAAGTATCGAGGTAGTTTGATACCGTGGAGGGAGAGAGATTCGCCTTTGCTTGAATACTGCTCACGCAGACACCGCCTTTCAAGTCGACAGGCTCACTCAGACAGCCACCCTGCGGAGGAAAATTGCCCTCTGGGTCTTTGAGCCACTTGATGATATTGAGCCTTGTTTCATTTGAGAGTGCCTTGCTGATTTCGACCATATCTATATCCATTCTTGCACCTTCTTTCCTGATATTAGATATATTATAACATACATTTCGGAAATTGTCAATATGTAAAAATGAATTTTCTTCTAATTATCACAATTGGTGAGATTAAAATACTATTCAGCCTGTCAACAAAGTGTAAAACGAAACAAATAGAAAAAAGCCCTCGAAAACACTTCAAGGACTTATCATAAGAAATTCAGTTCTAATAGGATATATGCCGATTTGGTGATATCACCCGAAATATAGCTGATATTGTTGTTTCAGCAAGCGCAGTTTCACGTCTGCCAACGATTACGACCTTTGTATCATCTTCTTATTCGTGTATCTTCATGCCAAGTATCATTTTTACAACGGCAGGGTCGAAGTGATTGATAATCTCAGAGTGACCGATGTCTTTTGCCGATACTGTCGCCATTTCCTCGTCAGTGAGAGTAAAATCCCATATATCGAGGTTCTGTGCCATTCTTGCAGGATTTGAGGACTTAGGGATAATGACAACCCCTCTCTGTGTGTTCCAGCGGAGTGCGACCTGTGCAAAAGTTTGCCACACCGATAGCTTTCAACTTGCCTGCCTTGTACGCCTTTTCCATCGCTCTCCATGCTGCAAAATAATCGCCCATTGCCTGATGTTCAAGATAGAGGTCGATATATTCAAGACCGAGGTTTGAAAGAGAAGTGTCAATTGCTTTTGTAGCCGTTTCTTCGTCTGTCATATCCTGCACCCAAAGTTTGGAAACAACAAAAAGTTCTTCTCTTGTGGTGATGCCCTCTTCAATAGCACGTCTGATTGCATTGCCGACCTGCACCTCATTCATATATGATGCTGCTGTGTCGATAAGTCGGTAGCCAGTTTTGATTGCTGTATAAACAACTTCTTCCGCCTTACCAGCATCGGCAGGGTCAAACATCATTGCTCCAAAACCTTCGAGCGGCATTTTTGCACCTGTGTTAAGTGGTACATATTCCATGTATATTCCTCCGTTCTTTTTGTGTGCAGTATGTAGTCTGACACAATATTCATGTTTCTATTTTATCATGAAATCATATTCTTGTAAATTACCATTTTTTCAACGCACGTTGCACAAAATGCAATCTGATATTGATTTTTCCCAATGGAAGTGATAGATATTTTCAAGTTAGAGGTGTTATAATGATAAACTACTATGATATGGAACAGAGCTACAGCATTTACTTTTTATCGATATATCGCTACTTTTTAAGTTACATTTTTTATAAAAGGCGAATTTATGCTACTATACAAAGTTACAGTGTTTACCTGATAAAAAGAAATTTGAATTTAACG
>JAZAUD010000070.1:0-8908 GCA_036373775.1 Oscillospiraceae bacterium | reverse complement strand
TAACTAAAAAATTACTAAAAGTAGCGGTGTAGGCTTCACAGCCTTATCCAGTAGTGGCGGATGTGTTCCCGCCTGTAAGAATAAGGGCTTATGTCAAACTTCTTACGAAGCCCCCGCCTCTTTAGGCGGGGGAGAGTTCACACTAATGAGGAATTATATCAGTTTCTGAATACGGAATTTAAGTCCAGTTCGGCTTATTATTCAGCCTATTATCAGCTGGAACAAGATTCACCCTTGAAAAGTGCAGATGTGAATTTCATCAAAAAAGCAATGATTTACACAGAAAATACTACCATTTTGAGCGGTAATGATATTCGGTCAATTCGTTCTGTCAAGTTTGAAAGGTGGTATCAGTCTTTCGAGAAATTCAAAAAAGCTGTCATGTTGTATTCAGACCCTGAAACAGGGGAATTTTCTCTGATTCGTAAGTTAGATTATGAAACAATGGATACAGGGGAAAGTATTCTGAAACTAGATATGAATATGCGGTTTTTCGGGATTTGATAAAGGAAATCCCATTTGATGGTGTTCTGTATATTATCAGCAATGGCGCAGTCATTTACAGCAATCAACCCTTTCAAGATGAGATGCACTTAAGGATTACACAAAATTTTTACAGCTTCACCAAAAATTATTATACAGCGGAAGTTGAATATTATGCCCTTGCCAATTACCAGACTGTCAAAGAATTGCTTCTTGCAGAATGGTATCTATTTTTGATTCCGTTTTTGCTTTTTTTGGCTACGATAGGGATAAGTCTTTTATTTTCGGAGGATATTCGAAATCGTATTAAATTGATTGCAGAAACCAATCAAAAAGAAGGGGCATTATCAGAACTTGTATTACAGGGGAATGATGAAATTGCAGAATTGACCGCCGTTGGAATTGCACTTTCTGAAAAGCTTGCATTGAAAAGCGGACAATATCAGCGCAGTCAAACGGCATTTCAGCAGAAAAATGCAGATTATCGGGAATTGTTCGGGGAGTCCCTGTATCTGGATGCATTGCTACAGGTCAGCCGGAAATTTCCAGAATTATCCATTGCACCGGAAAAGGAATTTCATTCCATGCAAGCGGAATTACAGCTTTTGAAAAATAATGATTCTGATATGGTAATTCCTGAAAATTTGCCGGAAAATTGGGAGATTCCAATATATTCCTTATTGTTGGCTGTCAATGCATTTCCAGAACATCAGGGGAATATTTTGATTTCGTTGGAAGAAGAAGGGGTATTGATAAAAATTTCATGTGGAGTTACACAGAAACAGCTTTTGAAATTGCAGGCGATTTTTGAAGATGGAGAAATCTTTTCTGACTACAATTTTTCGCCGGATAATGTGTATAATCCATTTTTGCGATTGAAACATTGTCTGGGGAATTTTGTGACATTACATCCAAAGCATCATTGCATTACCATTCGAATCCAAAAACAGAGTTGAGGGGAGTTAAGCATGAAACTGAGAAAATTGACAGCGTTATTGATGGCGGTGGTTTGCGTGGGGGCGTTTCCATCCTGCGCAAAACAAGAATCCAAAACAACGGAAACAAGAGTTTATACCAGTCTTCTCGCTGCACAAGGAACAAGAATCAATGATGATAACGAAATTCAGAATCTCATTGCTGAAAAAATCGGGGCGAAATGCGTTGAAACTTGGCTCAATGAACAGGAGAGTCAGGACACTATTTTCAGTGATATGATGATGTCAGGCGAATATCCCGATTTTTTGAGTCCAGATGCTGGAAACTATCAGAAGCTTGTCAAAGCTGGTGCATTCATTCCGATTGATAATTATTGGGATAGCTACCCCAATCTCAAAAATTATCTGTCAGAAGAGGAATGGAATAAAACACGCTCGGAAGATGGACATATTTATTGCATTCCGCAGTTTTCGAAGTGCTATATACAAGATACCGCTACCATTCATAATGATGAGGCTTTCTGGGTACAGGTGAAAGTATTGGAGTGGGCTGGTTATCCGGAGATTGTCACATTGGATGATTATTTTAATTTATTGGAAGATTACATCAAAGCCAATCCTACCAACGAAAAGGGCGAACCCTATATTGGGTATGAAATTTTAGCAAATGACGCTTTCTTTTTCGGCTTAGATAATCCGCCCATGTTCTTGGATGGCTACCCTAATGATGGTTGCTGTATTGTGAATCCTGATACATTGGAAGCCCTTGATTATAATTTGTCCCCGACTGCGGAAAAATGGTTTCGGAAACTCAATGAGGAATACCACAAAGGCATGATTGACCCTGACTGTTTTGTATTGAGTGCAGATGATTATTACAGTAAAATTGGTACAGGGCTTGTCTTGGGGATGGTTGACCAGTATTGGAATTTCAACAGGGCAACTGGTGACTTGCCAGCGGATAGCACTTACATTCCGATTGGGTGTGTCATTGAAGAAGGCATTGAGGAGCATTATCATGCAAGAACTTCTTTTAATGGGTCAACAGGAATTGGAATTTCTGTGAGTTGTGAAGACCCTGAAGGGGCTTTGCAGTTCATGAATGATTTACTGTCACCGGAAATTTTGAACCTGCGTTTCTGGGGCATTGAGGGAACAGATTATGAAGTGGGAGAAGATGGCATTTTCTACCAGACTGATGAGGAGAGTACACGCTGGAGGGATGCAGAATATGCAAAAGAGCATATTTGTTTATACAGCTATTTCCCTTATTATTGGGGCATGAATCAGGATGGTATCAATGCTTACTGTTCCACCAACCAACCAGATGAATTTTATAAGCGTCGTAATGAGGAGGTCAAAAAGTGCTTTGATGCCTATGGTGTGAAAACTTATGTGGAATTGCTCAATGATGCGCCCGAAAATCCGCCGTGGTTTCCCATGTGGTCTTATTCCAGTTCCATTTCCAGCGATTCGCCAGCCGGAAAAGTGCTTTCACAAATGGAATCTGCTAAACATCAGTATCTCCCTCAGCTTGTCTTGCGTGACGATTTCGACAACGCTTGGAAAGAATATCAGGATGTTTACAATGGCATTGATACACAAGTTTACTTTGACGAATTAACCGCAGGAGTTCACCAGCGTTCCGGAAAATAATACTTTGTTAGCCTGTGCAACAAATGAAAATGTCCGTAGTTTTAGTACAATTGTACTTGTCAGGCGGTCAATTTTGAAAAAAGTCTTTACAAATCCCCGAAAATATAGTATAATGGAAGTGGGCAATCGCCCCGAAAATAATATTGACCGGAGGTTTTTTGAATATGGCTGATATGAATATTGTATGCCTTGATATGGAAGGTGTTCTCGTTCCTGAAATTTGGATTGCATTCGCAGAGGCTAGCGGAATCCCTGAACTGCGCAAAACCACTCGTGACGAACCCGATTATAATAAGCTCATGGAATACCGCCTTGCTATCCTGAAAGAACACAATCTCGGACTGAAAGAAATTCAGGCAACTATTGCCAAAATTGACCCCATGGAAGGCGCAAAGGAATTTTTAGATGAACTGCGTTCTTTGACACAAGTTATCATTTTGAGCGATACCTTCACACAATTTGCACAACCCCTCATGAAGAAGCTGGGCTATCCTACCATTTTCTGCAATACGCTGGAAGTTGGCGAGAACGGTGAAATTACTGGCTATCGTATGCGCTGTGAAAAGTCTAAGTATACTACAGTCAAGGCTTTGCAGTCTATCGGTTTTGAAACAATTGCATCTGGTGACAGCTTTAACGACCTCGGCATGATTCAGGCTAGTAAAGCAGGTTTCTTATTCAAGAGTACCGAAAAAATCAAGGCGGATTATCCCGAAATTCCCGCTTTTGAGGAATACAGCGAACTCCTTGACGCTATCAAGAAAGTGTTGTAATTGGCTTTTTCCACGTTTGTGTTTCATATCTCAAAAGAGAAAAAACGCACCCTTTACGGATGCGTTTTTCTCTTTTTGGAGGAATTTATGTCAGTTCAGTGTTTCCACTGTTCCGATAAACATGGGCAGGCTTGTTTCTGTGTCCACAATGCAGTAAACAAACGGACGGTTGCAAATGACTTCTTTGTCTGTGAAAGTTGCACTTTCACAAACCACAGCCATGGTAGCTGCTGCGGCTTTTGTGCCTTTCTTGTTCACGTCAATGAAAGTCTTCTGCATAACTGTGGAAACGAAATAATTATTGTCGCCGTCTGTCATGCGGTTCAGACCGCCTTCAAACATACTCGGCATTCCCATTTCTGAAAGAATTTCCGGAAGCTGTACTTCATATTCATACGAAAATTCAGGCATAGCAGTGCGGACGTTGACGTGTTCAGGATTTGCCAGCATATTGTGAAGAGAATTCGCCGTCAATGTACTCAGGTATTCTGTGGTCGTCATGCCTTCTTCTGGGAGAATCGCTGCAAATGCATATCGACCATCAGCGTAATATTTCAGGAAGCCCGTGGAATGTTCGTCAGAAAGATAATATTCTTCTGCGTGTTCATAGGGGAGGTCTGAACTGGAAAGAACGCTTGCTTTCTGTTTCGTGCCGTCATAGGCTGTAAACCAGTTGTCAGTTTCACTCGCCCATGCATATTCTTGTTTCCAGTCTGCATCAAAGGTTACAGCATTGATTAAAGCCATCACAGTATCAGAATCGAAACTATCTACCAGTTCAGGAATCATGTTATCCGTTTTGGAAGCTGTCCATTTATTCACATCATTGACTGTTTGCTGTCCGAAATCCTGTACAGAAAATGCATCTGCATGGTAGTAATTGGCATTCGTTTGCAGGAAATCCTTTGCAATGGGCTGGTCATCCCTGAACCAAATCGAATTAGAGGTCAGGAATTTGCATCCGTCCTGATTGGGCTGGTTTTCGCTTTGTGCGTAGAGATACTGATTTAATTCATCAATCAACATTCCACCACCAAGAACATTTTGCATTTCGGCAAGTGTCTGACCGTCTGCACCGTTGGCAACCATGCCTAAACACTGTACCAAGGAATACGGAGAAACAAGCGTATTTGTGCCGTCTTTGGCGGTTTTCCGGATGAGATTCAAGTAAAATTCCGTCTGATTGTGAATGAAATTTTCGTCAGCATCCTTGCCCTGTGCGGATTCTGCGGTAATGGATGCCATCAAGTTGTTAGCCGTGAAAATTGGATTCAGATTCTGAATATTACTTGTGAGTTTCTGTTTCATCAAGGCGAGGTCAATGACGTTCAGTTTGCCGTCACCGTTGAGGTCGGCGCAGTCCCATTGATACATTGTCGAATAGTACCAGCCACTGAATTCATTCGGATTGGCAAGCCATCTTCTCAGGGCGATAAGGTCAGTCACGCCGAGTTTTCCACTTGCATCAATATCCCCCTGAACGCCTTTCGCATTGACAGGAATTGCTGTCAGTCCTGATACTGTCAGACACAAGCCCAACAATGCCGAAATCAATTTCTTTGCTTTTTTCATGTGAATACCTCCTTTTAGTGGGTGTATGTTTGATACCCTTCACCTACTATGACGGTTGAGCACCCGAAAATTGCGGACGAAATTGTAAATTTTTTGTGAACAATCAAAATTATGTCAAGCTTTCCACAGTTCCCATGAATACCGGCAGATTGGTTTGTGTATCGACAATATAGTAAACAAACGGGCGGTTTAAAGTGACATATTTCGGGTTTTCTGGTGGGGGCGGTTCGGTAGCACATTCCGTCATCAGAACAATTGTAGCCGCAGCAGCCCTCGTGCCGTCTTCTGTCACGTCAATGAATGTCTTATGAATGACATCATCAATACAAATATTATGGTCGGGCAGGGGGTCAGCCATTCTGGAGAAATCAGCAGTATCTATATCAAAGGCTGTCGGCATTCCCATTTCTTTGAGGGTATCAGGAAGATGAATTTCATATTCATAGGAGAATTTTGGCATTCTGGTGTAAACTGTGGTATATTCGGGAGATGTAAGCATATTATGGAGGGAATCGGCTGTCAAGGTGTTGAGGTATTCTGTAGTGGTCATGCCTTGTTCCGGAAGAATTGCAACAAAGGCATAACGTCCGCCCTCGTAAGATTTCATGAATCCGGTGGAATGTTCGTCAGAAAGATAACGATGCTCTTCACCATACAGCACATCTGCGGTTTGTGCTGTGCCGTTGGAATTGGTGAACCAATTTTTCTCTTCATAGGAATCATAATAGGTATCGCTCCACTTTGCATCAAATGTCACGGCATTGACAAGAGCCATCACAGCGTCTTCCGGTAACTTTTCAAGCAGGTGCGGAATCATTTTATCTGTATGTGCGTTTGTCCAGTCGTTAATGTCGTTGAGGGTGGTTTCATCAAAGGGAGCTGTGAACACGTCGGAATCATAGAAATTTTTATTCGTCTGTAAGAAATCTTCCTTGACAACAAAGGGAATGTCATTGAATGGGGCAGGGTGGTAATCTCTGCACCAAATAGAATTTGCTGTCAGGAGCTTGCATTCTTCTGTATTGGGCTGATTGATACGCTGTGTATATAAGTACGGATTCAATTCTTCCATGGACATACCGCCACCAATGACATTCTCCATTTCGGAGAGGGTCTGACCGTCTGCACCATTGGCAGTCATGGCGAGAGCCTGTACCACGGAATACGGAGAAATGAGCGTGTTTGTGCCGTCTTTGGCGGTTTTCTGCATGAGATTGAGATAAAATGCTGTCTGTTTCAGAATGAAATCTTCGTCAATTTCTTTCCCGTTGACAGATTGCGCATTGACAGAGGCTGAAAGATTTGTTGCATGTAAGATGGGATTCAGAATTTTAATTTCTTCCGTCAAGGAACGTTTCATCAAAGCAAGGTCAATGACGTTCACTTTTCCGTCCCCGTTCCAATCAGCATTTTTCCACTGATAACCATAATATTGCCAATCTTTGAAAAATTGCGGAGTGTGTAACCAGCGATTGACCGCTATCATATCAATCAAACTGAATTTTCCGTTTCCGTCAACATCTCCCTGTGGGAGTTCGCCTCTTGCATTGACAGGCATCACAGAAAAGGCAGATACTGTCATGCATAAGCCCAATAATGCGGAAATGAGTTTTTTTGCTTTTTTCATAAAAATACCTCCTTTGGGGTTAAGTCAAGCTTTCCACTGTTCCCATAAAGATGGGTAAATTGGTTTGTGTATCGACAATATAATAAACGAACGGACGATTTAAGGCAATTCGAATGGGTTCTTCCGGCATAGCTTCGTTTGCATCCATCATGACAATTGTCGCAGCCGCTGCACGAGTTCCGGTTTCATTCAGTTCAATGAACGTCTTGTGAATGACGTTGCTGATATAAAGATTATAGCCTTCAGGAAGGTCAGCCATTGCATGGAAATCAGCAGCCGATTTATCAAAGGCTGTCGGCATTCCCATTTCTTGGAGGGTTTCAGGGAGTTCAATGCTGTAATCATAGGAGAATTTCGGGATGGATGCATCAATAGTACGATATTCACGGTTGGAAAGCATTTTGTGCAGAGAATCCGCCGTCAAGGTGTTGAGGTATTCTATAGTCGTCATACCCTCTTCAGGGAGGATTGCCGCAAATGCATAACGTCCGCCCTCGTAGTATTTCATGAAGCCTTGGGAATGTTCATCAGAAATATAGCTGTGTTCTTCGTCTAAGAGAACATCAGCATTTTGTGCTGTTCCGTTGGCATCCGTGAACCAGTTTTCACACTCATAGGAATCATGATAGGGGTCGCTCCATTTTGCATCAAATGTGACAGCATTCACCAGACACATGACAGTCAGAGGATTCAATTTATTGATAAGTTTCGGAATCATCTGGTCAGTGTGGGCATTTGTCCACAGATTGATGTCGTTGACGGTGGTCTCGTCAAATGGGGCTGTGAATACATCCGCATCATAGAAATTTTTGTTTTCCTGTAAAAATTCGTCCTTGACTGCAAAGGGAATATCCGTGTCCGGAAGTGTATCTTTGCACCAAATAGAATTTGCTGTCAGGAGCTTGCAATTTTCTTCATTGGGCTGTTTGGTGCGTAGGGTATACAAGTACTTGTTTAACTCATCCATAGACATACCGCCACCAATGACGTTTTGCATTTCGTCAAGCGTCTGATTCTGTGCGCCATTGGCTGTCATAGCAAGAGCCTGTACCACGGAATAGGGAGAAATCAGCGTGTTTGCGCCGTCCTGAGCGGTTTTCTGCATCAAATTCAAGTAAAATTCTGTCTGCTTCAAAATAAAATCTTCGTCAAGGTCTTTTCCCTCAACCGTTTCAGGATTGACAGATTTTGATAAATTGGTAACACTCAAAACAGGGTTGAGCATTTGCTTGGTCTGGATTAACGAACGTTTCATCAATGCAAGGTCAATGACGTTCACAATTCCGTCACTGTTCAAATCGGCTGTTTTCCACTGGTAAGCTTCATACCGCCAGTCATGGAAATCGCTTGAATTGTGCAACCAGCGATTGACAGCGACAACATCCACAAGGCTGAATTTGCCGTTTCCGTCAACATCTCCCTGTAAAGGGTCATTCTTGGCATTGACCGGCACTGCGGAAAATGCCGATACTGTCAGGCATAAGCCTAAAACTGCGGAAATCAATTTTTTTGTCTTCATAACAAAACCTCCTTAAATCATGCGGATTTCATACAAATATCCTTTCACTTACTATAACGGATGAACATGGAAAAATTGCGGATAAAATTGTAAACTTTTTGTGAACAATTGAAATTTTAAAAAAGAAAAGCACCCAGAAAAATTCTGAATGCTTTCTTGTCTGGAGGCGCCAGCCGGATTTGAACCGGCGCTCACGGTGTTGCAGACCATTGCCTTACCACTTGGCTATAGCGCCACATCAGCCCACTTGATGGACTGGTATAAAATTGGAGCGGATTACGAGGCTCGAACTCGCTACCTCCACCTTGGCAAGGTGGCGCTCTACCAGATGAGCTAAATCCGC
>JAZAUD010000069.1:0-9109 GCA_036373775.1 Oscillospiraceae bacterium | reverse complement strand
TGAAAGAAACGTAATTATCAAGCTTATTGAGGTCATAAGTCTTGACATTTGGTGAAACTGTCTTACCAGTGACAAGCTTATTATTTTCATCAAATACACCAACTGTCAGGCTTGTGATATTGGAGCTTGCAGAAGTGATTGTACCCTTGACAGAAAGGGTTTTGCCCTTTGCGAGATTTGCAGGAATCACTGTGCCATTGGAGACAGTCATTTTGTCTTCTGTGGCAGATGTACCATTACCAACCTTGAAAACAGTCTCTGTTACAACAACGCCATTGGGATTAGCCTCATTGGAAGCCATTACATAGTATCTGTATTCACCATCTGGGAGCTTGCTAAATGCAACATCAGCATCCAACTTGCTCAGGTCATAAGTTTTCGCATTGGGGGTAACAGTCTTTCCGGTCATGAAACCGCCAAGTGCCGCATCAGCGACAGCAACAGTCAAACTTGTGATATTGGTCGGGGAAGTGATTGTACCCTTGACATTAACAGCCTTGCCCTTTGCGAGGTTTGCAGGAACAACTGTGCCATTGGTGACAGTCATATCTTGACCAACTGTCTGGCTTTGACCATTGCCAACTGTAAACTTCTTACTTGTAACAGTGAAGTCCTTATTTGCGGAGTTTGTAGCAACAACCGCATAAGTATAAGTACCATCTTTCAGAGTATTGAAAGAAACGTAATTATCAAGCTTATTGAGGTCATAAGTCTTGACATTTGGTGAAACTGTCTTACCAGTGACAAGCTTATTATTTTCATCAAATACACCAACTGTCAGGCTTGTGATATTGGAAGATGCAGAGGTAATTGTTCCCTTGACTGTCAAGGATTTGCCCTTAGCGAGATTATCCGGAATCACAGTAGCGTTGGAAACAGTCAATGTATCATTTGTTGCAGTCGCACCATTGCCAACAGTGAAGCTTTGATTTGTCAGAGTATAATTGCCATTATTGGCATTGGTAGCAATGACAACATAAGCATAAGTACCATCAGTCAACTTATTGAAAGCAATTGAGCTGTCAAGCTTGCTCAGGTCATAGGTCTTGGTATTGGGGCTAACAGTCTTTTCAGTGATAATCTTTCCGCCCTGTCTGTTTTCATAAATTCCAACAGTCAGAGAAGTGATATTAGAAGTTGTGGAGGAAACAGTTCCCTTGATGGAAACAGATTTTCCCTTTTCCAGCTGTGCAGGTACAGTTGTACCGTTTTCAAGTTTCAGTTCATCTGTTGCAGAAGTTTGACTGCCGACAGTGAAAGTCTTGCTGGTAACTGTGAAATCTTTATTTGCACTATTGGTAGCAGTAACAGAATAAGTATAAGTACCCTCTGCCAATGTGTTGAAAGATACATAATTATCGAGGTTTGCAAGATTATAAGTTTTTGCATCAGGGCTGACAGTCTTACCAGTGACAAGCTTATTATTGGTATCATAAACACCAACTGTCAAGCTTGTGATATTGGAGCTTTCAGAAGTTACTTTGCCCTTCACGCTCAGATACTTCCCCTTACCGAGGTTATCCGGAATCACAGTCCCATTAGCAATGGTAATTGCATCACTTGTTGCTGCTGGAGTTTCGCCATTTTCGCCTACAACGCTGAATTGCTTATTGACAAGTGCAACATTCTGGTGTGAGGCATTGGTAGCGATAACTGCATAGATATATCTTCCGGCTTCCAGCTTATTGAAAGCGAGGTAGCTATCCAGTTTACGAATATCATAGGTCTTAGCCTTTGGCGCAATGGTACGACCAGTGACAAACTCACCATTTGCATTGTAAACACCTGCTGTCAAGTAAACAATATCAGAGTCAGCGGAAGTAACTGTTCCCTGAATATCGAATGAACCGCCTGTTTTCATCTCATCCGGTACAGTGTTTTGACCGGAAATAGTCAGTTCATCTTCCGAAGCGGCAGGCGTAGGCAATGTAGAAGTCTGTTCCTCACCTGTCTTTGTTACGGTGAAACTCTGGTTGACTAACACATAGTCAGTATTGGAAGCATTGCTTACAATAACCTTGTAATAGTAGTCACCTGTTGCAAGTTTGTTGAAAGAAAGCTTGTCATCAAGCTGGGACAAATCAAAGGTCTTTTCCTTGACATCCACACTTCCCTCTGCAACGCAATTGTTATTTGTATCATAAACACCAACAGTAATTTTGGTAATATTTGACACAGCAGAAGAAACTGTACCCTTTACAACAACATACTTGCCCTCTACCAATTTTTCCGGTACAGAAGTACCATTTGCAATGGTCAATGCATCATCTGCTGCTGAAACTACGGAAGCATCCACATTATTGACTTCCAGATTTTCTTCAGCATCAGTAGCATCATCGGCAAATGCAGAAATATTCAAAGCAGCCGCCTGTAAAACGACTTGAGCAGCCAGAATACCCGCAAGAACTTTTTTGCTGTTTTTCTGATTCTTCATAATTAAGAAACTCTCCTCTCTCTTGAGAAATCATGAGTAGTGAAAACTCACCACACCCTTACAGCTTATTATAACATCTAAAATCCAAATTGTCAATATACGACATTAACAAAATCAAGGAAAATTTTTTCGCTTTTTCTTCATTATCATTTTTGGACTTTTTATCAATTTTCGCCTATGCTACGTCAAAATTTGTACTTTGAAAACATCTCAAAATATGTGCAATACGCTTAAATCGGCACTTATTTTTTGTGCAAAATGACAAATTTTCGAAAATATTTAAAAATATATTTTGCCATTTCATAGAAGAAAAAAATATTCCGTTGCATTGGCTAACTTTTCCAAATATAACCAGAAACAGAACTGTGAGATTCAGTTCTGTCTGGAAACTTGTTATTTTGCGCCGATTTTCTGCAAAAAATTATCATAATTATCATATAATAACAGGTGCAGTTCTTCTTCTGAAAGTCCAAAACTCAAAAGTGTTCTCAATTCCGTTTCAGGATTCCACATCGGAAAGTCACTCCCAAAAAAGAAATGCGTTTCTCCGAAACGGTTCATGAATTGTTTCAGCAAATCGCCATCAATGAATTGCAATGTGCTGGAAATGTCGAAATACAGCCTTTCAGAGGGTTGCAATACTTCCAGAGCCTCTTTCCAATGGGAATAGCCCCCCATATGCGCAGCGACTGCAATCAAATCCGGAATATCCTGCAACACGTTCGCCAATCTCCGAGGATGGGAAAAATCAAGCTTTCTGTCCCCCATATGGTAGAGAATCGGCATTTTCAGCCGTTTGCATTCCTGATAGACAGGGTACATTTTCGGCTCATCAATATTGAATTGCTGGAAATCGGAATGCACTTTCAAGCCGTATAAATGCATATCTCGGAAACTTGCCAATATTTCAGCAAAATTTTCATTTTCGGGGTGCAATGTCCCGAACCCCACGAATGCAGAATCCGCCTGAACCAATCCCGAAATAAAACGGTTGATGCTATCCGTCTGATGCGGTACGACTGCCGGCGAACAAATCAACTGCTTGACAACGTGAAATTTTCTGCCGTCAATTTCAATGATTTTGTTTCGTTCATGTTTGAGGTGTTCCGCCGTTCCGCTGGTATACATTGGTAATTCGTAGAAATCACGGACGGAATCTCTGGACTTATCAGCAATTTTGTCAGGAAATACATGACAATGTGCATCAATGACAGGAAAAATTTCACTCATGGGGTACTCCTTTACTTTCTGTAAGGCATTTTCTTTTTGATGTCCACAAGGCGGTTGAGGGCTTCGGCTAACGTATCATCACGCTTTGCAAAGTGGAAACGAATATAACGGTTTTCGGGTTCACGGAAGAAACTCGACCCCGGAACTGCACCAACTCCCACCAGTCTTGCAAGGTCTTCACAAAATTCAAGGTCACTTTCATAACCAAATTCTGAAATATCCACCATGATGAAATATGCGCCTTGTGGGACATTATAAGGTAAGCCAATATCATTCAAGCCATCCAGAAACATTTGTCTCATGTGGGTGTATTTCGCCTGTAATGCCTGATAATAGTCATCACCGAAATTTAAGCCCACAACGGCGGCTTCCTGCAAAGGTGCAGCTGCGCCGACTGTCAGGAAATCATGTACTTTTTTGACGGTGTCAATTATTTCAGGGGAGGAAATGACATAGCCCAATCTCCAGCCAGTAATACTATACGTTTTCGATAAGGAACTACAGAGAATCGTCCGTTCTTTCATGTTTGGCAGTGTCGAAATGTGGGTATGTTTGTGAGGGGCATAGAGAATATGTTCATATACTTCATCTGTAATAACGAATGTATCATATTTGATAGCAAGGTCAGCAATGATTTGCAGTTCTTCTCTTGTGAAGACCTTACCACATGGGTTAGAGGGATTGCAGAGAATCAAAGCTTTTGGATGCTGTTTAAATGCGGCTTCCAATACATCAGGGTCAAAATTGAATTCCGGCGGATTCAATGGCACATAAATTGGTTCAGCATTTGACAAGATGGTATCAGCTCCGTAATTCTCATAAAACGGAGAAAATACAATGACTTTATCCCCTGCATTGGTCACGCTCAGCATAGATGCCATCATTGCTTCTGTGCTTCCACAAGTCACAACAATTTCAGAATTGGGGTCAACCTTCTGCCCTGAAAAATGCTCATGTTTCTTTGCAAGAGCTTCACGAAAATTCTGTGCGCCCCATGTGATAGAATACTGGTGGAAATCCTCTTTTGTAACCTCTGCCAGCCTGTCAAGGATAGGCTTAGGCGGGTCAAAATCAGGGAAACCCTGTGATAAATTGACAGCTCCGTACTGTGCGGAAATTCGGGTCATTCTGCGAATGACGGAATCTGTAAAGCCTTTTGTTCTTTCAGATAATGACGGCATAATCAATAACTTCCTTTCTTGTGGGGGATGATAAGGACTTTAATTCCGTATTTCATATAAATATATATATTTTTATTTTTATTTTAAAGGGTATAATAAGAAGATTATCGTCCCTTTCATCCCCTGAATGTTTTATCAAATTTTGTACATGACAGATATGACAGTTAATTCCCTATTTCATACTAATATATTATATTTTTTCTTTTTTTCTTTTAAAGGAATATAAATAAGAGTATATATGTCACATCCGTCACTTGGGTATTTTATCAAGTCAATAGTTGCTAAAAAACCACTGATTCTTGCATACAAGCGTGCAATTTCATTTCTTCCAATTTTTGCGGATTTTCTCCCACTTTGCATCACGGGAATCAATAATCAGCTGAATATCTTCATCAGTCAAATGTTTGAAACGAGCCTGTTTTCTGAGGTACTCTTCAACGCTTGTGAAGGTTTTTGGGTCTTTGTTGAGGGTGAATTCTCCATTCTCATACTCTGCAAGATACCACAAACCACAGTCAACAATTTCTCTTGCTGAATCAATCGTATCACTGACCGGAATTCCCCAGCCTGTGGGACATGGTGCAATCACATGAATGTACTTTGTACCCTGAATTTTGGATGCCTTTTCCACTTTGTTCAGGAAGTCAGGCATATATCCAACTGTCGCAGTTGCCGCATAGGGAATATCATGAGCAGCGACAATTTCGAACATATTCTTTTTCGGGCGGATATTGCCGTGAATATTTTGTCCTGCTGGGGTGGTGGTGGTCTTTGCCCCGAACGGTGTCAAGCCCGATTTCTGAATTCCGGTATTCATATAGGCTTCGTTGTCATAGCATATATAGATAATATTATCGTTTCTGTCAATCGCTCCTGAAAGAGCCTGAATGCCAATATCAGCCGTTCCGCCGTCGCCTGCGAAACCAACCGCCGTGAAATCCTTGATTCCCCTCCGTCTCATGCCGGCTTCAATTCCTGTCAGCATGGATGCAGTACCTGCAAATGTGGAAATAATTGCATTGTTCGCAAAGCATAACTGCGGAAAATTGAACCCAACCGCCGACATACAGCCAGCCGGAAGAACTGCAACTGCATTCTTCCCTAATACCTTCAATGCCCCACGAACTGCCAACGAACCCCCACAGCCTGCACAGGCTTTATGACCATAAAAATATTCGTTTGTATCTAACGTTTTCGCATTGACACTCATTACTGATTCACCTCAATTCCAATGAAATTGACACGTTCTGTTCCCTTCCGGATTTTCTCGAAAATGTCAATAATATTTGTATGAGAAATATTTCTTCCGCCCAGACCGCCAATGAAATTATAAGTCGGGGCTGTCACTCCCTGCGATTTCAATGCAGAATTGACATTTGTAAATACTGCGCCCTCATTGCCGAAAGAAATATCTTTTTCCAATACGGCGATAGCTTTCGCATTCTTGACAGCGTCTGCAATTTCTTCTGTGGGGAATGGTCTCATATAGCGGATTCTCAACACTCCGGCTTTGATACCCTGACTGCGGAGCTGGTCTGCGATTTCTCTGGAAAGTCCGGCGATTGTCCCCAAAGTCATCAAGATATAATCTGCATCCTCTGTCAGGTAGGTATCAATCAGACCTGTGTATTGTCTGCCGAAAATTTCAGCAAATTTCTTTTCTGCTTCTGTGATAACCGGCACGGAACGCAACATTCCGGCGTGTTCCTTGTATTTAAAGATGTAATTGGTGTCTGGTCCTGCGGAAAATGCCATATTTTTGGGATTGTCCAAATCTAACCTGTTTTCCGTCTCATAAGGCGGTAAGAATGCTTTTGCTTGTTCAGGGGTGGGAACGTCAACTTGTTCATAAGTATGCGTTAAAATAAATCCGTCCAGATTCACCATGAACGGCGTGGAAACAGTCTTATGTTCAGCGATATAGTAACTCATCAGGGCAAAGTCAAGGGCTTCCTGTGCGTTTTCTGCATATGCCTGAATCCAGCCGGAATCTAACTGTGAAAGAGAATCTCTCTGGTCGCCGTAAATGTTCCATGGTAAAGCGGTGGAGCGGTTTGCATTCATCATGACGATTGGGAAACGTCCGCCACTTGCATAATACAAGCATTCCGCCATATACAGCAAGCCTTGTGAACTTGTCGCAGTGAATGCCCGAACTCCGGTTGCACTTGCACCCATTGCACACGACAAAGCCGAATGTTCCGATTCTACATGAATAAATTCCGCATCCAGTGAACCATCTTCTACCATTTCAGAAAGTCGCTCCACAACAATTGTTTGTGGTGTAATGGGATATGCTGAAATCACTTCCGGACAGGCTAAACGAATTCCCTCTGCAAAAGCTTCATCACCTGATAAAAATTTTTCTGCCATTATCGTTCTGCCTCCATTCCGATTGCATGAGGTTTGCAGATTTTCGCACAAATTCCGCACCCCTTACAGAAATCATAGTCAATTGTTGCTTTTCCGTCCTGCATGGAAATAACCCCATCAGGGCAATATAAATAACACTGCGAACAGCCTACACATTTTTCGGTATCCACTACAGGTCTGATGCTTCTCCAGCCTGCATTGACTGTCACCAGATAACCGGCTTCAAAGCTGGTATCTTCCGGAACATCCTCAAAAGTGAATACTTTCTTTTCACGAAGATAAGGTTTCATTTCTGCACCTCCTGAACCGCCTGACAGACTGCATTTTGATTTTTCTCACGGATTTTGACAGGCATATAATTTTCAATTGCCGTCTGCATTTCTTCAACTGTCACAATTCCCGAAACTCCGGACAATGCCCCCATCATCACGGTATTCACAACAGGCAATTTCAGCGACTTCGCCAATGAATCGCCGTCAAATGCGATAATATCGGAATTATCTGTATGTTTCGCATTGATGATGACTTTTCCGCCCTCTTTCAGCAAGGAAAGCAGAGAATCATTATATAATGTTTCGTCCAGAATTACGATATAATCAGCGTGTTCTGTTTCGCTTCTGTCGAGAATCGGGGAATTATCCAGCTTTGTGAAAGCCCTTACTGGTGCGCCTCTTCTTTCAGGACCAAAAGACGGAAACGCAAGAGAATGACCGCCTTCTTTCGTTGCGTAGGATGCACCAAGCAATTTTGCGGCGGTAAATGCACCCTGTCCGCCACGTCCTAACCATAAAATTTCTATCATGATGTATCACCTTCTGATTACCTAGCATTCATCTAGTTTTGATATGAAATCATTATAACATTTTTTCAAAGGCTTGTCAACTGTCAATTTCCTACCATGCAGATATATTTTGTATTTTTGTAGGGTTTAGCAAATTTTGAAAAATTTTTCAATAAAAATACGTTTACTTTTACATACAATTTACCCCTTGAAAACATACTAATCCTATGTTATAATAGTAGTATGAATTTCGTCAATGAAGAAAGGAGTCCGAAAATGCGTATTTCAACAAAGGGACGTTATGCCCTGCGAATGCTTGTTTACCTTGCCACAAAGCCGGATGATGAATTTATTTCCCTCAAAGAGATTGCGGAAAATCAAAATATTTCCAAGAAATATTTGGAACAGATTGTTCCCATGCTCAATAAAAGTGGTATCTTACGCACCAATCGAGGAAATAAAGGCGGTTATAAGCTTGCCAAGAACCCAGCAAGCTTTACTGTTGGAGATGTCCTGCGTGCGACGGAAGGAAACCTTGCGCCGATTGCCTGTCTGGAATATCCCGAAAATAATTGCCCTCGAAAAGAAAAATGTACCACGCTTTACATTTGGGAAGGATTGTATAAAACCGTCAATGAATATCTGGACAGCATCACCATTGAAGATATTGTCAAGCATGATTCCAGTGTCAATGGGGACGATTATTGTATTTAAAATTCCGCTATTATTCGCCATAAAATCACATATTTCAAATATTTTTCAAAAAAATCAAAAAAATTTTAAAAAAAGGCTTGACAAACAGGACAAGTTGTGCTATAATAGAATAGTCGTCAGAAAGACAGAGTGAATGAATGCTGGTGTAGCTCAGTTGGTAGAGCAGCTGATTTGTAATCAGCAGGTCGGGGGTTCGAGTCCGTCCACCAGCTCCATTCTCAAAAATTGAATGTGGGAGAATTCCCGAGTGGCCAAAGGGGGCAGACTGTAAATCTGTTGCTTCGTGCTTCGATGGTTCGAATCCATCTTCTCCCACCAGAGTCTTTTTTCTTTCTGAGATTCACCCTTTCAGGATGTGTGCTGGTGTAGCTCAGTTGGTAGAGCAGCTGATTTGTA
>JAZAUD010000068.1:0-9443 GCA_036373775.1 Oscillospiraceae bacterium | reverse complement strand
TGTATACGGCTTCCGATTCTTGTCTTTTTTGCTTTTGGCTGTTTAGGTGTTGCAGTATGAGTTGTGCTGCTTGTGGGAATCATGCCATACATTCCAGCCAGACTTCTGATAGCAACATTAACATTGGTTTTGGTATCTGACATATCATTTGCGGCAAGATAAAGACCAATAATATTTCCGTCAAATCCGCAGGAATGACAATGGCATTTTATTCCATCATCATATAAATTAAATGCCGGAGTTCCATTTTCTCTTTTTCCGCTGTTACAGAGAGGACAGTTATATTTCTTAGATTTCCGCTTTTCCGTGATACTATTGACGTATTCAGGAAGATGGCGGTATAGTTCCGGCAAGTCATATGTCTCAAAAGTCGTCATATAAAAAATTTCCTCCTTTACCTCTTGCAATTTCGGAGAAAGTATGTTATAATAAAAATAACAATAGATAATAAACTTTCTCCGAAGTCCGTCCGATGCTCCAACATCGGGCGGATTTCTTTTGCTTATTCCTTTTTGCTTCTCAGGGTCATAATTATCCGGCGGCGGTGTTCTCTGCTTTAGCATCTGCTTCGGTTTTCTTTTTTTCTGTTTCACGGCGGTCAAGTTCTGCTCCAATAGTTGTTGTTTTTACAATATCATCTTGTTTGCTGTTCATTAATTGAGATTGTAAATTAGTCGCCATTTCTGCCCAAACTTTTGCCCTGAGATTGGGGTCAAGCTGAAAGTATGCCTGTAAGATTCTTTTTTCTGCATCTGCACCTGATAATTGTGCAATAGGATTGGTATTTTCTTCTCTGCCAAAAAGATAATCAATAGAGACATCATAAAAATCAGCAAGGAGTGCGAACCCATCAGCATTTGGTTCAGAAGCACCATATTCATATCGTTGATATGCCTGAGGAGTAATATTGAGAAGAGAAGCAATTTCAGATTGTTTGCACCCTTTTTTTTGTCTCAATTCCTTTAAAATTTGTCCTCTTTTTATTCTTGTGTCCATGTTGTCACCTCCTCTCTACAATGATTATTATACAACAAAAAAATTGTTTTTGTCAAGATAAAATTGCTATTTTATAATGAATAACTGAAAAATTGTTAAAAATGCATAAAAAGCAATTTTAATTTTGTATAGTGCAACAAAATAATTGAAAATATATTGACAATACAACAAAAATATTGTATACTGAATATAATAAAAAAAAGAGGTGAGTAGTATGAATGAATTGAAAGAAAAAACAGAAATTTTAGAAGAAGCCCAAAAAACACTTACTGCTTTGTATAATAACGGAACATTGCCAAGAAGTGAAGAAGAAGCAAATTTCCTTCGAGCTTTCCGTGAACTGAACATAGTAAATAAAATTGGCATTGCCTCCAGAATCGAAGGAATGCTTGAAGCACAAATGTATGCACAAGTATCTGACAAGTAGAGAAGATGCTGAACGTTTGAGCCAATCAAGCCCCACACCAGCCGTAAGGGCGGCAGAACACCGCACACAAGGAGAGCCGCCCACGGCAACAAAAAAGCCCCGGCATGACGAGCCGGAGCTGTGAGGTAATGAAAAAATGAAACGTGCCAGACCGCCGCCGATGTCTGAAATGTAAAACTCTCCAAAGCAGGAGGTGAAACCATGACAAGGCTTGATGAACTGGAGCTGATGAAGACCGGAGCTGTGAGGTAATGAAAAAATGAAACGTGCCAGACCGCCGCCCATCAGACGGGCAGACAGAAAAAAAGCTCCGGGGCGAGCCGGAGCAAGGAAGAAGGTGAATGACATGAAACTGAAAGACCTAATGCAAGCAATGCCAGCAACGCAACGGTTCATTCTTCTGGATGTAATCACAGAAAAAGTAACGGAATGCAACGTTTGGCAATATTCTGAAAGAATAATTCCAACTTCTAATGATGAAAGAACTAATCTGGATGAAGCTGAGATTCTTTCCATTGCTGCTGAAAACAACATTATTAAGCTTGCTGTCAGAACAGGGGAAGAATTTTTCAAAGAAGAGCGTGCAGAAGATAGGGCAGACTTTGTTCAGGAGCTTGGAAATCTGATGAATCTCTATGCAGGCAGAACGAATGTCAAAAGCATGGAATATGTTCAGGAAGGCTATGCCGAATTTGTGCTTATCACGTTTGAGAACGGCGAACAGAAGAAGAAATGCATTACTGGTGATAGCAGCCTTGCTATCATGAATGACATTTACAAGACCTTGAGATAAGTTTCAACAATCTTTCAACATATTGTGGAATAGAGGTGAGAGGTTATGTATGAGGCTGATTTAGTCTATGACCAGATTGAAAGTATGCTTGGTGGAATCGCTGATTGTACATGCAGCACATGTGTGAGTATCAAAGATGACCTTCTGAGTCTGGCAAAGCAGCTGCTCGGAGCTGATGCCAGAGACGAGCTGGAGAAGTTCTATGAAGAGTGGACAGGTGAAGAATCAGACGAATGAAAGAAGTCAGTCCTATTTCGTGACTGACTATTTCACATGAAAAAATGTTGGTGGAATAATGTGTTCCACCAACATTTTGGAAGAAAATGGAAAATCAAGGGCGTGTTATAATGATTTATGCAGAATTCAAAGAAGTCACAATTCGTCTGAATATGCTGGATTTGGAATTCATGAAGTCCGGAATACAGCCAAATGATACGGTAATTCTTCCGGCTGACGGTCTGCCGCTTGCTGTTCCGGAACTTCCAGACACACCAACAGTACAGCACTATGCGGAAACATTTCTGGAATATAGGCGGAACACGGTACGGAACAGCAGCTATCAGAGATATGTTCGCTGTCTGAAAAGTAAAATTCTGCCTTATTTCGGAGATATGAGGCTGAATGCTGTGAATGGAAAGACTGTACAGGGCTTTGTAAACACCATGCTCCGGAACGGAATGGCAGTAAAGTCTATCAAGTATTGTGTAGGACTTCTGAAAAGCATCTTCCGCTGTGCTGAAATGGAAGGCATCATTAAAATGCCTGTAATCCGTCCGGATTATCCGAAACAATACAAGAAAGAATGTACAGTTCTGACTGATGAACAGTTTCATCAGCTTGATGATTACCTTGTTCATGAAATGAAAGTGATTTCTTCGGCTCTGCTGATTGTGATGCATACTGGCATTCGTCTCGGAGAGGTCTGTGCTTTGCAGTGGTCTGACATTGATTTCAATACGAATAGTTTCTACATTCAGCATAGTGTTCAGCGGTATTACATACCGGACGAAAAAAGAACCGTCTGCGAACTCGGTGAACCAAAGACACCGAAAAGCAAACGGAGAGTATATCTTCCGGAACATTTGACAGAATTCTTGAGAATCCATCAGGGAACGGGCTATATCTGTACTGGAACAGAAAAGTTTGGAAATCCGGAATCAGTCAGAAATGCGTTCAATAGAAGATTGGAAAAACTGAATATTCCGCATGTCCGGTTTCATGACCTACGGCATGGATTTGCTACCAGAGCGATAAACGGTGCAGGGATTGACCCGAAAACCGTTGCTGAAATACTTGGACATGAACATTGTGACATTACATTAGATATTTACACATCTTGTACTGCTGAGATGCAGATAGATGCCATGAACAGGATAGAAAAAAAATCAACTATTCTGGAATAATCAAACAAATTCAAGACAAAAAGGAGAGTGAAATACGAAAATGCTGGAATGCAAGTTTTATATGCGTAATGGCACTGTGATTAAAGTGGGATGCAAGGAAGTGACTGTAAGGGTGAATCAGATTACAAGACGTTCTGGGACATTCCGGAGTCAACACCACAATGATTTATACCAGACTTTCAGGAGAAGAACAGAAACGGCAGATTGACAAGGCGGTGAACTGGTAATGAATGAAAAAAAAGAAATCATCCAAAGAATTCAGCAAATTTCTGGTCAGTGGTCACCGTATCAGGTATTTACTGACTGGGTAGAATGTACGGCACTGGCAATTCAAAATACCTGTTATGTGTACAATCCAAACAAATTGTATCATAAACGGGAACAGCAGTATTGCAGTATCATGAAGAAATACAGTAGCGAAGAACAGCACTGTCTTGTTGAAATGTCCGGTTTGCTGTCTATTGCAATGGGACAGGAAATTTCTGATATTCTCGGTGAAATCTATATGGAGTCAGGATGCGGAAACAAAAACACGGGGCAGTTCTTCACGCCCTTCACGCTGTCAAAAATGTGTGCTTCTCTGATTTTAATGCAGAAAGATTTGAAAGAAGATGAAATAATTCCGGTGAATGAACCTTCCTGCGGAGCTGGCGGAATGATTATTGCAATGGCTTCTGTTATGAAAGATATGGGTATCAATTATCAGCATAAAATGCGTGTTACTGCTCAGGATTTGGACTGGAAAGCAGTTTACATGACTTATGTACAGTTAAGCTTGTATGGCATAGATGCTGTTGTGGTGCAGGGAAATACGCTGGCAGAGCCGTTTGATATGCATTATCCGCCGGAACGTACATTCAGAACGCCCAGAAACATGGGGGTGCTGCTGTGAAAGAAGAACTGATTAACAATATCCTGATGATGTTGCAAAAACAAGGCATACAAATTGACGGGCTTCATGAAAAATTGATTTTGCTTTTTCGTAATGTAGAATGTACACCAATTGAGACATCACTTGCTATTATTGACGAAACTGCAAATGAACACCTGATAAAGCAGTTTGTTGCTGCGAAAATGATAAGCGGATGCACAGAAAGAACAATCTCTTTCTATGCAAAAACCTTAATATCTGTCATGGGAAAAATCAATAAAAATATTCCTGAAATAACTGCTGATGATGTCAGAGTATATTCCGCTGGGAGACTTGTCAAAGACAAAGTCACAAAAGTGACAGTTGACAATGAAATTCGTGTTCTCCGGTCGTTCTATGCTTATCTTTGTGCAAACGAAATTGCACAGAAAAATATCATGCTTCAGATTGATAAGATGAAGCCTGACAAGGTAAAAAAACATTCTTTCAGCGAAATGGAAGTGGAACAAATTCGCTCTGTTTGCCGTAATGCAAGAGAATCCGCTATTATAGAATTGCTTTTGTCTACTGGATGCAGAGTTTCAGAACTCTGCCAAATACAAATAGCCGATATTCAGAAAGATAAAATTCTTGTGCATGGGAAGGGAAACAAAGACCGGACAGTATACTTAAATGCAAAAGCACAGCTTGCAATCTCAAAATATTTGAGCCAAAGAAATGATAATAATCCATGGCTGTTTGCAAAGGGTTATGAATTTAGTGGGAGATGTAAGGCCAATGCTTTATGGTGGCAAAATCCGGCGGCAGTTGCAGAGGGGCATATCGGCAAAAGTAATATCGAAGTGGTTGTGCGAAAGCTTGGAAAGAAAATAGGAGTTCAGGCATATCCGCACAAATTTCGCAGGACATGTGCAACAATGGCTTTAAGACGTGGAATGCCAATAGAACAGGTATCAAAAATGCTTGGTCATGAGCAGATTACTACCACACAGATTTATCTTGATTTGCAAGAAGAAGACCTCGAAATTGCACATAAAAAATATGTCACATAAAATAAAAAATAGTCCCGGCAGATGTGCGGTTGCACCGGAACTGTTACATCAAAACCGCTAACAGAAATCAATACTTCCGGAACAATCACACAAATCAGAAGGAGAATGAAATAATGCAGAAAAATTCTGAATATCGACTGAAACGCTGTCCATTTTGTGGTGGTCAGGCAAGAATTTTGTCCACATGGGACGGACTGTACAAGGCAGAATGCAAATGCTGTACCTGTGGAACAGCATCTTATACTACTCAGATTGCTGTTGCTCGGCGATGGAATCAAAGAGCAGACAGTTATCTGGCAAAGTGGATTCCCTGTGAAGAACATCTTCCAGAGAACGAAAATCCGTGTCTTGTAATCTGTCGGACATGGAGTATGGCTGAAAATGCATGGAAAGAAGGAAATTTGATGATTCTGCGGTATCTGCCGAAAGAACATAGATGGAACATCAGCGGCATGACAGATGTCACGCATTGGATGCCCATGCCGGAAATGCCTGAAAAGAAAGGAGAAATTACATGACTGACCGAGAAAAAGCAATTGCACTGGCCGCTGATGAAACGCCTGTCATTGACCTGAAAGATAATGATTTCGGCTGTATCCTGTGTGCATCTGTCCGGTACAGCTTAGGCAGAAAAACATATATGTCCAGTCTGGTGACAAGTTTTATTAGACCGCTTCTGCCTTATTTGAATAATAACACAGTCTGGCATTTGCAGAAAGATATTTCCGAATACAGAGATTATGGTGATGATTGTGATGTTCAGACATGGACAGCGTTTTTGGCAGATGTCAGAGACGAGGTTGGAAAGCGAGGAATTACATGATGATGGGTATATTCAAGCTGAATCTGGATTATCAGGAAATTCTGAGACTGGATAGTATGCTGAACATAGCAAAGATTCCGCATATCAGGCACAGAATGTTTGATGGTTGGAAGATAGCCTATATTGCTGATGGAAAAGTGATTTCTGATGTAGTTGAACATATGTACAGTTATGGACATGAGAGAGATTTGATTGAGCTGATGGATTTCAGCTTTCTGACAGGCAAAGAAGAAGATAAAGATGAAGTAATTGGCTATTTGTCAGCTTATGAAATATTCAAAGTCTGGAATAATGATTACAGAAAAAGAAAGCAGATATTATTATGAGAAATGAGATTAACCAAATGATTAAGTTCTATGCTGCCCTAATTTTGGGCGGCATCTTTGATGGGTGGGCATTTTGCCCAGTCATCAAATAAATCAAAATGAAAACCCCGAAAATCCTTGACAAAACGGCTATTTTCTGTTAGAATTAAAATAAAGAAAATATGTTCGTGTTAGAGGTGATTTTGTGAAAAAATTCGTGAAAGTGGTCAGTAACTACTGTGAAGAAACAAATGACTTTGATGATAGTTTCTGCGTGCAAGAAGAACTGATTCCGGTCAAAAATCTCATCAAAATTTATAAGTATAAGGGTGGAAAGCCGATGATTGCATATGTGTGGCGTAATCCTGTCAGCGGTATTCTGATGGAATGGCGGCAGATTTTCCATTCTGATAGGCAGAGAGATACGCTGTTCAGCAAATTAGAAAAGCAGCTTTGCTAATCTTGACAGAATGCCGAAATTCTGCTATAATTAAGACATGCAAAGGAAAATAATGCAGTCTGCTGTAAATGATACTGGAGGGACTGCAATGCAAGCAAAAACTGTAGGCGGACGAATCAAATACCTGAGAGACCAGAACCACATGACACAGAAAGCACTTGCAAGACGGCTCTATGTGTCAGACAAAACAGTAGCGAGTTGGGAAGCCGACCGCACAGAACCAAAAATCATCTTCATTATAGAATTATCAGCATTATTCCACGTTTCCTTAAATTATTTGCTCATGGGAAAAGATTACACTCCTTGATTACGGTCAGGGAGTGTAATTTTATTTCTCTATGTTTTGTAGAATTTCATTGACATTTCAAGCGATATACTATATAATAGTAACAATATAGCAGACAATTATTTTCCATTGCTTTTGACATTCCTTAATTTACCGCCTTCCGGCGGTATTTTGGCAGAGTAGAGCATTGGCAGCTTGCAAGGCTCATAACCTTGAGGTAGACGGTTCGATTCCGTCCTCTGCAACCATATGTAATTTCAGAGCATCTTTTTTTGAATCATATCTAAAAAGGATGCTGTTTTGTTTATTTGGAGGCTTTTGATATGATTCGGATGCAGATTGAAGGCGAAAAAGTAGAACTTGAACTGCGTGGCTGTGATGAGCTGATTCTGGAAGAACTTTCTATTGCTACTATCAGGATGCTGAAAGCTATGGAAATGAGTGAAGGTAATCCAATCAAAGAAAACCTGGCAGCATTGGTATTGTCCTTGCTGAGTGAATCGGAACAAATCAACACTTCAGGGTGATTATGTGAATGATGAAAACCTGATTCCGGCTGCACACAAGTTAACTGTCGAGGAACAGTCGAGAGGTGGCAAAGCATCCGGTAAAGCCAGACGAAAGAAAAAGAGTATGAAACAGGCGGCTGAACTGCTCCTGCATCTTCCTTCCAATCAGGAAGATGATTCTCAGATGCTTTCTGATGTTGGTCTGGATGCTGATGAAGAAGCTACCAACATGCTGATTGTTGTGGCAGCTATCATCAAAGCGGCAAAATCCGGAGATGTAAAGGCAACAAGAGTGCTGATGGACATTACCGGAACAGACTACTACAAGAATGAATACCTGAAACTTCGGAAAGCAGAACTCAAGCTCAAACAGCAGAAAGCAGAGGATGACTGGTAATGTACGGCGTAAAAGAAAATAAATGCCTGGAAGAAATAGCAACATGCAGATTTCAGGATACAATGGACATTGAAGGCAGCACAAGAGAAACCAAAATCTATCATAACGACAAGATTACTGCGGAAAGTGCCGTGATTGTGAGCTTTTCTGGTACGTATTATTCCGGTGTTACATTTGAGGCAACTGTCGGAAATGGCGCGGCACTGGTTACAGTTGTTTATGAGGGAGAGGATTCTTTTCCGATAACCTATAATGTGACTGTCATATGAATGAGAAAAGGCAAGCCTTCTACAAATCAAGGCAATGGGAAAATCTGATTAAGCTGTTGCGGATAGAACGTGCATCAGATGACGGATATGTTATCTGTGAACATTGCGGCAAGCCAATTCTGAAAGCATATGACTGCATCGCACATCATGTCATTGAACTGACAGAGGAGAATGTTGACGATGCTACTGTTGCTCTGAATCCGGAGAACATCAAACTCGTACATTTCCGTTGCCATAACGAGATACACAGGCGGTTCGGTTATGGAAATCAGGCAAGAATTATTCAGCAGGTATATCTTGTCTATGGTTCTCCATGTGCTGGGAAGACAACATGGGTGGACAGTGTGGCAGAACCGGAAGACATTATCATGGACATAGACAGGCTATGGAGTGCTGTTCGTTCCGGTTCATGCGGACAATATGAGAAACCTTCGGAACTGAAAAGCAATGTGTTTGCGATGCGTGACTCTCTGCTGGATATGATACGGGTACGGCGTGGCAAGTGGCACAATGCCTATGTGATAGGTGGCTATCCGTTACGGGGAGAAAGAGAACGCCTTGCCGACAGTCTGAATGCCCGAATTATCTTCATTGATACACCAAAAGAAATCTGTCTGGAACGGGCGAAACAGAAAAATTCTGACTGGACTGATTTCGTAGAGAATTGGTTTGACCGATACTCCCCCCCTCTGCCTTAAAATTTTTTCCTCCGGGGGATTGGAAAAGGGGTTATAATTCTCACAGAAAGCGATTTTTTGAGATTTTTGAAAAAATTTCCGAAAATCCGGAAGGGGGTTTGCATGGATAGGGAACAAGAGCTGATGAAACTGCTTTCTGATGCCGGAATTGATG
>JAZAUD010000067.1:0-9791 GCA_036373775.1 Oscillospiraceae bacterium | reverse complement strand
GTATTCTGCAAGTTCATGGGCACAAGTGCCTTCCCTTGCGAAGTCTGATGAAGTATCGGCTGACTGTGCATTGAGCAGTGCGGAAGGCGGACACGCAAGCCATCTGGCACTGGATGAGGCAGACAGTTTTGCATGGGGGCGTCCAGAATGTTTATGTTCCAATCTGTTCAGCCTCCTTCAAAATGTCGGCATACTGCAATTCTTGCAAATCGGAAATCTTGTCCGCACCGTATTTTTTCACCAGTGCTTTTACTTCCGACTTGAATCCCATGCGAGACTTCTCCACAAGTACCGCCTTGACTGCATCAATGCTGACTTCTTTTGACGGTTCAGCGGATTCTTTTGTTTCGGACGGCTCGTCCTTTGATGGCGGAACAATTTGTTCAAAGGTTGCAATTTCCGCCTTTGTCTGTTGTTCGGCAAGTTCCTGCAATGCTACAATCACTGCATTTAGGGCATTCACCAGCTTCATGATTGGGGTCATTATCTTCATTTCCTCCTTCAAAAATTGCTCTCAGCAGCTTTTCTTCTGCTGAAATTTTCTGTACCTGTTCCAGATGATGCATTGCTACCATACAGAAGCCTGTTGTTGTTCTGAGCAGTCTGGAAGCTCTTTTCAGCAGTTTTGCTGTCCAAGGGTCAACTGTGGATTTTTCGGCTGCAAAAGACATGAGCCATGCAACATCCATGTTTTCCTTTTCACTGATTGTAATTCTGCAAATTTTATCTTTGACGGACATTTTTCTCCCTCCTTTCACCGCTATTTTTGTTTAACCGGTGCAGAACCATATTCAGCTATCAGCTGATTCAGTATTACAGCCTGATGTTCGTTTGCCATACTGAGTAATTCAAATAATGTATCTTTTTGTTCTCTGGAAAGAAGTCCCCTATGTGGATGATACCAGTCAGGCAAACAAATACCGCCTTTATTTCCACTGACACTTTGAATCGGGTAGTCTGATACAAGTACCCTGATATCACGCTGAATTGTTCTTGGGGAAACGTCAAGATCACGTGCAAGCTCATGAATGTCACTTTTTCTTCTGCTAATGAGAATACGCATAAATTCTGCCCGTCTTTCTACAGGACTCATATCAGATTCACCTCCTCTGTCCGGTTTCTTGCATTGTACACCCCAAACACGACACCTTTTGTCGTGTTTGAGAAATATTTACAAAATATTCACAATTTCAAAGGTAGTCATCAATATGTACATTGAGCTGTTTCAAAGCTGATGCAATATTGTATTCAAAAGTTCTGCGTGGAATATGGATAATCTTCTGAATTTCTCTGTCCGAATATCCCATATAACGCATCCAGATAATCGTTTCTGCATCAGGATAGACAACTGAAATTTTTTTGATTAACTGTTTCAAAGCCATCATACTGATTTGACTTTCTGTAGCATCTTCTGCTGGAGTATTTTCGGTTTTATCCAAATCACCATCATAGATTTCATCAGTTTCTGGTTTACAAGAAAAAGAACAGTTAATACAGTCACAGTCACATTTCCATATCATTTTCTTAGGACAGAAACATTTTCCTTCCTGCTGCAGCCGTTTTCTTTCAGAAGAACAACTGTTGTAAAACGCACGAAAGACATTTTTTCTGACTTCTATAAAGTCGTCCAATACCTGAATATAAATTTTTGTTTCCATAAAAGGACCTTTCTGCCGAATGCAGAAACAGCACAGGAAGCAGGAACATTGCAGAAACAGCCTCTTTTGACCAGCAGACACACCATCAGAAGGCTATTTCAACAATTCTCAGCGTAGCTGAACTTTCCTATTGAAATATCCTGTGCCGTGGTCTGCGTACACTTCGGACTTGAATATTAAAATTTTGATTGCTACAAAGAAGAACTGATACAGGTGTAAAATGCTGAATAAAATATGATGAATCATAATGTTTTTTTCAGACAATTTTTTCCCTTCTACTTATGACTGGCGTTCAGAAATTCATCTGGGCAAGATTTTTTGAAAAATCAGCATTATGTACAATTTCTAAAAACGCTTTCTGTTAAAAATGCCAACTGATACTATTTTCTGAAATACGAAAAGTCTGCTTCAATGCAGACTTACAAATCATATTTCAAAATACAGCTAAAAATCGCTGTTTATAGAATCATTATAACATTTCCAGACAGGGGAAAAATGTCAGAAACTAGGCTTTCGAGAGTTACTGTACTATAATTATCATGTGTTGGAAAAACGATGTCAAAAAGCAGTGGATTATCATTTCATTTCTGCTGTTTTTCTGCGAAAAGTGCATGAAAAATGGCAATAAAAAAATCCTGCTCCTTTGAAGGGAACAGGCTGAAAAAACACCTTGCAAAAATCAGGAAATTATGGTATAATGTATACTGGAATGTTATACATATTCATAATGCAAAAATATTCACTTAGGAGAAAAAGCCAATGGCAAATGATAAATTTACAGTAGTTGGTACAAATATCGCTGAAAAAGCGTCCATGATTTGGAATGTCGCAGATATGCTCAGAGGTCCTTTCAAACCGCATGAATATGGACTTGTCATTCTGCCTATGACCGTTGTCAAGCGGTTTCATGACTGTTTGTTGCCGACACATGATGCAGTATTGAAAGAATACGAAAGTAAGAAAAATTTCGCCGTTATTGATGGATTTCTGACGAAAGCAAGCGGTTATCAGTTCTATAATACAAGCAAATACACCTTTGATTTGCTTTGTGCTGACCCCGATAATATCGAGACAAATTTCCGTGACTATCTCGCCGGATTCTCTGCCAATGTGCAGGATGTGCTTGCAAAATTCGACTTTGATGCAATTATCCGGCGAATGGTGGAAAGTAATACACTTTATCTTGTTATCAAAGAATTTAATAGTCAGAAAGGCTATCTGGGAGCAGATAAAATCAGTGCGGTTGACTGCGGTTATATGTTTGAAGATTTAGTCAAGCGTTTTTCGGAATCGTTCGGAGAAGAAGCCGGAGCGCATTTCACAAGCCGTGATATTATCTACCTCATGACCGATATTCTGCTTTCTGATGCCGATTTTTCCAGAAACGGAACTGTCGCTGTCTATGATATGGCAATGGGTACAAGTCAGATGCTTTCTTGCATGGAAGAACGCATTCACGACCTCAATTCTGAAATGAATGTCGCCTGCTTCGGGCAGGAATTCAACCCCTCCACTTTCGCAATTGCCAAAGCCGATATGATGATTCGGGGCGGAGACCCTAACAATATGCGCTATGGCGATACCCTCTCAGAAGACCAGTTTTCCGGCTATCAGTTTCAGTATATCATCTCAAATCCGCCGTTTGGTATCGACTGGAAACGGGAACAGAAAGCCGTTGAAGCAGAAGCCAAAAAAGGCAATTTAGGCAGATTTTCCGCAGGTCTCCCCAAAATTTCAGACGGTCAGCAATTGTTCGTTCTGAATGGTCTTTCCAAACTCGCCCAAAACGGAAAAATGGCGATTATTCAAAACGGTTCGCCTTTGTTTTCGGGGGATGCCGGAAGCGGTTCTTCCGAAATCCGCCGTTATATCCTCGAAAATGACTGGCTCGATACTATTGTACAGCTTTCAACAGATATGTTTATGAATACCGGAATTTCCACTTATATCTGGATTCTGAATAAAAATAAGCCTGCTTACCGTGCCGGAAAAGTTCAGCTGATTGATGCTTCCCACTGTGGCGAACAGCGCAGAAAATCTATCGGTTTCAAGCGTTATGATATTACCGATTTGTGCCGTGATTTGATTGTCAAGGCATATGGAGAATTTCAGAATGATGCAGTTTACGGCGATAAAAACGGCATTTACTGCCATAGCAAAATTTTTGATACCATTACTTTCGGTTATCAGAAAATTGTCGTGGAGCGTCCCACGCTTGACGAAAACGGAAACCCCATCTTGAAAAAGGGAAAGCCCGTGCCGGATGCTTCCAAGCGTGATACGGAAAATGTTCCGCTGAATGAGGACATTGACAGCTATTTCCGCCGTGAGGTTCTCCCCTATGCGCCAGATGCATGGATTGACGAAAAGAAAACCAAAATCGGCTATGAAATCCCCATGACACGCTATTTTTATGAGTATCAAGCCCCTGAAAGCGTGGAAGAGATTATGAACCGTCTCAGCAGTCTGGAAAGCGATATTCAGGCAAGCCTTAACACATTATTTGGAGGTGTCTCATAATGAGTACAAAAGAAATGATTTATAGTGCGGTTTCTGATTTGTCAGAAGAAGATGCACAGACCCTTTATTCTTTAATTCAACTTATTTTCAAGAAAAAAGAAAGTACCCTTACAGAATCGCAGAAAGCGTTTCAGGAACTTGAAAAGCTGAAAAGACCATTCAATCCACCTATTGAAGATGAAAAAGAGGAATATCACAAGTATCTGGAGGGAAAATATGAAAATCTTGGTTGATTCCAATGTTTTGGTTGATTATATTTCTATACGTGTACCCTATTACAATCATGCTTATGAAATTTTCAAACTTTGTGCGAATAAAAAGGTAAAGGGTGCAGTCGCTGTCCATTCCATTCCAAACCTGTACTATATTTTACGAAAAGAAATGGATGCACCGACAAGAAGAAGTGTGATTAAAAATATGCTTCTGGTGTTTGATGTTGCCGGAATCAGCAAAGAAATGGCAGTTCATGCTTTAGAAAATGAAGAATTTAAAGATTTTGAGGACTGTTTGCAGGATGAATGTGCTGTATCATTCGGAGCTGATTATATTGTAACAAGAAACGTCAAAGATTTTGTCAACAGCTCCGTAAAAGCCATTACACCAGAAGAATTTCTTGCAGTCTACAAGGAGGAAAACGCATGAGCAGACCCATGAAAGACAGCGGTATTGAGTGGATTGGAGAAATTCCGGAAAGTTGGGGAACTATCCGGTTTAAATTTCTGCATAACGGAGTGAATACTGGTGAAGCAATTGATAAAGAATACTGGACTTTTGATGAACAGGACACTATATTTTATACTGCTGGTTTAAATCCTATAAGAACAAATTACTCTAATTTTCCAGAGTGGAAATACACAAAAAAGAATGATTTGCTACTAGCAAGAAATGGAACACCTTATGTCTATTTTCCAGTGGCTAATGCTTGTTATACTGACCATATTATTAGAGCTGATATGAAATTAGATACAAATAAAAGATTTATTCAATATGCATTACAACAAAGCATTTCAAGTATTGTAGTTGATTCGGTTAGTATTCCCACATGGTCTGCTTCCTTATGGAATGAACAAGCTATTCCATATCCGTCAGCAAAACAACAGCTCGCCATATCCGCCTATCTTGACGAAAAATGCGCCCTTATCGACAGCGTTATCGAAAAAACAAAAGCATCCATTGAGGAATACAAAAAGCTCCGTCAGGCGGTTATCACGCAGGCTGTCACAAAGGGCATTCGTGGCAACAGAACCATGAAAAACAGTGGTATTGCATGGATTGGGGAAATTCCAGAGGAGTGGAGCGTTCTCAAGTTCAAATATGTTGCTACTGTAAAATCAAATCTTGTACATCCAAACGAATATCAAAATTATATGCAAGTTGCTCCTGACAATATTGAAAAGGGTACTGCCAAATTACTTGATTGTAAAACAGTTGGAGAAATAGGCATAGAAAGCAATAATCATTTGTTTTATAAAGGGCAAATTGTATATTCTAAAATTCGTCCTGTTTTAAATAAAGTCATAATTGCCCCGTTTGATGGTTTGTGTAGTGCAGATATGTACCCAATAGAAACTACAATAAATAAGTATTTTCTTGTATATATGATGCTATCAGACAGATTTTTATCACAAGTAAAACTTGTGACGGAAAATAGAGTGAAAATGCCTAAAATCAATCAGGAAGAATTAAGCCAAATTCTTATTTATCTTCCATCAGCTGACGAACAACAAGAAATAGCCGATTATCTCGACAAAAAATGTGCTGAAATTGATACCCTCATCACCAAAAAAGAACAGTTCCTCAAGGAGCTGGAAAGCTATAAAAAATCCCTCATTTATGAGTATGTCACAGGAAAAAAGGAGGTACAGGCATGACCGCCACAGAAAAACAGTTTGAATCCGATATTCATTCCGCTATGCTGAAAGGCGGATATACCGTCAATTCTGACCCCTACGATGCGAAAAACGCCCTTTATCTTGATACCCTCGTCAGGTTTGTGCAGACCACTCAGCCCAAATCATGGCAGAGATTTGCACTCCAGAACGGCACGGCGGAGAAATTCGCTCAGGCATTTCAGAACGCTGTCGAAAGTGAGGGCTTGCTGTCGGTTCTGCGGAACGGCTTCAGACACAGGGGCATTCCGTTCAGGGTGTGCTATTTCAAGCCGGAATCTGAACTGAATCAGACGGCTGTTGAAAATTATCAGGCGAACGAAATCACCGTCAACAGACAGTGGTATTATTCGGCGGATTGCCGGAAATCCGTTGATTTGGTGATAGCTGTCAACGGAATACCTGTTTTTGCCTTTGAGCTGAAAAACCAGTACACAGGGCAGACTATCGAAAACGCAAAGGAACAATGGATGCAGGACAGAGACCCACGGGAGAACTGTTTCCGTTTCAATCAGCGGATTTTAGCCTATTTCTGCGTTGACCACATGGAAGTGTGCATGACAACAAAGCTGAACGGAGAAAAGACAATGTTTCTGCCATTCAATCAGGGTTCAAACGGTGCAGGGCATGACGGCGGAAAGGGCAACCCTGCCAACCCGAACGGCTATCCGACCGCCTATTTATGGGAAGAAGTCTTTCAGAAAGACAGCATGATGGACATTTTGCAAAAGTTCATGAGTTACCGCAAAGATAAAAAAATATTATTGTTTCCGAGATTTCATCAATTGGACGTGGTGCGGAGTCTGATTTCTCATGTCAGGGAACACGGAGCAGGGCATAATTATTTAATTCAGCACAGTGCAGGCTCTGGAAAATCAAATTCGATAGCATGGACGGCTTACAGGCTTGCATCTTTATTCAATGACGATAACAAGCCGATTTTTTCAAGTGTCATCATTGTAACAGACAGGAAAGTCCTTGATGCTCAATTGCAGGAGACAATTTCAGGATTTGACCATAAAATCGGAGCTGTGGAAACGATTGACGAGCGGAAAAATTCGCAGGATTTGAAGAACGCTATCAATGACGGAGTGAGAATGATTGTCACGACATTGCAGAAATTTCCAGTGATTTACACAGAGGTTGACAAGGTGGCAGGGCGAAATTTTGCGGTTATCGTGGATGAAGCGCATTCTTCACAGACAGGAAATTCCGCTGTCAAACTGAAAACAGCTCTCGCTGACACAGAACAGGCATTGAGGGAATATGCCGAAATTGAGGGAAAAGCAGAAGATGAAATTGACCGCAGTGATAAAATCATTCAGGAAATGCTGACACATGGGAAACATCCGAATTTATCATTTTTCGCATTCACAGCGACACCCAAAGCCCAGACATTGGAAATGTTTGGTGAACCATATCCGGACGGAAGTTTTCACCCGTTCCATATTTACAGCATGAAACAGGCGATTGAAGAGGGATTTATTCTCGATGTTCTGCGGAATTACATGACATACAAGACCTGCTATGAAATCGCCAAGACGACCCCTGAAAACCCTGAACTCCCTGAAAGCCGTACTACAAAATTGATTAAACAGTATCAGAAACTGCACCCCTACAACATCAGCCAGAAAACAGCTATCATTGTGGAAACATTCAGGGATACCACACGGCACAAAATCAACGGCAGGGGAAAAATGATGATTGTCACAGATTCAAGGCTTGCAGCGGTTCGTTATTTTCACGAGATAAAGCGTTACATTGAGGAGCATCATTATACAGATATGGACGTATTGACGGCATTTTCAGGAGCTGTCAAGGACGGTGACGAGGAATACACAGAGCCTTCATTGAATGTCAGAAAAGACGGTAGCCACATTTCAGAATCACAGACCAAAGCGGAATTTCACGACAATTTCAATATACTTGTTGTCGCTGAAAAATATCAGACCGGATTTGATGAGCCGTTACTGCATACTATGATTGTTGACAAAAAGCTGAAAGGTGTCAAGGCAGTGCAGACACTTTCCCGACTGAATCGCACTTGTGAAGGTAAAACAGATACATTCATTCTTGATTTCGCCAACACAAAAGAAGAGATTCTTTCCGCATTTCAGCCATTTTATCAGGAAACCTCCCTTGAACAGGAAGTCAATGCAGATTTAATTTACCAGACAGAGCGTGAACTCCTGAATTATGCAATTTATACAGATACGGATATTGAAAATTTCATCAAAGTATGGGAGATTTCCGGCAAAGATGACATGGGAAAAATGACAAGTGCCTTGAAGCCTGTTGTTGACCGCTATAACCTGAAAAATCCGGAAGAGCGTTATCAATTCCGCCGGCTTGTGCGAAATTTCATTAAATGGTACGGCTATATCACACAGGTTGTCAGAATGTTTGATACTGCTATGCATAAAGAATTTTTATTTTTAAGCTATTTACTGCATTTATTCCCGACAGAATCGGACAAGCCGATTGATTTGGAAAACAAGCTGAATCTGGAATATTATAAGCTCCAAAAGACATTTGAGGGAGAAATCAAACTTCAAAACCTTGATGGTGAATATGTTCCAGCAAAAAAGAAAGGCAGTGCAGGAAAACAGAAAAAAAGCCCTCTCGATGAAATCATCGAAAGGGTAAATGAACAGTATAAAGGTGCATTCACAGATGCTGACAGGGTAATGCTTGGTGCATTGCATGACAAGCTCGTAAAAAATCAGAAGCTCATAAATTCCGCTGGAACAACAGACCCTGTTATCTTTACAGAGAGTATTTTTCCGCAGATATTCGGCGAAACTGCAATGGAAAGCTATACAGAATCACAGGCAAGCTATGAATCATTGTTTCAGGATAAAAGCAAATACCATGCTGTGATGAGTGTACTTGCAGGTGCGATTTATCGGGAACTAAGAAAATCGTTAAGATAATTAAGGAGCTGACTCTATGACCCAAAAAGTAATTGACCGAGAAACATAATCACACTAAAGTGTTAAGGTAAAAAAAGGCTGTCCAGATTTTGATTATCCGGACAGCCTTCTTTCATTCTCCGAGTATTTCCATCATCATGAAAGCCCCGTCTTTAAACCCCTGAATGTACAGAACTTCATTGTCCAGTGAGGCATTTTCGCTCTGCATATCGCTTAGTTTATGGTACATTTCGGTTTGTTCTGGTGTCAGTGTCTGTTCAAACTCTTCTGAGAGTTTCATCCATTCCTGCGTTTTCTCCGGTGCAGTTTTCATTTTTTGTTCTGACGGACTGATTTTCCCGTGGTACAGCTCTTTCAGCATGACAGCACACCTCCCTTCGATGTACTATCATACCATAAATGAGGAAAAATAGCCATTACCATAACCAACAAATATGACACATAAAATTTGTGACGGTTAAACAGGTAAATTTATTTACTACATTAAACGCCTAAAGTGGTGACGTAATAAAAAAGGGCTGTTGCATCAAAGTGAATGGTGCGACAGCCCTTTTTTTGTTGTTTTTTATTCAGGCCATAGATTAAGATATCCTGTTATGTACTTTCCTGACGGTCATTTTACGTTATTTTTGGATAGGATTTATCTTGACTTGTGATTCCAAGCAAGTAATCTGTGCTTGTATCATAAAATTCAGCAAGATAAATCAGCAATTTCAAGGGGATTTCCGTTGTGTGAGATTCATATCGGGAATAGGTCTGCTGAGAAACGCCAAGTTTTTGAGCCATTTCCG
>JAZAUD010000066.1:0-10137 GCA_036373775.1 Oscillospiraceae bacterium | reverse complement strand
ATATAGAATTCTTCCCAGACGAAATCCGGAACAGGGTATTTCACAAGTTTTCTGTCAATTTCCATTTCTGCCTCCACATCACGCTTGTTATATGCCTTGAAAGTTTCCCACTTGTCAGAATACAGCACAGGATTATGAAACTCTGGTTCATTGTCATCTGTTTTGTAGGGAACACAGAAGAATTTAATCAGTGGTTTGCCTTCCGTCATCTTCTGTTCCTGAATTTTCAGGACTCTGCCGACCTCCGCCAAAGAAGACGGCAGACTTAAATAACGGCTGTGAATCATGGTGCAGTGCCATCCGGCAGGATTGAAGTAATTTCCTACTGTATCTTCGTTAGAGCCATAACTTCTAAAATACTGCGGATAGTTCCGCTGCACATATACCGACAGACATACACGTTCAAAATTGACGTTAAACGCCTGTTTGATGATACTTTCATCAGCAAATGCTCTTAGGATTTTATCTGGTATCTTTTCGCCGTTTGCAATGTCAATCACCTGTACAGTTCCGCCGTCAACGGAATAACTGAACAGCAGAATATCAAAATAAGGGGAATCTGCATAGGCGTAGACACCGCATTTCATAATATCACGGTCGCTCCGTGTTTCAATATCAATTGTAATACATTCCATTTCTGTCCTCTTTTCATGGTTCATCCAACAGCTTCAAGCCGTAGGAATGCACCTTGTCTATAATTTCAGCAACAGTTTTTTCGCCAAGATTTCTGATTCTGCTAATTTCATCTGTTGTACTCTGTGTCAGTTCAGCAAGGCTGTGAATTTCGGCACGGCGCAGACCATTGTACGCTCTGGCAGAAAACTGCATATCCTCAATCCATACTGGACAAATACATTCAGATTCAGCGGATTCTGAAACATTGCTTCCATAGATTTCATTCAGACGTGCAATTTCATCTCTCTGCCGTTCCTGCAAACGAATTATCTGATTCTGATAGTATCTTTCTATACCGCATTTCAGCATATCACGATAAGCATTTATTTTTTTCAGACAGCTTACAATAATCTGACGAACTCTTTCATCAGAAATGAGAGTACAGGCGGAAATCTGCCGATAGTTCAGTTGTTCTTCAAATCTCATGCGAAGAATACTCCGTTCACGCTCCGTACAGCAAAGATATAAAATATACTGCAATGTTGCATTAATTTCTTTTCTGTTATCGTCCGTCAGAACGGGAGCTTCTTCTCCCATCATCTCATGCAATAAGTTTTCAATCATAATTTCATAAGCCCACCCACAGCATATGCCGCAAACGCCCGCCCGTCTGTTCAGTTATTTAATCGAGAAAATCGTCATCATCGTCGTCAGCAAAGTCATCTTCCGCACGGGTATGACCGTCAAGCGGTTCTCCGTCACGGATTTTCTGAAGATTGTTCAGTCCGCAGGCGATGCCCTTGTTGCCGTTGCTGTTGAAAGCATAGAATGTGATGCTTGCTCTTCCGTAGCATCCGCTGTAAACTTCGCTGCGGTCAAGAATCGGCTGACGGTCGGCATCCACAATGCCGGGAGCAGTTGTGGAATTGGCATTTAAAAAATAGCTGTTTGCATAGGCTTCGTCATCCGGTTTCTCAATATCGCCGTCTCTGAGGGGTGTTTTAATTGCCGAAAGTGGCGGAATGCTTCTGCTGTTTCCTTTCAGTTTGGCAGAGCCGATGTCATAGGCTGCTTCTGTTGCATTTTCGATTGCTTTGACCGTTGCTGTATCACTCTTGGGAATAATAAGAGACAGGCTGAATTTCGGTGTGCCGCCGTTGATTGCCTTGGCTTCCCAGACATTTGCATAAGACCAGCGGGTATCCGGACCCGTGATAACTTTTGTCGGATTTTTCAGTTTTTTTGCCATTAGGATTCCTCCTTGAAATCATTTTCTGCACTGCTCCATTCCGGACGCTTGTCCGAGTCAGGAACGAGTGTGGGCTTGCCCTGCGGTTTATAAATCAATCCGCCGAGCAGTTCATTAAATTTTGTTTTGCCGAGCAGTTTCTGCATGGCAGTCAGACCAAGAACTTTATGTTCATAAGGGTTTGCACCAACAGACTTCACTTTTTCTGCTACAGCGTTTTCGTCTGTATATTTGCGGTTGGATTTTCCCTCAACAAGTTTCCAGCCTGTCCATTGTTTTCCTGCAAGAGCCTGAGAAAGAGCATAATCTTTAATGTCATTCACCCATGAAGTCAGTTTATCGGCTTTTTCAAGAATCGCTTCAATTTCAGTATCTTCGAGTTCAGCAGGCATTGCAAAGTCATACTGTGCCAGCATCAGATTGTATTCGGCACGTTTCCGGCAGGTGGCTTTCACTTTGCAGAAACGGCAGTGTTCACCAACCTGAAATTCGCCTTTTCCCTCAGCAGCAAGCTGTGCTGTGGGCTTGAGTATATGTTCTGCCCATTCCAGCAGGTCACTGACGGAAATAGTGTATTCGCTGACATTTTCCATTCTCGGCTGAAAAATAACCATTCTGATTTCCCTGAAATCGTACAGAATACCGAACATATCCAAAGCACCGAGAGCGTAAAGCATCATCTGGGAGTTGTTTTCAGCCGATACAAGGACATTTTTTCCGTACTTGAAGTCAATTACGGTCAGTACCTCATCAGCGATAATAATACAGTCACCTGTGCCGAATCCGTCCGGAACATAGGCTGAAAAATCAAGCCTTTGTTCCACCATGACGACAGGTTTGTGATATTTCGCTGTTTCTTCGGTGATGTACTGCAAGTAGCTGTCCGTGCATTCTGCCATTTCCGCATCAAAGAAATCAAGATTTTCTGTAGGGTCACGCACATTGTGACCGAGAAATTTGTTGACTTTGTGTTCTGCAAGTTCATGGGCACAAGTGCCTTCTCTGGCAAAGTCTGATGCCGTATCAGCTACCTGTGCATTCAGCAGGGCAGAAGGCGGGCAGGCAAGCCATCTGGCACTTGACGAGGCAGACAGTTTTGCATGAGAGCGTTCGGCGTGATTATTTTCCAATCTGTTCAGCCTCCTTCAATACAGCAGCATACTGCGATTCCTGCAAAGCGGAAATCCTGTCCGCACCGTATTTCTTCACAAGTGCCTTTACTTCTGCCTTGAAACCCATACGGGATTTTTCCACCAGAACCGCCTTGACAGCATCGAGAGTAACTGTTGTCGGTTCAGCTGACACTTTCGTTTCCTGTGCAGGCGGTTCTTCCAGTTCAGGCGGTGTGTAGATTTCTACAAACTGTCCCGTCTCGATTTTTGTTTCTTCGCCTGCGATTTCCTGCAACGCTGCTACTAAGGCATTCAAGGCGTTAATCAGTTTCATCATCGATGTCATTGAATGATTCCTCCTTATAGGCATATTTTTGACGACACTTTTTTGATGTAAGTTCTGCAAGCATCTGACGTATTACTTCCCTGTGATGAGCATTTGATGTACTGTTCATAATTTCTTCGAGAACATATGTCTGTTCGGATGTAAGTACATTTTTATAAGGGTGATAGTTTTTATCAATCACAACCCCGCCGCCATTGCCTGAAACAGTAGTCAGAGGGTAGTCTGAAGTAAGAGCAGTAACATCACGTCTTATTGTATTTGTTGACACATTTAAATCAACAGCAAGCTGAGGAACTGTGCTTTTTCTTCTGGCAATCATAATTCTGATTATTTCTTCTCTTCTTTCGATAATGCTCACTTCAAACCACCTCCTTCCGGTCGTCTGATTCCAGTTTACAACTCAAACTACCCACCTTTTGGGTAGTTTGAGAAAAGTTTACAAAATGTTCATATTTTATTTTGAGACTCCATTTTCGGCTCATGATTTTCCCTTTCCAGCGGGATACAAAAAAGGCTGTGCAGAAAAGCAGCACAGCCAAAAATACCTGAGTATTACAAAGCAGGGCTACTTCAATCTGCATTTCCGGATATATACCAGATGCATCTTGTTGTATCCTCAGCCCTATACGTAATCAGGCTTTTAGATTTAATTATTGACAAATCCCATGAATGATGTTATAATTTTAATAGAATTTTGTTGATTTTTCTGCTTGGATTATTGTAATTTGTCCTTGTGTTATTATCATAACATATTTTCTATATTTTTTCTCCTACGCAAAATAACTTAAAGTAACGCAAAGTAACGACACCTTGAAAGAAGTGGTGATATGCCAAAAAACCATGTTACAGAATTTAGTAATTTTGCAAATATACTTTATTCTGAAATTGGTAATGGGAAAGCAAGATATTTGTTTACAAAAGAGCTATTTAAAAATATCTTAGTAAGAGCTGATAAAAATCCACTATTTTTAGATGAATCGCAGGGAACGGGAAAATGCGGACTTCTATGTAACCAAACTAACCTTGGAAATTATTTTTCAGGACGTAAAGAAATTACAGAGGTTGCCCAACAAATCACTGTTTCTTTAGACCCTATGATTTTTAAAGATTATATTGGCAATTTTGATATGACGATACCTTCTATTGAACATTTAGTATCCTCTTTCTCAAAATCCATTCCCGACATTACTGTAGATAATTATGATGATAAGATAGCTAATTATTTTGAACAGATTATTCGCAAAGCTGCAAAAATTAAAAAGGAATCTGAAGGGCAGTTTTCTCTTTTTGGTGATGATACATTAAATGAAACCTATGGGAATATTCTTGTTGCTGAAGCGGAAAATAAATGCCCTAACGATGGATGCTCAAGCTTGCTAATCTCTCAAAAACAAAATGGACTTTCTTTCAATAATTATACCGTAGTGATTATTGATAAGAAAAAATCACATACAAGTCAATCAAATTTGATTGCACTTTGTTCAGGGTGTGCCAATGAATACCAATGTAATCCAAAACAAGCTAATATCAAACGAATGAAAGAAATCAAAAAGGCTCTTGAAAATAATCAAGCCAGTCAAAAAGAACTCGCTGAACAAAAAATAGAAGAAAGTGTCCGAAGTGTCATATTGAAAATACTTGATATTGAACCTGTAGAAGCGTCAGCGGAACTAAGCTATTCTCCAGTTCCTATTAGAAATAAGATTGAAAAAAAGAACCGTGTATTGCTGAGAAAAATTCAGCATAATGTAGAAGATTACTATCAGGCTGTGCAGAGTGCTTTTAAGGAAATTCCACAAAAAAGAGCTTATGAAAATTTTTGCTTTCAAGTCCGCATCAATTATAATAAACTCTACGACAGAGGATTTGAACAAGCTGAAATATTTGAAAAATTGGTAGATTGGCTGAAAGAATCAACTAACAGCAACAGGGAAGCCTGTGAAATTGTAATCGCTTTTTTCGTTCAGAAATGTGAGGTGTTTGATGATATTTCCTGATAAACTGTATTCTTATAATGAAAGCGTACTTTCTAAGTTTCCTGTCATTCTGAAAGAATTAAAAAAATCACCTGCTAATCCAGCAAAATTATACCATTCTGTGCAGAAACATTTTTCAGATGTCAGTGAATTTATTGAGGCATTGGACTGCCTTTATTTGTTGAATCGAATTGATTATGATTCTGATGCGGAGGTATTGAACTATGTTGATTGAATTGGAGTGTTCTCTTTTTGGCTCATGTCAGGATGAAAAATTTACACCCTATGGAAAAATCAAATTTCATAAAGGATTAAACACAATTCTTGGTACAAAAAACGGAGATAATTCTATCGGAAAGTCTACATTTTTAATGGTAATTGATTTCTGTTTCGGTGGTGAAGATTATGCAAATATCAAAAACAAAGGCTGTGTTATTCCCTATGTTGGAACACATACAATCAATTTTGCTTTTGAATTTGACGGGAAAATAGAATATTACAGCAGAGCAACAGATGCTGCTTTTCATGTCAATGTGTGTGATTCTGATTATCAGATTCAGAGAACTATCACTCTTGAGGAATTTAAAGAGCATCTGTTTCAGGCATATCAGATTCAATTATCTGGTATCAGTTTCCGTGAAATTGTTGGAAGATATATCAGAGCTGCTGGAAGAGAAAACTGTGATTCGCCAGACCCTTTGAAATATCAGGATATACCTGATGATAAAGCCATTATTACTCTCGAAAAATTGTTTAATGTGTATTCACTCGTAGAAAGCTGTCAGAAAGATTTCGATGAAAAAGAAAAAAGAAGAAAAGGCTGGAAAGCAGTCAGTGATCTTGGCGAAGTTTTGCCGATTCCTAAAACTGCAACTGCCTTCAAGAAAAATCAGAAGGAGATTGAAATTTTACAGGATCAGCTCCAGTCTCTGAAAGCGAAAAAAGATACTGATATCTCTCTGGGTGAAAGCACTATTGTCCAAAAAACAGCGAATTTGAAAGCAGATTTGAGAAAAATAAAACGTAACCGTAATTATTATATTTCTCGTCTGGAAAACCTGAAAAATAACTTAAAAGAAGGTTTTGTACCTACTTCTGAAGATATTGATAAACTGGCTGAATTTTTTCCAGATGTCAATCTTGAAAGGCTGAATATGATAGAAAATTTTCATGCCAAAATCAATCAGTTCTTAACAAATGACATCACAGAAGAAGTCGAAAATCTCCAGATAATGATAGCTGCTTTAAATGAACAAATTCAGAAAACAGAAGAGGAACTACACCAAATGGGAGAACTTGCAAATTTTTCTGAAAAGACATTGCAAGAAATCATTGATTTACAACGAAAAATCGATACCCTTAAAAAAGCAAATGCTGGTTATGAAACATTCAAACAAATAGCAGAAGATACCAAACAGGCTAAAACAGCTCTTGAAAACATCCGTGAAAAACAATTAAATACTGTACAGAGCCTTGTCAATCAGGAACTTGTGCGGTACAATGATTTCATTTATCATGGTACACGCTATGCGCCACAGATTATTTTTTCTTCTACAAAAACAGGAAAAGCCTCTTATACTTTTGGTGTGCCACAGGATAATGGTACTGGTACAAGCTGGAAAAATGTCGTGATTTTTGATTTGAGCATCTTGAAATTAACCCCTCTTCCGATTCTTGCACATGATACGCCTATCATGAAAAATATCGGTGATTTTCCTGTTGATGAAATTATTCAGCTCTATATGCAGTTCGAAAAACAGATTTTTATTACCTTTGATAAGACAGAAAGCTATTCAGAAGAAACGCACAAAATATTACATGATACTAAAGTTTTAGAACTCTATGACAATGGCGGAGAATTGTTCGGCTGGTCATGGGCAAAGAAATCCGGAACAAATAAAACAAAAATCCCGACTTGCATATGGTGTATAAAAATCACGTATCGCTGCCGAATTGATCTCTGTACCTTAGCAATTTAGGATTTTCAAAAACCATTTTGATGATTTTCTCAACTTTTTCAAGATGATCTCTAGGTTCATTTATCACAAAAGAATACAAATCCAGATACCCTTGTAGATCATCTCGACTAAAGCCACTGTGAGCATTCAGAAACATTTTTAGCAAGCAATGAACCCTGTTTACAGGGTCAAGTGGATTCTCACTATCGGCAAGTTCTTTTAACTCTTTTGAAGAATAGCATACGCTTTTGAGCGATAGCTTTTCAACGAGTTTCTTATGAGTATTCTCCCTATCATGGATCAGTGTTGAATATGGTGCAATGTGATTTACGAATGTTTCATAGCTACGTTTCTGACTGGGTTTTCCATATCCTTCAAAAAAGCATAGGGTGTGTTTCTTATCTGTTGCAACACCTATACAGATTTGATTGCGGGATAACCCTCTTAGAAGATGCCCGTTTTCATCACGAACTCTATCACCCATGATAACAGAATAATAAGTTTCATCAAGCCAGATTGTTCCGCTTAAAACAACGCTATTTTGTGAATCTTTGAGTGTGAGAAATAACTTTTCAAGCCAATATTTTGATGTTGAGATTGCATTACGGTTGTTCCATGAATCTGCATTAAGGCTGACATAGCGAAATATGTTCAGGCAGTACTCTATCCATTCACATATTCCCAATCTCCGCGAATCAAAAATGGTTCCTGTAGTTGGCTTGAAGCTATTTCCGCATTGACACTTATATCTTTGAATCCCGTTTGGATCGAAACCGATTTTAACGAATTGATCAGTATGACAAAATGGACATAGGTCTGGTGCAAAGGAATTTATCATCTTCGCCTCACCGGTGTCTATGAGCTTACTGTGCCTTTCATCGTATCGTCTTACATAGTGCATTTGCAAAAACTCCTGTGTTTCTGTGAGTTCGTTTAATTCATCCCATGGTGTCTTTTTACGTGACTTGCTTCGGTTAGACATAGTAAAATGCTCACTTTCTTTTTTACTATATTATACCATGAAAATACACCATATGCAAGTCGGGATTTTAAAACAATAGGTAAAAATTCTACTTGAACTATAATAAAAAGGATATGATTTAAATAATTGTGTTAATTTTTAATTGGAGCTGAATTTCATGTATAGAATAAGGTGCATAGTCGAAAGAATCACATTTCAGAGTTCGGACACAGGATACAGCGTTCTGAAAGTGAGTGTGAAAGGGTATCAGGAACTTGTGACAGTAGTTGGTAATCTGGCAGATGCTGTTGTCGGCTCTGTCCTGCTGATAGAAGGAGACTGGACAAATAATCCGAAATACGGCACACAGTTTTCTGCTCAGAAATGGGAAGAAACTGTTCCTGCTACTGTATACGGCATAGAAAAATACCTCGGAAGCGGTTTAATCAAGGGTGTCGGGGCAGTTTATGCAAAGAAGATTGTGAAAAAATTCGGAACAGATACCATTGCAGTTATTGAGGATTCTCCCGAACGGTTAGCGGAAGTGGACGGAATCGGCAAAAAGCGTATTGCACGGATTTCTGAAAGCTGGGAACGTCAGAAGGAAATCAAAAATATCATGATGTTCCTGCAAAATTACGATATCAGTACGGCTTTTGCGGCTAAAATCTACAAGCATTACGGCAATGACAGCATTGAAACCGTCAAAAAGAATCCATACAAACTTGCTGATGATATATGGGGAATTGGCTTTAAAACGGCTGATAAAATTGCTTTCAAGCTTGGATTTGAGAAAGACAATCCAGAACGGTGCAGAAGCGGAATCCTTTATACTTTGAATCAGCTTGCAGATGAAGGTCATGTTTATGCAGAAAAAGAACAGCTCCTGCAAAAATGCACGGAGCTGCTTGAAATTGATATTCCTACCGTTGAAAATGCTTTGAATAAGACCATTGAAAGAAATGATTTGATTATTGAAGAAGATGCAATTTATCTTCCGCCTTTTTATTTTTCGGAGTGCGGAACTGCCGAAAAACTGCTTGAATTAGCCGATTCTGATACAATTCTGAATCATAATGTTAAGATAAATATTTCTGCATTGGAACAGAAATTACACATTCAGTATGATGACATACAGGCACAGGGAATACAGCAGGCTGTCTCCTCAAAAGTCATGATTTTGACAGGTGGTCCGGGTACGGGAAAAACTACTACAACACTTGGAATTATCGAAACTTTGAAGTCTCTGGGAAACAAAATTCTGTTAGCCGCTCCGACCGGAAGAGCCGCCAAACGCATGACTGAAGCCACAGGAATGGAAGCCAAAACCATTCACAGATTACTTGAATACAGCCCCGAAAAAGGCTATCAGCGGAACAAGGATAATTTTCTTGACGGTGATGTGCTAATCGTTGACGAATCCTCCATGATTGACATTATCCTGATGTACTCATTATTAAAGGCGATTCCTCTGCATATGAAACTGATTCTTGTCGGCGATATTGACCAGCTTCCGTCCGTAGGAGCAGGAAATGTACTGAGAGATATCATTGATTCAGGAAAATTTCCTGTCGTCAGGCTGACAAAGATTTTCCGTCAGGCACAGTCAAGCCAGATTATCATGAACGCTCACAGAATCAACAAGGGAGAATTTCCGAACCTCAAAAATCAGCATGGGACAGACTTTTTCTTTATCAAATGCGAAGAACCTGAACAGGCTGCCAATGAAATTATCGGGCTTGTCAAGTCGAGACTTCCAAAATACTGCCGTGTGAATCCGACTGACATTCAGGTTTTGACACCTATGCAGAGAGGTGTTATCGGTGCGGCTAACCTGAATCAGCTTTTACAGCAGAATCTGAATCCTGCCCAGTCCTGGCTGACCCGTGGCAGTCATACTTATCGGCTTTACGATAAGGT
>JAZAUD010000065.1:0-10254 GCA_036373775.1 Oscillospiraceae bacterium | reverse complement strand
TAGGAATTGCTGAAATTTAAGTTGAACATTTGGAAGAAATATAAAGTTAGAATTATCAGAATAATCATTGGAATCACAGCAGTTCTTTTATAAAACTGTTCATTTTATTTTGTACCAATTCCTTACATCGAACCCAGTAAAGTAACACTGTATCAGTGGCTTTGTACGTGGCTGGAAACTTACTGTTATGACCTGCGCCCAACAACTTCCATCAACTATGAAACCTACATCCACAAGCATATCCAACCAACTATTGGCAATGTCAAGCTTTGTGATTTGAATGTCCTAATTCTTCAACAATTCTACAATGACAGGCTGAGAAATGGCAATCTCAAAAGAAAGGGCAAAAATTTAATTGCCAAAACACTCCGTAATATGCACAATATGTTGCACAAGGCATTAGAACAGGCTGTTGCATTGGAGATGATTGCAAAAAATCCTGCTGATTATGTGACTGTTCCAAAGCTTGTCAAGAAAGAACGGAAATTCTTTACTGTAGAGGAACAGCAGCAATTGCAAGAACGCATGAAGGGTGAAAAACTGGAAATGGCGATTCTGCTTGACTTGTACACTGGTATGCGTATGGGGGAGCTGCTCGGTTTACCTTGGAAAAATGTGCATATTGATTTGAACGGTTCGAGCTACATCAAAGTCACACAAACGCTCAACCGCATCAAAAAAGCAGCTCCTGTTGATGGTGAATCCAAAACTTATCTTGCAATTGGAAAGCCCAAGACAGCCAATTCTATCCGAAAAATTCCCCTGCTCCCTGAAATTGCACAGGCTCTTTATGATTACAGAATTCGTCAGGAGCATTATTTGAAGGGAAAAGGACTCCCAAAAAGCGACTATGTTTTCATCAATCAAAGCGGTGGATGGATTGAGCCGAGAGATTTTCAGCGTGATTTCAAAAAGCTTCTGAAACGGCATAATATCCGTGAAATCAATGTGCATGGTCTCCGTCACACATTCGCAACCAGAGCGTTAGAATCAGGTATGTCTATCAAAACGCTTTCCAAGATTCTCGGTCATGCAAATTCTGGTTTCACAATGGACATCTATGCTCATGTGACAGACGATTTGATGAATGATGAAATGACCAATCTGCAAGATTTTCTTGACTAACAATATGGCAACGCAGCTCCTTCCATATGAGGAGCTGCATTATTTTTTGTTTCTACACCAATAGTTTGTGCGAAGTCATTTATCTGAAACAGCATCTACATATGCCCTGATGATAGTTATTAGGTTTTGTCTATGCTTTTGTGGACAGTGATATACCAGAGCAAAAAGGGTATCCGTATCAGTTTTGCTCATATCCTGGTCGCCATAAAGAATATAATCCGTATTCATACACAGAATATCCGCCATTTTACTGAGCGTACTTAACGACATTCCTCTTACACCAAGTTCAATATCTGAACAAAATTTTGGTGTCACATCCAGTTTCTCCGCAAGCTGTTCACGGGCATAGCCCAATAATTCACGCTGCTTTCTCAGTCTTGCACCAATAGTTTTATAATCCAGTTCCTTCATCAGATTTTATCTCCTGTAGTTATGATTTAACTACTATTATTCTAAACAAAATGCCGCTGCGGTGTTATCCGACTGGATAGAGAAAGAATTCGGCACTCAGGCGGATGAAATCAGAAAGGCAACTGTCAGAAAATACCGTGAATTTGTCCGTTCTGCGCCGGATTACGGCGGAAAGAAAAGTCCTCATGTCAATCAGATTTATGACAGTTTTCTACTGCTTGCATTTTGCAGTATTTCGCCGAAAAATTACACGCTCGAAGAATTAGAACCGCTTTCTTTTGAGATGTTCATGTCACCGTTCCGGATATTGGGAAAATTGTTCAGTGCCAATCATAAATGGACAATGAATCTGCTTTCTGTCATTTTTCAGAAATCAACAGACAAATGCAATGCTCATGCGGAACAGTATCCGGATGACTTCAAAGCTGAAATTCAGCCATACGACAAAGAAAACGGAGTTGTCCGCTATTGTTTCACGAAATGTCCGATTGCTGATTTTGTCAGGAAAAACGACCTCGGAAAATGGATGCCGTTAATGTGCAACTGTGACCATACGGCTCTGCAAATGATTCACGCCGGACTGATTCGTGAAGGGACTTGCTATACGGGTGATGTTTGTGATTACTGCGTTGTCAGTGAGAACAATCCGCTGATGAAACAATATGAACTCGTCCGGAATCAGGACGGTTTACTCATCAGCAAACCAAAAAGGAGAGAACACTATGAATATTCAGAAACCAATTGCTGTCATCGGCACAAATGCATGGGGGAGTTCTGCCTATGGAAAGTTAATCCGTGGAAACAGCGTGGATGATGAAACTTTAGTTGCAAGTATGAAAACCGCAAAAGAAAAAGATATGCTGATTTTTGATTTGGCTCAGGATTACGGTTTCGGCAAAGCACAGAAAATGATTGGAACATTCGGAACGCAGGATATTTATATTTCCTCAAAATTTACGCCATTCAAGAAATATCATGCCGGACAGGTCAGAAACTCTCTGGAACGGGATTTGTCAGAATTCAGACGCTCTTATGTAGATATTTACTGGCTGCATCTGCCGATGGATATTGAACAGAATCTTTCTGAAATGATTCAGCTTTATCATGAGGGAAAAATCAGAAATATCGGCATTTCTAATTTTACACTGGAAGAATGCAAAAAAGTAAAATCCATTCTGGATAGAGCTGGTATTCCGTTATATGGTGTACAGAATCATTACAGCTTGATTAACCGTGAATGGGAAGAAAAAGGCGTTGTTGACTGGTGCAGAGAAAATCAGATTTCTTTCTGGGCATGGGCTGTACTCGAAGAAGGAATGCTGACTGACCCAAGAGTAAAATCTTCAAAATCCATCATGAAATTGATGTTTCAGCGGAAAAGAGAAAAACTGCACTCTTTGTATGTTTTAATGCATCATATCGGAAAGCATCATCAGATTACGATTCCGCAGGTAGCAATGGCATTCTGTGCCTCCAAAGGGATTGTTCCCGTCTGCGGGTGCCGGAAGCCTTATCAGGTGGAACAGCTCTGGGAAGCAACGAATGTGCAGTTATCTGCGAAAGAAATTGCTTTGCTTGAACAGGAAGCTGATAAATGCAGTGTGAAAATTCTCGGTTCTGATATGTTCCGTTTTATGGTGAGATAATTTTAAAAAATCAGAAAGGAGAGAAACTCATGCTATGAATTATCAGAAAACAAAAAATTGCTTTGACGGAACACTGCCGCATTTTATTACAGGCTGTGCCTCAAAAGACGATTATATGCAAGAAAGTAAGGTGGTGAAAATATGCTTACCAATGCGTTCATAGCTGGACTTGTCTGGTCGACATTGTGGATAGTTTATGTCTTTCTGATTCTGAAACGCTATCCGTGGGAAATGTTACACGACTATCCAGAAGATATTCAGAAAGCCTCTGCCCTGCCTGAACCCTCCTCGGAACAGAAGAAACAGGCAAAAATATTCGGTTCGGTTGGCGGAATCGTGATATTTGGTGTGTTGTTGCTGTTTGGGTTGATTCATTTTTCCGGCGGAGCTGTTTCTTTCTGGTCAGTGCTGATTTACATTTTCATTGTTGCTATGACATGGAATGTTGCTGACCTGATTGTGATGGATTTTTTGATTATCTGCACAATTACTCCGAAATGGGTAGTAATTGACGGAACAGAGGACTGTAAAGGCTATCACGATTATCTGTTTCATTTCAAGGGATTTCTTATCGGATGCGTTTACACAGCAATCATGGCGGTCATATTTTCGGGAATTGACTTTGCAGTACTGCACTTTATCATCTGGAAATAATAACATCACAGGAGAAAAAGCATGAATCAGAAACAATTAAAAGCACACTGATTTTCTGAATGCTTTCGGACTGACACCATGGATTGCACTATTGTCATTTTGAATGAAGGCTTTTGATGGTTTCCAATGGCTGAAAAGAATATTGATTTCTGTTACAATACAAAACGATAAACAGCGTTGGTATCCATAACAGCCACATACCCAAACTGACATAAAACAGGTATGCTCTTTGATAAAAGAATTCGCTGAAAATGACAGTTATCACAGTGATGAAATTTGTAGTCGCATGGAACACGATACAATATAATAGATTCTTGCTGAACCAATAAATGATTCCGATAATCATTCCAGCAAATGCAATATCCATTGACCGCATAGTGAATCCGCTGAAATGCGGAAGTACCCATAGTATGGATACGAATCCTATCGAAAATGATAATTTCATCCTGCTGTTTCCAGGTGCTATCAACAGAATGGTCAGCATTGCAAACCGAAATATCAGCTCTTCCGATAGGGGTGCTATGAAAACCAAATCTGCAATCGGAAAAATGTCATCTGTTGTAAGTACGGTTGTTTCTGCAAGGGTTTCCCTGTAAACTGTGTACGTCATAAAAATTTCGTAGAATATTGCAGATGCAATTACTAATATCAGCAGTCGGATATCTGGTTTGTGAACGTAATCCCTGAATTGGATATTCAGCCCTTTATTCGCTACGAAAATACACAATAATCCACCAATAAGATACGCAACAGGCATTGTATACGTTTCCAAGTCGGAATTTTGGCTTGCAAGTGTAACGATAACCGAAAGGATTATCGGCGACATTCCAACCATCATCATCAAAATTGCTGTTCCAATTGAGGTGCTGTATTTGTTCATTTGAATATTCCTTTACTGCATTCCGCTGAGCAAGATGACTGCATAAATATTATTCGCCACTGCCACCACAAGCCCGACAATATCCAGAATGACTACTGTCTTGATTTTAAATTCGTTCTTATGCTTGATACTCAGCACGAGACTGATAATACAGCAGATGTATGCGACGAGTGGACTCAACAAAGAGAAGACCAGTCCTACAATCAAAAGAGAAATCATAATCCACTTGGCAATTTCTTTTTTGGTTGCCTGCGGTTTTCGGAACGTTTCTTTCAGATTGGGAATACTTTTGCCGTTTTTACTACTTCGCATTATCAGTATAGATAAGGGCAATGCAACCAAATATTGAAGTACTCCCGAAACAAGCATTTCTGCATGAAATTCTTCCCCTAATATTCCGATTCCTTTCAGAGTTGACAGAATGATTGATAATACTAGGGTAATTACCAAAAACATCAACAGCATTGATGAATTTTGGCTTGAAATTTTGCGGATATTTTGTTTTAATTCACTCATAATCAATTTGACTCCTTTCGTTTCTAAAAACAGTATACCATGAAAAAGTTAAGAAAATGGTTAAGAAATAAGTTAAGATTTGGTTAAGATTCTTCAAATTTCAGCAATTTCTCAAAAATAAACACGACTTTAAGAATCATCTCAAAGCCGTGTCAGATAGCTATAATTCAATTTTTATGATTAGTTTTCCCACGTCATATTCTGCCGAAATTGTACCGCCCATACGTTCCACAAGCGTTCGGGCAATCGAAAGCCCCAATCCTGTGGAATTATGGGCAACTTCTACGGTATAGAATCTGTCAAACAACTGTTCTACTTCGACTGTAGACAGTCCTTTTGCAGTATTGGAAAATATCATTTCGCCATTGTCAGACAGCGTAATATTCAAATCGCCGTCACTGTACTTGACTGCATTATTCAGCAAATTAGAGAAAACTCTTGACAAGTCGGATTTGTTGACAATACGCATGATACGTTTATCAGTAATATGGATTTGCGGGGTAATGCCTTTGTTTGTCAGCGCAGGATAGAAACTGCTGATACTCTCCGCAAGTACTTGATTGACAAATACATTTTCTGTTGTTTCTTTTCCTTCATGGGAAATAATCACAGAATAGCGGAATAATTCTTCCGTGAGCTGTTTCATCAATTCCGTGCGTTCGGTAATGATGGAAAGATAGCGGTCAATTTTTGTTTTATCGTCTGTTTTTTGCATCATATCGAGATAGCCACATATCGCCGTCAATGGTGTTCGCAAATCGTGGGAAATATTGGTGATGGCATTTTTCAGCTCCGTATTTCCTTGATAATATTGCAGATGTTCCTTCCGCAAAATACGGAGCTGTTTGTTGATGGTATCGGCAAGGTACATCATATCTTTATCATGAGAAGAAATGTTAATCAGTGTGTTAGTATCGGTTTGCAGTCTGTCAACAAATTCATTCGCTATCTCCCTTGCGGATTTTTTCAGCAGATGTATTTTCACGCACAGGGCGATAATGACAATACACAACAGACCGTATACCATAATAACACTCCTTTATTTCAAGTCTTTTTTGCAGAAAATCATCAATTCAATGAGAGGAACAATCAGTATCACTCCGCACAAGCTACAAAAATAACGATTCATTTCCTGATAATCATTTTCCTGCATTTGCAAAGCTGTTTCCTCTGCCAATACATCATTTGCATAAAAGGTAAATCTCACACAGTTATCAATTGCTGATACTGGATTGCAGTAACTGATTGCAGAAAGTACGGCTCTTTTTGTACCGCTGACATATTGCGGATTGGGTTCATCTATTTTCTGATAAGTTGTATTTCCGTCATCATCATACTGACGTATTTCATGATGTAATATTTCAGGCTGATTCAGCACATATTGAATTTTGTAATCTGTCAGATATAACCCAAACATCAGAAGAATTGCAATGATTGCCGAAGCCGTCCGATTGCCAGCCACAAAGCAGATTGCTGTCGTCAAAGAAATCATTGCAAAATAAACCAACAGCAAGAGAATCGCAATTCTTAGGAATGGTAAACATATAAGCTGATACTATTTTTTCTAAAAATACAAAAAACGCTAGTTTTCTATAGAAAAAAGTGTCAAATTATATATTTCAGAATCCTTACCACGCCCATTGTTGGCAATTTTGTCCAGAAATTTGCTGTCATGATACCAAACGGTAAAATCATCAGCAGATATGTGATAACCGTAACACAAATGATTGTCAGCAGTTCCGAAAAAAAGATTTGTGATTTCGTATAACTGATAATGAGTTTATTTCTGATTGTATGGTCACTGAATTCTCTTCCAATTGCAAGTGCTGTCAGAATAATGTCAGCCAAAAGAATTATCAGAAAGTAGGCATCACCCACGAGATAATATAATGTGTTTGTTCCGGGCTGTGCCTGTACGGAAGTATATCCTGCATAAATTCCAAGAACCACTGACAGCAAAAGACAAAACTGTGTCATAGGATTTTTAATATATCTGATGAAACAAGCACGAAATAATTTACACATAGTTCGCACCTCATTTCAAATCTTCCTTATTGAAAATATAAATTCCAACAGTGGTTGATAACAAAATAATAATTCCTGAATAAATTGGCATATATTTCAGTTTTTCTGGTGCAAATGCGCCCTCTGCAAGCTGCATACTTTGTGAAGAAGGGAGTATATCAGCAATGACTTTTACAACTTCTCTTTCCGTGCCGTCAATATATGCCGGATTTGGTTGGTGGGTATCATTCACATCACCATTGTAATTCATTATCACATCTGTTGTCAAATATTCAGGCTCATATAGCTTTTGCATGACAGATGCCCCTGCAAACATCACAACAACTGCCAGCACCAGAGAAATAACAGCTCCGGCTGACTTGCTCTGCACTACCATAACAATCATCAACATAACAGAGGTATAGACCATTGTGATGACAAAACTGATTGCTAAATCACCACACATAGCAGAAGGCTTCGTCAAATAGCCGTCCGTCAGAAAATAACCACTGATGAGAGAAACCAGTACATATACCAGATACATCACGAATACACCAATATTGCAAACAATCCAGTTGACCACATAGATTGCAGTTCGGGAATGCCCTAAGGCAATTTTATTTCGTATGGTTTTGTCGCTATACTCTGCACCGATATGCAGACACACAATCACTGCTATCAAAATTGAAAGATAAAATGTTCCTGCAAACAGTACACCATCCGGTGGTTCTGGTTTCGGATTGTTGTGTCTGATGTCGGCTTGTCTTTGCAGATAAATCGCAAGATAGGGAATGCATCCAAACAAAATCGTACAAATCCAATAATAACGATGCCGGAACATTCGATGAAGTTCTGCTGTTAGTAATTTATTCATGACTGCCACCTCCCACCAGAGAGATGTAAAAGCTCTCCAAGCTCTCGTCATGCTCCTCCACCGACAGCACCTCACAGCCGTCCTTTGCAAGCGCAAACGAAAGTTGTGTGATATTGGGCTTTGCGTAAACATCAGCGGTTTTGTCATCAATCATTTTGTAGTCAAGCCCCATATCGTCAAGCACTCTTGCAAGTACTGCCGTATTGGTGACGGTCATTCTCATACATTTACGGCAAGCGGATTCCAGCTCCTCTGCGCTCATTTCACGGATAATACAACCGCTGTCAATAAAACCATAATGTGTGGCAAGTTTTGCCAATTCGTCAAGGATATGTGAGGAAATCAATACCGTGATTTTCTGCTCGCAGTTGAGTTTGAGGATAAGCTCACGAATTTCAATAATACCTTGTGGGTCAAGTCCGTTGATAGGCTCATCCAGTACCAGAAAATCAGGATTTCCGCAAAGTGCAACAGCAATTCCCAATCTTTGGCGCATACCAAGAGAGAAATTTTTCGCCTTTTTCTTGTCCGTATTTTCAAGCCCGACCAGTTTCAGAAGTTCTGGTATGCCGTCAAAGCTAGGCATTCCCAAAATGCGGTATTGTTGTTTGAGATTGTCTTCTGCTGTCATATCGAGATAGATAGACGGTGTTTCCACGACTGCACCCATTCTGCGCCTTGATTTCGAAATTGCCTTGTTGGAATTTTTGACACCATAAAGTTCAAAATCTCCGCTTGTGGGGGATTGTAAACCGCAAATAAGACGAATCAATGTTGTCTTACCTGCGCCATTTTTTCCGACAAATCCATAAATCGAACCTTTCGGCACATTCATTGTTAGACCATTCAAAGCCTTAAAATTTTTGTAGTGCTTGCAAAGAGCATTTGTTTTCAGAACATATTCCATAGTGTAACCTCCTTTTTGTTTCTGAAAACATGATATCATGAAAAAGTTAAGAAAACGGTTAAGAAAATAGTTAAGATTTCGTTAAGATTTTGCAGTGAGCATAAAACCGATACCCCACACAGACGAAATATAATCTTTATCTGTAGCAGTTTTCAGTTTTTTGCGGAGATTATGAATGTGGATTTTCAGTGAATCTTCCGTACAATCGGGTGTATCTAGGCTGATATTCTCCAAAATCGTCAGTTTTGCAACCACCTGTTCAGGATTCTGCATGAGCAGTTTCAGGATTGCATATTCCGTCCTTGTCAGCTTGATTTCGTTATCATTGGCTTTGACGGTATGGGTATCAGTATACAGATTGATTCCGTGATAGGAAATCACAAAATGATTCGATATATTGGCACTTTTACGGAGCTGTACCGTGATTCTTGCAAGAAGTTCTGACATATCAAACGGCTTTGTGATGTAATCCACAGCACCGCCGAGCAGAAGTTCCACTTTATCGGAAACATCGGCTTTTGCACTCACCACAATCACAGGAATATCCTTGATAAGAGGCAGTAAATCCTCACCGCTTAATTTCGGGAGCATTAAATCAAGCAATATCAAGTCAGGTTTATTTTGTGATAATATCATCAATGCTTCTGTTCCTGAATAAGCTTTCAAAACGGCATATCCCTCATTTTCGAGTGCTTCAGAAAGCATATTATTGATGTGGATATCATCATCTATAATTAAAATATTAGGCATAATTTCACCTCATGGCTTTTTTATTACTATTATACCATTGATTTGATTTTATTGCAAGTGAAAAATAAAAATTGCTCACACATTCAATGGAGCAAAATCTTTGATGATATGAAAAATCCATATTTTGGAAAAGTTCTACCTGTGCGGTTGCATTACCAAAGGAAGTGTGATAAAATAGAAAAAGAAGGAGTGAATCAAAATAAAAATTGAAATGAGCGTAAAAATGACAGACAAGGATGGAAACGTCATCACAAAGATAGTAGAAACAGAAGTGCCGGAATTCAAATTTCGTTCTTATTCCATCATTTTAGACTGGTATCACCTGAAAAAGCGGTGTCAAGAATATCTGAGTATGTCCGTCACAGGAGGAAAGAAAAAGCGAAATGAGATTTTGCAAAAACTGCTGAGAATTTTATGGGCTGGAAATGTGGATGAAGCAATCCATTATTTGGATGCTTTGCCGACTTCTTCTCTTCGTCCGCAAAAC
>JAZAUD010000064.1:0-10515 GCA_036373775.1 Oscillospiraceae bacterium | reverse complement strand
TTTCTTTAGAAAATGGATATTTGAAACTGCCGAAAGCAGGGCTTGTCAAAGTCAGACAGCACAGACAAATCCCTGATAGCTGGAAATTAAAGTCAGTGACAATCAGTCAGTCAGCAAGCGGAAAATACTATGCAAGTATCTTGTTTGAGTATGAGAACCAAGTACAGGAGCAAGAACTGCACACTTTCTTAGGACTTGACTTTTCTATGCATGAACTGTATAAGGACAGTAACGGAAATGAACCGGCTTATCCACGATATTACAGACAAGCTGAAAAGAAACTGCAAAAAGAACAGAGAAAATTGTCTCTCATGCAGAAAAATTCTAAAAATCGTAAAAAACAGCGTATTAAAGTTGCCATACTGCATGAAAAAGTTGCAAATCAAAGGAAAGATTTTTTGCACAAGTTGTCAAAAAAATTAGCCAATGTATGGGACTGCATCTGTATTGAAAATCTAAATATGCAGGCAATGGCACAGGCATTGCATTTCGGAAAATCCGTCTGTGATAATGGTTGGGGAATGTTTACAGAATTTTTGCGTTACAAGCTTGAAGAACGTGGAAAGAAATTGGTAAAAATAGATAGATTCTTTGCAAGTTCTCAGACGTGTTCATGTTGTGGTTACAAAAATTCTGAAACAAAAAATTTGTCTGTTAGAGCATGGGACTGTCCAGAATGCGGTACCCATCACGATAGAGATGTGAATGCTGCAATCAATATCAAAAATGAAGGTATGCGGTTAGTTTTCGCATAACCTGAAATAAAAGAACCGTGGGACACACGGGGTTAGCTCGTTGATACTTAGCACATTAGTGTTATTGAGCGAGAACCAAACCTGTCGGCGAGGGGAAGCCCCCGCCTCTACAGGCGGGGGAGGATGTCACTTCATAATCTGTGATATAATAGAATCATCAAATCAAACGGAGGTAATTGTAATGGCAAATATCTTAATTGTATACTATTCTCGTAAGGGAGAAAATTATTGGAATGGTTCTTTGAAGCACATTGAAAAGGGTAACACGGAAAGGGTTGCTGAATTTATTCAAAAGGCTGTTGGCGGTGATTTGTTCGAGGTCGATACCATCAAGCCCTATTCTGAAAGCTACATGACCTGCATCGAAGAAGCAAAGCAGGAACTCCGTGCAAAGGCTCGCCCCGAAATCAAGGCATACCCTGAAAATTTTGAAGATTATGATACCATTTTCGTAGGTTATCCGAACTGGTGGGGTACAATGCCCATGTGTATGTTTACGCTCCTTGAAAAGTACGACCTCACCGGAAAAACCATCATTCCTTTCTGCACCAATGAAGGCAGTGGTATGGGCGGAAGTGAACGTGACCTGAAAACCATCTGCAAAGGTGCGACAGTCAAAGCCGGACTTTCTGTCCATGGCGCAGAATCAGCAAATTCGGAGAGTAAAGTTACATCTTGGGCGAAGAAGTCGGTTTGAGGAGATATGTTATGATAAGTGACAATGAATTGTTAGCCATCAGAAAAAGAGTCGAAAATGCAACACAAGGCTCTTGGAAAGCATTTATTGAAGGCAGAGACATGGAGTGCGGTTCAAGTTTCATACAAACACAGGAAAAAGACATAGAATTGATAGGTGCTACTGAGGCAGATTATGATTTCATAGCAAATGCAAAACAAGATATACCCAAACTTTTAGATGAAATAGAAAGACTTAGGTCAGCTAAAGTCTGATTGATTCTCCGTAAAATTTGAAGAATATTGGTGGTGCTATGTTCAAACAAATCAAATATTTTCAATCCGTTGTCAAATATCACAGTTTCACGAGAGCCGCAGAGGAACATTTTATTTCACAGTCGGCGATTTCTCAACAGATTAAGGCACTGGAGGAAGAGCTTGGAGTCACGCTGTTAGAGCGGAAGAAACGCAGTTTCACTCTCACAAAAGCAGGCGAATATTTTTACAAGAAAAGTCTTGTGCTGATGGCGGATTATGATGCAATCTGTCACGAATTACAGCGCATGAACGGCAACAAAGACGAAATACTTCATGTGGGAGTGCTGAAAGGTTATTCCGGAAATGAGTTTCAGAATGCAGTATCAGCATTTACAGCAAAGTTTCCAGATGTCACAATTGAGGTCACACATGGCAACCATGATGCGCTTTATGCGCTTTTGCGAAATGATGAAATTGACATGGTGTTGAACGACCAACGGAGGGCGTTTTCAGACGAATATATCAATGTTGTGTTGGATATTCGGGAGTATTATGCGGAAATATCAGTCAACAGTCCGCTGTCACAGCTTGATGAAGTGGAAATCAGCGATTTGAAAAATGTGTCGCTGATACTGCTTTCTTCCCATGAACAGCAGGAAACGGAACGTAATTTTTATACGAATGACCTTGGATTCCGAAGTGAAATCATTTTCACGGAATTTTTAGATGATGCTCATATGCAGGTCATTCAAGGAAAAGGCTTTATGCCAATTGAAGGCAGTGGGGGTACAATACAATCAGCGACAAAGTCCCTGAAACTCCTACGAAACGGAAATCCTATTATTCGGCGATATTGTGCTTTTATGAAGGCGGATAATCCGTCAAAGCATACAAATGAGTTTATTGAAATTCTGAAAAATCAATTTTGAGGTGAATGTAGTGAAAGAAGTAATGATAGTTACAGGCGCAGGACAAATCAGCATGGCAATTGCTCGCCGTATCGGATTCGGTAAAAAAATTGTTCTTGGTGATAAAAATATGGACAATTGCAAAACAATTGCCAAAATTATGAATGATGCTGGTTTTGATGTAGAGCCTTTCGAGATGGATTTATCCAGCCGTGAAAGCATTCTTGCAATGATTGCAAAAGCGCAGGAATTCGGCGAAATCAAGTATCTTGTCAATGGTGCAGGTGTTTCGCCTTCACAAGCTCCCATTGAAGCAATTCTGAAAGTTGACCTGTACGGTACAGCGGTATTGCTGGAAGAAGTTGGTAAGGTTATTGCAAAGGGGGGCTGTGGTGTGACAATTTCCAGTCAGTCTGGTTGGAGAATGCCACAGTTGACAGCTGAACAGGATGAACAATTAGCAACCACTCCCACAGAGGAATTGCTCAATCTGGAAATCTTACAGCCCGAAAATATCAGAGATACTCTTCATGCCTATCAGATGGCGAAACGCTGTAACGAAAAGCGTGTGATGGCAGAGTGTGTCAAGTGGGGCGAACGTGGCGCAAGATTGAACGATATTGCCCCCGGAATTATCGTCACTCCGCTGGCAATTGATGAATTTAATGGAATCAGAGGAGATTTCTATAAGAATATGTTCGCAAATTGTCCGGCTGGTCGCCCCGGAACGGCTGATGAAGTTGCCAATGTGGCAGAACTTCTCATGAGCGACAAAGGCGCATTCATCACCGGTTCAACGTTCCTGATTGATGGTGGTGCAACATCCAGTTTCTTTTATGGCAAGTTGAAACCAGAACAATAAGGAGGCAATTATGGAATATGCAAAACTTGGAAATACCGATATTGAAGTATCAAAATTGTGTGTAGGGTGCATGAGTTTCGGTGTACCGTCAGAAGACTTTCATCAATGGACTTTGGGATATGAGGAAAGTTCAGCCATGGTAAAAAAGGCTCTTGACCTCGGAATCAATTTTTTTGATACTGCAAATGTTTACTCTCATGGTACAAGTGAGGAATTTCTTGGCAGAGCCATCAAGGAACATACCTCTCGTGAGAAAGTTGTCATTGCGACAAAAGTTTATTTCAATGAGGGTAAACTCTCAAAGCAGGGCATTTTGACTTCTGTGGATGAATCACTGCAACGGCTTGGAACAGATTATATTGATTTGTACATTATCCACCGTTTCGATTATGATACCCCGATTGAGGAAACAATGGAAACGCTTGACAGCCTTGTGAAGGCTGGAAAAGTCCGTGCTTTGGGGGCTTCTGCAATGTATGGCTATCAGTTTCACAATATGCAGCTTTGTGCCGAACGGAACGGCTGGACGAAATTTGAATCTATGCAGAATCATTATAATTTGTTATACCGTGAGGATGAACGAGAAATGATACCCATTTGTCAACAATATGGTGTTTCACTGACACCTTATAGTCCCCTTGCTGCTGGTAGATTAAGCCGTAAAGAATGGAAAAACGACTCTAAACGCAGTCAGACTGACCGTGTAGCCGTTTCTAAATACGATAGCACTCAGCAACAAGATATGCAGATAGTTCAAAGAGTTGCTGAACTTGCCGAAAAATATCATGTTTCTATGTCACAAATTGCCGTTGCATGGCTTTGGGCAAAGGGTGTGACATCTCCCCTGATTGGTGCGACAAAACCGAAATATTTCGACGACATTGCAAACGCTTTCAATATCACACTGACACAGGAGGATATTTCCTATCTGGAGGAGCTGTATGTTCCCCACAAAATCGTTGGTGCGCTGTAAAGGAGGGGGCTTGAGTAAAATCGAAAACTTCGATGATTACGATGTTGTTTTCGTGGGTTATCCAATCTGGTGGGGCGATATGCCGGTGATAATGTACACTTTCCTCGAAAGCTACGACTGGACGGGGAAGGGGGTCATTCCGTTCAATACGCACGAGGGTAGCATACAGGCTCAGACAAGTTGCTTCCATACGGAAAGAATGCAATATTGCATCCGTTATGAACGGCTTTAATGAAGAAAAGAGTTTTATGATATAGTCATTCTTTCTTCCACTGACCTTATAGCACTTGACACAGAGAAAAAACATTCTTTAATTAGGAGCTTTCCATTTCCAAAGGAAATTTTCCAGATATGACAGCACAACTTTATGAATATGCTCGTATTGACAATGATACATTGGCGATTCAGACCAGCAGAGAGCGACTGATTGTAAGCTTTTAGTAACTGGTGAAGTGGATGAAAAAGGAAATCCTATCATTCCTGATGCAGACCTTTGTCACCGTGAAATTAAGGAGTTTTATTACTCAAAACTGGTTGCTGATGGCACACGTTCTTCCTTTACCGCATTTGAACCTTTGAGCGAATACAATGCTGACGGAACATATAACCGTAAAAATGCAGAGTTCAACAAAGATGTTTCAGAATACACGGAACAAATTTTAAACTGGGAATTTGAAGAAAGAAGAGAATTGTAAAATGACACGAAATGAAATTCAAGCGGAACATCATAAACTCGTCAACGATATTTCAACCTATATTCATAATATCCAGATGGCAGTCAATAAAACAAAATCGAAGTTAATGTTCTTCTTTTTGCACAGCTTCCAGATTGACTTTTAAAGCATTATCAATCGTTTCCATTCTTTCCTCTGAAATTCCCGATTTCTCTGCATAGAACTGCCAATTAGAAACAACTTCGATAGTATGGTATATCACAGATTTGCAAAATTTCGTAGAAAGCCCCATAGCTTTTCCACAATTTAGTAAATCCGTCATTTTGATATTGGAGCATTTTTGATTGATAGACATTTGATGTTGTGCAAGCCAACGATTATCAGGAGCATACGCAAAAGTAATATCATAAGCTGGAGAAATAGACCAAATGCCTTTTTTATCCATTAAAAATGAAAAATTCTTTACATGGTCGTCACAGTTCATTCCATAGACAGCGAACATCATCCGCATATAAATTTGCTCAATATCCTTTTTTCCTACTTTTAATTGTCTTGCAATTTGTACATACTGTTCATAACTGCAAGAATTGATTTGATTGTAATCAAAATGCCCTAATGCTGATAAAGTTTGCATATGTAGTTTGTTTCCGCCATCCACCCTATCAAACCGTTTGGTCATAAAATGATGAAATCCGTGTTTTTCAAGTATTTGACATTCGCTCATATTGATATTTAATTTTTTTGCCATCAAATAATAGGCATATTCAATCAAAGTATATTGCTGAGGGTCTGTTAATTCATGGTCTCCATTTCCAGAAACACCATCGAATTTAATCAGCCAATAGTCAAACCCTTCGTCTGTATCAATTTGTCCTGATTTTATCACACCTGTTTCTTTGTTCCATGCTACAATTGCCTTGGCTCTTGCACCACCAGCAGATGAACCGATTTCAAGAAGTTGCATTTTGTTCATATTTTCCTCAGATAAAGTGGTTTCTGTTCTTTGTGATAACACTGATGATGCAAGCCGAGTCATTTCTGAAATGTCTACTTCTCCTGAAATACTATTTCTTTCCATGGCAGGGGAATACTCCAAAGCCCCCATTCCCCTTTTTCCTGTATAACATAGTCTTTCGACAGCAGTAAAAGAAGATTCAGAGCGTCCTTTGGATGCAAGCCACCTCGAAATGATGGCATTGCCAAATTTATCAGGTAAAGAATCAGCTACAAGTCCTGCTAATCCTCGAAAAGAAGTATTTGCTAATGATGGAAAACTATAAATTTTATTTGACAAAGGCATCATAATAGGAGAAAGTTGAATTCCACTTTTTTGAAAACTTTTATCGTATTCAAATTTTGCATATTCTTCAAATTCGCCCATATATACATTGCCAATTTTTGTTCCCCACAGATAAACTTCAGCCACGTCAATCATTTTCATCGCCCCATTTCCATGATTTGTCTACTCCTGAATTCTCATGTTTCCGAACTCGTCTTCGTTTTTTTATTCTTATCCTATAACTGGGACGTTCAGTTTCATCTGGAATTAAAACCTCAAAATTTTCTTCTAAGTTAAGAGCTTTCAATAATTTTATGAAATTGCTCAAGCTAATATCTCCACCATTTTCAAAACGAGAAATTGTTCCACGAGAAACCATTGATATTTGTTCCAGTTCCTCTTGCTTTACATCCGCTGAAATACGATACTCTTTTAAACGTCTGGAAAGTTCTTCCAGTATAGTATCAGTGCTTAATTGTTCTACAATTTTCATTTTCTCAGCTCCCTTCTCTATCATTATATCACTTTTTCAAGCCAATGTCAATATAATAACGTACAAAATATGTAATGTTATTGTATGTTTTAAGCTTTAATGTATAATATATTACACATTATTTTTGCTTATTTCCATTGACATTGCTTTTATTGAAATATTCACAAAAGTTTCAGGAATTAGAAAACTCTATCAAATTCTAAAAATAAGCACAGCAGAAGAATTTCTCTTCCGCTGTGCGATTTTTGTTTAAATATCGTCTTTGAAAATAGAGTGGAATTTTTGAAATGGTGATTTTACTGAAAAACACTTTTTGTTTCCATTATTGCAAGCTGGAAAGCTTAATATAACAAATAGTCCATGAGTTAATTGCAGATAAGTTTCATCATTATCTAAGCCCAAATGAGACATGAAAGTTTTCAGATATTGGTTATGCTTTGATGATTTTCTGTTAGCTATCCAATTGCTTATTGTCCTAAAACCAAAAAGCAGTCTCCCAATGGTTTCCAAAATCTCAAAATCTCCTGCTGATTTCTGGAATAAAGAAAAGTTCGACCCCATAAAGTTTTTACCGATATATAAACTAATTTCAATTTCCTAAATGTGGATGTGGATGGTCTAAATCCACATTTTCTGTTCAAAAATTTTCAAATAAAGTCCTGTCAATTCATCCTGCAATGTGGTGATTTGGCTAGTATCATTTGTATTTCGAGCATGATTGGCGATTGTTAATATTTTTATAGTTCCATTTCATTGCAAAACCTCCCCCTACATTTTGATTAGAGAACCAACAGAGGGCTGAAAGATTGCTATATCTGTATTCGCTAATTTTTTACCCTCAATCACTTGATGATTTTGTTAATCCACTCATATATATCATTCTCAGCCCGTCTTGCCATTTTCAATTGTAATTGGATTATGTACACTGGTATGTGAGGGAGAAGACTATGCAGATAGGGAGAAATTTGGCATAGTCGGGAGTGCGGTGTTCCTTTTTGATGTCTGACTCCGATTTCATCAGCAGAGATAGATACTGTTTTTTCAGGAATTTCAAGAAGATGCTTGTGTTTCTTAATTTGTTCATCCGGTTCTGCATGAGATGCATTCCATGCCGAAATTGCTGTTTTCACTTCTTTCTGTTTCTGGAATTTCTTAGACCCCTTTCTGATTTCTGGTGTTGCTTTGCCTGTCAGTTTTCCGCTTGTTCCGTCAAATCCATTCTGCGAAAGGATTCTTTCTTCTTTCTGATTGGTTTCTTCTTCCATCTTCTTTCCAGTTCGGATACAGAAATCCGCATCAGTTTTCTGTTTGATTTCTTTTTGATGATTTCGATGTAACAGCCGATTCATAGTTTCTACTGCCTAACGATAGCTTAATATTGTACAAAGTTTCAAGAACATTGTCATTCAAAGTAATTGTGTTGTTCATAGTCAATTTATCTTCTTTATTCATCAAAGTGAAGCAGTGAATATCTCAGCAATATCTCTCTCAAAAAGCGGAGACCATGCGTTTTCGAGTCCCTCATTTTCAGCAACATGATGTGCCATTTCATCAATACGGCTTTCATCAATGCCGACTTCTTTCAGATGCATCGGGATGCCAATTAACAAGAAGAAATCATAGGTTGCCTGAATTGCTTTTTCAGCGATTTCGTATTTATCAAGACTGCTGTCAATGCCAAACACATTTACGCCGTACTTGACAAAACGGTCAACTGTCTTTTCGTTCAAAATGTGTTTCATCCAACGGGGAGTAATAATAGCAAGCCCTTCACCGTGCGTGATGTCATAATAAGCAGAAAGTGCGTGTTCCATACCATGACAAGACCATCCGGAAGGACTATTTCCGAGGGAGTAAATACCATTACAGCCATAAGTACAGGTGAGCATCATTTCAGCTCTAGCAGTATAATCTTCTGGATTTTCAAGGCATTTTTTCGCATTTATCATCAGGCTTTTCAGTCCTGCTTCCATAAATCCGTCATTCAGGATAGTAGAATCTTCACAGAAATACTGTTCCATGATATGATTCATAGCATCGGCACAGCCTGCGGCAGTCTGCTTTTTGGATACGGTGAAAGTATAAGTCGGGTCAAGGAACGAAACAGCAGGATACAGAAGCGGGTCAACATAGCCAATCTTATCATTTGTTTCAGTTTTGGAGATAACTCCGCCAGCATCATATTCACTGCCTGTTGCTGCAAGCGTGATGATGTCCACAATCGGCAATGCTGATTTTGCCTTGACCTTGTAGGAAATCAAATCCCACGGGTCGCCGTCATACTTTGCGCCGGCTGCGATTGCCTTGGAGCAGTCCAGAACGCTTCCGCCGCCAACAGCCAGAATCACATCAATGTCATTCTCTTTACAAAGTTTGACACCATCAAGGACACTGGGGTCATATTTCGGATTGGGCTGGATACCAGAAAGCTCAACAATTTCAAAATCAGGGAGCAGTTCCTTTACTTTGTCATAGAGACCAATCTTTTTAATACTGCCTCCGCCATAGGTCAGCAGTACTTTCCTGCCGAACTGTGTCATGACTTCCGGAAGCTGTGCGATACAGTCCTTACCGAAAATCAGTCTTGTGGGTGTCATGTAATTGAAATTTTGCATAGAAATTTACCTCCTGCATGGATATTTATTTTTCTGCCGACTGTTCAAAATCAAGAACTATATGGCAGACTAACACTATATTTATTCGAGTTTCAGCCATTGCTCAATAATGACCATGACTTCTTCAGTCCTTTTTGCACTGATACCTTTTGTACAGGTTGCGGTCGAGGACAGAGCCACAGCATTTACTTTTTATCGATATATCGTTACTTTTCAAGCTATATTTCTTCTAAAAGGCGAATTTATGCTACTATGCAAAGTTACAGTGTTTGTCTGATAAAAAGAAACTTGAAAGCTATAGATTTTTTATTCTAATAATTGGCTATATATTGAGAAAAAGTAAATGCTGTAGCACTGTCCATATAACGAGTGAAAGCTGTCTGCATCTGTTCGCCGTCCTCACGGTCAAGGATTTCGATAATTTCGCCCTTTTCGTCAAAATCGGGGAGTTTGCCGTACTTCATTTTCTTGACAGCAGGGAAAGCATTTTTTGAGATAATGACACCAGTAATCATGTCATACCTCCAAATATTAAAGCACTATCTACATATCATTATACCATAAATCCAACATTTTTTCAAGGCTTTTGTAAATAATTTTCTCTGTCCGTTTTGTTTCAGTCAAAAAAATTGATTGTAACACATTTTCGGATATCAAGGACATTACCCAAAAATTGTGGGAAAGCAAGTAACAGATAAGGAAATTTTAGATGCTTCAATTGGAAAAAGTAAGTCAGAATTAGGCTATGAATATGGAATAAAATTTTTACTGGAAAGTTTCAAAGATACACCACTTTCCAAAAAAATTAAGTTGAGACAAGGAATAGAAGCAGTATGATGTGAAAAAGTATTTTTGATATGCTTGAGTTGGCGTACGAAAGCATCAAAAAATAAATCCTGATGTATCTGACAACTGAGATAGTTCCCAAGAGACCAGAATTTCTTCTGTTCATAGTAAGCAGTTTCAATATGCCAGCGAAGAGCATAAATAGTCAGCGGCAGAAAAGAAATATTTGTCTGAGCA
>JAZAUD010000063.1:0-10573 GCA_036373775.1 Oscillospiraceae bacterium | reverse complement strand
TGCTCCGAAAGTGGAAAACAGATACTCTTGATTTACTTCATGCTGCGATTCCTGCTGCTTTTTCTGCTGTTTCCACATCTGATATTTCTGGCTGGTTTTCTGCTTCTGGTTATTCTTTATCTTAAGTGGAATTGCTGTAGTGGTTCTCCTCTCTGCGATATGCAGTTGTATTTCTTGGCGGCAAGGTCAAGAATCATAATTCTGACTGCCTTGCTGTCAAGTGTATGGTTTTCAAGTTCTTCATGTACTTTTGTTTCCAGTTCCCTGACATTTTCATCAGGGTGATATTCTGTCTCAAAATCGGTGATTCTGACAGGTTTATAATATCCTCCTAATCTTTCTGATAAAATGCACATTCAAATCCGTCTGCACGAAGAATTAAACCTTCTGCCCAGTCCGGTATCTCTGCCATTCTTTCACAGACAGCTTCTACAGACATATTTTCGTCAGCTTCAATAATCAGTTCATCATGTACATGAGCTACAATCTGACAGTTCGACAGTGTTTTCATACTGTGACAGAGCAGGTCACGGGCGATTCCCTGCACAATGTTTTCAACAAGCCGTGCGCCGTATGTCTCGATTCGTTCCCATTTCTTCGTTGTACCGACACCTTCATAAGTAAGAGAATCTCCACCAAAACGGTTCACATCAATCTGCGGTCTGATGTAGGCAAGCCTGCGTTTTGAGGGCAGCTCCACGAAAAGAATTCCATTCTGATAAATAAATTTAATTCCGTGTGTTTCTGTGGTCGTTCTCTGGATAACGGCTGTCATAGCTGCATCATCTACTTCATACCAAAGTTTTACAATATTGGGAGAAGCTGTCCGCCAGTCGGTGACTATCTGTTTCAGTTCCTTATCAGACAATCCCATTGCAGAACCGCCCATTGCTTTCATTGCTCCGATTGAGCCGCCATATCCACAGTTATGGACGAGCTTTCCCGATACGGTAAAACGGTGATGTCTTCCGGCATTTCGTATATCATAAAGTCGAGCCTTGCGGATATCAGCCGCCAGCACTTCCGCTTTTCTGCAACTGCTTTTTCTGCATCCTGAATTATCTCGTCCCTTGTCATTCCAGAGGAAAGTTTGCGGACAACAACATTCTGACAATACGGCCAGTATTTCTGCTCGAACCTTGACAATACTGTAACTCTGCGGTTGGAACAGTTTTCTGAGCGTGTTGCAAAACGCAGGTTGCCGGAAACATAATCTCCGTTGTTGTCTATCCGGTCTATCTCCATTACTTTTTCCGGCAGTCCGTAAGTCTGGATAAGGTACAGCCCAGCCTCTGTGACACTTGAGAATCTGAAACGGATACCCCTTGCACCATAATTGTGATATTCGGCATCTTTCGGATTTTCGCACCGCCGTTTTGCTGCTGTCAGCCTTCTGTCCAGCCATAACGGAATCTGTCTCGGCTTGGAACAGTGCTGACAGCCCTTCGATTTTCCGGAAGTAAGATTTGTCAGCAGTATCCACTGGACAGAACTGCATCCCAAACATTTTGTCAGCACATAGCAGTGATTCCATGACTTGTTCCAGCGTTTCTCCGGACTGATAATCTTCACCCAGCCATACTGCTTTCCCACCATTTCCGGTTTGTACGAGATGTGAGCCGCTGGCGGCGGCAATTCCAAACTGTACCGGCCGTGATTTCCCTTCGACCCATACGAGATGGTCGGGGGTTGCTGTGAGTCCTTCATAAGTAATAACCTCCCGTTCGCCTTTATAAATAACACCGTCATGCTCCACCCAGCTTTCACCATCCCAGACTTTATCACTGGTGGTAATTTTCTCAATCGGAATCAAACCATGATTGGTTAAAACAAGCTGTCCTTCGGCAATACAAGCCAGCTCCGCTACTTTGCCTTTCTGCCTGAGATGACCGTTGATACCATGCTTGACAACAGGTACACCAAACATTTTTGATGCCGATGCACAATAAATGTCGTCACCTCTTGCAAAAGCCTGCATTCTCCACGTTTCTCCGGCAAGCCACGCCAATACTCTGGCTTCGATGGACGAAAAATCTGCTACAATAAATTTATAACCCTCTTTGGGAATCAATGCTGTTCTGATAAGCTGTGAGAGGATATCCGGAATATTGTCATAGAGCAGTTCTGACAGTTCAAAGTCACCGTTTCTGATAATTTCTCTCGTTCCGGCAAGGTCTGGAATATGATTCTGTGGTAAATTTTGGAGCTGTATATTTCTGCCCGAAAATCTCCCTGTTCTGGATGCTCCGTAAAAACTGAATGTACCTCTTGCCCTGTCATCGGAGCAGACCATATTTGTCATAGCCGTATATTTTTTCACAGAAGATTTGGCTAACTGCTGACGGAGAGCAAGCACACTCCTGACGGGTTCTTTGGCGGTTTTGAGAAGTTCAGCAACTTCTTCCTTTCCGAGTGATGCAGAGGAATATCCCTGTTCTTCCAGCCATTTCAGAAGCTGATACACGGAATTGGGATTCTCCACACCTGTCAGCCTGCACATTTCCGCTGATAATTCAGCTTTGATGTGTTCATCGAGGGCAATGGCATGGTGTGTATTTTGAAAAAATTTTTTTCAAATTAAACGTTTTTGTAGGATTGAATAAATTCTCACAATTTTTTTGTAAATTTTAAACAAGAAAAGGAAAGCAACATATTTTTGCTTTGCGGTCTATTACTCTTTGGCGGATACTGCTGTGGATTAAATCAAGAGATGACTGCTATTTATCAGCTTCCATATATCAGCCGTGGGAGAGCAATTTTCGCACCCTGTTGATTTTAAAATTGTATAAATGAATGAAAAATGGTAGCTTTTTATCGAATTTTTGCAAAAAAGACAGTTTTGATAATGTTGTTTAGCATATCGTTACCCTCTGGTTGCAGTGTGAAAACAGCAATTGCTTTTGAACAAGAAAAAGCCTGCTTCCATAACGGGTACAGGCTTTATTTCTGGAGATTTCCATAAATAGGAGAATATAGGAATATTATAACATTTCCCAACACTGAAAATTTGTCAGAAAATAGGGCTTTGATGATATACCATCCTATACTTGTCATACATAAAAAAATGGAGGTTAAAAAATGGTGGATTTTCATTTGATTTTTACTGTTTTTTTTCAAAAAGTGCATGGAAAATGACAACAAAAAAAGCCTGCTCCTTTTGAGGGGAACAGGCTGATTTTTATATCAAAATATCTCTATGGCATTCTTTTTAGAGCTTTCATAAAATTTTCCTTGAAAAATAAGGCGGTTTGTGGTATAATTGAAGTATATTGATTCGGAAATGAGGAAAAACAAATGGCAAAAAAGAAACAAGAAGAAACTTTCAATCTTGAAAATATATTGTTCAAATGCCGTGATATTCTGCGTCAGGCGAGAAATTCCGGCTCTTTCTTTGAAAAGCGAGATATGATGCTGACTCTCGTATTTCTGCGGTTTATTGGGGAAAAGTATGAAGATGGTATCGAGAAACTTCGTCAGAAACTGATTGAAGAAGGGCTTGACCCTGATGACCCCGATATTCAGGCTGCTTTCTTTGATGATGCTACTTTTACAGATGGTACTTATAATTTGCCTATAGAAGCCAGATGGTCAACTATCATCAATACCCCTGCTCCACAGCTGAATGTTGCTCTTGATACAGCTCTGCACAGTATCGCTGCAACCAGTGAACAGCTCAAAGGCTGTTTTGTTGAGGGTACATTCACTACAAGAAATCTTGCTCCAAATGATATTAAGAAAGTTGTCGATGAAATCAATAAAATCAGTCATAAGGCTTTCGGTGAGGAAAAAGATTTAATCGGGCGTGTCTATGAATACTTCCTGAAAGAATTCGCTGTCAATGCCACCAAAGAAGAGGGAGAATTTTATACTCCTCATGATGTTGTTCAGCTTATCGCTGCGATGATTGAACCCTTTGACGGTACACTTTATGACCCCTGCTGTGGTTCAGGCGGTATGTTCATTCAAAGTGCTGATTTGATAAAATCCAAACAAGGCGACATCAGCAGAATCAATATCTATGGTCAGGAAAAAGAACCTGCTACTTACCGCCTTGCAAAAATGAATCTCGCACTCCGTGGATTAAGTCATCATCTCGGAGAACAGGCGGATTCTACTTTCACGCATGATTTGCATAAAGGCGTTTATTTTGACTATATCATGTCAAATCCGCCGTTTAATCTCAAAAGCTGGTATGATAAGGAGCTGTTGGAACATGATTCCCGCTGGACGGATTATGCCACTCCGCCCGACAGCAATGCCAATTATGCATGGATTCTGCATATTCTTTCTCATCTGAAAAAGGACAGCGGTGTTGCCGGATTCCTGCTGGCTAATGGTGCTTTGAATGATGATGTTGCACTCGAAATTCGTAAAAAACTCATCGAAAAAGATAAAGTCGAAGCGATTGTCATTCTGCCCCGTGAACTGTTCATTACAACAGACATCAGTGTCACGCTCTGGATTTTGAATCAGAATAAAAAAGGCGGAAATTATCACGGTCGTGAACTGCGTGACCGCACGCATGAAATTTTATTCATGGATTTGCGGACATGGACGGAAAATCCCGTCAAGAACGAACAGAAAAAGAAAATCCGTCTTTCGGCAGAACAGATTCAGAAAGCCTCTGAAATTTACCACAATTGGCAGAATATCGGCACGGACGGCACAAATTACGCTGTTCCCGAACTTTACAGGAGTGTCGGCATTGACGAAATCAGAAAGCAGAATTACGCTTTAACACCCAGCAAGTATATTGAATTTATCGACCATGATTTGGAAATTGACTATGATTCCGAAATGAAACGGATTCAGGCTGAAATGCAGGAGATTATCAGGGCGGAAAAGCAGTCACAGAAAATGCTGGAAGATGCTTTCAGGGGGATTGGCTATGGCATTGACTAAATATAAACTTGGAGAATTGATTTCATTATGTGATGATAGAAATTCTGAATTAAAATATACTGTTCGTGATGTCAAGGGCATTTCCATTCAGAAGGTATTTATTGAAACAAAAGCAGATATGTCAGGTGTTTCATTAAAGCCGTATATTTTGGTAAAACCCGATTATTTTGCTTATGTCACAGTAACTTCAAGAAACGGTGAAAAAATTACAATTGCACATAATGATACAAATTCTACTTATATTGTTTCGTCCTCTTATGTGGTTTTCAAAGTAAAAAGGGCAGATTTGCTTGATTCTGACTATCTGTTTATGTATTTCAACCGCCCTGAATTTGACAGATATTCCCGTTTCAATTCGTGGGGCAGTGCAAGAGAAACATTCTCATGGGAAGAAATGTGTGATATTGACATTTCTCTCCCCCCGCTTTCGGTTCAGCAGAAATATGTCAGTGTTTATCAGTCCATGCTTGCCAACCAGCAAAGCTATGAACAGGGGCTTGAGGATTTGAAACTTGTCTGTGATGCCTATATTGAGGATTTAAGGCGAAAAATGCCATGTGAAGCATTAGCACCTTATATTACACCTATAGACGAAAGAAATTCTAATCTTGAAATAAAATTAGCACAAGGAATTACAATTGATAAAAAATTTGCAGACCCTAAACAAGTTGCTTCTGCTGAAAAAAATGCTAAAATAGTCCGAAAAGGACAATTTGCATATAATCGTGCTACTACACGAAATGGAGAAAAAATATCTATTGCATACAGAACTGGTGAAGATTGTGTTGTTTCCTCTGCATATCAAGTTTTTGAAATATCTGTAAAAGATAAATTATTGCCTGAATATTTAATGATGTGGTTTAAACGTTCTGAATTTGACAGATATGCAAGATATATGTCAAAAGGGAGTGCACATGAATTTTTTGAATATGCTGACATGGAGGAAGTTAAAATTCCAATTCCTAACATAGAAATTCAGCAGGATATTGTCAATATTTATCAGGCTTATATCATGAGAAAAGAAATCAATGAACAAATGAAAGATAAAATCAAAAATATCTGCCCGATTTTAATCAAAGGCTCATTGGAGGAGGGAGAAAATGGCGAAATTACAGAATTTTAACGGTCGTTTCTGCGAATCTGACTATGAATATGCATTCATTTCCTTTCTGGAAAAAGAGGGCTGGCAGTATCTCGCGGGCGATAAAATGGGGCGTGTCTATGGCCGTGATGTCCTCAATACGGCGGATTTTGAACAATTTCTCACCAATGCCAACCCCGACTTGACAGCAGAAGAAATTAAGCTCATTTCTGATACTGTCCGCCTTGTCGGTGCGGAAAGCGACTTTGCAGTATTGCATAAAGTTTATAACTGGTTTGTGAATGGGATTCAGTTCACGCCCCGAAATCATCAGCCGAGAATGATTTCTCTGATTGATTTTGAAAATCCTGATAAAAATATGTTCCGTGTTGTAAATCAGTTGACAGTTGATTATACTGACAGCGGTCAGACACATCACCGCCGCCCAGATGTGCTTTTATATGTGAACGGGATACCTGTCTGCATTATCGAGCTGAAAAATCCGACTGACCCCAATGCAACAATTTTTGATGCATGGGAACAAATCAATATCAGATACTGGAGAGATATTCCGCATTTACTGCATTACTGCCCGTTAGCCTGCATTTCGGACGGAGTTCACACGAAACTGGGAACTGTCCGCACACCTTATGAACATTTTTATGCATGGCGAAGAGTCAACGATGGTGATAAAATTTCAGTCACTCCGTTTGAAGAAACGCAGACCATGATAAAAGGCGTATACAGTCCGGAAAGATTTCTTGAAATTTTCAGGGATTACATTTATTTTCAGGACAGTATCTATGACAAGGACGAGAGGGAAATTGTCTGCCGTTATCCGCAGTTTTTTGCGACTCGTCTGTTAAAGCAGAGTATCATTGAATCTGTTCAGACAAAAAGCGGAAAGGGCGGTACATATTTCGGAGCGACTGGATGCGGAAAGACCTATACAATAGCATTTCTTGCCCGTCAGTTGTCAATGCGGTGCGGTGATATTCCTGAAATGGGTTCGCCGACGATTGTTTTAATTGTTGACCGTGACGACCTGCAAAAACAGGGTGCAAAGCTGTTCACGAAAAGCAAAGAATTTCTGAACATCGGGGAAGTCAGCATTGTAGCAAGCAGAGATATGCTCCGTGAAGAATTGAAAAGACGGGAAAGCGGAGGATTCTATATCTGTACGATTCAGAAATTCTGTGACAGAAAAGACGATGTTATTGGCTTGATTAACAGCAGAGCAAATATTATCTGCTTTTCTGATGAAGCCCACCGGACACAGTTAGAACATTCAAAGAAAGTAAAATTTGATAAAGATTCTGACGAAAATATGAAAGCAATCATTTCAAAGCCGTATGCAAAAGTTCTGCGTGAAGCGTTTCCAAATGCGACATTTGTCGGATTTACAGGCACACCGATTGCGGAAACATATCAGACATTTGGAGATGAAATCGACCGCTATACAATGGATCAGGCAGTCAATGACGGTCTGACCGTTCCGATTAAATATCACCCACGAATTGCAAAAGTATTGTTGGATAAAGAAAAAGCCCAGCAGATAGAGGATTATTATAAAAAATGTGCTGATGAAGGTGCGTCACAAGAGGATATTGAAGCTAGTAAAAAGGCGATGAGTTCGCTTGAAATCATCTTAGGCGATTCAGAAAGACTGGAACGTCTGGCAGTAGATATTCATGACCATTATGTATCAGCATGTGCAAATGAGCCTGACAGAGTACAGAAAGCAATGATAGTATGTTCCAAGCGTGATATTGCCTATGATTTACTGAAAAAATTCAAAGAAAAATATCCGGAATGGTTCATAGAAAGAAAAATTCCGGAAGGCATGACTGTCACTCCGGAAGAATTGGAAGCATTAAAAGAAATGCCAGTCATTGCAATGGTTGCAAGTGTCGGCAAGAATGATAAAAAAGAAATGTATGAATATCTCGGCGGAACAAAAAATGACAAGCGTTCTGATGATTTAGATGCGGCATTCAAGGCAGAAAAGTCTAATTTCAGAATCGTTATTGTTGTAGATATGTGGATAACTGGTTTTGATGTGCCGTGCCTGACTTATATGTATAATGACAAGCCTTTGCAAAGACACCAGTTAATTCAAACCATCAGCAGAGTGAACCGGAAATATCTGGATAAAGAATTTGGCTTGATTATAGATTATATCGGAATCCGTGATAATATGCGTGAAGCCCTAAAAATGTACGGCGGAAATAATTCAATTGCACCAACAGCAGATGACATTGAACAGGCAACAATGCTATTTCGTGAAAATCTCGGTATTCTGAAAGACCAGTTCAAAAACTATGATTTATCTCTGTTTATGAATCCTGATGCTGACCCGTTTGAGAGGTATCAGCTTTTAGCAAATGCAGCAGAATATGTTTTCAGTTCCACACAGGAGCTGAATATAGAGGGAAAGAAAAAGCCGAAAAAAGTATCATTCAAGACATATTTTCTCAAAACAGTCAAGAGAATGCGTCATGCATATGACATTTGTCAGCCATCGGGAGAACTGTCAGAAGAAGAATCAGCCCTTGCACAATGCTTTATGGCAATTGCTGGATTTGTCCGCAAAATGAATGGTACAAGCGAAGTCGATGCAGAAACCATGAACAGAGCAGTATCTCACATGGTAGAAGAAGCTCTGAAATATAACAAAGTTGAAAGTATTCTGGAAACAGGCGAAGAGGAAGATATTTTCAGCCCTGAATATTTTGAAAAGCTATCTGATGTGAAAATGCCTGCTTCCAAACTGGAACTTCTGATTAAAATGCTACGGAAACAGATTACAGAATACAGAAAAACAAATCAGATAGCAGCGAAAAAATATCAGGAAATGCTCGAAGAAACAATTAAAATCTATCATGAACGCAGAAAAAATCTGTCTGAAGAAGAAGCTGGAGAAGCTCAGGAACACACATCAGAAGAGATTATCAAAAATGCTACGGAGCAGGCTTTGAAAATTCTCAAGGAAATGCAGGCTGACCGTGAAAGTTTCCGAAAAATGGGACTTACTTTTGAAGAAAAGGCATTCTATGATATTCTGGTATTGCTGCGAGATAAATTCAATTTTGAATATGGCAGTGATGAAATAATAGATGGTGTCAAAGTAAATGTAAAATGTCAATCTCTCGCTAAAAAAATCAAAGAAATTATTGATGTAAAATCTTCATTTGCCGACTGGCTTAATAATCAGATAATCCGTGACCAATTGAAAATTGATATCAAAATTTGCCTTATCAAAAATGGATATCCGCCCCGATACAGTTCTGATGTATTCAATAAAGTGATGGAACAGGTAGAAAATTTTAAAGAAAATAATTAAGTTTTATTCAAAGAGCTGATTCTATGACCAAAAAAATAATTCACTAAAGTATATCTTGTCAATACTTATGTGAACACGCTCTAAGACAAAAAAATAAAAGTTGTCCAGATTGTAATTATCCGGACAGCTTTTTTCATTCTCCGAGAATTTCCAGCATCAGCAAAGCACCGTCTTTGAAACCTTGAATGTATAAGGCTTCATTATCTTTTGCCGCACTTTCCCCCTGCATATCGCTGAGTGTGTGATAAGTTTCGATTTGTTCCTTTGTCAGCGACTTTTCAAATTCAGCCGAAAGTTTCCGCCATTCCTGCAATAACTTGTCATCAGGGTCTGCTCTGCGGTCTGACCGAATGATATCCCCGTGGTATAGTTCTTTTAACATGATAGCACACCTCCTTCCGGTGTACTATCATACCATAAATATCAGAAAATAGCCATTACCATAACCGACAAATATAATGAGTGGAATTTGTGATGATTAAACAGGGAAGTGCATTTATTACATTAAATTGCTAAAGCGGTTGCATAAGAAAAAAGCACCAGAGAGCTTTTAGAGTTCTCTGGTACTTTATTTACAGTAGGATACAGTAGCTTACAATGATTGTAGGAATTTATATGCAGTAAGATACAGTAGCATACAAACTTTACTTTTCAGCTTTTATGATTCTGCTCTTTTTCTTGTAGCAGGCAACACCGTATTTCAGAATTGTGGTCATGCCTTTGTCAAGAAGATACTGCACATAGTTTCTGTCTTCAATCTGCTTTAGAGCTTCTTTGCATCCCTGTTCTGTTTTTTCATCTTCACCATATTTTACTTCAATGACAATGCCGATTTCATCAGCAGGAATGCGAATCAGGATGTCGCTGTAACCGTCACCGGATTCCACATTTGATTTCACAATCCAGTCATCCATATGGCTGAACAATCCGAGCAGAATGCCATGATAGAAGTTTTCTTTTTTAGCGATTTCTACATTGGTATCACGAATGCTGATGACAGTATTCAAATATTGATTGAACAGCTCCTGTGCCTTTTCTGTATCACCGTTCCGGAATGTCATACAGAAGTCAGTAAGATTCACTCGTTCCTGTGCCACATAAGCACTGAACCATTTATAAATCTGCTGACTGAATATTTTTCTGATTTCCAGATTTGGAATGACAAGCTCCAGTTCATCATCTTCCAGAACAGCAGAATGTGTCAGATAGCCCGTCATATAGAGCATACTCCAGAGATTTTCCACACT
>JAZAUD010000062.1:0-10609 GCA_036373775.1 Oscillospiraceae bacterium | reverse complement strand
TAACTAAAAAATTACTAAAAGTAGCGGTGTAGGCTTCACAGCCTTATCCAGTAGTGGCGGATGTGTTCCCGCCTGTAAGAATAAGGGCTTATGTCAAACTTCTTACGAAGCCCCCGCCTCTTTAGGCGGGGGAGAGTTCACTCACGCTCTTGATAGATTCCTGTCTTCCATTCGGAAAGGTCTTTACTTTCCGGTACAGGAAGATGGAACGAATACGGCTTGATTTTGTCAGTGTAGGCGGCTTTTTTGCCACGGGTAATCACAAAGGCTTTATCAAGCCCCATGCAGAGAACACGCTCCACAGGCTTATCCGCATAAGCGGAAATGAATTCTGCTGTTTTGAGGTCATTCCCACCAAGATACAGAATGTGGTCACAGTTATTGACGATTGTCATGGCTGTGGGGTGGTCATACATGGTTTCGAGTTGTGTCAGACTTTGGAGAATGACACTCACGGAAATATTTCTGGAACGGATAATCGAAATGGTCTTGTCGAAATCCGGAATATAGGCATTTGTCGCAAAATCATCCAGATACAAGCGAACCGGAATTTCCAGACGGCTTTCAGGGTTTTTATCGGCTTCACGGCAAAGCATCTGCAAAGCCTGCGTATAGAAAAGATTGACAAGTCTGTCAAGACTGCGGTCTGTGTCACTCACATTGAGAAATACAGCGCATTTCCTATGACCGAGGTCGCCAAAATGAAAGCTATGCTTTCCGCCAAACAATTGGATTGCCTCACGGAAATCGAAAATATCCAGTGCCGCCGCCGCAGTGGAAGCGATACCAGCCCATGTTTTTTCGGCTGGCATGGAGCTTTTGACCATCTGATACTTTTTGACGGCGAAACTATCCGGACGAACCACAGCCCATTCCTCCAAGAACGGCACACAAGCTTCATTTCCGCTGTTATGCTGTTCATTGTATTGACTGCTCATCAGCTTGAAAACCTCAGAAACAGAATTCAGATTCTGTTCCTCTGGTGGAAGGACTTCTTTCACATAAGCTATCAAGCTACAAACAACCGTTCTAGCGGAAGTATCCCAAAAGGGGTCATTTTTGGTTAAGTCGGGAACAAGAGCTTTCGCAATGGTAATGACATCTTGTTCACGGACTCTTCCTTTTTCGTCCACTGCAATATAATCAAGGGGATTATATGTACAGGATTGTTCGGGATTCACGAAATTTACAACATAGATGTCATAGCCACGCTGACGAAGGGTAGGACCCACCTTTCTGCAAAGGTTGCCCTTGGTATCCGCAACAATGAGACTGCCTTCCGCTTGCAGAATATTCGGGATAACATAACCGCCTGTTTTTCCTGCACCGGAAGGTCCAACAATCAGGTCATTATTGTTCAGACCTGTTGCAATGGTATCATTGCAAACCGTGATACCCTGCGCTAAAAGACGTTCGTTGAAATTTTCGTTCATTCGTTACCTCCTTCTGTGGGTTGAAGAGCTTCTGGAATCGTGACAATTCCAGTCGCAAGACCAAACTCAATAGCCTCCTCTGCATTAAAATAAGTATCCTTTTTGGTGTTCTCATAAATCACTTCAAGGGGCTGTCCAGTACGTTCCGCAAGAAGTTTACAGAGTGTTTCTTGTGTGTAGCGGAGGTCTTTGAGGACTTCTTCAATTTCATTGGGCTTTTTTCCGGCATAACTTCCGCCGGAAAATGCGGGGTCATGAATCATGATACGGCTATGAGGAAGCATTTCTCTCTTATCACCTGCCAAAAACAGAATTGAACCCATACTTGCAGCTGTCCCAATGCAAACTGTACGAATGGGGGACTTCATGAGCCTGAGATAATCATACACTGCCAAACCTGCCCCGACTTCACCCCCAGGGCTATTGATACAGAATACAATTTCCTTCTCACTGTCTTCCTGTTCAAGGTACATGAATTGTTTGAGCAAATCAATGCTTGACTGTGCATTGACTTCCTCTGTGAGAAATACGGCACGTTTTTGAAGCAAAACGTCATCAATACGAACCGTTTGCCATCCTCTTGCACTTTCCTTAATCACATTCGGAATCATTCCCATTTTCGTTTTCTCCCTTCTTTAAGACGGAAAAAGGCTTTATCACCAGCATATCAACGATGTAACACGCTATCATGTCTGGTGGATACCGTTTCAATGTGTGATTATCCAGAATCCAAGTATAGTCTTCTGAATAAGCAAAAAGGTCATTTGCTTTTTGGAGCATTAACCCAACTGTCAACTCTTTTTGACCAATCCCGTTATTGTCTCGCTTTTTGGTTTCAATACGGCTGTATTCCATCAAGCGACTATAAGCAGTGATATAATCATACTGTTTCAGCTCCGGAATTTTGCTCAAATATACACAATATTCACGCAATCCAAAAGCGAAAAACATTTCATGGAGCTTTCTTGAATCTACAGGACGTTGTAACACTCTCTGCAAAGATTCACGAACTTTTTTCACTGCTTGGGCTTCTGCACGACTTCTGATAGTTTCAGCAGTTTCGAAATCTTTCAAAGATTTTGTCCTAGAATTTTCCGGTACAAATTCTGCTTTCCAATCCATCCGTTTTATCAGTCCTTTCTTGAACGCAAAGGAGGAAGAATGCAATTCGGCAATGCTGCAAGCATTCGCAATTCAAAGTTATTCTTTGAATAAATCGTTGCATCCTTGATTCCACGCTCATTGATTGCCCCCTCAACAAGGCTATCCACATAATCAACAATTTCCTTGAGAGAATAATGTTCCGCCTTTTTGCATTGTGGGCTTTTTTTCATTTCCTCCAGAATTTCCCCTAATGGTGCATGAGTATCACGAAGCCACTGGTCATATAATTCCTCATCCGTCAATTCAGAAAATATCTGCATGACATTTTCCATCATCTGCGGACTGCGGATAATATGGTCTTTTGACTGCTGTTTTAATTCCTGCAAGGTCATTACAGCCACACTCCCTTCTGGAAAAAAATGAGATACCAAAAAGGATGGTATCTCGGAATTGAACAAATCGAAATCATTACGGATGACTTATGCAGACACCATGTCTGCCCCAAATTACAGCCTGAGTAATAGCATATCCCTATTATACCACATTCGACAGGTTTTGTCAAGCCCCGAAAAAAATTTTTTTCACAAAAAATTTCATTTTTCTGCTGTCAAATCCGTTCGATTTCACGAAGGGGAATTGCTATTTCATGGTAATAAATTCTGCAAGCGCAAAATCTCCTGTTTCTGCAATTCAGAAATAAAATCTTCACTATTTGCAAAAATTTCCCCAATCAATGCAACCAACTCACGGAATTCCTGATAGCGTTCTGCACTGATTTGATTCAGGAAAATGGCACTATTCCGGAGTTGTTCATCAAAATCAGAACTTGTCACCATCTCACGACAACCTTCAAAAACCTGTTCCAACTCTCCGCCATCATAGGAAAAGCCAAACAATAAATCTAAGTACTCAATTTCCTCATCACTAATCCAGCCTTCAGAAGTGACGATTCGTAAAATCATACTGACAACCAAACCAGCATAATAATCCTGCATTTCGCCATATTCTTCCCGATTCCATGCGCTTGCCTGTTCCAAATCTTCACAGCCAATCAAAAACTGCTCAAATTTTGACTGAAAATTTTCCGCACTAATATCTAATTGACTCATAATATAAAATCCCTCCTTATATGGAAATATATCTAGATTTATTATACACTATAGAAAAGTATTTGTCAACGTTTTTTTCATTATCACAAGAATTTCATTCAAAAACCATTTGTTAAATAGTTGACAAATTGTGTTTTTCGTTGTATAATAAAAGTATAAATTTCTGAAAGGGATGATGACAATGGGTTTCACACTCACTGAAAAAATTCTCCGTGCGCACCTTGTAAAGGGTGAGCCTGTCAAAGGTCAGGAAATCGGTATCCGTATTGACCAGACTTTAACACAAGATGCCACTGGTACAATGGCATACCTTGAATTTGAAGCAATTGGTGTGCCAAGAGTCCGCACAGAACGCAGTGTTGCTTACATTGACCACAACACATTGCAGAATGGTTTCATGAACATGGATGACCACCGTTTTATTGGTTCTGTTGCGAAAAAGCACGGCATTTACTTTTCTCGTCCGGGTAATGGTATCTGCCATCAGGTACACTTGGAACGTTTCGGCATTCCGGGGAAGACTTTGATTGGTTCTGACTCTCACACTCCCACTGGTGGCGGTATTGGTATGATTGCCATTGGTGCAGGCGGTCTTGATGTTGCTGTAGCCATGGGCGGAGGAGAATATTATATTACTTATCCGAAAGTTGTCAAGGTGAATTTGACAGGCAAGCTTTCCCCGTGGGTTGCTGCAAAAGATGTCATTCTGGAAGTATTGAGAAGACTTTCTGTCAAGGGCGGTGTTGGCAAGGTCATTGAATACGTCGGCGAAGGTGTAAAAACACTCTCTGTTCCGGAACGTGCCACCATCACCAACATGGGCGCAGAACTCGGCGCAACGACTTCTATTTTCCCGTCTGACGAAATTACAAAGCAGTTCCTTGAAGCGCAGGGACGTGGAGAGGTTTGGTCTGAACAAAAGGCTGACCCTGATGCAGTGTATGATGAAGAAATCAATATCAATCTTTCTGAACTCGTTCCGCTGGCTGCCTGTCCGCATTCTCCCGACAATGTGAAATCTGTCAAGGAAATCGAGGACGAAAAGGGCGGAAAAATGAAGATTGACCAAGTTTGTATTGGTTCTTGCACGAACTCTTCCTTGCTGGATATGATGAAAGTCGCACACATCCTGAAAGGAAAGACTGTTCATCCTGATGTATCTCTTTCCATTGCCCCTGGTTCTAAGCAGGTACTCAATATGATGGCTGATATGGGCTTGCTGTCCATTATGATTGATGCAGGCGCAAGAATTCTGGAAAGTGCTTGTGGTCCTTGCATTGGTATGGGACAATCCCCGAATTCGGGCGGTATCTCATTGAGAACATTCAACCGTAATTTCTTAGGACGTTCAGGGACAAAGGACGGACAAATTTATCTGGTTTCTCCGGAATTAGCCGCCGCTTCCGCTATCAATGGCTATCTGACTGACCCAAGAGAATTGGGCGAAATGCCGGAATTCGTACTGCCTGAAAAGTTCACAGTTCATGATAATATGGTTGTTGCACCTGCTCCGGAATCCGAAATGGACAGCGTGGAAATTCTGAGAGGGCCTAACATCAAGCCTTATCCGGAAACTACTCCTCTGAAAGAATCCATTTCTGCACCTGTTTCCCTGAAAGTAGGCGACAATATCACCACTGACCATATCATGCCAGCTGGTGCAAAGATTCTGCCCCTGCGTTCCAACATTCCAGAAATTTCCAAGCACTGCTTCACTGTATGTGATGAGGAATTCCCGACAAGAGCCAAGGAATTAGGCGAAAGTTTCATTGTGGGCGGTTCGAACTATGGACAGGGTTCATCTCGTGAACATGCCGCATTAGCTCCGCTGTATCTGGGAATCAAGGCTGTATTGGTGAAGAGCTTTGCAAGAATTCACCGTGCTAACCTCGTGAATGCCGGAATTCTGCCCTTGACATTCGTCAATGAAAGCGATTATGATGCCATTTCACAAGGTGACGTTCTGGAATTGGCTGATATTCGTGCAAAGGTGGAAGCTGGTCAGACAGAATTGACCGTTCTCAATAAGACAACCGGAAAGGAAATCCCTGTTCTTTGTGAACTCACCGGACGTACCAAGGATATTATTCTCGCTGGTGGTCTGCTGGACTATACAAGAGAAACTCTCAAGTAATGATTGATTCAGAGGGGGCTTGCTCCCTCTGAATGAAAAATAAAATTTAATACAGGAGGAAAACCCCATGGACAAAATTAAAATGTCAACTCCTCTCGTAGAGATGGACGGCGACGAAATGACCAGAATTCTCTGGAAGTGGATTAAAGAAATTCTCATTACCCCTTATGTGGAACTGAACACCGAATATTATGACCTCGGTCTTGAAAATCGTGAGAAGACAAAAGACCAAGTTACTTTTGATTCCGCTGAAGCTACCAAAAAATACGGTGTTGCTGTCAAGTGTGCAACCATCACCCCCAACGCCGCAAGAATGCCAGAATATCATCTTTCTGAAATGTGGAAATCTCCCAACGGTACAATCCGTGCCATTCTGGACGGTACTGTTTTCAGAACTCCGATTCTTGTCAAGGGCATTACTCCCTATATCCCCACATGGACAAAGCCCATCACCATCGCCCGTCATGCATACGGCGACGTTTACAAGAATACGGAAATGCAGGTTCACGGCGGTAAAGCTGAATTGGTTTACACCGACAAGGAAGGCAAGGAAATTCGCCAATTGATTCATGATTTCGGGGATGAAGACGGCATTATTCAGGGCTTGCATAACCGTGATAATAGTATTGCTGGTTTCGCTCGTGCCTGCTTCAATTTCGCACTTGACCAGAAACAGGATTTGTGGTTTGCAACAAAAGATACCATTTCCAAGCAGTATGACCACAGATTCAAGGATATTTTTGCTGAAATTTTCGAAAACGAATACAAAGAAAAATTCGAAAAGGCTGGTATCACTTACTTCTATACTTTAATTGATGATGCTGTCGCTCGTGTGATTCGTTCCGAAGGTGGCTATATTTGGGCGTGCAAAAATTATGACGGTGACGTGATGTCCGATATGGTTTCCACTGCATATGGTTCATTGGCTATGATGACTTCTGTGCTGGTATCTCCGACTGGTATCTATGAATATGAAGCCGCTCATGGAACAGTACAGCGTCATTATTACAAGTACCTCAAAGGGGAAGAGACTTCTACCAACTCCGTTGCAACCATTTTCGCATGGAGTGGCGCATTGCGCAAGCGTGGCGAACTCGATAACATTCCGGCTTTGATGGACTATGCCGACAAACTCGAAAAGGCAACTATCCAGACCATTGAAGACGGTATTATGACAGGTGACTTGTATCTGATTTCCAAATTGGAGAATAAGAAAAAGGTCAATTCCCGTGAATTCTTGGAAGCAATCAATACCAGACTTTCCGCATTGATGAATTAAGGTGAATATTTTATGGCGAAACAGGCGATTTCAACTCCTGTCATCCGCCGTTTACCCCGATATTATCGCTTTTTGGGTGATTTAGAGCGTGAACACGTGGAGCGGATTTCCTCTCATGAGTTAGCACAGAGGATGGGATTTTCCGCTTCACAAATCCGTCAGGATTTCAATTGTTTTGGCGGATTCGGTCAACAGGGTTACGGCTATCATGTCAAGGAGTTGCATGAGATGATTGGTAAAATCCTTGGAGTACAGGAACATACTGGAGTCATTTTGATTGGGGCAGGGAATCTTGGGAAAGCCATTGCCGCACACGTTGACTTTGAAAAGCGTGGATGTAAGTTAATTGGCATTTTTGACAATAACCCACTGATTCAGGGAATGTCAACGGCTGGTTTGCCCATTATGCCCATGGAATCATTACAGACTTTCTGTGAGCAACAACATCCACAAGTAGCTGTTCTTTGCATTCCGAAAGATGCCGCACAGCAATTAGCCGACCAGCTCATTGCTTTGGGTATCAATGGTTTCTGGAATTTCAGTCACTTTGATTTAAGAATCAATAATCCGGATGTCATTGTAGAAAATGTACATTTGGGTGACAGTCTCATGACACTTGCTTATTGTATGCACCAACAGAATGAGGATGCAACGTAATCAAAAAGGGAGCAGAAATGCTCCCTTCTTTTTGCCCTTTTATCATCCAATTTCACAAAAGCAAAAGCCCTTGCATTTGCAAGGGCTTTGAAATTGCTGGTTGAGAATCAGAACATTCTGTTTTCAGAATTAGTCGTCCTTCTTCTTCTTGGAAGCGAGTGCTACGCCGCCAATAACTGCAACTGCTGCTGCTGCACCTGCAATCGGGAGGACATCGCCAACACCGGTCTTCGGAGAAGAACTGCTGGAGCTGCTGCCCTTGCTGGAGCTGGAGCTGCTGCCGCTGGAGCTGCTGCTGCCCTTGCCAGTCGCCTTGGTTGTAGCCTTTGTCTTGTCGTCGTTAGCCTTAGCCGGTGCGCTGGTAGAAGAACCGTCACCAACCATCTTGCTGTTGTCTTGCCAGCTGTCATCGGTTGTAGTAGACTTCGCATCATTATTACCCTTAATCGGAGTGGTAGATGTTCCGGTCCCACCAATAGGCTTAGCAATCGGAGTGGTAGTAGTTGTAGTTGCCTTCGGCTTAGATGTAGTTGTGGTGGTAGTTGCCTTAGGTGTGGAAGAAGTAGAAGTTGTGGTTACTCTAGGAGTTGTAGAAGTTGTAGCCTTAGTAGTTGTAGTGGATGTAGTAGGCTTAGTTGTTGTAGTAGTTGTGGTGGTAGTAGTTGTTGTGGTGGTAGTTGTAGTAGTTGTGGTGGTAGTAGTTGTTGTGGTGGTGGTAGTTGTTGTTTCTTCAGTTGTTGTAGTACCTTCGATGTAAATCCAACCGTCAGCTACCTGATAGCTGTTCGGGTCACCCGGATAAGCTTCTGCACTGTCAGGGTCTGTAGAACGCAGAATACCCAATTCCAGATAGTTCTGGTTGGTATATTCCTTGTCACCGCTGTCAGAAATACCCTTGTAAGTATTCTGCCAGATTTCGTTAGATGCCAAGCCGTCAGGTCTTTCAACACCGCCCTTGAGGTATTCAATCTTGTAAACCTTGCCCGGAACTGGGTCAGCAATGGTGACATTCAGCATAACCAGATTCATGACATCTTGGTCGCCATCTACGAAGAAATCAACAACGTCATCGTTAGGGGACTTCTGTGCAAATGTGTACCATGTCATGTTACTCTGTACAGAACTGTTCTGGAATGTCATGCTGATGTCTACAGGAGTACCGCCCTGCTTACCAGAAGCTGCCGGACTGGTAACTACCTTGTAAGTTGCATTATCATCAACATGAGTACCGAATTCGATTGCGTTCAAGTAAGGTGTGTCAACCTTGACATAAATGGGAACACCTGCTTTTGCTTCATCTACTGTAACGGTCTTTCTGTCCATTGTTACATGTACGTCTAAAGTGGGGTCTTGCTGGCGCAAATCCGCAGCATTCACCACAGCGAGAGACGGAATACTTGCAACAATAGAAAGAGCTGCTACAGAAGCGAGAACCTTCTTAAAGCTAATTGTCTTCATTTTCGTTCATTTCCTTTCAAATGATTAAATTATATGCTGCCGCCGTACCGCACAGCACGGCGGCTCACATGCTTACGTTGTTAATGTTTTGAGATTACTGATTTTCAGTAGGGAGTAACCCTGCCTTTTCAGCAATGATTCTTGAATATTCCGGATAAGGAGCGTTCAGCAATACTTCCGGAATCCAATCTGCTGTACCGTTCGCACCTGCCTTAGCAGCGTAAACGAGGATATTTGCAGCATCAATGGAGTCAAGTACAGACTTCTCAGTCTTGCCCACAATGCCACTGGTAACACCCAGATTCTTGGATTCATCGGTTGTATCTGCAAGGAAGAATGCAAAGCGATTCAAAATCGGCTCATCAGCAGAGTAAATATAAGCTTCTTCACCTGCACCGACTCTTGCAGCATAAACCAGAACATTCGCAGCATCAATAGAGTTTACAACACCGTTCAGGTCAGCATCACCCTTGACACCAATGTAAATATCAGCAGTACCCTTGACTCTCTTGCCATCATAGTAAACAACCAGCGGAATCTTGTTATAAGCTTCCTTGCGGTCAGTGTAAATCTTACTCGGGCTGAGTTCAGGGTCTTCGCCACCTTCTACAGTACCAAATGTGAACTTATCCAAATCAAGAGTTAAGGTATCGCTGGAACCATCGCCACGCTTGATGTCAACGGTCTTATCGCCACTCTTTGCAACAATGCTACTTACCTCAATCAATTCGGAAATTTCGAACTTATTCGGGTCATGTGAGAAGAAGAAGGCTTCCTTTGTTACCAAATCTTCAATCACAATTTCGTCTGCAACATCCGTGGGAACTTCTGATGCACTTGTAGCATCAGTTGCATCTGTAGCACCAGTAGCTTCTGTTGCATCTGTAGCACCAGTAGCTTCTGTTGCATCTGTAGCACCAGTAGCTTCTGTTACATCTGTAGCACCAGTAGCTTCTGTTGCATCTGTAACACCAGTAGCTTCAGTTGCATCTGTAGCACCAGTAGCTTCTGTTGCATCTGTAACAGTAGTAGCTTCTGTTGCATCTGTAACATTAGTAGCTTCTGTTACATCTGTAACATTAGTAGCTTCTGTTGCATCTGTTACGTTTGTAGCCTCTGTAACCAATGTTTCAGTGGTTACAACAGTAGCCTGAGTCTCGGTATTGGTAGCTGTTGCCTGAGTTTCAGTATTGGTAGCTGTTGCCTGAGTTTCAGTATTGGTAGCTGTTGCCTGAGTCTCAGTATTGGTAGCAGTTGCCTGAGTCTCGGTATTGGTAGCAGTTGCCTGAGTTTCAGTATTGGTAGCTGTTGCCTGAGTTTCAGTATTGGTAGCTGTTGCCTGAGTCTCGGTATTGGTAGCAGTTGCCTGAGTCTCGGTATTGGTAGCAGTTGCCTGAGTCTCGGTATTGGTAGCAGTTGCCTGAGTTTCAGTATT
>JAZAUD010000061.1:0-10990 GCA_036373775.1 Oscillospiraceae bacterium | reverse complement strand
ATAAATTGCCTGTCCCTTTATATTTGAGATACAGCCATCAGAATCCATGAGTCCCTGTAAAAGTTCAATCCGCTGAAAATAGGAAGAACGCAGATATTCAGCTGGTATTACCTTGTCGTGAAAACTGTGCAGGAGTACCGGTTTTAGGTCTGGAATTCCAAATCTCATGCTTTCACCAGTATTATCCCATACAGCAGTGACTTTATGAAATGGTGTGATTTTTGCAAGCACCTCTGGAATATCGCAGGTTTGTACTGTAATAACGGGTTCTGTCGCATTCCCATTTCCAAGCCAGTAGCCCGTTAAATATGGAGTAACCGGCAATTCTTTTTCTTCTGTACAAATGGCATCAGCAATAGCAATTCTGAATCTGAAACATCCGTTATCAAGCGGCATTCGGAAGAGTTCATCAGTGGTCATGATTTGTTTTTTTCTCTTGCCGCGAGTGTATTCTCCAAACCATTGATGATGTTCCCCTGCTTCTATGACTTCGCCATCCTTGAAAGTAATGCGGTATGCCTGTTCCTCAAAGTCAATCCGGCTTTTTGCAATCACATGACAAGGATTTCCGTTTTCATCAAAAACTGTATCTCCCACCTGAATTTCTCCCATTGTAGTGAACCCATCTGGAGTGGGAATCAGTGTATCAAGTGACAATTCTTTGCCATTTTTCTTTGGAATTTCAATATATGCTGTATTGAACTGGCGATATCCATTTGATTTGATAATGCCAAACAAATCACGGATAATGCGTTCCTGCCAGTCGAGCAGTTTAAACGGCTTTCCAGCCCATGTGCCTTTCGTGTGGCTGAGACATTCGATAAAATTGACAGCATAGTCTGCCGCCTGTTTATCATAATGTGAACCTTCCGCCATAAATTCAGTCGGCTTGTAATTTTTTAATTTCGTCAAATCTCTCACCCCCACGAAAAACAGCTCTCCAAAGAGAGCCGTTTTATATGATAAACAGAAGAGGGCTTTGTATCGCCCTCTTTGTGATTTTTTAGTTGTATTCCTGCATCAGGATTGCAAGTGCCGTTTCAGCCTCTTCAGTTTTGGGCGGAACATCCAGCCCTCTGTCGAAGTTGTACACAATTTTGCCGTTCTGCTTGAGCATCAGCTTGCTGATTTTGCCATTCTCGATGCCGTACTCGCTCGGCTCATCGTAAGCCTTCATCCAGAAATAAATTGTTGTGTGTCTGCCTGCCTTCTTTGGAACATCAATTTTACCTTCGTGCCACATGGTTATTTTCCTCCATATTTCTTGATTTTTCGGTGGGTTTTGCCCTTCCGTTGTGTATCATATTACCGTATTTTTGGCGATAAGTCAAGCAATATTATCACAGAAAAAATTGTCTATTTTCAGGCATTTATTGTGTATTTTACATTGTCATTTCCGTTTCGGTCATGATTCCATTGACCTCATCAAGCAAGTAATCGAAATAAATATCCGATTCAATTTTCGTTGATATTCTGCGACATCTCCCAAATTCATCCAGTTTTTTGATATTTCTAAAAATGGTAAGCGTTCCTATGGGAATACCATATGGTTCATCTATCATCAATTCAGTCAAGAAATTTCTGAGATTTTCGGAATCGGCATCCGTCCAATCATCTACAACCTCGCAGTTAAAAGTACCATAAAGCTGACCATTATGCCACTCTGTGGATTGAAAAGCAGTTTGCAATTTGGTGACACAGCTTTCGCCGTAGCAGGCACTTGCGAATTTGGCAAGGTCATCATTTTCATTTGCAAAATAGTCAATAATTTCATCTGCGAAATCCGCAGGGGATGCCGTGAGAATGCTTTTTCCGAATACAATCCAGCATTTCAGCTTGCTGTAAAGTGTAATCTTCTTCATGTTAAATTTCTCCATATTTCGTAATTTTCGGTTGGTTGCCCTTCCGTTGTATACAAGTATAACTCTGAATGCAGAAAATAGCAAGTGTGAGTAGTAGTCTCCGTCTGCCCAAGTAATAATCGCCTTTGCAATGTACTCCTCGTTCCAATTGGGCTTGCCTGCCTTTGCTCTTGCCAATGCCTCACCGTAGCTAATCATGTTGTTTTCCTCCATTTTTCTTTGTTTTTCGCTTGGGTTCGTTCCCCTTGCGTTGTGTACATATTACCTCTTTTTCGGCGATAAGTCAAGCAATAAATACACCAAAGATGTACTTTTTTATCTGGTGGATTGTGTATAATTTATGATGGAATGATAATTTTTCTCAAAACAAACAAACCGCATTCAAATTGAATACGGTTTGACTCTTTTCAGGAAAATTTTTCTCGACATTTCGGCGAAAATGTGTTAAACCAGAATTGTCAGTCCTTGATGATAATTGGCAGGATGCCATCAGGTGTGGGAATAAAATATTCGATATTCCAGAATAATTTTTTATAATGCTCGATTTGGGCATCAGTTAGACTGCAAAAATCTTCTTCCGTGAGTCCGCAAATAAAGAAAGTTCCCCGAATGATACCATAATTTTTAACCATGCGGTTTCTTGGCAGATTCAAAGCAATTCCGTCCTCGTTGCAAACCAGCGTTACCATTTCTTCAAACGGATAAATTGCCTGAATATAGCCACCAACGACTTCTTGTAGATTTTTAAGCGTGTGGTTGATTTCCTTTACAACTGGATGCTTGCCAGCTTCGCAAACTAAAATTTTCATGATAATTTCTCCTTTTTTGTAAAGCAAACGTGCGCCGTTTGTGGGGCTGGTTACCGAAAGGGGATAACCGTGCAAGGATACCCTCACCAGCCCGACACAGGCAAACGTGGCGGATTTTGTGGCAATCTGGCAGGCTTACCACCATTCCCAATAAACAATTTCTTCCGATTCAAAGTCGGTTTCCGAAATCAAATTTTCAAGCATTTCAGCGGTTTCTTTCAAAGTCGAAAGATAGTATTCATCATATTGAGTCCCGCCGAAAAAGAAACCTTCAGAAGTCGGCAGAATCATGTGTGCAAGTTCCGGATTTTTCAGAACTTTTTTGCAGTCAGAAAGCAACTGTTCCAGATGCTCCTTTGTCAGAACGTGAGGAGTCACATTTGAATTTTCATTATAGCCCGTGTGTGAAACAATCCATTTGCGGATTTGATTGGCTTTTCGCCAGTAAAAAATTTCATCATCGGGCATTTGCTTTTCGCCTTTGTTTAGGCGATACAGGTACATATCAAGACCCATTAAAATCAATCCTTCCATTATTCAGGGATATACTTTTCGTGGACAATCCCCAGAATTTTATCTTGCTCTTCCTTGGAAATCCCCATGCTTTCGAGGGCTTGGCGAGTTCCGCAGTCGGGGCAAATCTGCGTGGTGTTATCGGTGCGAGAAGTCGCCGGAATGCCTGTGTAGGTTTTTCCGCAGATGGGGCAAATTTTCTCGATTCTTGGCTCAATTTTCATATTTTCTCACTCCTTCCAGACTTTTTTTGCAGGCTTGTGAAATCAAAGTTGTATCAAACCCAAAATCTTGGTAGCCCTGTTTGCAGACTTGGATGTAGTAGCCAGACGGCATTGCAATTTTCCGTTCCTCGTGCATGATGTAGACGAAAGCGGATTTTTTAACCGTGCCTTTTCTATCAAAGAAATCAATAGCAACATCAAATTCCTTTTTGTAATAGAATGTTGGGAATCCCTCGTACAAATCAAGCTTGGTTTCATCATTGGCGGTGACTTCCCAAACGGCAACCGGAACAAAAGCTCCATCTTTCGGCTCAATTGTGAGATAAGCACCTGTTTTGCTACCCTTGAACAGCAGTTCATAATCCTTGATAATCGCTGTGCCGACAGGCTTCGCCGTGGGGCAACGGTACTTCATCTGGGCAATATTCAGGTTGCTACCGTAGGCGAGATAATACTTTTTTCTGCTCATTGCAATCGCTCCTTTTTGGTGGTTCGGAGGGCATCTGCCTTTCCGTTGTTTATGATATTACCATAAATTTTGGAGAATTGCAAGTCGCTAAATGTACAAAATATTTTTGGCGATATTGCTTGATTAGTTGTGTAGTTTACACCATGGAATCCGCACGGGCTTTTTCCAGAATTGCAAGGTCAAAACCGAGCTTTTCATAGGCTTCTTTCAGAATTTCATAATACCCATGAAATGGCTCAGAAAGCCGATACCCATGGGGCATGAAATAGTACATTGCATCCACTTTTTCCCCATTCAGCAAGACTTTTTCAAAGCCCTTTTTGTATAAATGCGGAAAATTCTCATATCGGTCGAGTGCCTTTTCATCTTCGGGCTGAATCTCCCAAAGCAGAACTGGAACTGTGCTAAATTCGTCACGTTCCACCGTGGCAACTCCGCTAAAAATCAGGCGATTTTTGGGGAGTTCGCTTGTGCCGAGAATCTTCGCCGTGGGGCAACGGTACTGCATGGACGGAATGTTTAAGTTTGAGCCATAAGCCAAATAAATCATCTTGAAAACCTCCATATTAAGCCTTTTTACTATTTTCATAGGCTTCTTTAATCAACCCGATATCAAAACCAAAATCACGGTATCCCTCCATGCAAATTCGCAAATAATAGCCTGAAGGCGGTGAAATTGGACTCCCTTTTTTCAGGGTGTGTACGAATGCACTCACATTTGCTTTCTTCTTGTCGTTCAAAAAATTGACTGGAAGATGAATTTGAGTTCTGTTCCAACCAGCATAAACCCACCAATATAGCCGTTCTTCGTCACTGGCAGTTAGTCGCCAAACGCTGACCGGAACATATGCACCTTTTTTCGGCTCAATCGTCAAAACTCCTTCACCCTTGCCCCTGAACACAAGTTCGTGGTCTTCAATTCTGGCAGTTCCGACCAGTTCAGCGGTGGGGCAGTGGCGTTTCATGTTGGTGACATTCAGGTTGCAATCGTAGGCAAGAAAATATTTTTTCCCTTTGCTCATTGTGAATTCCTCCTTTTCGTTGGTTTGGCGGGTTTCCGTCCGCCGTTGTGTAAGATATTACCATACTTTTTGGAGGAATGCAAGTCGCTAAATGTACAAAACATTATTGGCGATATATCCTGATTTGTTGTGAATTTTATATCATTCGCACACGTTGCCGTGTGAGGGTTTGTGTCGGGGGTGTCCGCTTGGTGGGGCAGGTTTGGGAGCGTTTCCGTCCTGCCCGACGTGTGCGAACGTGGCGCAATTCAGGGGCAAGCCCTCGGCAGGGCTTATTCCCTGCCGAATCTAAATGCGTTGTCGCCGTCCAAATTTTCGGTTAAGGTGGTTCGTGCGGTGGCGAACTCTTCCCCAATAAAGCCCATTCTCATCAGCCATGTTCTCATTGCGAATTTTTTGTTTTCTTTCTGCTGTTCCTTGGGGCTTGCGGTTCTGACATCCTTTGCCATCTGGCTCATTGCAAGGCAGAGCTGAATGTAGCTTTTGAGCTTGCCTGCGTGGATGCCGTTCTGCTTGCCATTTTCAGGCTTGTCAAACTGGAAAAGGCGGAACTCAATTGTGGCTTTTGTGAAGGTGGCATGAAGGTTGAGCATATGGTATCGGCTGGGGTTGTAATGGTCGTGTCTGCCGTAGTTGCACCCCTGCGAAGTGTACCAAATATCCGCTAATTGTGACATTGTTTGGGGCTTTTTGCGGTTCAGCTCGTCAAGGAATCTGCGGTCAACCGTTCGGCAATAGTCGTTCATTCTGTGGTGGTCAACCTTGATGGCTTCTGCAATCAGCGTTTCGTGGCTCGCCATGATGTTGGCAAGATTTCTCAAGCTCTGTGCTGTATGACCCTGCGCCCCAATGTGAATGTGAACTCCGCACCCTCTTGAATAGTCGCTTTTTGCACCAGCCTTGCGAAGTCTTCTCACAAGCTCCTGCAAAATTTCGATGTCCTCATAATGCAGAATCGGGGTGACCAGTTCGCATTTCTCGCTGTCGGGTCCGCTGATGCTTACATCCTTTTGGAATTTCCATTCTCTGCCTTCTGAATCCCAAGCCGACCAAGTGCAGTAGCCGTTGCGGGAGGCGGTGTTCTGAAATCTGCCTGTGCCGAAGAAGTCGGCGGCAATTTTGGCGGCTTTCTCACGTGTGATGTTGTTCATCTCAACTTCGACCCCAATGGTCTGGTTCTTCATTCTTGCAATCTGTGCTTCTGTCTTTGCGTTCATTTTGGTATCCTCCTGAAAAGTGTTTTTTTGTGAATTTTTCGGGGTTTTCCCCTTTCGGTAGTAACATATTAACTCTTTTCGGGAGAAATAGCAAGCCGCTAAATGTACAGAATATAGCGAAAAATACACCTTTCATAATTGTGTATTTTACATCTTGATAAATTTGATTTTTTATGGTAAAATAAACTAAAATGAAAAAGCTGTCTCAAATTCGGACGCTCCAAGGTCAATCTGAACCTGAGACAACCTCAAAATCGTCTACACCCTCGATTATGGCTAAACTCCTGCCATTTTTCCAATTCATGTGGATGTTGCCACAATCGTCAATCAAGGCAACTTCCCCAACTGTCCCAGAGGGAGCAGGGTGGGGGTCTTGCATCTGAATCAGGCGGATTTTTGTGTCAATCGGGTATTTTTGACGGAGCATTTCAAGCTCATGTTCAGTCGGAAATTTCATCGTTGGAATCCTCCTTTTTGGGCTTGCCATGGCGGAAAGCGGAACTTCCGGACAGGTTGCGGAGCAGAACTTTTCTGGTTTGCTTGAAATCCGCACCAATCATGCCAATTCTGAGCAGAAAACAGCGAAATGCATATTTTTCGTTGTCGCTGGTGTCGGGTTTATTGTTGACACGTTTCTGATTTTTTGCGAACTCGCACAGCATCAAAATGAACTGCTGATATGCACTGCTATCCTCTGGACTGGAAAGAGTAAACCACGGAAATTCGATATTTTCTTCGTTCTCGATAATTTCGAGTGAATCCGTTTCAAATGCGTGTTTTAGCAAGTGAGCCTTGTTTTCAATGAGCTGTTTCAGGTTTTCGAGTGCCGTTTCGTCAAATAAATCTCTCGGCATGGAAATAGTCAGCTTTTTGTTCAAATTTTCCCATTCATAGCCAAGTTCATGCAAGCTTTCAAAGAGCGTCTGCACAATTTCAGAATCGTGATTTTCCTCAAATTCCAGAACACAATCCTGTGTCAAGGTGAAAAATCCGATTTGATAGGTGAATGTCGGCGCACCCAAATAATGCAGTTCCAAACCAGAAAATTCGGCGACTGCCTGTGCTACTTCCTTACGCTGTTCCTTGTCAATCAGAAATTTGATTTTCATATAGTAACCTCCTATTTTTTGATAGTCACATATTACCTCTTTTGGGTAAAAATTGCAAGCCGATAAAATGGAGAATATGTGCGAAATTAAGCCGAAAATTTTGTCAATGTTTCTAGAAGAATGATTTTAATAGGAACATTCAGTTTTTGACAATGCTCAATCACAAACTTTGTGCCATGCGACTGCCCGTCCCAAAAAGCAAGCACTATGTCCGCATATGCAATAATTTCAAGATTCCGTTTCAGCGGTGCAGATTTGCCAAATTTACGATAATTTGGTAAAAATTCCGTCAACGGAATTTTTTCTTTTTCTGCATAAACCCTCACATCAGAATCAATTCCCTTAGCTCCCCCGCTGACCAGCTCTGTAGTTTCTTCTGGCAGGTAATCAGACAGGTTTCTGACGTGCAGATTTCTTGAACCAATGACTGCAACTTTCATTTAATTTACTCCTTTTTAAACATATTTTAGATATATAATATATCTACTTACAACATTATAGCACAAAATAGAGTTAAAATAAAGTCATAATTAATATAAAAAGGAGCTTTATTATGGCTATTAAAAGTTTATCCATCCGAATTGAGCAGGAAATGCTCGACAAACTGCACGTTGTTGCTGACTATGAGGGGCGTTCTGCCAATAGTCAAATCCTCATTTTGATTCGAGACTGCATTGAGCAGTATGAGGAGAAGCATGGAACTATCGAATTGGGAGGCGAAAAGAAAGGCAAGTGTATCTCAAAATCTAAAAACGACGCTGAATAGGAGTAATTTCATGCTTTCAAAATGGACATAAAGTGCGTTCATTTTTGTGTATCTGTATTTGAATAACAGGCAATTCCTGCAAGCACGAAATATCCGCAGTTTACGCAGATTGCATTGCCATATAATTTATACTCGGCACTGTCAGAATATGGATTTGCAAGCCACTTTCTGATTTGCTTCTCCGTTTTCGGCTTTTTGTGGTTGATGCTGTTCCATTCGTTCCAGACATTTGTCCAGAACTGAATTTCATCATCTGTTGGATTAGGATTGTCCAGATTTTTGCACCACCAATCAGGCAGACCTTGCAGTCTGGCACATTCAGTCGGTGTCAGCCTGCGGACGATATATGCCGGCTCATTGTTGGGAGCATCATTCACGACAGGCGGGTCTTTCCAGTCAGATGCAACAAGCGTATTCGCTTTTTCATGCGAAGCGACTGTATGATGAGAATTTTTGCTTGTGGAATAATGGTCTCCATTTGGATGGGCGACTGTTGCAGGACCTCTTGCAACGGCTGTCCCTGCGACATCTTCCGAAACAGAAAAATGATTGTCCCTCGAAATCGCATAGGCTGTATCCGCCATTGCCACAGCAGGAACTTCCACGGTATTGAGCGTGTACATGATTTCGCTCTCTTTATAGCCGTTTCCCTGATGTGACGGTCTTGAACCATTACCCTCAATCACAACCATACCACCCTGATTTTTGCAGGGTGACTGATTGGAAGTATCCAGCGTCCGTGAAGTTTCCGCTTCATAGAATCCGCTGTGCGGATTGTCTGAAAGCATAGAATTGCTGTGCTTTGCACAAATTCCGTAAACTTTCGGAGCTTCCATCAGCAGAGGCACATTTCCTCCGCCTGTACCTGCTCTTGAAGTTAAAGTCTGACAAATTTCATCATCAGAAATTTTAATACGGCTGTCCGCTGGATGTGATTCAAGAGCGACAGCCGCAGGAACAACTCCAGCTCGGAGCGTGGGAGATTTTTCTTCCTCATAGCCGATGCTTCTGGACTTAGCGGAATGCTCTGTACAGAATCCGGCTGACTCCAATACACATGGAGGATGATGTGCTTCCGCACGGAGAGTGCAGGTGACATCTTCTGTAATATCCATGCGGTTTCCGCCTTGGTCATTCAGGATTGTGTTAATCCAGCCTGCTGTTCGAGAGCCTTTTTCAGAACGGCTGGCAGTTCCTTGCCACGTTCTGAGGCTCTCCGCAGAATACCCAGACACGCCTTCGCTGACAAATAATACATCGGATGCACGCTGTCCTGCAAAATCTGCGACAAGGTAGATGCGTTTTCTTCTTTGGGGAACTCCCCAGTATTGAGCATCGAGGGTTCGCCAGGCGACAGAGAAATCTTCTCCCATGATTTCTCCTGCTTTTGTCCAGCGTTCCGGAGGTCGAGGAACAGAAATGCTGTTGTCTTTAATTTTGCAGATTTCTTCGAGGACTGTGCGGAAGTCTTCGCCGTTATTGGAGGAGAAAGCACCGGGGACATTTTCCCACACGATAAATCTTGGATATTTGCCATTTGTCGCACCTCTCATTTCTCTAATGATTCTGACTGCTTCGTGAAACAGTCCGGAGCGTGAACCGTCCAGACCATTTCTTTTTCCGGCAATGCTCATATCCTGACCCTAACAAGGGCTGCCGAATGTGATAATATCGACAGCCCCAAGGTCACCTCCTCTCAAAGTGGAGATGTCCCCAAAGTGCTGTACATCAGGCAGGCGATTATACGTGACAAGAATTGGATATGGGTCTATTTCAGAATTCCAGACAGGTGTAATTCCTGCCAGCATTCCGGCAAGTTCAAATCCGCCTGAACCGGAGAACAGGCTACCCAGTGTTAATTTTTTCATGGCTGTCCTCCTTTGCGTTCCGGCATAAAGCAAGAAAATCATTCCTGATTGCTGTATCTCTGTAATAATCGACTACTCTTGGAATTTCGTGCGTGTAAACTGGTCTGCCGATAATGCCTGATAAATAGTCATAAAAATAAAACAGGTCATCACCTTTGAGCATGGCAATTCCTGTATATGCCATCAAAATGGCACATTCTTGTTTTGTAATCATTTGTTTCCTTTCATGTTAGCCTAAAAGTTCATGAAATTTTTCAAGGGCTTTATCGTTATATCTGAAAGCATCCACTTCTTTGCTGGAATATGGTGATTTATCTCTGTACCATTCGCCAAATTCAGGAATTTTCATGCCGTACTGATTGGCAAGTGTCCCCACTCTTTGTTTGGATATTCCGAACATTTCACCGATTTCAGTAGCAGTATACGTCTTCTGTTCAGCCAGCGGAAGCGGAATAATTTGTTCACCAGCGAGAACTTCCGCCGCTTTTGCAATCAGAATATCTTTATACGCTCCTGATTTTGTATCCACATCAGCGAGTTTCAGGTACAGATTCGCCATCCTGGTTCGTGCGTTCATCTCCTGAATTTCGAGTTTCTTTGAAGTAGTTGTAGATTCGGCTGGAACATTCATTTCCTTTGCTCTGAAATAAATTTTAACAAGCTGTCTCTGTACATTCCATGCAAGGTCATCAGTGAAAGACTTGACGAGCATCAGATAGCCAGATTCTGTAATGAGTGTGACATTTGCAGGAACCCCGCCTTGTGGTCTGGTAATACCAAGCGTCCGAATTTCGGACGGCTGGTCTACTGTATAAAAATCTTCACCCTCAATGAAATGGGCTTTGTTATCATTGAAACGCTTTCTCGCCGTTCCGTCAGCTCTGCCATGAACCGTGTCGATGTCTTTCAGTGTAACAACACGCTGTCCCTGATATTCCTTGATTGTCACAGGAGTATCATTGATAATAATTTCATTCATGATTGTTTTCTCCTTTTTGATTAGCTGTTGACTCTGTCTTCCTGAAAAGCCATATCCTCTTCGGTAGGTGTATATACATCCGTGCAGGGAAGTTTTTCTCCGTTCCGGATAACATACACATCGTCTGTACTCTGCACCGTGGCAATATATCT
>JAZAUD010000060.1:0-11126 GCA_036373775.1 Oscillospiraceae bacterium | reverse complement strand
TCTGTCCGTCAACCTTATAATTGCTTCCGCCGTCAATCTTTCCAGTTACTACAATTGTATAAGCTCCGGAAGATTCAGCGTATTTCTTGAGGTCTGCAAAGGTCTTGACTTCAACCGTCTGACCTAACAAACCACCAATATCAGCAGCCTTGACTTTGCCCTGATTATCGTCTTTACAATAACCAGCGAAACCTTGCAAACCAACAGAGTTAATCAACCACTTCTGACCATTTGCGCCGGAATAATCGGCAATTGTCAAAGTACCATTATTATTGGTCAATGCCATATTGGTATCCACATAGTTGACAATTTTGTAATACAAGCCGTTTCCTAAATGGTCGTTAGAAACTGCGGTAACATACCAGTGTTGAGATTTTGCACTTTCTGTCCCATAAATAACCGTCTTTGTCCCTGATGTTGTCTTGTAGCCAGCTGGTGTCAACAAACGTCCTGAACCCTGATTGACAATCTTAAAGAAACTACCCTTACTGTCTGTACCGACATAGTCGAAACGCCAAGCCTCATTTAAGGTTGTACTGGATGCCATTGTGAGGGCGGAATTATCCCCCGTTCCCGAAATACTCAAATTCTTACTGTTGTCATAAGCCGCAAGATGTACCAATTGTACAGGGTAATCCGTTGAAATTGCCTGCGCTGTAATTGGATACTGCGGAATGAAATACAATAAGGTCATGAGCATGAGTGCCACTGCCGTGATAAATGCAAATAAACGGTGTGGCAATGCATGTTTATGTTCCATGCGCTTTCCTCCTTTTTCATGATTTTGATTAAATCCATCCCCTTTTCCTCATGTGTTTCATTTCTCTCTATCTCCGTGAAAACGTTTTCAATCCGACAGCCTCACCCCTCCTTGAAAATAGCGATTTGCGAAAACATAAAAAACCTGCTACTCTCATTATACCAAAGATTCAAATATATGACAAGTATCAAATGGAAATTTCAGCCTTTTGCAATAAAATGGATATGTTTTCTTATGCAATTTGTACAAAGAATGTTCATATTTCATGGGGGACGTTGCGCCGTGAAGTCTTAGCACGTTTTGCAAAAAACAACGCAAAACGCACTAAGGGCGCAACTTTCCCCCAAGCCCCCTTACGCCTAAAAAAATTCCCCCCCTTAAAATTTTTGGGGGAGAATCTTATAATATTTCTGAAAAATATCACTTTTTATGCGAATGATGTTCGGAATTATCCTTTTCTTTATGTTGCTCTTTGCCATGAGAAATATTCCAGTCAATGGCAAATAAACCAATCAAGGACAAAACAGAAATCACCAGCATGACAATTACAGGAATATGCATGATTTTGTTCCTCCGTTTTCAATATTATATGATTTTGAAACGGAGTACCAGCCTTTCCTTCCATCCTGATTTTGAATGTATCGTATGATATATTTTTGAGTATAAGTAACTGCTTTCCCTAAAAAACACCATTGTGCCAACAAGATGTATACAGAAATGAAAAGAAGAATTTTCCTCTTGAAAAATGGCTGAAAGCTTTTGAATCTGGTCAAATTTCTGGGGTTATTGTAGCGGTAGATTCTGTCAGTTTTCTGAGGTAGGAATTCTTCTGTGTAGATGAGAGTGACAAATCGCCCAAGTTCCGGATGTGGAATGCATGACTCTTGCACCAAACAATCCAGTTGTTGTTGTTCCACTTCCTGCACCGGATTCATCAAAAACAATATCGGCAAAAAGGAGATAGCCAACCAAACAGATAAAATTCGATAAATCAAACTTTTTTTCTGTTGCATATGTGATTCTGTCCCCTTTCTGCCATATCTTCATAATACATTGTATCTATTATAGCATATTGGAAGAAAAAAATCAATCAAAAAATTTGAAATGCTGAATTTTTTTGATTTACCCCACCACAACATATTCCGACGAAACATAACCAGTCAAGCCGTTCCATGTGATGACATACCAATTATTGACATTTCCATAAATTGTCACCTCTGAACCATTGGGAATTCTTGCAATGACTTGCGCCCGAATACTGGGATAATTCCGCAAATTCAAATTGCTTCCGTCCGTGATGACAATTCCCCGAACGACTGCAACCGGCATGACAAATGGCAAGCCGAAATAATCACACAACGATTCTACCAGATTTTGGGCAATGGCATTCAAATTGTTTCGTATCCAATCCGCATCTTGTTCATTATCATGATACCCCAATTCCGCCAAAACTGCAACCGCCCTTGTACGGTTGACTTCTCCCAAAGTAGTGGTAGCTCTTGCGGTGACAAGTTCAGGAAGCGGGTAAATAGATTTGAGGTTATTGGCAATGGTGACAGCAAGTCTTTCGCTTGCCATACTGTACGGCGAATAATATACGTCAATCCCTCTCAAACGTCCGCTCAAAGCTTCCGGCGAAGCATTGGAATGCAATGCTAAATGTACATCATAATTATCAGCATTCGAATCAGCAATTGCACCAGTGACATTTCTGTCAGGGTCATTCCGGACATAAGAAATCCCGCTCGCTCTTAAATATGGTTCAATCCTATCAGCAAGCATATTCATGTATTGTTCCTCGTTCCCTCCACCAATATAGGGGTTGAATTCCTGTGTGGAAGGGCTTAAAAAAACTTTCGGCATAGTGACAGCTCCTTTCAATTGGATACTGTTATTCTATGCCGAAACCAATCATTTGTGAATGTTTTTTATTAAAATGGGGGAAGTAATGCAGTAAAGCTTGACACATTCAAACAAAAATAAGATTTTTGCCTGAATTTGTGTCAAGTGCATTACTTTCCCCCAAGCCCCCTTTTTTTAATGGGGGACGTTGCACCGTGAAGTCTTAGCACGTTTTGCAAAAAAATTAACGCAAAACGCACTAAGGGCGCAACTTTCCCCCAAGCCCCCTTTTATTTTAATACTTCAATTTCTTTCCCCAGATGGAACGAATACAAATAGGTTTGCTTGACGGGTTCACCAAGAATCAGCTCCGCCGCCTTTCGATAAAGCCACAATTGCCCTTGATAGCGTTCCACTAACTCTTCCGCACTGCAACGATTTGTCTTATAATCGACAATGACCCAGCCATCATTTTCACGAAAAATCAAATCCATTGTACCAATCAATACCCCATCAGAATTTTGATACTGCAAAGCAAGGGGAGAATTTTCAGGAAGGTTCAAATCTGCAATCATTGTGAAAATTTTCTTTTCCTTTTCCACCGGATAACCTGCTTTTTGGGCGGAAAGAATTCTCTGACAAAGCGGACTTTGTAAAAAGGTCAATAATTGTTTTTGTTTGAGAACGGTTCGTTGTACTTCTGTAATGAGTTTCTCTTCTTCCAATCGTGCCAATTCTGACATAGGGTCTTGTAATGCCAATTCAAAATTAAGATATTGCATCACTGTATGTACCGCTGTACCTCGTTCAGTCATTTTCAGACGTTTCGCACGTTCTTTAGCTGGTTCTGCCAAACGTTCCAGATTGGGAATTTTTGCCTGTTCGGCTGTCAATGGTTTCGGTTCTGATGTAGTTGCAATGACAGAGACTCTTGTGTCAAGTTCCTCGTCAATGCTTTCTGTCACAATATCCGAATGTGACAAAGCCGTCACGCTGTATTTTGCCGGCTGGTCTGATTTCGGGAATATATGCGGAAATGCTAACTGCTTTTTCATCAATTCCAAAGCATTGGTATCCACTTCTGAAATCAATTCTTTTTGTGGAGCTTCCGCTTTTTCAGGCTCATGGTAATTCCATTCCAGATAATCGGCATAAATGCCATCATTGGGGATAGATTCATCTTTCAGCAAGACGGCATTGAATTTCCATGCATCTTTTGACGTGAAGAGAAAATACAAAATCCAATCTTGCATACAAGTTGCCTGCTTCGCAAAATAGGGAGCTAAACTCGGCGCAGACTGCAACAATATGCCTAATTCAGCAAGTTTTTTTGTTTCGTGCAGAACCACAAATAATTGTTGTTTTGCTCTGGTTAATGCAACATACAATAAGCGCATTTCTTCACTTTTCTGTCTGCTGAAAGCATCCCCTAACAGATACTGGAATGTTGCAGTATGGTATTTCAAACAGCGTGACCTGTCATGCAGGTACAAGCCTAATAAACCATTTTCACTGGTCAACATCTCAGATTTTGCGGTCTGAATATTGAATTTCCTGTCAAGATTTGCAACGAATACAAACGGATATTCCAAACCTTTCGCAGCATGAATGGTTTTAATGGTAACACAACCATGATTTTCAGCATCCATTTTCAATTTCAATCCGCTGTCATTATCACGCATTCTTTCCAGATAACGCAACCAGCCACTTAAACAACTCTGCGCTGTCAAATCTGCATGTTCACGGTATTTTTTCGCCTCCTGCATGAATGCATCCAAATGATGTCTTCTCAACGCATCATCTTCATAAAGGCTTTGCAATGACATGAAATCTGTCAAATCATAGATTTGCTGAATGCATTCTTCCAAGGGGTATTGTTCCGCCAATAAGCGAATTTTATCAAGCAATTGCAGGATTTTTTCACAGCGTTTTTGCAGGGGCTTCAATGCTTCTGGTAAATCATTCCTATCAACAATGATATGCATTTGTCTGAAAATTCGGGTACGCTTTTTTTCATCAGGGTTGATACCATGAATTCTCAAAAGGGCTAAATCCTCCGTATTCAGCGAACACACAGGCGAAAGCAATACCGCCGCCATGGGTGCATCTGCAAGGGGATTATCTGCAACTTTGAGCAAATTCCAAATTAAACGGATTTCAGGCAGGGTCAATAATTCTGCATCCTCATCACTTGCCACAGGAATTCCACGCTTTTTCAATGCCTTGAAAATGGGTTGACTTACTTTTTTGAGGGAACGCAGGAGAATACAAAAATCTTCCGGCTGGCAATCTCTTTGCCCCTCTGCGGTCATGACCTGTACTTTGTCATGTAACATATTGCTGATAGTTTCAGCGACACATTCCGCTTCTAGGGTGCTGTCTTCGGGAATCATCTCTTGATTTTCCAGCCTTGGTAAAATGACTTGTGTTTTCAATCCTTTTGCATCCTGATAGATGGGAGACTTGAAATTCAACTGTTCATTTTCATTATAATCGACTTCTCCGCATTCTTTGGACATCATTGCATCAAATAACGCATTGATAAAATCTAACACGCCTTCCGAACTGCGGAAATTATGATTCAGGTAAATCAATGACAAGCCTTCAGAAGATTCTGCAAGAGGGTGACTATCCAGAATTGCACGACGGAAATTTTCAGGGTTTGCCTTGCGGAAACTGTAAATTGACTGCTTGACATCTCCCACGAGAAATGCATTCACTCCATAATGCAAACCACTTTCATTGATAAAAGCATCTTTGGAAAGCAATTTAAAAAGGCAGTCTTGTTTATTATTGGAATCCTGATATTCGTCTACCATGATTAAGTCATATTGTTTCGACATTTCCACAGCCAAAGGAGTCCGCTGCAAATTGCCGTTTTCGTCAAGCATCCCTAATAATGCAATTGCCAACTCTTCCCCATCAGAAAAGGTCAATACATTTTCACGCTTTTTTTCTTCCAGCAATTCCTCACGATATTCCTGTGTCAATTGCAAAAGCAAGGGAATCAATTTCTTTTGTACTTCTGCATCTGCATGGAAAAATTGCAAAGGTTTCAGGTAATAATTGGCAATCTGTTCATAACGGCTTTCATACTTTTCACAAATCTGCTTACAAATTGCCCTGACATCCTTGTCAACATTTTTCCGCAGACGACCATTAAATTCCCCGAATAGCATTTCATTTTGTGAAAGGGCTGTGATTTTTTCCATATCGCCTGTTTTCACCAGAATCAAGCGTTTCTGCAAGCCCATCAAATCGCCTGTTACCTTGCGGAAATAGGGGTTCTCTTCCAAGGGAAAGCCTTCCACCATGGAGGATTCCGCATAGGGGAGGGATTCTTTCACCATTGCAATGACATCTTCCATTCCATCACAGAATTTTTTTCGGAATGCTTCAAACAGGGAAATTGGATTTTCACAGGCTTGTTTTGCTTGTTCAATCCAAATTTGTGGGAATGCCTGTGCGCTCAAATCGTCCGCCAATTTGAAAATCAGCCCTTCTAATTCCCTGTCTTCATGGGTACAGAGATAGGAAAACAATGTTTCCATTTCTGGGACAGATTTCGTCCAATGTTCCATTACTTTTTGCATTGCCCTCTGTTCGTATATAACCGCCTGTTCCGGTTCAAGAATGACAAATTGTGGAGAAATTCCAAGCATATCCGCATTTTCACGGATAAGGTCAAAGCAAAATGAGCTGATTGTTGAAATTTTAGCGGAAGAAAGTCCCGCTCTTTGTTCCAATAGCCAATCATACAATTCAGGGTCTTCATTGCTGTCAATATTCAGAATCAATTCTGAAAATTTATCTGTCAGTCTGCGTTTCATCTGTGCAGCAGCTTCATTGGTGAATGTTACCACAATGATATTATCGGTATGCACTCGATATTCTTCTCTATGGTCAGAGAGAATCTGCAATAATCTTTCAACGAGTACCGACGTTTTCCCACTTCCAGCCGCAGCGGAAACAATCAAACTGCGTCCTCTTGTGACAATTGCATCATTCTGTTCCTTCGTCCACGCCATTACCAGTTCCCTCCTTTTCGGATTCATTTTCAGCAGAAGAACAAAATACCTGCTCCACGGCTTCTTTCATTTCTTTTTTGGTCATTTTCTTGCATTCGGTCTGTGCTTTTCCGCAAATATCAGCAAAACTGCATCTTTCACAAGGGGAATATGCATCTTTCAAATAGGGTTCAGGAACAATCAAGCCATCACGGAGATTCTGTGCCATCCCTGAAATTTTACGTTCCACATGGGAATGCAATGCTTCCATTTGGGGTTCTGTCACCACAAATAAATGGTCGTCCTGCTTGTAATCCAGAATCGAGTGAAAGCGTTTCTGTTCATCGGGACTTAACTGCTTGACAACGCTATCCAATACAATGCCCTTCTTTTCATAGAAATCATCTAAGATTTCCTCACGGGTGGAATCTGTTTCTCCTCTGCGCTGGTAGGCATTGGATTTGGGCTGTCCGCTTGGCATATACAGCACACCGCTTGCCTTTGCGTTATCATAAGCATGATTCTGTTGCAATGCAAAGAGATAAATCAACATCTGCATATCCAAACCGGAAACCAATTTTTCAGGAGCAAGCACTTTCATACCAGTTTTGTAATCCACAACCCTCATGAAATTGAGTGCATCTTCCTGCCAACAGTCCACACGGTCAATTTTTCCCTTACATAAAACATCATCATTCAGCTGATAAGCGTAAAATTCGCCATCTTTGGGGTGTTCCGTGAAAGGCACTTCATATCCAGCCGGACGGAATTTTTCTCTTTGGAATTGCTCTTTCATGTGCATGAGCAAATCAAGCAGGCTATTTCCAGCAACATGGTAATTAAACTGGAATCTTCCATTTTTGCGCACGGCATCCGGAAAGCGTTCCTGTGAAAATTGTTCCGATAATGCGTGGACTTTCTGCCGGAGCATTTCAGGGGACATTGCTAAAAATTCATCAATCGATTCCATGTTACTGAGAATCATTTCAAGGCAATAATGCGCATAATCTCCCGCACTCAACGGAGAAAGGATGATTTTCTGTGGCACATACAACCTTAATACATACTGACAGAAATATTGATATGCACATAAATGAAATTTATCAATTCCCGAAGGTGACAGAACCAATGGACTTGGCAACAATTCCGCCATTGTTTCGGGTGAAACGGTTAAATCCGGTTCTTTTTTGAGCTGAACCAATTGTGCAATTCGATTTTGATATATCTCATCTGCTTCCAGAATTTGCTTTAATGCACTCAATTCAGGGGTATCATTCCGCAAATTCCGAACAAAATGAAAATAAGCAGATTCCATTGTATGGATATAGAAATGCAGAGGAATATTTCTGCTTTCCTGCAATATTTCTGCATTGGAAAATAAGTCCTGAATTTCATGTATCAATAATGCTGGGAGTGCGGTTTCATGCTGTGCATTGATAACCGGATAAGTCAAGTATAATTTTTCAGAAGGTGAGGCAAGCACTTTATTGATAATCAACAACTCATCTGAATGCAATTCCGGCAAAAGTCGGGAAATTTTAATATCATGTGCTTCCATTTCCCTCAATTCCTGATGAGAGAACATCCCATTGATTTGAACTTCTTCCGGATAGACGGTATTCAATACCCCTGTCACAAATACGACTTTTGGGGCATTTAGTCTAGCCGTGCGAATATCCACAATACGAATGCTGTTCAATGTTTGTGGAGGTGTGGAAAAATGGCTCGATTGCAGAAGCAAGAAGAAATTCTCATACAATTCTTTTATGGAAATGGTACTTTCTCCATAGCATTCATTGACATTTTCGAAAATATCCATGAGAATATTCCAGACCATGACAAATTCTGTTCGTTCGGTTTCGGTTTGCAGTACATACCATTCTTTCTTGCTTTCAAGATGATGATACAGCACATTACAAATGGTATTGACATCTGCAATTTCACAATCTTTGCGCAGGGTTTGCAATTCATTCATGATTGCAAGCCGACTTTCTTCCACTGCCATCCCACCAAATGCATCTGCTCTTTGTACGGAAATCGGGTCATTTTCTTCAAAGAATGGGACTTCCCAATTTTCCCCATCAATGCTGTAGCAAAAACAAAAATGCTCCAAAGTGGAAACCTCATCAATGGTATAATGTGAAAATGGCGATTTCAAATAGCGTAACAATAAATCTGTATTCCATTTTTCAGAGGACAGAATTTCCAGCAACGTCAGAAAATGCCGTATCAAATCTGTGTGCAATATCGGATGATGTGCAGATAAATCATAGGGCAAATGGTAACGCTTCATAGCACGTTCCAGCAATGAAAAATAAACTTCCGGCTGTTTCACTACCACGGCAATTTCATAACAATGCAGATGTTCCGATTCCTGCAATAATCGGCAACATTCTGCACAAATATATTCCACTTCCGAAATAGGGTCATCCGCTTCCAGAATATGGACATTTCCATGATATTCCGCCTGTGCATTGACACGTTGCAGAATTCCAGTTGCAACGGCTTTGAGGTCTGGTTCTTGTGAACGAAGGTATTCTGCACAATATTGATACCTGCACGCATTTCCAGAGAGTTCCCGCAATCGGTAGTAAGTCTGATTTCCGCCCTCAAAAATACCGCTTGGGTATTCCGTGGGATTATCCGCACGAATCGCCGCTGTCACGCTTTCCGCTTGGGAAAGAATCGCTTCCAACAATTGGTATTGGTCTCCATTGAAACTGTCGAATTCATCAATGAAAACATATTTTCCCTTGAAATATTCATGTAACTTTGCTTCTGATGCTGCTTCTGACAAATCCGCCAACATATCAGAACTACCATTCTGATTCAGAATTTTATCGTACATCAAAAGAATTTTTGCAAATTCTTTCATTTTTCCCTTCAGTCTTTCAGGGAAATTATTGGCTTTTTCAAGCAATTCTGTCCCTGAAATACTCGCCTTTCTCATCTTCACAACAATGGAATGCAGGGAAAGAATAAATTCCGGCGAATGACTGCGCTTTTTCAGGGATTCCAATTCCCCTTGTTTCAAGCATTCCTGCACTGCCTGATACAAATAGAGCAGTTTCTCTTGTTCCTTTGCATAACCTTCTGTATGCCCTCCACAGGTTTGAAGGATGTCCCTTGAAAGCGTTGCAAAGCTGTAAGTTTGCATTCGATTGAAAAGAACCGCCCCCAAATGGTGATAGAGCTTTTTCTCTTCTTCAAAAGAAAATTGTTCCGGTACAAGTACAATTGCATCTTTTCCGGCTTCTAAGGTCTTGCGGAGCTGTTCCATCAATCGGGTAGATTTTCCCGTACCACAGCCCCCTAAAATACACGTTAGCAAATTCCCACTTCCTTTTTCATAATGTTACTATTATTATACTTCTTTTTTCCGTAAAAGTCAACAAACTTTTTCAAATTGTATCAAAATGGACTCAATTATCAATTGCAATCACAGTGAGAATGGTTTCATTAACCTTGAAATGAATGTCATATCCTGCAAAACGCATATGATATACCCTTTCAGGGTCATTTTGATAAGAAGGTCTTGGGTCATCTGCCAAACAAGCATAAACGGCATTTTGTTTCTCTTTGGGAATGATGTTGAGCAATTCCGGCGGAAAATTCACTTTCAATTGATACGATTGCAATTCATCCGCATAACTTCCCTTTGCATCTGTCCGGCTGTCTGTATAGGGAATATACGGCTTAATATCATAAATTGGTGTACCATCCAGCAAATCAACACCAGATACCATTAAAATTGTCCCCTCTTCTGCGGAATGCTCCACCCTTTCCAATTTCACACAGGAAAGCCCTAAAGGATTGGGACGAAATGGCGAACGTGTGGCGAAAACTCCAATTCGCTGATTTCCGCCCAATCTCGGAGGGCGAACTGTTGGAGACCATTCTTTTGTGTGCGATTCCGAAAAATCGAAAATTAACCATAAATGAGAAAATTCGCTGATTCCCCGAAATGCCTCTTTCCTGCGATATTTTTGAAAAAAGACAATTTTCCCCATCAGTTCCGGCACTCTCCCACTTTGTCGGGGAATACCAAATTTATCTTGAAAATCCGTGTGAATGACGGCAATTGGTTCAATATTCATATACTTACTCCTTTTTTAATGGGGAATGTTGCACCGTGAAATCTTAGCACGTTTTGCAAAAAAATAACGCAAAACGCACTAAGGGCGCACCTTTCCCCCAAGCCCCCTGTAAATGAAAAAGCCTGTCAAAAATGACAGGCTTTCAAGTGTGACATATGGGATTCGAACCCATGACCCCACGCTTAAAAGGCGTGTGCTCTACCGGCTGAGCTAATGTCACATCTATGAAATTGGGGTGGAGGGATTTGAACCCCCGACTGACGGAGTCAGAGTCCGTTGCCTTACCGCTTGGCGACACCCCAGTTTATGACACTGGAATGTTTTGGTTGGGGTGGAGGGATTTGAACCCCCGACTGACGGAGTCAGAGTCCGTTGCCTTACCGCTTGGCGACACCCCAGCAAGTTTTTGTTTTTGTCTTC
>JAZAUD010000059.1:0-11330 GCA_036373775.1 Oscillospiraceae bacterium | reverse complement strand
TTGGCTTCATATATTCAATTTGTTTTTTTAACTCATTTTCTGATATATTAACAGACATATTTTACCCTCGCTTTTTATGGTATATCTGTATTATATCACAATTTGAGAAATTTAGCAAGTTATTTGTTTAACATTCCTTAGTGTCATGAGTGAAAGAATGGCTTCCAAAGGACAGGGAATCCATTTCCCTCATATCGTTCTGATTGTAGAGCATGAATATGATATGAAAGAACATGCGTTTGCACAATATTTGCCAAAATTGCCGGCAGATGGGAAACCTTTCGAGAATGAATTAGGGATGACTTTTATTTTCCCGAAAAGGTATCGGGAACATTTGCCAAGGTATTGTAATAGTGTGATTTATTTTCATGATGACCATACCGCTGAACTGATACCGCATGAGGATTCCGATAAAAAGCGCATTTTCAGCTTTAATATTCCGCCTGATTGGAAAGCACAGCTTTATAATACTTCCAAAATTCTTTCTTCTCTTTGTTACTCAAGAATTTCTGAAAATGGAAAAGTCCCTTCCTCTGTCAGTCTGTTTGAATTGTACGGATTTACCAAGGGAAATATTAACATTGGGGATTTTTGGGAAGAGCGTCCAGACGGTTCAAGAATCAATGTCATTGAAACGCTTGCCGTTCCCATCGGAAAAACAGAAAGTGGCATTACACAGCTAGATTTGCATGAGGATTTTGATGGCCCCCATATGCTGGTTGCTGGAACAACTGGTTCAGGTAAATCAGAAACCATTATTACCTATCTGCTTGGGCTTTGTTTGTATTTCCGACCGGATGAAGTCAATCTCATGCTGGTGGATATGAAAGGCGGTGGCTTCATCAAACGAATTGGAACACTCCCCCATGTGGTAGGGTCTGTCACAGATGTAGACGGTGACGAAAATGGAACTGGTGCGGAATATATGCTCAAACGCTTTTTGAATGCTTTGCAATCTGAAATTAAACGCCGGAAAATTTTGTTCAATTCCATGCACGTGGACAGCATTAACCAATATATCAAGGCGTGTCGTGATATTGATGCACATATCATGCAAATCAACAACCGCAAAGATAAAGATACCTTGACACCTTCTGAAGAGAACGAAATCAGACGGCAGGCAAAAGAAAACCCCCTTGCACATTTGATTCTAGTCGTTGATGAATTTACGGAGCTGAAACGGTTCTCAACCGAAAGTAATGACGTGGATTTCATTGGAGAAATTACGACAATCGCTCGTGTGGGCAGAAGTCTGGGATTCCATATTATATTGATTTCGCAGAATATTGAAGGTGCAATTACAGATGATATTCGTGTGAATTCTAAGTCAAGATTGTGCCTGAAAGTTGCAACCAGACAAGCATCTACGGAAATGATTGGTACTGACCTTGCAGCAAGTCCAACAATGCCCGGACATGGAAGAGCATACCTTCTTGTTGGTTCTGGTGCAAAATTTGAGTATTTTCAATCTGGATATGCTGGAGCTGTTGCAGAGGAAAATTTCGAACTACCAGTTGAAATTATTGAAGCTTCCAAAACAGGGCAGTATGTCCCGTTTTATCGTTCAGAGAAGGATAACAAAGATGTTATCCAGCGAAAAAAACAATTGGAAGCGAAAGGACGGCTGGAAACACAGCTCAATGCTGTGGTGGGAGCAATCAAAACTTACTTTAACGAAAACAAAGGCAAATATACACAGCCACATATCATCTTTCAGAAACCGTTACCAACAAATTTAGTGTATGAAGATGGAAGAATCTACGAGGAAAAAGACGGCAGGTATGAAAAGATAAGGGAGATACCAGAATGAATGGTTTAGCAATGGGAATTTATGATGATTTGGATAATCAGGTACAGCCTGTATTGCGTATTGACCCAGCAGCAAATAATTTGGTTGTGTTTGGAGGACACCGAAGCGGAAAGACAACATTTATCAAGACAATGCTTGTCAGACTGCATGAAAAGATTGACCCCAATATCAACCGTGCTGTTTATATTTTGGATTTTGGCGGAAATCTTGGACAATACAGAGAATTGAATTACATTGCTGCTTGTTTCGACAATTCCAACGAAGAAAATGTACGCCGTGTTTTTCGGACGCTGGAAAACCAGCTGGAAAAGAATCAGAAATTGCTTTCTTCAAGGCAATTTCTTGATGTATTTTACAGCGACGAACCTGTCAAACCAATACACTTAATGTTGATTATTGACAATGTCAATTCATTCCTTGCAGATGAACGCTATGAAACGTACCATGAACTTTTGATGAAATTCTGTCGTGATGGACGCTCAAAAGGGTTATCCATTGTATTTACTGCAACAGATTTAAGCGGTGGTATGACACGGTTACTTGGAAATTTCACATATCGTCTGGCATTGGAAGGCTCTAATGATAAGTATATTGACATTTTCGGAATGCGTGTCAACGAACCAATGCGAAACCCCGGAAGGGGTATGACAATCATTGACGGAAAACCCAGAGAATTTCAGCTTTTCTTACCGTTCCGGAATGAAGACAGAGATTTACCAATGTTCAAAGAATATCTGCAAAGTATTCCAGTCAGTACGGAGAAATTGACCACATTCCTTGGCGACTTGACAGCGGAAAATTTTCAAGAATATCTCTCTAATGCGTTTGATGAAGAATTTGTGCCGGATTATCCTGTCATTGGGTTGGATTATTACGACCATATGCCGATTGTTGTCAATTTAGATGAAGTACATTCCATTGCAATTTATGGAAAGAAGAAATTTGGTAAAAGCAATCTGTTGCGGTTGCTGGTGCAGTCCATCAGGAAAGAGCATCCGGAATACCGGTTTGTGTATTTTGATGATGGCAGAAAACAACTCACCCAATTATATGAAGAAGAAAAAGAAGGAAATTTTTATTTGACTTCCATTGACCAGATGTGTCTATTTTTGGATGAAAATGGATTCATCGAGACATCAGCCCAGATAATATCATGTTGGCAGGTGAAAAAATCAAATTGATTGATTTCGGTGCTGCAACGGAATATGAAGATGAAAAAAGTCTGGAAATTATCCTGAAACATGGATATGCACCAATTGAACAATACAGCCGGCATGGAACACAGGGAACATGGACAGATGTTTACGCCCTCTGTGCAACAATGTATTGTTGTATTACTGGAGTTGTCCCCCCAGATGCTAGTGATAGAGCCTTTTCAGATGAGCTTCTTTTGAGTCCGTCTCAAATGAAAATTCAGACTGACCCTGTATTTGAGAAAGTTCTCATGCATGGGCTTGCATTGGCGAAGGAAGAACGGATACAAGATATTGATGAGCTTTTTGCGGAGCTGGAAAAAGTGCCTACACTTGATTTGGGAGATGCTTTATCAACAAAACCAAAAAAAGGATTACTGACACCAGAACAGATGAAAGAATTGGAGGCACGTGTCAACAGAGAGCGTTTGACCTATATCATGGAATATCCCGAAAAATTGGAACAAGAAGAACATGAAAAAACATTCAGCTTATCTGGTGATGATTTACAAGTTCCTCCTATTCCCAAGCGTTCAAATTCGCCATCAGAAACTCCACCCCAAGAAAAAACAGTTGCAGCTTCCACTTCCACTGGAAAAGAATCACCACCAAAGACCCCACCGCAAGAAAAAACGGTTGCAGCTTCCACCTATGTCAAAACAGAAACGAAAAAAAAGTCTCCACTGATAGTCATGATTGTTTTGTTTATTTTGGTGGCTATTGCAATTGTGGTGAAAGTCGCAGTTGATAATTTACATAATCAGTCTGATGATTCATTGAATATAAGTGAAGATTCTTTTTCACGCAATGTAGGAACTCATTTTCTTGAAGCTGAGGATGCATCTGTCAATTTAAAAGGAGGATTTAAATTACAGGACGGAGTTTTTATCGGGAATCCTAATTTGTTAGGAAAGTCATTTGAAAAGGTTAAAGATATTTTAAACCTTTCAGATGAGTATGAACTTGGTATTTCTGATTGGTGGATGGATGATATGCTTGTTACCTACATTGAAAATATATATCTATCAGACTATGAAGGGGAAAAGGAATATTTTACTTTGGGATTGTATTTTCTAGACGATTCTCTTGCAATCATAGAGTTTGAGTATCCTTCAGAGTTTGATTACCAAATTGTAGATTCTGCTCAAAAGCAATTTGGAAATGCTTTATATACTGGTGAAGAGTATTACCAATTTTATTTGAATGCTAAAGACTGTGATTTCATAATTCGAAATGATATTTATGATGACCAAAACCATATGTGTCAAATATATACAATTTTGGATATGCTTCCTTCAGATGCTAGACTAACTGATTGGTAAAGTATCAGAAAGGAGAAATTGATGAAATTCTGCATGAAATGTATGGAACAATACACTGATGAATATGAAATATGTCCTGTCTGTGGGTTTGCAGAAGGAACAATGCCGGAAGATACCAAATGTATCAAATGTGGCACAATACTTGCAGACAGGTATATTATTGGAATGCCGCTCCAAAGTGATGATTGGCTTGTTAAGTATATCGGATGGGATGCGCTGAATGAGCGGAAAATTTCGGTTTATGAGTATCTTCCGAATATGTATGCGATTCGGAGAAACAACGAATTGAAAATCACGATTGACAAACCGAAACCATTTATCAAATACATGAAATTTTTGAAGGAAAAGGCGAAACTGCTTTCTGCGTTCCATATGCCGCAAAATATTTCTGCTGTTTATGATACATTTGAAAAAAATGGTACTTTGTATGTGACAACCAGTTATCATGAGGGGATTCCGCTTGACCAATATATTGCAGATTGTGCGCCGATTTCCTACGAAAGGGCAGAAGAATTTCTGATGCCCTTGCTACAATCTCTGGACGAACTGCACGAAAGCGGTTATGTTGTAGGGGGCTTTTCTCCGAATGCACTTGTCATGACCAGTGAAAAGAAACTGATATTGACATCTTATCTCAATAGCCTATTTTTCAATATTTGACATCTTATCTCAATAGCCTATTTTTCAATATCACAGAAGAAACAGCAGCCATGCCTCACACCGATACACAGGACTATTTTCCATATGAAAGACTTCGGTCATATAATCCAGATGAAATTCTTCCGGCAAATGATGTATATTCCATCGCAATGATATTCTATCGGATGTTGGGGGCTTCTGTGCCGGATTGTCGGGAACGGATTGCACACTATCAGAAATCCGGTAAGGACAAACTGAAAAAATTACGTGCTTATCGTATCAGGCTGGATAAAAACAAAGAAACTGCTATTCGTAATGCACTGTTCATCAATCTATCTGACCGTACCCCTGATATGGAAACGCTGATGAAAGAGCTAATATCAGAAAAGCCAGTAATCCTGCGGACAAAACGCAATCGAAAAACGCCTTTATTGGTGAAAATTGGCATTCCTGTGACAGCTGTGGCGGTGATTGGGGTTGTGCTTGCAGTATTTCTCCCAAAATCTGGTGAAGTTGGGCAAACCGTTGTACCGGATGTATTTCATTATACCGTCGAAAAAGCAGAAGAAGCCTTGCAAGAAGCAGTTCTTTTGATGGAAATTGAAGGAAAGGAAATTACGGACGATTTAGACGAAAATCTTGTTTTGTCGCAAAATATTGAGGCTGGTGTCACCGTCAATGAAAATACTACCATTGGTGTAGTGGTAAGTATGCATAGTGAAACAGTAGTCATGCCAAACCTGTTAGGGATGCGCATTGATAGCAGTGAAAATGTTCTGAAAAAAAAATCGGCATTCAATACACAATTCAAACAGAACCCAGCGACACAGTAGCTAAAAATTGTGTGATGGCGCAAAGTATCGAACCATATACGGAAATTGACATCAATACAGCTGTAGAATTGACGGTTTCCGATGGCTATGTTTATGAGAATCCAGAAGAGCCAGTGATTGTACAAGACCATACTGGACAAAACTATCAAGATTTGATTGACCCTCCCAATAACGAGGATGGTACTGCACCCGAAACCAGTTACCCTGTTGGTGTGGAACAGCGTGTTTATGACCCTGACCAGCCAGAAGGGACTATTATTGGTCAGGATACAGAACCAGAAACAGAACAGGAAATTTCTGAGCCTGTGATGCTGGTTGTCACAACGCAAATGTGCGCATTGACTGTGCCTGATGTTGTTTTGTTGGAAAAAGAAGAAGCGGTTCTCTATCTCCAACAGTGCGGATTGACTGCTGAGATTCAGGAAGCGGAAAGCGAACAGGTCAAAGAAGGTCTTGTCATGGAGCAAAATCCCGTTGCCGGAATAGAAATTTTCCCAGATACTCCAGTTGTTCTGACGGTCAGCACCGGAAAACCAAAGGTAGAAATGCCCTCTTTTGTGGGATTGTCGAAAAAAGAAGCTGTGCAATTGCTCAAAGAAAAGAAATTGACAGCCAAATTCACTTATAGTACTAACATGGAGATAGAAGAAGATGAAGTGATTGCACAGGATATTGATGCCGGAACAATGGTTAGTCAAGGGACTGCTGTGTTAATGACCATCAGCACCAAAGAAATGGTTACTGAAATTCCTAACTTGTTAATGCTCAAAGAAGAGACAGCAAGGCAAATGCTGGAAGATGCTGGACTTGAAATGAAGTTCTATTATGATGCTGGTTACAGTGAGGAAGATGATGTACGCATCATTTCACAATATCCAGATGCTGGATTATCTGCACGCATTGGCAGTGAGGTTCTGACAATTGCAGGCGACCCCGAAAAAGCTCCTTCTGTTGGTTCTGGTTTGATGATTGAACCGGAACAAGTGACTGTAAAGGTGGGAGAAGAATTCATTCTAAGGATTCTGAAATATATAATTTGACACTTTTTTCTATAGAAAACTAGCGTTTTTTGTATTTTTAGAAAAAATAGTATCAGCTTATATGTTTACCATTCCTAAGGGTAGAATACCCCGGAATTCAGGAAGCTGTCAATATTGAGTACGAACCGGAAGAAAGTCCATATATTCATTATGTTACCTTTAAAGAAACAGATTTGCATACTGTAGAAATGACCATTGAGGGAATATCAGCTGGTACGCAGGTCATTACAATCAGTTACGGTAAAAATGTCAGAACTTGTGAAGTCACTGTTGTTCCATAAAGTGAAAACATTGTGATGAGGAAAAACTACAAGAATGACATACCAACACGGGGGGAATCAAGATGCTAAAATTTTGTATGAACTGCATGGAACAGTATGATGAACAGAAACCAATCTGTCCTTACTGCGGTTATGATGAACATACAGAAGAAATCAGCGGACCGCACATGATGCCGGGAGAAATCCTGCAAGAGCGATATATTGTAGGGGTGGCGTTGGGAATCGGCGGTTTTGGTGTAACCTATATCGGATGGGATGCACTTCTGGAACGTAAAGTGGCTATCAAGGAATATATGCCTAGTGAACTCGCCTCTCGTTCTGTTGGGGTAAAGGAAATTACCATTTATGCCGGAAAAAGACAGGAATATTTTCGCTGGGGATTGCAAAAATTTCGTGAAGAAGCACAGAAATTGGCAAAGCTGAACCAAATCAGCGGAATTGTCCAGATATATGACACGTTTGAAGAGAATAGAACTGCCTACATCATTATGGAATTGCTAAAAGGTGAGACGCTTGCAGATTACCTTGAAACCAAAAATCATCTTTCCTTTGAAAAAACAATGCATATCCTTCTTCCGATTGCAGAAGCACTGCGGGAAGTTCATGCAATTGGGCTGATACACCGAGATATTGCACCAGATAATATTTTTCTGACCAATGATGGAAAAGTAAAATTGATTGACTTTGGAGCGGCACGTTCTGAAACTGGTGTCTACAGCCACAGCTTGTCAGTTTTGGTCAAACAGGGCTATTCTCCTGAGGAACAATACAGAAGTCAGGGCGAACAGGGAACATATACAGATATTTATGCATTGGGTGCAGTTTTTTACAAGTGTCTGACAGGGGAAACACCTCCAAATGCACTGGAAAGACGAGCATGTGTTGAAAATTCCAAACAAGACTGTTTAAAGCCCATTTCTGACTTTACGAAAGAAATCCCCTACACTGCTGAAAAAGCCATCTATCAGGCAATGCGCATTTATGCGAAGGAACGAACAAAGACGGCAGCAGAATTGATTCATCAGCTTACAGCGGAAGACCATCTGAATACTGTCAAAGTAGAGGAAACACCTCCTGAACCCCCTGTGAAAAATACAATTTCTGTCAAAAAAATGATTATCGTACTGTTGGTGGTTGTGTTGCTGGTTGCGTTGGTTTGGGTAATTCAACATTGGCATCAATCAAAATCGTCCAAAATAGAATCCACCGAATCATCTACCACTGAATTGGAAACGACTGAACCATCTGTTACTAAAACAGTACCAAATGAAACGTCTGTTCCTAAAACAAAACCAACTGAACCAAAAAAGACAGACTCCCTTTATATTACTGGTACAGTTGGGGCTATCGATTGGAAATTGAATGAAAAAACTGGTCAACTGCAGTTAGAAGGTACTGGAGAAATGGAAAATTTTGCAGAATGCTCTGACCAGCCATGGGAAGAATATCAAAAACAGATAACTTCATTGACAATTGGAGAAGGAATTACATCTATTGGAGAAAATGCCTTTAATTCTGGGCGTGTTACTGTGGCTGATTCAAATGAAAATCTCAATACAGCCTTGTCTGTTGTTAAATTTTCGGATAGTGTGACAAAAATTGGAGACCATGCTTTCTGGGGAACAAATCTGAAAGTTGTTGAACTTCCTAATCAATTGGAAACCATTGGAAATGGTGCATTTTCCTATTGTTTTGATTTGTCTGAAATTACAATTCCAGATAGTGTGACAGAAATAGGTGATTATGCATTTTGTGCAACAGGTCTGAAAGAGATTACCATTCCATCTGGTATTACATCCATTGGAGAGGCGGTGTTTAATTCCTGTAGCGATTTGACAAAAGTAATCATTCCCCAAAATGTTACCTCCATTCAAACCAAAGCATTCGGAACATGCCCACAGCTTGCAGATATTACGATTGAAAATCCGGATTGTGCAATTGTAGATGATGCCGAAACGATTTCAGAAACAGCGGTCATTCATGGCTACCCTGATTCTACTGCACAAGCTTATGCAGAAAAATACAATCGTTCCTTTGTCAAGATAGGTGAAACTGTTACCAATACCGTTAAAAATATCACATGGACATGGGATGCGGATTCAGGAGCATTGACGATTTCAGGAAATGGCGATATGCCCGAATGGAATGCAATCGAAGAAACACCATGGTACAACTTCAATAAAAATATCAGAAGTGTTGTCATAGAAGAAGGGATTACCTCTGTAGGGCGTTTCTCGTTTCAAAGTGCCTATAATTTAGAAGAAGTGAAATTGGCGGATAGCATTTCCAAAATTGGTGCATATGGTTTTCAAGGTTGTATTGCACTTCCTAAGATAAAATTACCCGATTCATTGAAAGTCTTGGGGGAATGGTCTTTTTCAGATTGTATCAAATTGGCTGTCGTTACCATTCCAGAGCAAACAGAAAAAATTGAGTTGGGCGCATTTGATTACTGTGACAATCTGAAAAGTGTGAGAATTCTCAATCCCGCCTGTGAAATTATAGATGAAGAAGAAAGTTATACCTTTAGCAATGGTGACAACAATGGAAGGTATTTTAATGGCAAACTTTATGGAGAGATTGGTTCTTCGACAGAATCCTATGCAAAACAGCACGGAATGCAATTTTCCACTCTAACGATTACACCTGCAACTCCTGCAACGCTTCCATTACCATCTTTGTCACCGCCAGAACCCTTTTTACTTTAATTTCGTACCATAAAATAGAGCTACAGCACTTGTTTTTTCTGATAAAATATGGTATAATAGGGAATATTGAAATTAACATGAAGGGATGATGTTTATTATGAGTCAAACATACACAGTAGAGGAAATCAGAGCCGCTTTGCAGAATGGGGAATTGTGCGCCTACTATCAGCCGCAGTATGATGCCATTAAAAGTGAAGTGAAAAGTGCAGAAGCTCTTGTACGCTGGGTGAAGCCGGACGGGACTGTTGTTTCGCCGTTCTTCTTCGTACCGTTGGCGGAAGAATCCGACCTCATCATAGAAATTGACTGGTATGTAGCAGAGTACGTTTGTAAGACTCTTGTCAAGCAAAATACAATGCCGCAATTTCCAGTATCTGTCAATTTCAGTCGTCGGCATATCCGTGAAGAGGATTTTACAGAGAAACTGGTTTCATTAGTCGACAGTTATCATCTTCCCCATGCACTGATTGAGGTGGAAATCACGGAATCTGCTATGGTTGGTGAAGAAGATACCATTTTGAATTGGATTACTTCCATCCGGAGTGCAGGTTTTTCAGTAGCAATTGACGATTTTGGAAGCGGTTTGTCTTCTCTGCAATTTGTCAAGGATGTTCCGGCAGATATTCTCAAAATCGATAAGTCTCTGCTTAGTCATAACTGTGAGAATGAGAAAGAACGAATTGTATTAGAAAGTATTTTCAGCTTTGCGCACCGTCTCCATATGAAAACCATTGCAGAAGGGGTCGAGACAAAGGAACAGCTTGCATTTTTGCGTACTTGTGACTGTAACAAGATACAAGGGTATATTTTTGCAAAGCCAATGCCGGAAGATGAATATTTATCACTTTGTGACCTTCATCAGGCAGTTGAAGAACCAGCGGACATTTTACAGCTTCAAAGTCCTGCGAGTGCGGTCAATTTGCTTTTAGAGGTTATTTTCCGCCGTTATCCGCTTGTTATTTTCACAAACCTGACACGGAATACTTTTTACATGATGGCATATCAGAACTTTAGCACGACTTCTTGTCCGTCTACAGGGGTATTTGATGAACTGATTGTTCATGGAGCTGATAGCATGCACCCTGAGGATAAGGAGATATTTGCCAAAACATTTGACCGAAAAAAGCTCATTGAAGACTATAAGGCTGGAAAACAGGAAGTTCGGCTTGTGACACGACAGCTTGGTGATGATGGCATTTATAGAAGGGTTGAAACAACAGACTACTTTGTGAAAAGTAGTTATTCGGATGATATTCTTGTGATTACGCTTTGTGATAATTTGCCTGAATGACAGGGAACACAACTTATTTTTCGGATATAGTATTCTTTGTAATGGCTTTTCTTGTGAAATCATTGGTATGAGCGTAAGCGTAAAATAAACCACATCCCAGATAGAAAAAATCTCGCCGAATCATACGGCGAGAAATTACGATTCATTCCAGGGCAAAAGAATAGTTCCAGGAGGATGGGAAAACAAATCAATCAGATATTTTTCTGCATCCAG
>JAZAUD010000058.1:0-11763 GCA_036373775.1 Oscillospiraceae bacterium | reverse complement strand
GATTTCAAGCTGATGATGAATCAGAACAGACAGAATCAGAATATGAACCTGCTATTATGACAGCACATTCCGGACTGACAGGCATTGCACAATACATTCAGGACAAAAGACCAGACTATGTACTTCATGGACATATGCACATTCCAAATATCGAAGTCCGGAATAGAACAACAATACAGTATTGTTTTCATACAGAATATTTAATGCTGAATAAGAAGCGTTTTTGAAGAAGTATTGCAAAGAGGGAGTTGGAAAAAATGAAAGAACTTGAAATTGTACAATTGATAAAAAATAACTCCAATTGGAAAGAGATTCTGCAAAACAAGCCCTATTCGCTAATGATTGCAGAAAAAGATAATCTGATTTTATTTCATTATACACTTCCCAGTGAACCTTGTGAGATTGTCAACGAAGCAAGAGGACTGATTCTTGAAAAAGATACTTGGAAAGTCATACGATACGGCTTGTATCGGTTCTATAATCTGGGGGAACGTGGTGTTGCTGAACTGGATAAAGACAGCATATATGCAACAGAGAAAATTGACGGTTCTCTGGTAATGCTCTACTATTATGACAGATGGCATATTTCGACAAGAAAGTCATTTGATGCAGATAAAAAATTTGATATGCTTATTCGTCAGGCTATGCAGAAACAGAAAATTGATTTTGCGGAGCTGAACAGAGACCATACCTATGTTTTTGAATTGGTTTCACCAGAAAGCACAATTGTGATTCCCTATCCGGAAACAAAGCTGTATTTTCTGATGTGCAGAGATAACCAGACATTGGAAGAAGTTCCGGATAATCATGACTGGATTCATCCGCAGACTTACCCTGTTCGTTCGCTGGATGAAATGATAGCATTCGTTTCAAAGTATGAATGGAACGAATTGGAAGGTGTTGTTTTGCAGGATAAGTATCATCAGCGTATCAAGCTGAAAAATATGAATTGGGTTCGTGCGCATAAATTGCTTGGCAGTGTTTCGGTTCGTTCTGTTCTGGAAATGATACTGACCGGAGAGGACGGTGAATTTCTGTCCTATTTTCCAGAATACAAGCAGATGTTTGATGAGGTACAATCGGCTTATCAGAAGCTCTTGCAGTATGCAGAAGAAGCAGATAATGAAGATTATGATGTGACATATCCGGAACGAAAAGAATTTGCTGAAATGGTAAAGCAGAAGGAGTTGACTCCTGCATATGCCAATCTGTTATTCTGTGCATATACTCACAAGGCGAAGAACTTCATAGAAAATCTGGGAAGCAGTGCTGTCAGCAAATTTCCTGATTTCTTTGAAGAAATTGAAAAAAGAAGTGAATAGTAAGTCATGGATAGAAAGAAACAGGAAGCATGTCAGAAGGTATGGGAGCATCTGCATAAAGATGGAATTACGTTCAATGATGTTTTGGACTGTTATGTGGCAGAAAGTTTGAGAAATTATATTCAAGTAAGTTCGTTTTGCAAGTAGGAATAAATCTTTGTCTTGGTTTCAATCGTGCAGCTACAGAAGCAATCATGACGAACATTGATTATGAATCAGGCTTCAATCCGACCAAAGAAGCGATTGATACCAACGATTTGCCGTCTATCGGATTATTTCAGTGGAATGGTGAACGCTGTGACAATTTCAAGGCTTTCTGCAATGCAAGAAGTTTGGAGTATGGTTCAGTAGATGCACAGCTTCTGTTTCTGAAACATGAACTCACTGGAAGATATTATCAGCAGTATGAAACTATGCTGAACTTTGCAGACAGTGCAGACGGCTGTTATGATGCAGCCTACTATTGGGCTTCTCGGTTTGAAGTATGTTCCTCTTCTTATTGGGCGAACAGGGCTGAGAGTGCTTATCAGTATTACCAAAATCATAGATGACAGAAATTTCTTGACAGATAAAAGGATACCGCTCTCTGATATGAGGGCGGTATTTGTCTGTTTTGCACAAATGATGTTCAAATTTATAACGAGTATTTTAAATAAAATTTATTAAAAATAGTTGACAACGTAACTGCGATATGGTGTAATAAATAACGTAGGGAGATAAAACTGCTCTACAAAATTCAAAAAGGACGGTCGATGTCATGAAAAACAGAAAGATGATAGGTGCAGTACTGAGTGCGGTACTGGCAACAGGAATGATGCTTCCGGCAATGCCTGCCAATGCAGAGGACATTGTGGAGACAATTCCTCACTGGTTCGGGTGCGGTTATCAGCACTATGATGGTATGGTGTATGACATAACTGCTTCTGAGGGAACAGTAACAGTACTGGGAAGGTGTGAAGTTCCCTACACGCCTGAAATGCTGGAAGGCGATTACATCAAGTTCGGTACGGTGGAATACCGGACGGACGAAGCTGACCTGTATTTCATTGCTGGTGTACCTCGCAGTGGAAGTTTCTGGGTAGATGAAACTGTCAACGGAAACGTCCGCACTGCAACTATCTGGTGCAAGCATGGTAAGGATGGTCTGGTAGCAGGAGAGGTTTTTTACTTTACCATTATCGGGGCTGATACGGAAAAGGATTACACAGTAAAGGTATTTGATTCTACCTACGTTGTACCGCATTGTGTAGACGGTCAGTATGCCGGAAGTGGTTACGAGGATGATGAAATTGTGCTGGAAAATCCGGAATTGCCCGAAATAATTCCTGATACTCCTGATATTCCCCCTGTTCCCGATATTCCGGTAGAAACTCAGGAAACAACAGTGCAGACAACGATTCCTGTTACAACTGCAACAACTACTACAACCATTGCAACAACAGAAACGATTCCGGTAGAAACAATCATTCAGACTGTGATTGTGAATGTACCCGTTCATGAAGCGGAATATGTCGCTGTTGTGCAGACTGAACCCAAGCCCGAAACAGTAACTCCGGAAACGACAGCCACAGAGACAGTTTCTGCAACGGAAACTGTCACGGAAGAGGAAGAAAAGGAATATTCACGCTTTGACCTGAACCGTGATGGCAAGGTTGACCTGAATGACCTGACAACACTGCTGGCAATTCTGTTCGGCTATGAGTAATTTTTGAAATGAACGGAAGCGGACAGGCGGTGAAAACTGCCTGTCCTTTTGTGAATAGGGTTCGCTGAACAGCTTCTGAAATATGATTAAAATAAATTGACATTGCAACATAATTGTGATATAATGGAATTAAGACAAAATATTTTGAAAGGTATGTGAAATGATATGGTACTATATCATGCAAGTAAGGAAACAGTAAAATATCCAGAAGTCAGAAAAACCAAATATACGAAAGATTTTTCGTGGGGATTCTACTGCACAAATAAAATGAAGCAGGCAATTCGCTGGGCGAATCGTGGTTCAGGCGAACCAATCATTAACTTTTATGAATATCAGCCAGATAATACGCTTTCCATACTACATTTTGAAACGATGGATGATGCATGGCTGGATTTTATTGCAGGATGTCGAAGTGGAAAAACACATAGATATGATATTGTTGAAGGCGCAATGGCAGATGATACGATATGGAACTACGTCAATGACTATCTAAATGGAAACATCAGTCGTGAACAATTCTGGACTTTGGCTGCATTCAAATATCCTACACATCAAATCAGTTTTCACACGCTGTCTGCACTGAATTGTCTGACCTTTTTGAAAAGTGAGGTGATTTACGATGAATAACATCAAAGATGATTTGTTTTATGTGTGTGCATTGATTGAATACACTGCACGGAAAACCAAAAACAGAAGAAGGGCGATTGTAAATGCTTTGGGTGAAAAGGGAATACACAAACAGCTGCACGATGCCTGTGTGAATCATTGTCTCAGTTTTGAACAGGTTAGCGATGAATTGATTGAAGAATACAGCATATCAGAAAGTGACTTTGATACTGTTTCAAATTGCAAGTATTCAGTGCCGAATTTTCAGGATATTGGCAGACTGTACAGCATACTCGTTTTGATGTGTGCTGAAAATCAAGAATATGAAAAAGAAGTAAAAAACATTTTTTCTTCCTTTATCAGTGATGAAATTTCTAATTTTAATACCGACTTATACTATCAAAATCCTGATTATCTGAAATGTTCTTATCAGGCAGGGTATTTGTTGGAATGAAAGGATGATTTGAAGTGAATCAGCCACCATTTTCAATCACCAATCAAATGATAGGACAAGTTGCAGAAATTGCAGAGCTGACCGGACGAATTTCTGGAAAAACAAAACTCAACCAAAATTCGACACTCAGACGAAAAAACAGAATCCGTACCATTTATAGTTCTCTTGCCATTGAACAGAATCGTTTGACAGTGGAACAGATTACAGCCGTTCTTGACGGCAAACATGTTCTTGCACCGCCAAAAGATATTGCAGAAGTCAGAAATGCCTATGAAATTTATGAGTGCTTGGAACAGCTTGACCCCTACAAGATAGACGACCTTCTGAAAGCTCACAGCATCATGATGAGGGGACTTGTAGAGGAAGCAGGAGAATTTCGTTCCCGTCCAGTAGGTGTGGTGAACAGCAAAACCGGAGAAGTTATTCATTTCGGGACACTTCCCCAATATGTTCCGGATTTAGTAGAACAACTTCTGCAATGGACAAAGGAAACAGATGTACACCCTCTGATAAAAAGCTGTGTATTTCATTATGAATTTGAGCTGATACATCCATTCTCAGACGGCAACGGAAGAATCGGCAGACTGTGGCATACGCTGATTTTGTCCAAATGGAATCCAATGTTTGCATGGCTTCCGGTGGAATCGCTGATTCATGACCGACAGCAGGAATACTACAATGCAATTAACTACTGCAACAATGTTTGTGAGTCAACCATGTTTGTGGAATTCATGCTTGGCATCATCGTGGATACATTAAAAGAAGCGATTGAAACAATTCAATCATCAATAATTTTGCAAATAGGTTAATTTTCCCCTAATTTTCGGCATAAAATGAAAGGAGTGTTCCCTATGAACATTGATACCAATACAATGGTTTCTATGACAGAAGCCAACCAGAATTTTTCCAGAGTTGCAAAACTTGTAGACCAACATGGTTCTATTGTGGTTCTCAAAAATAATGCCCCACGCTATCTGATTGTAAAGTTTCGGGAAGCTGAAGCGTTGCAGACCGCACCTGATGAAGATGTAGCAGAAATTTCCAAAAAGCTGGTGGAACAAAATGCAGAAGTTTACAAGAAACTTGCAGAATGAAAAAGTTAGGATTAAAGCATACTTTATAACTAATGCTGTTCTCTTCTATGGGGACAGCGTTTTGTTGTTTTTAAACAAATAATGCTTAAAAATATAACGAATATTTTACATAATAATTTTGAAAAATACGAATAAAATAGTTGACAACGCAACTTAAATATGCTATAATATATGTAAGGTAACGAAATCAAAAAAGAATAACCGAAAGGATGAGAAAAATGACAAAGAAGAATGTGATTGAACTGTTGGAAAGCAAGAAAGATTTTCTTATCAGCGGATTTCGCAATATTGACGAAGTGACGGCTGAAAATCCTGCCATTCAGATTTCTGTTTACATTGACCTCACAGATAGAATGATTGCAGAGTCGGAAGCGGATGCTGGCGATGAACCGCTTGAAGATGAAGAGCTGGTTTATCTGCATACATTCTGCAATCCGTCCGGTGTAGTTCCTGACACTGATTATCTTGCGCTGTATTACAACATCCTTAAAAAGTTGAAAGAAACAGTCTGAGAATAGAAATTATATTGGTGAATTCTTCAGATTCAAGATGGCTATTTGGATTGAGTAGGTGACATATGGCGATATTAAGCGTTTCCAGAAGAACAGATATACCAGCTTTTTATAGTGATTGGTTTTTCAATCGTTTGGAAGCTGATAGCCTAATGGTGCGGAATCCCTACAATCAGCAGATTTCGGAAATCCCTTTGTCGAAAGAAGTCATTGACTGCATTGTTTTCTGGACAAAGAATCTGATTCCTATGCTGAATAAGATGGATAAGCTATATGGCTATCCATACTATTTCCAGTTTACATTGACTGGATATGATAAGGACATAGAATCAAATTTACCTTCTAAAAATAGGCTGATAGAAGCATTCAAAGAACTTTATTATAGAGGTAACGGAAATTTGATATGGCGGTATGACCCGATTGTATTTACTCCGAAATATACTCCTGAATGGCACTTAAAGACTTTTGAACGGATTGCAAAGCAGCTGAGAGATTACACGAATAAATGTGTAATTTCATTTGTTGATATGCCACATCATGTGCGAAAATCTATGCAAGATATTCCAATTAAAGGAATTGCTACCAGAGAACAGCTGATGATATTTTGTAAGAGCCTTTCTGCAATTGCAGCTGAAAATGACATGACGGTTGCCACTTGTGCAGAAGTTGTCGATTTACAGAAATGCGGAATTGAACATAATCGGTGCATTGACCCTGATTATATCACAAAAATCATTGGTGTTCCGTTGAATGTCGGCAAAGATAAGGGATAAAGGAAAGCTTGCAGATGTGTGGAGAGCATTGAAGTTGGTGCATACAACACTTGCAGAAATGGCTGTAAGTACTGCTATGCCTGTAATGAATCATGGAGAGTGCAGGAAACCATCAGAAACTATGACCCTGAATCCCCATTATTGTGTGATGTTCTTCGGGCTGATGACGTTGTAAAACTCCGACAGGTAAAAAGCCTGAAACAGAATGTGATTGATGAAGATTTTCAGCAATTGCCTATGTTTACTGACTATTTTTGAGAGAGGAAAAACGAATGGATGGATTCAGAAAATATGCAGATTCCTACAGGATTGCGGAACAGCTGAGAAAATTTGCTGATAATGAGGTTGTTTGCTGTCGGGAATCTCTTGCGAATGATGATGGAGAGCTAATGCCTGATACGCTTCTTTCCGTTGGATTTGCAAAACTGACAAAAGAAGCCAAAAGAAGAATCAAAGGTAAATTTGCGGATGAGGTCAATAAAATGAAATTTTCTTCTTCCGACATAGAATACACAGTGATTTACCGACGCAGCAATTATTTCTGGACAGAAAATTTGACTGTGTGGACTGTAACAGAAGATAAACTGTATCTTGCAAAAGGTGAAGAAGCAGATAAATTGCACAGGAGCATCAAGGCAGAAGAAATTATCAAAAGTTTTGTATCGGGCTTTGTGTTGTTTCTTTTGTTTGCAGGGATTGCACTGATTCTCTGGCACGTTTGGAGAATGTTTTATTATGCAATTATTGAAATATAGAAGTACTTGACATTTTCTTTCAAAAATAGTATAATTTAAATTATGATAATCTAAATTATATAACAGAAATGAGGAATCAATTTGAAATTTATTGGAAGAGAAAAAGAGTTGAATGCTCTTGAAAGAGAATATCAGAGAAATAGCGGTTTTATCGTGGTTTATGGAAGAAGGCGTGTAGGAAAAACAACGCTAATCAAGCAGTTTATTCGGGGAAAAGATGCTTTGTATTTTTTGGCAAGTGAAGAAAGTGAACGTCAGAATTTAAATCAGTTCACAGAAAAATTAGCTGATTTCACCAGACAATCATTTTTGGCACAGAGCCGTTTTGAAAGCTGGCTGGATGCCTTCAAAGTACTGGTATCTTATCAGCCGGAAAAAAAGAAAATTCTTGTGATTGATGAATTTCAGTACCTCGTAAATGGAAATCCGGCTTATCCGTCTATCTTTCAGAAAGCGTGGGATGAAATTCTGAAAGATAATCAGGTAACAGTGATTCTATGCGGTTCACTGATTAGCATGATGACGACACAAGTATTGTCGCATTCCAGTCCGTTATATGGCAGAAGAACCGCTCAGATACGATTACAGCCATTGAAATTTCAGGAGTTCAGAGAAGCATTTCCAGACAAGTCTTTCGCAGAATTGACGGAATTATATGCTGTAACCGGCGGTGTACCGAAATATATTGAATTTTTTGATAATTCTCTGTCATTATGGGAGAATATGACAGATACGATTCTGAATAAATCAGGATTTCTCTATGAAGAACCCTTATTTCTTCTTGAAAAGGAAGTCCGTGAACCAGTGAATTATTTTTCGATTATGAAAGTAATTTCAATGGGAAATCACAAACTGGCTAAAATTGCAGGGTGTCTGGAACAGAAAACAAATTCTATCATTCCATATCTTTCCACATTGGCAGAACTTCATTTGATTGAAAAGCGCATTCCTGTGACGGAGCAGAACCCAGAAAAAAGCAGAAAAGGCTTGTATTACATCAATGATTGGTTTATTGCATTCTGGTTTCGGTTTGTATATCCGTATCGTTCAGAACTGGAAATGGATAATATTGGCTATGTTTTGAATAAAATCCAGAATAGCCTTATTGAAAATCATGTCAGTTATGTATTTGAAGCCATTTCGAGAGAAATTTTGATTACGCTTTGCATGAATGGACAAATTGACTTTCACCCTTCAAAAGTCGGTGCATATTGGAATCAGCACACAGAAATTGATGTTGTTGCTGTAGATAATGACAATCACAGAATCTTTGCAGGGGAATGCAAATATTATGAAAATCCTGTTCCGGCTGATGTATATTTTGACCTGAAAAAGAAGTGTGAATCTGTACCGGAATTTCAGGGTTATGAAATCATTTATGGAATTTTTTCAAAGAGCGGTTTTGAACCTCGGCTCAAAGAGTTACAAAATGAAAATTTACATCTGATTAACAACGGATGCTGTCTTTCTTAGGGAAGACAGCATTTTTGTGCAATATAAACAATTTTGGAAGAATTCAAAAACGAATATTTTACGCAAAATTCAAATAAAACAGTTGACAACGCAAACTATTTGTGATATAATAAAATTGTAGATATAACGGATATATAAGTTGATATTCTTATCAAAAGAAAGAATATGTCGAATTTTCGTAATTGAAAGGAACATGTTATGAATGAGAAATATGAAAGAGCTGCTTATCGTATTCTGAAACGTATTGGCGCAAATCAGGGGTATGATGGTTTCAAATACAGCATCGATATTATCACCAGAATCATGGAAGAGCCGAACCGTTCATTTGTACTAACAGGCAGTAAGGGGCTTTATGCTGAAACAGCGAAGCGGTTCAAGCGTTCTGGATGGAGACAGGTTGAAAGGGCAGTCCGGCATATGATTGAGCGTATCTTTGAATCAGAGGACAAGGAATATCAGGATGTGTTAGGCACAGAACGAATGACAAACAAACAGTTTGTAGAAAGCATCTGCAATTACATTTGATACGAAGAAGAGGAGTGAAGGAGATGTATTTCAAGAATCATCATGAGGTGCTGAATGCAAGAGAATGCTTGCAGTTATATCGTCAGCTTGTTGAATTCGGGATGTTGGAGAATGACCCCGAAAATGAAAATAGAATTCTGGTTTTCCGTACAGCATCAGAAGAAACGCCGGAAGAAGGGTTTTATTCTGAAAATATTTTCGATTTGGCAGATGAGCTTGCAAAGAATCCGGAATCACAAAGAGAACTTTGGGAACTTCTGGAAAATATGGGCTATGAACCTGAATTTGAAGAGTTTTTTCACACAGTATCCTAAATAGAAGGGAAAAGTAAATGATTACGACAAAAGAACAGATGGAAGAATTGCTTGCGGACGTAAAAAGCGGAAAGCCGTTGGATTTAACAGCACATTACTTTTCTGTTGGTGTTTTGCAGGCACTCAATCAGAGAGGTGCATTTCCTGCTAATCAATGGAATCAATTTAACGGAGAGAATGACTGTCAGTTCTTAGTCAATATGTTACTCATGGCAAAAGACCATAGAACTCCGACTCCGGCACAGCAGAGAAAAATTGGTGCAGTCCTTTCCGGTGTTGCAAAAATGCTGAAAATGGACACGGCAGACCGTGCAAAAATGAAAACTGTATGGGCGCAGGAAAGAGCAAAAAAAGATTCTGAAAAGCCCAAACTTATGACGGTCAATGACCTGACAACGGAACAGCAGGAGCTGATTGCCAAAGCAAAGAATGGTGAGAACGTCCTCGTAGATGCTTGCATTGGCAGTGGAAAAACTACAACTATTCAAGTGCTTTGCAGTGAAATGAAAGATAAACGTATTCTTTATCTGACCTACAATACCTTGCTGAAGCTGGATGCCAAGCAGAAGACTCAAAATTTCAATGCACAAGTGACAAACTATCATGGATATGTGTATGGAGTCCTTATCAATTCCGGAATCAAAGTTGGTATTTCTGACCTGATTCAGCAGTTCAACAAATTAAAGCCCGATTTACCTAAAAAGTTTGACCTTATCATTTTGGACGAATATCAGGATATTGAACTGGAAATTGCTAAAATGTTACAGCATATCAAGAATCAAAATTCCAATGTACAGGTAGTTGCAGTTGGCGACATGCAACAAAAAATCTATGATAAGACAACATTAAATGTTCCTGATTTCATTGATGAATTTTTAGGAGAGTATCATATTCTCCGGTTCACCAAATGCTTCCGGCTGAACAAAGAACATGCAGCAATGTTAGGCAGAATCTGGGGCAAAGAAATTGATGGAATCAATCAGAATTGTCAGGTAAAATACATGAATGAAGACGAAGTTGTCAGTTATCTTTCCAAACAGAATCCGGCTGACATTCTCTGTCTGGGAGCAAGAACAGGTTCAATGTCGGACACTCTAAATAAACTGGAAGATAGTTTTCCGGATGTATTCAACAAAAACACGGTCTATGCAAGCATTGCAGATGAAGACCGACAGAGTGTTTCACCTTCCAATGAAACAGCTATTTTTACGACATATGACAGCAGTAAAGGACTGGAAAGAAAAATCTGTGTTGTGTTTGACTTCTATCTGGATTACTGGATAATTCGCCTAAAGAAGCCTATGACAAGCTACAGCATTCTGCGGAATGTATTCTGTGTAGCTGCAAGCAGGGGAAAAAATGAAATCATTTTCGTGACAAGTCCGACTCACGCACTGTTGACGGAAGAAATGCTTTTACAAGGCAGAAAGCAAAATCATATCTTTTCCAAGCCGTTCCCGATTGCAGATATGTTCTCCTTCAAGTACAAAGAGGACATCGAAGAATGCTATCGTTTTCTGAAAATCAAGAAGCTTGAAACAAAAGAAAGTGCTATCAAAATCACTTCTCATGATGGGCTGATTGACATTTCACCATGCATCGGAATTTTTCAGGAAGTCAATTTCTTTCATGACTACAACATTGAGGATACCATCAATTTTACAGCGCAGTTGCATAATGACAGAACTTTCCGCCCCATGAAAGAAGCAACACTGGAAGAAAAGATTCTGTATGTTACCATGATGGAAACCAATCAGGAAAGATATGTGACACAGGTAAAAACTCCGTTTATCAGTGACGAACAGGCAAGCCAGATTTATGACCGTCTGGGAACGGTTTTCAATGGTAACGAAACAGTACAGCAGGATTGTGAAATTGAATTCTATGATGAATACGACAATCTCTGTACTGCCAAAGGAAGAGTGGATGTCGTGAAGGGGGATATAATCTATGAGCTGAAATTCGTTTCAGAGCTGAACATCTATGGACTGCATACAGATGGAAACCAGCTGTATTATGATGTTTCTGCAGGACTGCCATATTGTCTGACTGCTTTCTTCACTGCTTCCAGAACAGGCGCAGTATCCAGCGTATCTGATAATGCATAGCCTACAATAAAGCGTGTATTCCAGTCAATGACTGCTGTGAGATACATATGGCTTTTCTTCATGCTGATATAAGTAATATCTATCGCCCATACCTGATTCGGATGTTCAATCTTCAGATTTTT
>JAZAUD010000057.1:0-13270 GCA_036373775.1 Oscillospiraceae bacterium | reverse complement strand
TAATTTATGGCTTTTTCAAGCGGATTTTTCAATTCAAAAGGTCTTGACAGGACGTACACAGCAGAAAATTTCACTGACTATCTGTCAAGCCTGATTTGCAACGGAATTTTGGACACTTATGTGTAAAAAAATTAGGGAACAAGAGTTCATAAAAATTTAACAAATTGCAGATAAGAAAATAAACAGATGCAGACAGGCTGAAAATTAAAAAAATCGCATAGATACTGCATTTCAGCGTTCTTTTGAAAACAAAGGAACGCTTTTTTTGTTCCCTGTTATTACACATGAAAATTGAATATCAGGATAAGCGTTTCTCGGAGAAATTTGGGAAACGCTTTTTATTTTTCATAATCCAAACAGAAATCACGAACGGAGGTATTTATATGGCAGTCATGAGAATCCATAAAACTGGAAATTTTACGATTATCAGCAACACACATCTGCGTGACAAAAAACTGAGCCTGAAAGCAAAAGGGCTTCTGACCCTGATGCTCTCCCTGCCGGACAACTGGGATTATTCCGTCAACGGTCTGGCTTGCATCTGCAAGGAAGGCAAGGTAGCCGTCCAGAACACGCTTGACGAACTGGAGGAGAACCGTTATCTGGTTCGCACCAAAGAACGGAATCAGCACGGCAGATTCACCTGTGTGTATGAAATCTATGAAGTACCGCAGGAAAAAAGTCAGGACAGTCCTGAAAATTCTGAACCGGATTTGTCAGTTCCGTATGATGAGCCGGACGAAGATACAGTTTCTGCTGAGGAAGAATCCAAGTCTGCTGAAATGTCTGAAAATAGTCCGGAATCCGGCACGGAAGAACCGTCACCGGAACACCGTGACGGGTTTTGTGTCACGGATAATGTGTCACGGTATACCTTATATAAACAAAAAACTAATACCAAACAACAGAAACCAAAAACAGACACCAAGCACAGAGAAATTTATATTGCGATTCTCGCCCATTTGAATCAGAGAGCAGGAACAGCATACAAGGCAGATAATTCGGAAACACAGAAACTCATTGACAGCCGTCTGAAAGAAGGATTTACCTTTGCAGACTTTGTGAAAGTTATCGACAGAAAAACAGCAGAATGGCAGAATACGGCTTTTGCACAGTATCTCCGACCACGAACACTTTTCGGAGACAAGTTTGAAAGCTATCTGAATGCTCCGATGCCGCCTGAAAAAGAAAAAAAGCCTGATATTCTTGACGGAATTTTGTAAGAAAGGAGGATTTGCCATGTTTGAATTATTTGAACAGATTATCGAAGAAAATAAAAAAGCAAATCCGGAGAAACCGGGAGATTATCATGTAAACGGACTGCTTTACTGCGGAAAATGCCATTATCCAAGACAGCAAGAAACAGAAGTGTTGGGACATAAATTCCTACCGTATATCCCCTGCCTTTGTATGCAGGAAGAAGAACGCAAAGAAAAAGAGCGTGAGGAAGAAGTCAAGCGAATGATGGAAATTCAGCGAAATACAAGCATTTGCTTCTATGACCAGACCATGAGGGAATGGACTTTTGCCAATGACAATCATCAGGGTGATGCCGCTATCATGAACGCTTTTCTGCGATATGCTGAAAATTTTCCCGAAATGCAGAAGAGAAAGAAAGGTCTGCTGATTTACGGCTCTCAGGGAGTCGGAAAGTCCTATGGTGCTGGCTGTATTGCAAATTATCTCCTGCCGGAAGGCTACCGCTGTATCATGACAAGTTTTTCACGGATTATCAACGCTGTTTCCGGTATGCGTGAGGGAAAACAGGAATATATCGACGATTTATGCAGATATGATTTGCTCATCATTGACGATTTGTCGGCTGAACGTGAAACGGAATATGCAGAAGAAATTGTCATGAATGTGATTGAAACCCGCTGTGTTTCCGGTCTGCCGATTATCGTCACAACAAACCTCACTCCCGATGAACTCAAACATACGGAAAGTGAGAGGAAAAAGCGGATTTACAGCCGTTTATTCGGCATGACTTTTCCGATTCACTATGTCGGTGAGGACAGACGAAGAAGAACGATGGTCAACGATTATGCCGAAATGAAAGAAATTCTCGGACTGTAATCAGGAAAATCAGAAAGTATAAAATTAAAAAATCCCTAAAAATGGAGGAAGTTTTATGTCACAGACAATTGTTACACAGACAGGTTCACTTGTAAATTATGCGAATATCATTTCCATGTCGGTCGAAAAGGGCGAAATTCTGGACGAATCGACAGGACAGACCAGCGAAAAAGTCGCTGTTGTTGGTACGGACATTACCGGAGAAACGCTTGTTTTCGGTGCGTATGACAGTTTCTATACTGCCAACAGCGTATTCTCCGAAGTTGTCAAATGGCTGAAAAGCAACGCATTTCCGCTGTTTGAAGTCCCACTGGCAAAGGAAAAGGAGAACGCTCATGCTGTCTGATTTTGAATCCGGAACTCGGAAAACGATAGACCTGACAATCAAAGCGGAGCATCTGACTTCCGATATTCTCAAATCGGCAATGCAGGACTTCCTGAACGGAACAGCCGAAAAAAAGGGAAAAATGACTCTGAATCAGCTTGCAAGGCAGTCCGGCGGTAAACTGGAGAATATCGAAGTAGCAAAGGAGAATATCGGCGATTTTCTCGATGTTGCGAGAAAATATGCAGTTGACTTTGCCATAAGAGCAAGTCCGGCTGAAAATGAATATCATGTGTTCTTTTCAGCCGGAAAAACTGACGATGTGAAACGTGCTTTTGCGGAATATGCGAATATCAAGCAGAATCAGCTTGCCAATCCAGAACGTGCCGGAATTACCCGTCAGGAACTCCGTGAACAGTATCAGCAGCTCCGGAATGAACCGTCTCAGCATAAACACAAGGAACGTGTCAAAAAGAGAGAAACTGCTCTCTAAAATTAACGAGGAGGAAATTCCGATGAATGAAATTCAGATTTTTAGCAATCCAGAGTTTGGAGAAATCCGCACACTGGAAATTGATGGTGAAATGTGGGTGGTTGGTAAAGATGTCTGCGAGGCATTCGGTGACACCAATCACAACCGCAGTCTGAGCCGGATTGATGAAGTTGACAAGAAAGTTATGCCAATTCAGACAAAAGGCGGTATGCAGAACACTATTTTCATCAATGAAAGCGGTTTGTATTCCCTGTTGTTCGCTATGCAGCCACAAAAGGCACATAACAACGGGGTACAGGATGAGTACCCCCTTGAAATTCAGCGAAGAATCGACAAACTTCACAAATTCAAGTTCTGGGTGACACATGAGGTACTGCCATCAATCCGGAAACATGGAGTATACATGACAAGAAATTTTCTTGAAAATGATGTCATTTCTCCTGATTTGCTGATTCAGCTTGCTTTGCAGATGAAAACTGAACAGGGAAAAATCAAGGCTCTGGAACAGAAAATCGAAAGCGACAAGCCGAAACTCATCTTTGCAGATGCCGTGACAGCAAGCCAGACTTCTATTCTGATTGGTGAACTCGCAAAGATTCTTGTGCAGAATGGGATAGCTACCGGACAAAACAGGCTGTTCAGTTGGATGAGAGATAACGGCTATCTGATTGGCAGAAAAGGCACTGACTATAATATGCCGACTCAAATCGCTATGCAGATGGGGCTGTTTGAAATCAAGGAAACTGTCATTACGCACAGCGACGGTCACACGAGTATCTCAAAAACTCCGAAAGTGACCGGAAAAGGGCAGATTTACTTCACAAATCTGTTTTTATCGGAATTGAAAAAAGAGGATGAAATTAAACAGCAAGAAGATTAAAAAGCTGATTCTTAAAAATTTTCCCTATGCGGTTTTTGCTTATGCCGGAAACAAAATCAGTTTCGCTTACAGAATCGCAGAGGGACACAGCATTGATGAGAAAATTGTTCCGTTTATGGACAATATCGGAACTTCCTTTGCAAAAATTGTGCCGAGTTTTCATCCAGTTGATATTCTGTTTGGAATTGCGGTCGGTGCTGGCATGGGTCTGATTATGTACATCAAATCGAAAAACAAGAAAAAATTCCGGTATGGTGAGGAATACGGCTCTGCAAAATGGGGTTCTGAAAAGGACATTGAGCCATACATGGACAATGAAGTTTTCTCAAACAATGTGATTCTGACACAGACGGAATACCTCACAATGGGAAAGCCGTCCAGTCCAAAGTACGCAAGAAACAAGAATATTCTGGTTATCGGCGGTTCAGGTTCAGGCAAGACCAGATTTTTCGTCAAGCCTAATCTGATGCAGATGCATTGTTCGTATGTCGTAACTGACCCGAAAGGTACTGTCCTCGTGGAATGCGGTAAAATGCTCCAGAGGGGCAGACCGACCGGAAAGACCGACAAGAACGGAAAGCCCATCTATGAGCCTTACAACATCAAAGTATTCAATACGATTGATTTTGCAAAGTCTATGCATTATAATCCATTCGCCTATATTTCGGAGAAAAACCGTGAGAAAGACATTCTCAAATTTGTGGAAGTCCTGATAAAAAACACTTCCGGTGACGGCAAACAGCAGAACGGAGAGGATTTCTGGGTAAAAGCTGAAAAACTCCTGTATACTGCCTATATTGCAATGATTTTCACCATGTCACCAGAAAACGAACGGAATTTTGAAACGCTTATCGACATGATAAACTATTCTGAATGCCGTGAGGAGGACGAAACTTTCAAAAATGTCATTGACAGAGAATTTGAATTTGTGGATGCATGGATTAACAACAGTTTCACAGACGATATGGATTTATCGGAAGATTATCAGTATATCCGTGACAACTACGAACCGTCAGAGGAGCAGAAAAGAATTGGGGCTTTTGCCGTCAAGCAGTACAAGGCTTACAAACTGGCAGCCGGAAAGACCGCAAAATCAATCCTGATTTCCTGCTCAACCAGACTTGCACCATTCGCCATTGATGAAGTGCTTGAAATTACTTCCTATGACGAACTCGGCTTAGATAAATTAGGTGACGAATTATCGGCTTTATTCGTGATAATTTCGGACACCGATGCCACATTCAATTTTCTGGTGGCAATTATGTATTCTCAGTTGTTCAATCTGCTCTGTACTAAAGCTGACAACAGCACAGGCGGCAGATTAACATATCATGTCCGGTGTTTGCTCGATGAGTTCAGCAATATCGGACAAATACCAAATTTTGACAAATTGATAGCAACAATCCGTTCCCGTGAAATTTCAGCAAGTATCATTTTACAAGCAAAATCACAGTTAAAGGCGATTTACAAAGATAATGCTGACACTATCGAGGGTAACTGTGACACCATGCTTTTCTTAGGCGGTAAAGAGAAAACTACGCTGAAAGAAATTTCGGAAAGTCTTGGAAAAGAGACAATAGATGCCTTTAATACTTCCGAAAATCGTGGACAGTCGCAGTCTTACGGACTGAACTATCAGAAATTAGGAAAGGAGTTGAAGTCGCAAGATGAATTAGCTGTCATGGACGGGGGCAAATGTATTTTGCAGTTGAGAGGAGTGCGTCCGTTCTTCTCCGACAAATATGATATTACCCGTCATAGGAATTACTCACTTCTGCTTGATGATAATCCGAAAAATGAGTTTGATATTGCAAAATTCGTACAGAAAAAGAAAGAAAGGCGAATGACCATGAACTCGGAAACAGAGGTCACTCAGGTGATATGCCATACGGAAAATGCAGAAGAATCGGCTTAAACGGACGAAAAAGAACAAAAGAAAACAAAAATGTAAAACAGAAAAAGGAGATTTTCAAAAATGGAAAACGTAACAAAGGTAAATGAAATCGAAAATGCAGAAATCACTGTCTGCGAAAATGAAAAGCCTAAGCACGGCTGGCTGACTAAGGGCGGAAAGTTCGCAAAGAAGGCTGTTATGATGGCTACAAGTGCTTCCTGCATGGCTATGGCTGGCGGTATTCAGGCTCACGCTGCCGGAGGTGTCGTTGATACAAGTTCTTTCATCACGACTTCCTGCACAGTTCTCAAGTCTGTTATCAGCCTTATCGGCGGCGGTGTTTCCCTGTGGGGTATCGTCAATCTGCTTGAAGGCTACGGAAATGACAATGCTGGTGCGAAATCTCAAGGAATGAAACAGCTTATGGCTGGTCTTGGTCTGATTCTGCTTGCAATCGTCCTCGTGCCTGTACTCCAGAACATGATGACAGGTGCTGTCTGATTCTTTGACTGACATATTTTCATGACTGCGTGGGAGGGCGGTATGTGGGCAGTTGTGGAACTTTTGCCCCACTGGGGCAGAAGTCAGAGAAAGGACGGTGAAACTTATGGGAGTTGTCAGTGATGCAATCAGCAGTTTACAGGATTGGTGCGTGAACCTGTTCCGGAATGGTATCAAGTCACAGTTTGACGGCATTTCCAGTCTTTTGACGGATACGTTTGATAAAACAACCGGAGATAACGGCTTGATAGGAATTTTTTTGACAGGTCATCCGGCTGACTTTACCGGAAATGCCGGAGGTTCAGGTACTCACATCTGGACAACGATTGAAACACTTTGCAACAATGTTGTCGTGCCGATTGGAGGTTTTATCCTGACGATTGTCCTGCTGAGTGACCTGATTCAGACTGTCCTGCGTGGAAACAATTTCAAGGATTTTGATGATTCAATCTTCATCAAGTGGATAATCAAGTGTCTGTGCGGAGTGATTCTGGTTTCCAAAGTGTTCTATATCGCTTCGGGACTGTTCTCATTCGGTACAAATGTATGTTCAAACGGCTTGGCTACGCTGTTTGGAGGAGGAAAATATATCTCGACTCCGCTGGAACTGAAACTGTCGGCTCTGGATACGCTCGAACTGAGCGAACTCATGACTGTATGGTTCATTTCGCTGATTGTACATCTTGGTGTGATGATTCTGATTGTGGCAATCATCATCACGCTTGCAAGCCGGATTATAGAAGTTTTCATGTATCTGGGTGTCGCTCCGATTCTGATTGCCGCTATGATGAATGAGGGCGAATGGAGCAGTATCGGCAAAAATTGGATTAAACAGCTTCTTGCATTATCGTTTCAGGGATTTTTTATTATCATTGCTCTGGCAATTTTCAAAACGCTGTTTGCAAACGTCATTACAACACTCAACTCAGGTGACGGAGGAATTATTATGCAGATGGCTATGTTACTGGGATATACGGCAGCACTGGTGTTCACAATCCTGCGAACTGGGGCAATCTCAAAATCTTGTTTTAATGCCCATTGAGAGGTGAAAAATGGCTCATTATGTACAGATTCCGAAAGACCTGAATGATATTAAGGAAAAAGTCATTATGGGTTTCACCAAACGGCAGGTCATTTGTTTTGGTATAGGTCTTGTCATTGGTGCGCCTGTGTTCTTTCTGACAAAAAATTCGCTGGGAATGTCGGGGGCAGTTTTCGCTATGGGTGCGGTTTCTGCTCCGGCAATCCTCTGCGGATTGTATAAGAAGAACGGAGTTTTCCTTGAAAAACAGGTTAAATATATGTTTGAGTATTTCAAACGACCACGAAAGAGATATTACAGGACTATCAATATTTTTGAATGTATCGAAAATCATATCGAATACATCCGTCTGAAAAAGGCTCTGAATCAGGCTGAAAGGGGTGTATCAGGTGGGATTCAGAAAAGGAAAGAAAAATAAATCGGATTTGAAGTCAAAAACGGCGGTACTGCTTGAAAAATCGCCGGAAACTTTAACAAAAGAGGAAAAGAAACTGATTTCAGCAAGAATCGCTGAAATCAAGAAATACAACAATGATTCAGCAGTTGTGCAGAATGCCATTCCCTATCTGACCATGTTCAAAGATGGGATTTGTCAGGTGACAGAAACTTTCTGGTCTGCAACAGTTCAGTTCTACGATGCGAATTATAGTTTAGCTGAATTTGATGAACAGAACAATATTTTCTCGAAATACTGTGATTTGCTGAACTCATTTGATAATACGATTCAGTTTCAGCTAACTTTTGAAAATCAGAATCGTTCCAAAGAAAATTTAGTGCAGTCGGTTCAGATTCCGGAACAGGAAGACGATTTCAACGATATTCGACAGGAATATTCACAAATGTTGACTGACAAGTTATTGTCCGGAAACAGCGGTCAGTCTGCACGAAAATTCCTGACTTTCGGCATTACTGCCGATTCCAGAAAAACCGCAAAAGCAAAGTTATTTTCTATCAAAAATGATGTGATTAAGCTGTTTAAGGCTATCGGTGTGGATGCGGAACTGCTTGACGGTCGGCAACGGCTTGAAACGCTGTATTACAGCCTGAATCCGTATCGAAATCAGCCGTTTATCTTCGACTGGGACAGAATGCTTCATGCTGGAATGGACACCAAAGATTTCATTTGTCCAGCTTCGCTGAAATTCAATAAGCAGAATTTTGAAATCGGCAACGCCTGCGGTGCAGTCTGGGGCATGAACATTCTCGCTGGAGAACTGTCTGATGAAATTCTGAAAGACTTCATGGAAATGCAAGATTTATTCTGCGTAAACCTCCATGTTTCGCCGTTAGACCAGATTGATGCTTTGAAATTTGTCAAACGAAAACTCACGAATGTGGAGCAGATGAAGATTGACAGTCAGAAAAAGGCAAGTCAGTCTGGATATGACCCTGACATTCTTCCTCCGGCAATCAAGATGTATATTGAGGACATTGAAAAACTGCTCGGAGATTTGAACAGCAAGAATGAGCGATTATTTCAGATTTCTATTTCAGTCAGAAATTATGCGAAAAATCGCAAAGAATTGAAATTACAGTCCGAAATGCTGAAACGTATTGCACAGAAAAATAACTGTATGCTGTTTCCTTACGACTATCGGCAGGAACAGTGTTTCGGTTCGGTTTTACCGCTATGTTACAACGAAATTCCGGTCAAACGTGAAATGCACACATCAGGAATTGCAATCTTTGTGCCGTTTACGACAAAAGAATTGTTTCAGACCGGAACGGCAACTTATTACGGAGTGAACACGCTTTCCGGCAATATGATTCGTGCCAATCGTTCACGGCTCAAAAATCCGAACGGCTTAATTTTGGGAACACCGGGGGCAGGCAAATCTTTTTCAGTCAAGCGTGAAATCCTTGACAGTTTTCTGACAACTGCTGATGATATTATCATCTGTGACCCAGAGGGCGAGTATTTTCCCTTAGTTCAGGCACTTCACGGGCAGTTAATCAGGATTGCAAGCAATTCCGAACAGCATGTTAATCCGATGGATATTTCGATTGACGATTATTTATTTGAAAATCCTATGGAAGTTATCGCTACAAAGTCCGATTTTCTGATTTCTCTTTGTGAAATTATCGTTGGCGGTCGTTATGGACTGAGTTCTGAAGAACGCTCTGTGATTGACAAGTGTGTGCAGAGAATCTACAAAGATTTTGTTCAGAATCAGCCAACAATTGAGAAAATGCCGATTTTAAGCGATTTGCAGAACGAATTAAAGACAGAGGGAGAAGTGGCTTTACGAATTTATAATTCTCTGGAAATGTTCGTTTCCGGCTCACAGAACTTATTCAATCATCGAACAAATATTGATATGAATAATCGTATTATTTGTTTTGATATTAAGGAGTTAGGCAATCAGCTCAAAAAAGTCGGTATGCTTATCGTGCAGGATACCGTCTGGAATAGGGTTACTATCAACAGAAATTTGCATAAGATTACAAGATATTATATTGACGAATTTCATCTTCTTCTGAAAGAGGAACAAACGGCAAAATATTCCGCTGAAATCTGGAAACGATTCCGAAAATGGGGCGGTATTCCAACCGGAATTACGCAGAATGTCAAGGATTTACTGCAAAGTCAGGAAGTAGAAAATATTCTGGATAACTCGGATTTTATTTATATGCTGAATCAGGCAAGCGGTGACAGAGAAATTCTCGGTCAGAAGCTTCATATTTCGGATGAGCAGATGAAATATGTCACAAATTCCGGTGCTGGTGAGGGGCTTATCCGCTATGATAGGGTGATTCTCCCATTTACAGACAAGTTTCCGACTGATACAAGAATGTATCAGTTGATGACCACGAAACCGCAGGAGCAGTAACATGGCACTCATTTTCAGAACGCATAACCTGAACAGGGCAAGAAAACGGCTTGAACGTGTGAGCAGTCGGCAGAAAGAATTTCAAATCAATTTTGTTCGTGAACAGCAGAGAAATCAGCGATTCCGGACAACTCCCCATATCGTTCGTGGTGTGAAAGAACATCACGGCGGTAAAGGGCTTCTGCACAGAGCCTATCACCTGAAATTCAGGGTAAAGGGCGATAAGCCGTCATTGACAAGGGCAATCAATAATTTTGAACCGCAGACAAAGGGCGGTAAATTCGTCCGGACTTCCACAAAAGCAGCTAATTTTGTTGTTCATGATGTGGTTCAGACCGCTGTTGATGTATCGCTTGCAGGAGAAACAGTCGGTATCAAATCGGCTGAAACTGCCACAAGAGAGGTCAAAAACCATTATCAGCGAAAATACTCCCATGAAGCTACTGATGATTATCACAGGGGGATTCTGTTCAGCGGTCGGCTTGTGTTCGATGCCGTCAATGGTACTCGGCAGCATTTCAGGCTGAAAAAACAGTATCAGCTTGAATCTGCCAAATCAGATGTGAAAACGGCTGAATATCAGGAATTTCAAAGAGGTTTCAGACCAAAGGACAGGAAATTAAAATCTGATTTGAGAGAAAACCGGACTGCCTACCGTTCTCATCAAAAAAAACGTGGTGAGTTCGTCCAAACCAAAAGAGAAATCAAGTTCAAAAGAAAAGAGTTAAAATCTGAAAAGAAGTTCAAAACTGCGGAAATGAAAAATCAGCAGAAAATCGCAAAATTTTCAAAGCAAAGTCTTTCTGCGGTAAATCCTTTGAATTATTCCGTCACCAGAATGACGGCTTCAGCTTGGCAGAAAGCAGTCAATGAAGATTCTAACAACGATTTTATAAGGGCTGCGGATGAAATTAAAAATCGTGTAATTTCGCCAATTTCTCAAAATTTTACTCCGCAAGCCAGACTGCAAAGAGAACAAAAGAAAAGAGATAAGATTTCGGATAAAAAAGACAAGACACATACTCGCTTGATTCAGCAAGAACAACGGCTGAAAGAGCGAAATCAGCCACGACCCCAAAGACGGAACAGAAACAGACCCCGAAAATCTGTAGGGGATAAAATCAGGGAAAATGTCAGGGAAATCTTTCATTTCGTGAAAAATGTGTATGTCAAGGAAGTAGGAGCATTTTTCGGAGTGCTTGCCATTCCGGTTCTGGTATTCTTCCTGATATTCGCATTTTTGATGATGATATTTTCGTCCATTATTTCAGGCGGTGGATTCACACTCGGAACGTATGCGGCACAGGATTATGACCTGTCACAAGCTGAAAAGCATTATACTCAGCTTGCATGGAATTTCAATCAGAATGTTCTGAAAGTTGGTAACTCTTCCAACTGGAAAAATGGCTTGAAAGCGTTTGGTGCTGATACTTCCGGCATGAAAGACAAGCCGGATGAATGGATTTGGGGCAAATCTGAACCGTTCAATTATGAACCTGACTATGATTTCGACTGTTATAAACTCTGGTCTTTCCTGTGTGCCTATTACTACGATTTTGATTCTGAAAACGGCGATATAAAATACTGGAAGTTCAAAGACGATACCAAAACACTTTTACAGGAATTATTTGATTCTGAATATGAATTTGTCTATTGGTATGATAACAAATCACGATGGGAAGAACTCGAAAATTATAACTATTACGGCGGTGGTGGGTGTGATTCCGGCGGTTCTTATTACCGCTGTGATAAAACTGCATACATCTATAACGATAAGCCGTATAAATACCGTTTCAAGCCGACTGCAATCGCCGGAAAGCTGAAAAACTACAAGGATTCAGACGGATATATCTGTATTGATTCCGGCTATCGTGTTCTCAATCCAAATGATGATTATGCTGAAACAGGTTTGTTTATCATGGATAACCGTTATTATTCCGGTGTGAAAGACCCATTTTATTATATTGACAGTGCAACAGGAGAATATTTTCTGATGCACAGCGGAACACGGTACAATCGTTCTTTCTGGGGGTGGGACGGCACAGATGCGTGGTTTATGATTTCGCCAACTGATGCTCATATCTGGAACAGCGGTCTGAATGATGTGGGAATGTACGGCTACTACGAAAAATATGTCTGGAAAACGGACTGCCGTCTTTACTACAATGTCCACCAGAAAGACACTTTTGAGAATGTGATTCTGAATAAGCTGAAAAGCATGAGCCATGCCGATGAGCGTGTGAATTATTACAATCTCCTGCTTTCAGATGATATGTACGGCAATCATCAGACTTTGAAAAATATGACCAATAGCGATACTATCAGAACTTGCAATATCCTGAATGGCTACGGCTATGATATGCAGAACTGGAACGAGCAGCATTGCAAAATTTCTGGGGTGCATGAGGGAATTGATATTCAGTATTCAGCAAATGGAAATTTATCTGCTCCGTTTGACTGCAAGATTGCAGAAGTCATAGAAGATAGGCAATTTATCAAACTGCTGAAAAATGATGTGACATACTGGTATGACGGAAACGGCGGTACAAAGCGTGATACAGAGGTCTATATCACAAATGCCGTTCTGACGGACGGTCTGCAAAAAGGCGATACCATCACAGCCGGACAGGTTTTCGCAAAGTCAACGAATTATCAGCATTGTGATAACTTTGAAAATCCTATGTCTGATTATGTTCATGTCAAAGTCAGAATTGATACGGACGGTTTCGGCTGGAATTATATTGACCCTCGGCTCGTGTTCTATTAAGAGGTGAAAAATGCAGAATAAAAAATTAGAAAAACTGATTGCCAAATCAGAGGAACTTGAAAAGAAAATCAAGGAAAATGCCGATAAAAAGGCACAGCTTGACAAAGAAATTCAACAGGCTCGTGCTGTGGAAATTATGAAGTTCTTAGCTGACAATATGATTCCGTTCGGAGAAATTCTTTTCAGAATGCTTGTAATCGTGAAAAGGGCTATGGACTGCGGTTTATCTGCGGATGACCTTGAAAAGATGATTGAACTCAAAAAAATGACGGTTTCCGTCAAATCGGAGGACAAAGATGAAAAGAAAACTGATTAGCACCATGACTTTTGCTTTTATGCTTTCTGTCCTGAGTGCAGTAACTATCACAGCAAATGCCGAAGAATCGGCAGAAACAACAAAATCAGAAACGATAGAAGAAACTTCTTCCGAAACTGAATCTCAATCGGAAACAGAAGAATCT
>JAZAUD010000056.1:0-13291 GCA_036373775.1 Oscillospiraceae bacterium | reverse complement strand
CAGGAAGATTTATAAGGAGGATTTATTATGGAAGAAAAAGTTTTGTGTACTTGCTGTGGCGAAATCATCACGAATAATTATTATGCTACTATTAGCGATGAGCCTATTTGTGATGATTGCGTTGATGAACAGTGTGGCAGATGTGAAAGCTGTGATGAACTGTTTTACAATGACGACTTGTATGGACAGGATTATGACCGTTGTTTGTGTGAATATTGCATGAATGAGTATTATACTCACTGTGATAATTGTGATGACTTGATTAGCAGGGAAAATGCCTATGAATTGGACGATAGCTACTACTGCTCCAGATGTTACCATGAGAAAACGCACGTTATCCACAGCTATTCGCACAAGCCGACCCCCATTTTCTACGGAGAGGGAAAGCGTTTTCTTGGTGTGGAGCTGGAAATTGACAGAGGCGGCAAAGATACCGACAACGCTCAGGAGCTGTTAGACATTGCAAATGATGCTGAAACCCGTCTCTATATCAAATCGGACAGTAGCCTCGATGATGGCATGGAGCTGGTTACACATCCCATGAGTTTGGAGTATCATCTGCATGAATTTAATTGGGAAGCTATTCTGAAAACGGCTATCCATCAAGGTTATCGCTCTCACCAGACAAATACTTGTGGGCTTCACGTCCATGTCAACCGTGATGCTTTCGGCGAAACTGAAGAAGAACAGGAAGATGTGATTTCGAGAATTTTGTACTTTGTGGAACAGCATTGGAATGAAATGGTAAAGTTTTCCAGAAGAACGGAAACCAATTTGAATCGTTGGGCTGCACGTTTCGGATATGAACCGACACCGTTTCAGGTAATGTCAAAGGCTAAAAGCTGTTATGGGCGATATTATGCGGTAAATCTTTGCAACGCTAAAACGATTGAATTCCGCCTGTTCCGTGGTACTCTGAAACTGAATACTTTGCTTGCGACCCTGCAACTGGTGGACAGAATTTGTAGTATTGCCACTAATTGGGAAGATGATGATTTGCAGGCTCTTTCATGGTCTGAATTCGTGAGCCATATTGAGTCGCCTGAATTGATTCAGTACCTGAAAGAGCGCAGACTTTACATCAACGAAGAAATCAACGACGAGGAGGATTATTAATATGTGTGCATTATTTGGATTTTTGGACTGTGGCAGAAAGATTCCGCTGAAGGCTTTGCAAAAGCTCATTCAGGCTCTTGCTAATGCTTCCGAGGTTAGAGGCGAACACGCTAGCGGTATTTCTTACATGAAAGGCGATAATCTGACAATCTACAAACACCCGAAACCCGCCCACAAAATGAAGTTCAAGTTCCCCAATCATACAAGAGCTGTCATGGGTCACGTGCGTTATACCACGCAGGGAAGCCAAGAATTTAACCAGAACAACCATCCGTTCAAAGGACACGCTGGTGTGGATTTTGCTTTTGCTCATAATGGTGTTCTCCACAATGACATGGAGCTTCGCAGAGAAAAACAGCTCCCCATCACCAATATTGAGACGGATAGCTACGTAGCGGTTCAGCTGATTGAAGCACAGAAAGCCCTGAATTTCGATACTTTGAGAAACATGGCTGAGGATGTACGTGGTAGTTTCACCTTCACAATTCTGGATGAGACTAATTCTCTGTGGTTTGTCAAGGGTAGTTCTCCACTGCATCTCATCTACTTTCCTGAATTGAGATTATATGTGTACTCTTCCACTGGTAGCATTATGAAGACGGCTCTCAAACATACGCCTCTCCGCTGGATGCATCATGAAATTATCGAAACAACCGAAGGCGACATTATCAAAATTGACCCCAATGGAACAATTACTCGTGACAGATTCCATGTTCCGACCTTCTTCAATTCCAATTTCTCAAATCGCCGTTTTGGATGGTCGCTGAGTGATACTACTGGCTGGGATTACGATTATGACGAGTATGTTGAGCTGGACGACGATTTCGATGACGACAGTTATGCCACCTTGATTGATATGTGCGGTTACTACGGCATCAATGAAGAAGCTGTGCATTATCTGCGTGACATGGGCTATACTTATGACGAAATTGAGGAATACCTGTTTGAACATCATTTGTATGGTGACAATGATGACCCCTGCGATTTTTGCGGTGAAATCTGATAATTGATTATAAAGAACTGTCTGGAAGGCTTAGGCTTCTGGACGGTTCTTTTTTGTTCTGAAAGCTGTTTTATCGCTATAATGACATAAAAATCAAAACAAGTATTCTTTGATACGAAATCGTTGTTAATGTATTACAGTAAAATAAGTTTTCTCAGCTGTGGTGCTATATCGTCTGAGAAACCATCTATTATATTAAATCAGCATATTTTTGAGATACTCATTTAATTTCATCATTCTCAAAACTCTGACCAATTTCAAAAAATCTATTGACTTTTGTAACAAACTATGATAGAATAATAGATAGTAATTTATGCAATCTATGGAAAGCTGTGTTGGAGGGACTATGAAAGTAATTGATAATATCAGCATACTTTTAAGAGATGAACTAATGAAAAGTATTCAAAAAGGCAGTAAAATAACGATTGCTGCTTCCTGTTTTTCTATGTATGCGTACAAAGAACTGAAAAAAAAGCTTGATAACATAGAGGAACTTCGCTTTATATTTACCTCGCCGACCTTTGTGGAAGATTCTGCACAAAGGAAAGGAAGAGAATTTTTCATCCCCAGCATAGACAGAGAATCAAGTCTTTACGGAACAGAATTTGAAATCAGACTTCGCAACGAAATGACACAAAAATCAGTTGCTAAAGAATGCGCTGACTGGATAAGGAAAAAGGTTAAATTTCGTTCCAATATCAGCGGTGACAGCATAGGTGAATTTGTTACTGTAGATACAGGCAGTGATGTAACCACATTCATGCCGATTGATGGTTTTACTACAACTGACATGGGTTGTGAGCGTGGCAACAAAGCATTTAACTTTGTTAGTAGTTTTGAAGCACCAGAGTCAAAAAGATATATAGCTGTTTTTAATGAACTTTGGAATGACAGGTCAAAACTCAAAGATGTGACGGAAACGGTTATCCAAAATATTACTACAGCATACAATGAAAATCCACCTGAATTCATTTATTTCATGACATTATATCATGTATTCAGTGAATTTCTGGAAGATATTTCCGAGGATGAACTGCCGAATGAAGCAACTGGTTTCAAGAACAGTAAAATTTGGGATATGCTTTATGATTTTCAGCGTGATGCAGTTCTTGCAATCATCAATAAGCTTGAAAAATATAACGGCTGTATTCTTGCTGACAGTGTAGGGCTTGGAAAGACCTTCACGGCACTTGCAGTCATTAAATATTATGAAAACAGGAATAAGACTGTACTTGTGCTATGTCCTAAAAAACTCGCTGAAAATTGGAATACATATAAGGATAACTATGTGAATAACCCAATTGCTGCTGACAGACTCAATTATGATGTTCTGTTTCATACAGATTTGTCCCGTGATGGCGGTTTTTCAAATGGTCTTGACCTGGACAGGCTGAACTGGGGGAATTATGACTTGATTGTCATTGATGAATCTCATAATTTCCGAAACGGTATCGGCACGCATTCCAATACACATGAAAATCGTTATCAAAGACTTATGGACAGAGTAATCCGTGCTGGAGTGAAAACAAAAGTCCTGATGTTATCGGCAACGCCCGTGAATAACCGCTTTACAGATTTGAGGAATCAGCTTGCCCTTGCTTATGAAGGTTACTCGGAAAATTTGAGCGATAAATTAAACACAAAGAAGCCCATTGAACAGATTTTTCGTGAAGCACAGAAAACATTCAATGAATGGAGCAAATTTGAAAAAGAGGCAAGAACGACAGACACACTTTTGAGAATGCTTGATTTCGATTTCTTTGAACTGCTTGACAGCGTCACTATCGCACGTTCCAGAAAACATATTCAAAAATATTATAACAGCGAGAAAATAGGAAAATTTCCAGAACGGCTCAAACCAGTTTCACTTACTCCGTCATTGACAAATCTCAATAATGCTGTCAATTATAATGAAATATACAGCATTTTGATTGAGTTATCCCTCTGTATCTATATGCCGTCACATTATATCTTTGAAAGTAAAATTTCAAAATATATGGACGAAAACGATAATTTCAGACAATCGAACCGTGAACTTGGTATCCGTAGATTGATGGCAATCAATCTGCTGAAAAGACTGGAAAGCTCTGTCAATTCATTTTCCCTGACATTACAGCGTATTGATGAACTGATAAATACTACGATAGATAAAATCAATGCTTATGAGGAATATGGTACTGCTCAACTGGATATGTATGAAATTACAGAAAATGACCTTGATATTGATGACAGCAACACAGATTTTACTGTCGGTAAAAAAGTGAAAATTGACCTTGCTGATATGGATTATCGCTCATGGAGAAAAGACCTGCAAAAAGATAAAGAAGCTCTTGATTCCTTGATTCTCATGATAAAAGATATTACTCCCGAACATGACTCCAAATTGCAGGCACTATTTGAACTGATAGAAAAGAAACAGAGTACCCCCATCAATGCAGGCAATAAAAAGATGATTATTTTTACTGCATTTTCTGATACTGCGGAATATCTGTATGAGCATGTCAGTGTATACGTCAAGCGGAAATTCGGGCTTGAAACTGCTGTTGTGACAGGCAGCGTTGACGGCAGAACGACTATTAAACTCAAAAAGCCAACGCTCAACAATGTATTGACTTTATTCTCGCCTGTATCGAAGGGCAGAAATGTGCTGATACCGAACAGTACACAGGAGATTGATATTCTGATTGCAACTGACTGTATTTCAGAAGGGCAGAATCTACAGGATTGCGATTATCTGGTAAATTATGACATTCATTGGAATCCTGTCAGAATTACGCAGCGTTTCGGAAGAATTGACCGTATCGGCAGTAAGAATGCTGTCATTCAGCTGGTGAATTTCTGGCCTGATATGGATTTGGATGATTATCTGAATTTAAAATCAAGAGTTGAAACCCGTATGAAAATTTCTGTTATGACTTCTACAGGCGATGACGACTTAATCAATGAGGAAGAAAAGGGCGACCTTGAATACAGAAGTTCTCAGCTTAAAAAGATGAAAAATGAAGTCATTGACATGGAAGAAATGAATGATGGTATTTCTATCATGGATTTAGGGCTGAATGAATATCGTCTTGATTTGCTGGAATATGTCAAGTCTCACAAAGACATCATGAAAAAGCCAAAGGGTCTTCATGCTGTTGTGCCATCAACTGCTGAACTTAGGGCAGGGGTGATATTCATTCTGCGGAATGTCAATAATGGCGTAAATATCGGCAATCAGAACAGAATTCATCCGTTCTATATGGTCTATATCGGTAATGATGGCGAAGTGTTATGCGATTATCTCAATCCAAAAAAATTATTGGATGATATTCGTCTGTTATGCAAGGGCAGGGCAGAGCCTTTCAAAAAACTATGTAACGAATTCAATCAGGAAACTGATGACGGCAGAGATATGTCCCAGATGAGCGAACTCCTCAGCATGGCAATTGATTCTATCATCAACACCAAAGCGGAAAGTGATATTGACAGCCTTTTCGGTTCGGGCGGTACAAGTGCCTTGGTTTCCGAGATTTCTGGACTGGATGATTTTGAATTGATTTGCTTCCTTGTCGTGAAAGATGGTGAATAATCATGTTTGGACTCCCTGAAACAACGTATTTCGGCAAACTCGTGCCGAAAAGTAAATTCTATGATAAATTATCAATTGATAAGAAATTAGAACGCTCTTTTGTGGAACAGATTGTTTCCATTCGCTGGATACACAAACTTTCTGCTGATATACTCAATGTGTCGGAAGGGCAGACTGTCAGGGAAGTTGAAATTTTCCTGATAAAGCTCAAAACAGCTGAACTTGATTTGAATGTCCTGAAACAGATGGATAATCAGCTTCACTATCACTTGATTTTCGTCCTCGAATATGACGAAAACTATCAAATCTGGACTGGTTACAAGGAAGAAAGTACCAATACAGCTTTTAAAGTCGGTCAGTATTATCATACTGACTGGCTGACAGAAGAAAATTTCTCTCTGCGGATTGACGGCTTAAATATGGATTCTGTCTATGAAAATCTTGTCCGTCAGATTGCTGGAACTGCCCTTGATAAAGCGGATAATGAAAGTTTGCAGGAATCTGTTCAGCGACAGGCTCAGAAAGAAAAACTCGAAAAAGAAATTCAGAAACTGCGTTCAAAAGTTCGCAAAGAAAAACAATTCAACAGGCAGGTAGAACTGAATTCACAACTGAAAAAACTCTTGAAACAACTGGAGGAACTTTAATGGAGAAAATGAAAATGGAATCCGCTAATTTAACGGATAAAAATATAGAGAAAATCGCCGCTCTGTTTCCGAACTGTATCACGGAAACAGCGGACAAAAACGGAAAACTCAAGAAAGCAATCAATTTTGAGATGCTCCGTTCTATGCTGTCGGAAGATGTCGCTGAGGGTGACGAAGCCTATGAATTCACATGGGTCGGCAAAAAATCAGCGATTGCAGAGGCGAATAAGCCCATCAGAAAAACGCTCCGTCCCTGTCCAGAAGAAAGCGTGAACTGGGACACCACCGAAAATCTCTACATTGAGGGCGACAATCTGGAAGTGCTGAAACTTTTGCAGGAAAGCTATCTCGGCAAAGTCAAGATGATTTATATTGACCCGCCTTACAATACAGGCAATGACTTTATCTATCGTGATGATTTTGCAATGGATTCTGACGAATACGCAGAGGAGAGCGGACAGCTTGACGAGGACGGCAACCGCCTTTTCAAGAACACCGATTCAAACGGCAGATTCCATTCCGATTGGTGCAGTATGATATATTCTCGGCTTATGCTTGCAAGAAATCTGCTTTCTGATGATGGTGTTATTTTTATTTCCATTGATGATAATGAGCAGGATAACTTGAAGAAAATTTGTGATGAAATTTTTGGAATAGAAAATTTTCAAGGTATGTTTATTATAAATTCCTCTCCAAGTGCTATTGACTATGGGTGTATAGCTAAAATGCATGAATATGCACTAATGTATTCAAATAGTATGGATGTTACAACAAATTTATTGACCGAAGAAGGGAAAAAATTTGATTTTATAGATGAAAAAGGAGAATTTAGTATATATCCATTGTATAACGGAAATGTAGCATTTAATCCAGAAACAAGACCAAATTTATACTATCCATTTTATGTAAATCCAAGTCATAAATTGGATGATAATTTTTATGAAATTGGACTTGAACCAATAGAAAATTGGGTTGAAGTGTATCCAGTTGTATCTAAAAAAGATAATATTCCGCATGTTTGGAGATGGGGAAAAGAAAAAGCAAAGGAAAATTTAAACGGTGAAATAGTAGGCTATAGAAATAAAGATGGTGAGTGGAGAATAGTCCAAAAGTATCGTTCTGATAAAAAAATGATTCGTTCTTTACTTTTAGAGAAAGAATTTTCAAGTCGAAGAGGCACTGCCGAATTACAAGGATTATTTGAAAGAAAAATTTTTACTTTTCCTAAGCCTATTTCTTTAGCTAAAATATTCATAAAAGTAGGTAGTGAGATGGATTCCATTATCCTTGACTTCTTCTCTGGTTCTGCTACAACCGCTCACGCAGTTATGCAGTTAAACGCAGAGGACGGCGGAAAACGCAAATTTATTATGGTACAGCTCCCCGAACCAACAGACGAAAAAAGCGAAGCACAGAAGGCAGGCTACAAAAATATCTGTGAAATCGGAAAAGAAAGAATTCGCAGGGCAGGAAAAAAGATTCAAGAAGAAAGTCCTCTCACAACTGCTGAACTTGATATTGGTTTCCGTGTGTTCAAACTTGATGAAACCAACATGGAAGATGTTTATTATACCCCTGCTGAAACAACTCAGAAAATGCTTGCAGGTTTTGAAAGCAATATCAAAAGCGACAGAACAGACCTCGATTTGCTGTTTGGCTGTCTGCTGGAATGGGGCTTGCCGCTGTCGATGCCGTATCATTCGGAAGAGATTGACGGCGTTACCGTACATACCTACAATGACGGCGATTTAATCGCTTGCTTTGATAAGAATATCCCTGAAAGTGCTGTCAAGACCATTGCAAAACGTCAGCCTTTGAGAGTGGTATTCCGTGATGATAGTTTCGAGGACAGCCCGTCAAAAATCAACGTCAGCGAAATTTTCAAGATGATTTCCCCTGATACGAGAGTGAAGGTGATTTGACATGAAATTACAATTCAAACACCAGAAATTTCAGGCAGATGCTGCAAAAGCCGTTGTGGATGTGTTCGCAGGACAGCCCTATTTAACGCCTACTTACATGATGGACAGGGGAACGGATACACTTCTGACCGATACTGACGAGGATTTCACAGGCTGGGCAAATCAGAAAATTATCCCTGCATTGACAGATGAAATGATTCTGGAGCGTATCCGCAAAATTCAGCGGACAGCACAAATCAAGCCTTCTGACAAGCTGGAAGGCAGATATAACCTGACTATCGAAATGGAAACAGGTGTCGGAAAAACTTATACTTACATTAAAACCATGTATGAATTGAATCAGGCTTACGGATGGAGTAAATTTATCGTCGTCGTGCCGAGTGTTGCCATTCGTGAGGGTGTGTATAAGTCATTTCAGGTGACACAGGAACACTTTGCGGAGGAATACGGAAAGAAGATTCGTTTCTTTATCTATAATTCAGCACGGCTGACCGAAATTGACCGTTTCGCAAGTGACAGCAATATCAATGTGATGATTATCAATTCACAGGCATTCAACGCAAAGGGCAAGGACGCAAGGCGAATTTATATGAAACTGGATGAGTTTCGTTCCCGCCGCCCGATTGACATTATCGCCAAAACAAACCCGATTCTCATTATTGATGAGCCGCAGTCAGTCGAGGGCAAGCAAACGAAAGAACGTCTGAAAGAATTCCGTCCGCTTCTGACTTTGCGTTATTCCGCAACGCATAGGAGCGACAGCATTTATAATATGATATATCGCCTTGATGCACTGGAAGCCTATAACAAAAAGCTCGTCAAGAAAATTGCCGTCAAGGGAATCAGTGCAAGCGGAATAACTGGAACAGAGGGCTTTGTATTTCTGGAAAGTATCAATGTATCTGGTGCAAATCCGACAGCGACAGTTCGTTTTGATGTGAAAGGGAAAACAGGTGTTCGTCAGGTGAGCCGTACTGTCAATGAGGGTTTTAATCTGTATGAACAGTCAGGACAGCTGGAAGAATACAAAAACGGCTATACTGTTTCCAAAATTGATGCAAGAGACGACCATATCGAATTTCTGAATGGAAAAAAGCTGTTTCTTGGCGATATTCTCGGGAATGTGGATGAAGAACAAATCCGCCGTATTCAGATACATGAAACAATTGTTTCTCATATTGAGCGTGAAAGGCAGTTGTTCCATAGGGGGATTAAAGTATTATCATTATTTTTTATAGATGAAGTCGCAAAGTATAAGCAGTATGATGTATCTGGAAATCCTGTGAACGGCATTTATGCAGATATGTTCGAGGAAGAATATAAAGCCGTAATAGAAAATTATCAGCTTAAATTAGGCGAAAATGATGATTATATTCAATATCTGGAATCCATCTCGGCGGAAAGCACTCATGCAGGCTATTTCTCTGTTGATAAGAAAGGCAAGCTGACAGACGGAAAAATTGCTGATAAGAAAGAAAAAACTTCTGATGATGTTTCGGCTTATGATTTGATTATGAAGAATAAAGAGCTGTTATTAGACCGTGACCCGAAACGTTCGCCTGTTCGGTTTATCTTCTCACATTCCGCACTCCGTGAGGGTTGGGACAATCCGAATGTATTTCAGATATGCACCTTGAAGCAGTCCACAAGTGAAGTACGAAAGCGTCAGGAAGTCGGCAGAGGGTTGCGCCTTTGTGTCAATGAAGACGGTGACAGAATGGATTTCAATGTACTCGGAAACGAAGTCCATAATATCAATGTTCTGACGGTTATCGCAAGTGAAAGTTACGATTCTTTTGCAAAAGGCTTGCAGAGCGAAATTGCAGAGGCTGTCGCCTACAGACCAAAGACTGTCACAGCCGATTTGTTCAAGGGCAGAGAAATCAGCGATAATCAGGGCAATACGCAGATAATTGATGATGATACTGCACAGGCTATCTATGAAGATATGATTGCAAACGGTTATATCAAGCGTGGACAGCTGACAGATAAATACTATGGAGATAAGGCGAATCATGCTGTTCAGGTAGCAGAAGAAGTCGCTGACAGTGCTGTATCTGTCATTGAAATTATTGACAGCATCTATGATGAAAAGACTGCTATGCCAGAAGATGCCCGTAAAAATAATGTGGAACTGAAAGTAGACGAAAGCAAGCTTGCTATGCCTGAATTTCAGGCACTCTGGAATAAAATCAATGCAAAGTCTGTTTATGCAGTTGATTTTGAATCGGAGGAGCTTGTTCAAAAAGCAATTAATGCCCTGAATGTGAAACTGAGAGTTCAGAGAATTTTCTATAAGATTGAAACTGGAGCTATGGAACAAATCAGCTCCAAAGAAGCTCTTGAAAAGGGCGAATCCATGAAGAAAAATGAATCTGCCACCGAAACAAGAACTATCACCGCAAATCAGAGCGTAAAATATGACTTAATCGGCAAACTTGTTTCTGAAACAGGACTTACAAGAAAAGATATTGTTCGCATTATGACAGGAATCGAACCAGCAGTTTTTGCACAATATCAATACAATCCTGAAGAATTTATTCTCAAATCAGCAGAGCTTATCAATGAGCAGAAGGCAACAGCGATTATTGAGCATATCACTTACCATGCACTTGATGACCGTTATGGGACAGATGTATTTACAGAACCAACCATCAAGGGCAAGCTGAATGCCAATGCCATGAAGGCGAAAAAGCACCTTTATGACCATATCATTTATGATTCTGCGAACGAACATCAATTTGCAGAGGAACTTGACACAAACACTTCAGTAGCTGTTTATGTGAAACTGCCGAATGGGTTCTATATTTCTACACCTGTTGGTAAGTATAATCCAGACTGGGCGATTGCTTTTTATGAAGGTGAAGTCAAGCATATCTACTTTATTGCTGAAACAAAAGGCTCAATGTCCTCTATGCAGCTCCGAGAAATTGAAAGCGGAAAGATTCATTGTGCCAAAGAGCATTTCAAGGCTATCAGCAATGGAAACGTTGTGTACGATGTGGTAGACAGTTATCAGGAACTGCTTAATATTGTTACCAAATAATTCTTCAAAATATTCTTGACAGCATAGTCAGAAAGTGATATAATAAAATCAGAAGAGGAGTGGTTATATTGGGAAAAAAGGATACAGTCACTAAAAAATATATGGAAGATAATGCCACTTTTGCAGATGTTTTTAATTTTCTGATTTATGATGGAAGGCAGGTTATCAAACCTGAGCAGCTGAAAGCGGTGGATACTACAGAAGTTGCACTTCCGTATGGTGGAAAAAATCAACTTGTTCCGATTCAAAAGCTACGGGATGTAGCAAAATTGGTAGTGGCTATGGAAGATGAAAATGCTGCCTACTGTCTGCTTGCTGTTGAAAATCAGTCTGAAATCCATGAGGCAATGCCTCCAAAGAATATGTTATATGATGCTCTTGATTATGTGACACAGGTGGAAGATATTGCAAAGGCACACTTGGAAAACGGAGATAAACCGAGAACAAGCTCAAATTATCTTTCAGGGTTCTACCGTTCTGATAAGTTGCTACCTGTGATTACATTGACATTGTATTTTGGAGCAAGTAAGTGGGATGCACCAAAATCAATTCATGAAATGTTGTCGGTACAGAATGAGGAACTTTTGCGGTTTGTTCCTGATTATCGGATTAATTTGATTAGTCCTGCGGATATTGCTGATGAGGACTTTTCAAAATTTCATACGGAGCTGAGTCTGGTATTAAAGTATATCAAGTATTCTAAAAATAAGAAAAAATTAAGACAAATAGTACAGGAAGATTCAGCGTTTACAACCGTTTCCAGAAGAACAGCTGACATGATAAAAATTGTGACAGAATCTAATCATCTGCATTATAATGATGGAGAGGAGCGTGTCAATATGTGCGAAGCAATTGAAGGAATCAGAAATGATGCTTTAGCCGAAGGTAAGGCAGAGGGCAGAGAAGAAGGCAGAATTGAAGGAATTCTCAGTACACTTAGCGACTTGGTAAAGAAGGGACTCCTAACTTTGACCCAAGCGGCAGAACAAGCAAATATGAGCGTTTCTGAATTTGAAACAAAGGCTGGATTACGTTAAAATTGGATTGATTTCGTTTCCGTGATATTTCCGTTATATTTCCGTGATGATACAGAAAACACATGATTCAGTACTGTAATCCATGAACCAGTAAAACGACAAGAATGCCTGTTTTCTAACATATCCGAACCAGTATGAAAAGATATGAATCAGTGTCGGCAACACTCATAACCCGAAGGTCGTAGGTTCAAATCCTGCTCCCGCAACCACGCTGAAAAGCACCATACCAAACATAATGAGTGGAGGAAAGAGGCTCACGTTGTTTGGTAGGTGCTTTTCTTATTTATTATACCCGATTTTTCGAGGTTTGTCAAGCATTTTTTGAAAAAAGTTGTAGCCGGACAGCAATCCGGCTCATTTTTTGCCTGTTCGGAAATTTTGAGGTTCGCATTGGCTTTGGTACGTCGGCGAATCCGTCGGCAAATGTTTTCGGAGTAAAGTCGTCGTCATGCCGTCGGCAGGGTCGGCATGGGAGTTTCAGAATCTGTGGTGTGCTGTTCAGTATGCCACGATTTTTTGTTTTTTGTGGCGAACAGGGGAGAATATCTTAAAAAATAAGGTATGGAACAGGCTTTTTCTTAAAAAACAAGGCATAGGACATTGCTTTTTAAGGCGGTAGATTGCAGATTGGCAAGGAGTGTTCCAGAATTGATGCAGAATTGACAGAATCCTAACTTCTCTTTGCCGACTGAGTGTCTGTGCAGAACTGCAAAAGGGCTTTACTTAGACAAAAACAGAGATACTCCTTGACGACTTCTTTACTGGTTAGGAGATGTTGCACGACTGTTGCATGACCTGTGAAAACAGAAATCTCTGATACTTTCTGCATATGATTTCTGTTGAACTATCTGTGTGATTTTCGTGTGATTTTTTCGAGAAAGAGTTGTTAAAAATCTATCACTCCTATCACTGTCTTGTATGATGCTTTCTGAAAATGAATCTGTGAAAT
>JAZAUD010000055.1:0-13450 GCA_036373775.1 Oscillospiraceae bacterium | reverse complement strand
TGTTCTGATAAGTAGAATATGCGATGTAAAAATTGCAAATTGCAATAATCATCTGAAAGAAATCATTCCAACTCATAGTGCGACACCCCCAATTGGGAGCATGATTCACCGCCTACCGTTTAGGTACGTCCTTGTTACTTCACATTATAACATATTATGACAATTTTGTCAATCATTTTTTTGAAAAGGGCTTGACAAATGCGCCGGAATGTGGTATGATAAATACAACAAGGGCGCACCGTATAAGCGGTTAGCTCCCGTAAAGTGTCACAACTTGCTAAATAGCCGCCGTGTCTAGGGAACAGGGCGGTTACTTTTTGTGATTATGTTTATCGTTGCCACTGTAAGCCTTAATGACCAACAGGACATTGGCAATTGCAATGATAAAATCAAAGAATTCATCCCACGACATATGCAACACCCCCAATTGGGAGCATGATTCACCGTCTACCGTTTAAGTACGTTCTTGCTACTTCCCATTATAAAATATTATGACAATTTTGTCAATTATTTTTTGGAAAAGGGCTTGACAAATTCGACAAAGTATAGTATAATACTAGGTGAGCGGTATAAGCTCTAATTTTACCCTTATCAAGAGTGGCTGAGGTATCAGGACCAATGAAGCCCAGCAACCTGACATTTTTGTCGATGGTGCTAAATCCTGCGGTAATGACCGAGAGATGAGGAAGATAGTTCATCACGCTATTTCGGGCAGCCGAGATAGCGTTTTTGATTTGCCTCTGTATGCCGTTCAGAGATTGATTTTTGTAGGAGGCTAAAAAATGAAACGATTATTTACATCAGAATCCGTAACAGAGGGACATCCTGATAAAATTTGTGACCAGATTTCAGATGCAATTTTGGATGCAATTTTAGAGCAAGACCCTTTTGGACGTGTGGCATGTGAAACAACAGTTACAACGGGAATGGTACTTTGCATTGGGGAAATTTCCACAAAAGCAAAAGTGGATATTCCGAAAATTGCTCGTCAGGTGGTTGTCGATATTGGGTATGACCGTGCGAAATTTGGTTTTGATGGGCATACTTGCAATGTAATGACGGCAATCGATGAACAGTCGCCGGATATTGCACAGGGAGTGAATGAATCTTATGATAATGGGGCAACTGGTGCAGGAGACCAAGGCATTATGTTTGGTTTCGCTTGCAATGAAACGCCGGAACTCATGCCCCTCCCAATTTCTCTCGCTAATCAGTTAGCTATCCGCTTAACACAAATCCGCAAAGATGGAACACTTCGTTATTTAAGACCAGATGGCAAAACACAGGTTACGATTGAATATGACGAAAATCAGAAGCCTGTCAGAGTGGATGCAGTGGTAGTTTCTACCCAACATGCACCAGATGTCACCACAGAACAGATTCGTGAGGACATTAAGGAGCTTGTCATTGATGCGGTGATTCCAAAACAATTGCTTGATGAGAATACAAAAATTTTCATCAATCCAACGGGTCGCTTCGTGGTAGGAGGTCCTCAGGGAGATGCAGGCTTGACCGGAAGAAAGATTATTGTGGATACTTATGGCGGATATGCACGTCATGGCGGTGGAGCATTCTCCGGAAAAGACCCGACAAAGGTGGATAGAAGTGCCGCTTATGCAGCTCGTTATATTGCTAAGAATATTGTGGCAGCTGGATTGGCTGAAAAGTGCGAAATTCAGCTTGCTTATGCAATTGGTGTGGCTGAGCCGGTTTCCATTCGTGTGGATACATTTGGCACAGGCAAGGTAGCAGAGGATGAGCTGGAAAACGCTGTGGCTGAATTGTTTGATTTGACACCAGAGGGAATTATTGAGATGTTACATTTGCGTAAGCCTCAATATCGTAAAGTAGCAGCTTATGGACATTTCGGCAGAGAGAATTTAAATGTTGCATGGGAAAAAACAGATAAAATTCAGGCTCTTTTAGATGCCCTTGAGAAATAATGATGAATCAAGCAGGGGATAATCGATTATCCTCTGCTTATTTTTTAGAATTTTCTGATAATTCATGATTTTTTTTGAAAAAAGGCTTTTTTTTTTCGGAACTTTATGTTATAATAGTAGCAGAGGAAAAAAGTTAATAAATGAATGATAGATACAAAAGAATGGAGTTGTTTCCTTATGAAGAAAATTCTCGATGTGATTCTGTCCTTGGCATTGGTTGCAGGGTTAGGATTTGGAGGGTATTATATTATCTCAAATGGTACAGTCATTGACCAAACAACTACTTATTATGACCCTGATGCACAACCGATAACCGAAGAAGTGACAGAACCGGAAAATCAGAGTAATATTCTTTTTGAAAGTGAAGAAGTTCCGAATACGGAGGTCAATAACAGTCCTTTGATTTTGGTAAATAGCAATTTTGCTTGTAATTCGGAAGAGGCAAATTTAGTAAGTCTTTATGTAAAGCGATTGGAGGCGGATAGTCATAGTTTTGGTGTTCGTGATGAAGAGTTATTAGTCCGTGAAATCATGGCAGATGCTTTGATTCGTATGTTTGATGATTTCAATGCAGCAACGCAGGCAGACAATGTTGTGGTGGTATCTGGATTCCGGACAGCGGAAGACCAGCAAAGACTTTATGAAGAAGACCTTGAAGAAACTGGTCTTGACTATTCTGAAAAGGTTGCACCTGCTGGATATAGTGAACATCAGACAGGTTGGTGTGTGGATTTGGATATTGATGGTGATGAAGAATTTGACGGTACGGACGTACAAAGTTGGATTCTTGAAAATTGCTATAAATATGGTATGGTATTACGTTATCCGGAAGGCAAGCAGGAAATTACAGGGATTCAATATGAGCCTTGGCACTTCCGTTATGTTGGTTTTCCACATGCTACCATTATGAGCAATGAAGGAATGTGCTTGGAGGAATATACGGATTTCCTGAAAGGCTATCCTTATGATGGAAATCATTTACAAGTAACCGATTATGATGGCAGAATCTACGAAATTTTTTATTATCCCATGGATACGGAATTTGAAAGTACTTTAGTTCCGATTCCTATTGGACTGGACTATGAAATTTGTGGAAATAATATTGATGGCTTTATCGTGACAGTGGATACTGGAGAATATGATGAAACAGAACCTATTCCCGCAGAAGATGAAGAAATTGCTGGTGATGCTGACCCCGAACAACCGGATGATTGGTCAGAAGAACCAGAATTTGAAGAAATTCCAGATGGAGATACACCTGATGATGAAGTTGCACCGGAAGAAGATGCTGAGGAAAATTGAGGATGATAGTGTTTTTAGAACGTTTTGAAAATTCACTTGAAATTTTTACTATCGTATATGATAATCAATCTAGTGAGACTGAAAAAATATTAGTTTCACATACTTCAAGTCAGAAAGTTGGTGAGTAACTTGATTTGTACTCATTGCGGTAAGACGCTGGAAAATGAATCACAGCTTTTTTGTGCATTTTGCGGTTATCCGGTGGGAGATACCAAGAAGGGCTTCTTTGCAAAAACAGAGGAAACAGGCGAACTTCCATCTGCTCAATCCCCTGTACAGCCTTCTTCCATGATGTCACAAATGGCACAGCCCGTCCCACAACCAAATGGAATGGCACAAATGGCTCAAATGAGTATGCCAATGGGAATGATGGGGATGATGCCACAAATGAGCATGATGCAGGGTATGATGCCTTATATGGGTATGATGCCAAATGTCATGAATCAAATGAGCGTGATGCAAGGTCAGCAAAATTTACCTGAAAATGATTCTGCACCAGTCAAGCCCGAAAATCTTCAGGCTGGTCAGCAGATGATGCAAAATCCCATGATGATGGGAGTGGCAGGAATGCCACAAATGATGGGCTATGATTCTAATGGTAATCCTATTTACATACAAATGATGCCACAAATTATGGGGTATGACCCTTATGGAAATCCCATTTATGCGATGATTCCTGTTCCCTGTGCAATGCCAAAAAGTCAGTCAAATGATTCTACCGAAACAGCACAAGAGCCCCCAAAGCCTGCCTCTGTTTCTGTGCAAGGAAGGGCAATTTCACAGCCGATTGCTAAAAAGGAAATGCCTGCCCCTGAAAAAATTGAGGAACAGCCTGCTCCTGAACCAACTCCAGAACCAGAACCCGAAAAGACTCAGGAAGAAGAACAGATACCTTCTGAAACTCCTGTCTCCCAAAAGTCACCGGTTGCCAATGCTCGCCGTGTCGGTCAGCCAATTCAGGAAGGATTTTTTGCACGTCAAGTGAAAATGCAAAATCCTGTTGCCAATGGTGTTGCAATCAGACCAACTGAACCCCCAAAGCCTAAACCTGAACCACTTCAAGAAGAACATGAAGAGGCGGAAGAATTTCCAGTCAGTGCGGATTTATTGATGATGTCCGAGGAGGAGCAAGAACTTCCCAACGAAGAAGAATTATTGGATTCTATTTTTAGTAGTGGCATGAAAAAATATACTTTAATCGAAGATGTAGAGCCTTCTGCTAAAACGTTTTCAATCAGTCTTTCAGCAAGTGAAGTGACAACTGTTCGCCGGAGAAAAACGAGTTCCATACCGGATACTTTGGATAAAGTCCCTTCTCCACCACAATCACGGGAACAACAACTCTTTAGCAAGGTTGAAGAAGATTTGCCCCCACCAATGGCAATGTATGATAAGCCACCTCAGAAAGACCCTAACGCTTATAGTCGCAGTAAAAGCAGGCATCAGCCCTTTCAGCCACAAAATAATAATAGCTGGCAACAACCTGCACAGTCTTATTCCCAACAACAGAGTGGTACAAGTGTTCAATATCAGCAAGCAAAGCCTTACCCTCAACAGGGCATGAATTCCCAATACCAAGCACAGCCCTATCCTCAACAGGGCATGAATTCCCAATATCAACAGGCACAGCCTTACCCTCAACAGGGAATGAATTCCTACCAACAGGGACAGCCTTCTTCTCAGCAGGGCATGAATTCCCACCAATATCCATCACAGCCCTATCCTCAACAAAGTCAAAGTTATCAGTATCAGCAGTCACAAGCCTATCCACAGCAAAATGCTCAACCTTATCAGCAACCACCTCCCTATCAACCCCAACAGTCACAGTACTTTCAAGGGCAAATTTCCGCAAAACAACCCGAAATTCCAGAACCTCAGGAGAAAATTCTCCCTTCTAAAGTGGAAAGACCTATGCCAAAAGCGGAAAAGCCAAAGCATAAATCAACAGAGAAAAGACCAGCGAAAATTGTGGATGCGGCGGCGTTTTTCGGCGACCAGCCTGTCAAATCGAGGGGAGACCTTGGTGTGACAATCGTTGATAATATGTCAGATGAACAATTAGCCGCACAGCTTGCAAGAATGCAATATGGCGGAAGAAAGAAATCTCGTCGTTCTATGAAAGCGGCTACAGAATTGGAAGCAGATTATAGCAATATCCCTGCGGATATGTTGCCTTCTGATTCTTGATTGATGCGTTTCAGAGTATTTTACTCTGCAATAAAGACGTTATCCTGTTGCGGATTTGTGACAGGATGGAAACCAAAGCCATCAAAAATAAATAAGGAGGAAAATTATGGCAAACGAAATTAACGCTGCTGATGCAGCAAAAGGAGCTGCAAAAGCAGCAGGCGGATTCCTGAAGGAATTCAAGGAATTTGCACTCAAAGGAAACGTAATGGATATGGCAGTTGGTGTTATCATCGGTGCGGCATTCGGAAACATTGTCACAGCGTTGACGGATGATTTTATCAATCCGCTGATTTCCCTTGCAACTGGTGGTGTCAAGACAGATGCTGACGGAAACCCCATGATTGTCGGTGGTGCGTTCAAAATCAATGGTGTATCTTTCAATTATGGTGCATTCATTTCATCTGTGCTGAACTTCCTGATTATTGCATTTATCCTGTTCCTGCTCATCAAGGCAATGAATACCGCATTAGCACTCGGCAAGAAAAAGGAAGAAGAAGCGGCTGCTGCTGCACCTCCACCAGAGCCAACCAAGGAAGAATTGCTTTTAACTGAAATTCGTGACATTCTCAAAGAGCAAAAGTAATTACATCAAAAAAAGATTCCCTGCTGTGATTTCGCAGGGAATTTTTTTATTGTAGTTGTGCAACATTTTTGAAATAAACCTCAGCACTTGCAGTTCCTCCAGAACCAACATAAGCCGAATACTGAAGGATGTAAGAAGCATCCGCAGCATCAATTGTACCGTTTTGGTCAATATCTGCATAACTTTCTTGTTTTTTATTCAAGCCACTTTCTCCGGTTGTACCAATAGAGGCAGCAGCATTCAAAATCAAAGACGCATCTATCGAATCGGAAACACTATCCGCATTCAGATTCCCGATACTATAATTCAGGTGATAATATTCATCTACCAAATTATCCGCACACAAAGCAATATTTTTGATGAATTCTTTGTCGATATTCGTTCCGGATTGGTCAGCCATGACCACTAAAATATAAGGCTGTAAGTTATCACAATAACATACTTCATTGTAAGTTTGGAAGACCTCTGTTGTAATATAGCCATATTTAACGGCAATATTTCCCCCAATCACTTCTTTCACATAAGACTGTTTCGATTCCAGTAATGCTTTCCAGACAATATCCCAACTTTCACCAGTTCCCCGATTTTCATGTAATTTTTGAATGCACATTTGCAGAAAATCCGCTGTTACACTTGGGAAAAGGTTCGCCATACTGATAGTGACATCTGAACCCCATTCCCTCATCATGGCATTGAATTCATCAATTCCAAATGTACTGATAAGCATATCAAAAGCAATATTATCTGAATATCTCAGGAAATAATCAAGAAGCTCTGCAAATGTGTATTCTGTTCCAAATTTGCTATTTTTAATCACTCCTGCTCCAGTTTGTTCGGCTGGTTTTCCTCTCAGCCAATCTTCTGTATAAGTAATGGTATCATTAAGGCTATATTCTCCAGATTCCATTTTTGTACAAAGATAATATGCATATGGCAGACGAATCAGCCCTGCACCAGCCATCAATTGACTGGAACGATAAGAATACAATACTCCATTATCTTCTGAAAATATCATGACAGCACATTCACTTTCATAATTTCTTGTCAAAAAATTGATGTCCTGCGCTGCATCAGCAGAAACACGCAAAGGCACAGAACTTAAAAGCATTGTTCCAGCTAACAGCCATGTGATTATTTTTCTCATAACACGCTCCTTATCAGTTGAAAATTGCGAAATATTAGCAATTATTTGGTGGAAGAATACCAATCAGTAAGAGAAAGTTCCCCGTCAGAACCTTGGTAAGCACAATATTCCAAAATAAAAGCGGCATCAATCGAATTGCAGATACCATTTTCATCAAAGTCACAGGAGGCAATCTGTTCAGAAGAAAATTGTGATTTGCCCGTGACTGCAAAATTCGCAGCATCCGTTAAAATGACCGAAGCATCAGCAGAATCAATTCTGCCACTATTATCAATATCCCCTGTTAATTTCGGTTCAGCAGGGAGAGGGGTGGGGTCTTCTGCTGGAACATCATCAACGAATAATTGTGTCCAATAATACCGTCCATCACTTCTTTGCACCGCAGCCACACCAATATAATTAAACTCTTTACTTAAAATATTTTCACGGTGATATTGCGAATTCATCCAAAGTGACACAACACTTTCCGCAGTTCCCTTGTAGTCATAAGCAATATTCTCCCCCGCAGCACTTACAGAAAAACCAGCTTCTTCTAAAGCCGTGTCGAACGGTCTGCCATCTGGTCTCATATGATTAAAGTCAATCAACAATTCGTTCGCACGAAGAGAGGCAACATTTTTCAAAGAGTTAGCCGTTTGATAGGGCGTTAGCCCTACGGAGATTCGCTCTAAATTTGTCAGATAAATGACTTGTTCTACTTGCTTGTCTAAATTTGCATCTGCTTTTGCTTGAAGTGGCAAACATTGAGACATTACCACAGCAAGAATCAGGCATGAAATTTTACATCCCAAATGTTTCACGGCTCAAAACCCCCCATCAAAATTATATCTATTCCCATTATACAAAATTTTCCCTCTAAAATCAATTCATTTTACAGATTATTTTGAAAAAATCGCCTATCTGCACAAAGTGAAAGGTGAATTTTATTGCATATATCACAAAAAATAAAGAATTTTCATTTTTCTAAATTGTTTCAGAATTTTCTATAAATTGTTTTTATTTTTCAATTGACAAATGGGAAACATTATGCTATGATAGGGGCAGAAAGAGAAAACCCCTTGTAATTTGAGAAAGGATGATTACAAAATGAAAAAAATAACGATTCTGACATTGTTGTGTCTTGCATTTGTTTTGACTGCGTGCGGAAAAAAGACAGAAATTCCGCCTGTTGATTTAATTGAAATTCCTGTTGTTCCAACAGAAAATATCATTTCAGTTACTGAAACAACGGATACGTTACCTATGACAACCGAAATGATTTCTTTGGAATCACAAACCAGTGAAACCATTTCGCAAACTGAAACAGATTTGATAAGTGTGACAGATGCTGAGGAAACTGACACTTTTGAAGAGGTGGACGAGGAAACGGAAACTACTACGGAAGCAAAACCTAAAAATACTGCTTGGGTCAAAGGCTATCGAAAAATATTAGCACAACATTGTGATGATAAGGAGGAAACATCTGAAACAGATACCCAGACTGAAACTGAAACCAATTCCAATGATACTACCAATTCCAGCAAAAAAAATGACGAAACAGAAAACATTGATAATCAATGGTTTGTTCTGATTTATTTGGATGAGGATAAAATTCCTGAACTTGTCATTCTTGATGAAACAGCAATGGAATTATATTGCTTTGATGGGAAAGATGCTCAACTTTTATTGGAAGATAATTATAAAAGTGATGCTTTCGATAACCAAAATGTATGCTATCAGCCTTATACTGGCTATATCGCAAGTGCATTCACTACCATGAGTGGCGGAGATGGGTTTACAATTTATCATTTTGACCAATTGGATGCGGTACACGTTCAACGTTATTATTTCAATAATAATGAAAATGTAGACGGTGAAATGGCTTATAATGAAATTTGGGACAGGGCAGAAGAATTTGAAGTCATTGACAATGGCTATCATGATGTGACTCTTGGCGACAGTTGGACACATATTACTTCTGAAATGGATGGAGCTTTTCGCTTGACTTTGGAAAATGCTAATACCTTAACCGCTGATTTTGCACCCGATATTGAAAAAGGCTCTCAAAAACAAGACCCTACGGAAGAAGATGAGGAATAATGTTATGCTTGTTCTATGAAGATTTTACCCTGCAACTTCCTCTTTCCCTTTTGGAAGTCAATCAAAAATTTTCTGCTATGGTCTTCTATGGAAAAAATCAGGAGGGGCAATCATTGTTCATGTTCCAAAATCAGGAAGAAATTGATTTTGATACTCCGCAGTTTTTTGTAACATTGTCACCAATCGAAAAAGATTGCTATGTCATAGTGAAAACCAAACAAACCATTTTAAAACGCTTTGTACGGCTTTTTATTGTGGAATGGTGGTGCAGTTTTTTGTCAGCTCGAACCATGGATTTATGGTGGTTGCCGTTGCCATTGTTGGCAGTAATACTGGTAATGTGGATATATTATGCAGTTCGTTTTTCTTTGAAGGCAATCCCTGCAAAAAGGCAGTTTTTGGAATTGTTCAGTGAGACCGGAGGAAAATTGTTACCCCCTGTTAATGTTTTTACGGATGAAATTCATCTTTTTTAACGTGAGTTCCATGAAAACAGCATCATTGAATGGGATGATTGGCATTTTATTGAAAATCTCTTCTGCCGTCCGAAACACAGATAACAAAAAAATGGCTTAGATACGTTATCTTTCCGTATCTAAGCCATCATGACATGGTCGAGGTGACAAGATTCGAAGATGTGGGTTTTGGGTTAAAATTCCCAAAGTTTCGGGGTGTTTATCACAGAGTTGGCATTTTCAGTTGGCACTTGATTTTTTTGATACATTTGACCTCATAAAAACTATGTATCAGATACAATCAACCCTTTTTTTCTTGCCTGTTCTTCACTGATAACTATGACATCATGTACTTTCCATATTCTCATCATTGGAGCAAGTACTTTCCGAAATTTATCTGTAAAGTGAATCAAGCTGTCAGGATAGGCATTCTTGATAACCAATACCAATACAATCGGCAGACTGACAAAATCTTGTTCTTCCATAGTTTCAGGAAGTTGTTCACATAGATTCCTCTTTAACAGGATACTTGCATAGATGTCTATGGAGTCTCTGAACTTTGTAGCAATGGAAGTAATATATTCCTCATACTTTTTGCGTTTTTCTTCTGAGCTGTTACAAGCAGCATAATTCGGCGTTGCAGTTTTCGCTTCGATAAACAAAAGCTTTCCCTTTTGCAGGACTGCAAATTCTGTGACAGCAACCCCTTTGGGCTTTAATTCTTTTTGATACAAGTCACATTTTTCAATGTAGAACAAATGGTTACTGTCAAACCGTCCGAACTTCATGCCTGATTCTTCAATGATAATGTCTTTCATTACAGTACCTGCTCCACTTCTTCTTCATAGAGCCTTATGGATTCGTTAATGATTGAATTTTCGGGCATTCCTTCACTCAAATTACTGATTTTCACATGATTATCTTCCATAGAAATGCACGTAACATCCTCATCATTTGCCCTTGCTAACAAGCATAATTTTTTAATCACAAAATAAGAGTGACTTGCAATGAAAATTTGAATATCAGAATTCTGTGCAATATAATACAGCATATCCACCACATCAGAAATTGCACTCGGATGAAGTGCAGATTCCAGCTCATCAATAAAAAGAATGGATTGTGTGCTTAAATATCCATTGGCAAAAAGCCTGTCCAGAATAGCAATTTTTTTGACACCTTCTGACGTGCCACCAATCGAAAACTTCTGATTTCCATTATTTTTGTAGTACCAACGATTTGTAGCTTCATCTAAATCAATTTTCCCATTGATGATAGAAACCAGCTTTTTTCTTGATTCCGCAAAAGGAGTGTATTTTCTTCCCCTCGTAGGAGATACACGCAGAGCCTTTGCAAGGTCATAATATGTGTCATCAAATCCGAATGAACGGTCAATTTCACGGCTTTTCAGAATGATACTATACAATGACAATATCTCTTTGGCAGGGATAAAAATGGAATTCAAATCCGAACGATTGATATTATTCTGCAAATTTGTGATTTTGGATGCGGTGTCCCTAGAAAAACGATAGCTCATAGAGCCTGAATCTCCTGATTGAATGGAAAAAGTATAGGGTTCACTTGTACTTCTGGAGACAATATCTCCAATTTTATCCACCTGAAATGTCCATCTGAGTTTCTCTGCAAGAATATCATTGGCACTTCGAATGTCATCGCCCCTATGATATTCTTCTACAGTCTTGATAGCAGAATACAGGGCTTTTAATAAGAATGTCTTTCCTGAACCGTTTCCGCCTATAATCAGATTGATTTTTGAAAGAGAGTCACACGTAAACTCTGAAATCACACCGAGATTCCTAATATCAACAGATGCAATTTGTTTCGCACTGCTGGCACTTTGAGACATAGTATCACCCCACAATTATAATAGACTGCTTACGATGTATTATACAATTTTTAGTGCTAATACAAGTACCTTTGCTAATTTCATTATAGCATATTTTCAGATTATTGTCAAGAAAATCAATTTGTAAATCAAGATGTACAGATTTTATCATATCAAGTTTATTTCTTCTCCACTTTTGCTAACGTGTCACTATGATACGATTCATCACAAGATATGGATAAGCCTAAAATTGAACCATCCTTGATTGTAAAATCAAAGCAGTTTTTTGCATCAGTGATTTCAAAGTATTGTTTTGAGCTATGTGCAGATTTCCTGATAATGGTAATTGATTCTATGTATATGTCATGATAACCGCCTTCAAGCATCAAAAGGGTTGACTTTGCTTCTCCATCATCAATTTTTCCAACTTCAATCCCATCAACATAGATACGACAATAGCGGTTTTCGGAATTAGTGGAATGCTCATATTTGAAATTGAATGCAGTCTCATAAATATAATCGGAATAATTGATAGTCTCGATATTTTCCGTTTCATTGTCCTCAGAATCATCAAAAGAACAACCTCTAAAAAATATAACATATATCAATACTACTACAATCAATAGAATACCAATGTCTTCCATAGTTCCATTTCACTCCTTGAATACATCAATACAAATCATCAATTGAGACTTGATACCCTGCACCTACCATAGCCGCATAAATCAGAATAATAGAAGCATCCGTTGCATCTACCTTTCCATCTCCGTTAATATCACCCTTCAAAGAAGTATCAGGAGAGGGTGTTTGTGGTTGAGAAGCACCTGTTGAAACATAAGGTACATTTCGCAATGTTGGGTAAGGATAATCAGCATTCGGGTCAATTGTCCAAATATTGTCAAAGTCAAAGCCTGTAAATGCTGCACTGGATTTCATTTGTCCTGCTGTCAAGCCTATAACGTTTGTATAATAATTATCTGAATGATTTGCTGATGCAGTATAATCAGTATTTTTCTTTAAGTAGAAGCAAGATTTTAAATCATAATCATTTAACGCATTATTAGCTATATAACCAATTTTAGATTCAGCAGAGCTTTCATCGGTAGTAATAATATCACCCACACTATAATTGAGAAAACTCTGACCATTAACAAAATTTCCAGCAATCCCACCAAAGTAAAATCTTCCATTTTCATCTTTTAAAGTTGAAGAAATATTGCAAGCATTAAAACAGTTCTCTATATTGCCATAGTTTGCATATCCAATTATTCCTCCAGTGTAAGAACCATAGCTACCAGAAAGGAATACTATCTTAATTGTTCCAGTAGTATAGCATTCTAAAATAGAACTTTGATTATTAAGATATCCTACAATACTACCTACATAATTGCCAGATGAATTACCTGTTGTCACATCAATATCACAATCAGCCAAGGCAAGATGTTCAATTGTTGCACTCTGACACTTTCCAAATAGCCCAATTTTATTTTCTGACGAATCCAATTCGCCATAGATATGCATATTTTTGATAGCATAACCATTTCCATCAAACACACCAGTGAATTCATCTTCTCCTGCTCCTGCAATTGGCTTCCATCCATTTCCGCTGTACCAATCTCCACGAGGGGCTGTTTCAGAAAGGTCAATATCATTCATCAAGATATAGTTACCACTCAAATCGTTACGAACCGCATAGAGGTCATCAATGGTATAAATGGGTGTATAGCCTTCTGGAACTGTATCAGTAATTCCTGCTGAAACAGAAATCGGCTTAAGGAATGTTAAATAAATAATTTGATATTTTATTGATGTTTAAAACCACGGATGATATAATTCCAATCAGTAAGTGGCTCAATGCGCTCAATATCAATTCGGGCATAATCACTCTCAGAAACTTTGATTCCAGTTCGG
>JAZAUD010000054.1:0-13806 GCA_036373775.1 Oscillospiraceae bacterium | reverse complement strand
TATCAACTTCTCTGATTTGTGTATATGTACCCATACGTTAGTGGGGAATTTATGCCTTTGGAGTGTCACACCAAACATGAGTAGATTATGAGCAATCATATCAAAAATGGACACGTTGAACAAGGAATGAAACATAGAAGTTTACTTTTATAACTTTTTATAAGTTTTCAGTAACGGTAAATCAATGATAGATACCATCACAAAGATAGATTTTCAGATACTCTACTGGATACAAGAACATTGTAAGTGTCGTTTCCTCGATGCGGTCATGCCCTTCATCACACATTTAGGCAGTTACGGAATTTTCTGGATAATGTTAGGTTTTGCATTGATTCTCACCCAAAAATACCGGAAATGTGGAATCAATATGTTATCAGGGATGTTAATAGGCTTAATCATTGGCAACATGATTCTGAAAAATGCCATTTTGCGAGAGCGTCCCTGCTGGATAGATGAAACCATCCCCATGTTGATAGCAATTCCGAAAGATTATTCATTTCCATCAGGGCATACAACGTCCTCTGTGATAGCCTCCTTGGTAATCTTCCATGAAGACAAAAAACTTGGAACAATCGCCCTGATTCTCACCTGTATGATAGCATTTTCGAGGATGTATTTATTCGTACATTTCCCCACTGACATCCTTGCAGGAGCAATATTAGGCGCAACAATAGGCATCATCACTCCGATTTTCATAGAAAAATGGGCTTATCCGAAATTCAGCAAACCAAAACCAGAATAGATGAAAAAATTCCTGTCGAGAAAAATTTGACAGGAATTTTTCATTCTAAAATTTTTCAATGCAATTGAAAAAAAACTTTCATCCAGCATTGACTTTTTGATTGGAATTGTGTATACTATATTTAGTACTGATGAAAAAGTACTTAAAATATTGCAACAGTCTATTGACATTGTTGGAAAAATATGTTATCATGATAATGTAGTGAGTTTCACAATACAGAATGATATAATTTAGATAAATAAAATTGAGGAGAAAATGAAGCGAAAGGCTGGTACATTATGGCAAAGAAAAAAGCAAGAAGAAAACACAAGAAAAAAATGACATCAACTTATATCGGAGGAATTGTCGGAGGTGCCTCCGGTATTATCATTTCAGTTTGTTTAGGAGCGTTTGTATTTGGTGGTGTAAGCATCTCCAATAAGCCCAAGAAAATGAACCCCAAAGACCGCATCATGTTTGAAGGCAAGCCCAAAGAAACGGTGGAAGTGGAAACGGAGACAGAGGAAGAAACCATTCCCCCTGAAATTGCAGCGATTCTTGCAGGCGCACCAGTAGTACAAGCTCCAGAAGAACCCCGTGAAATCAATCCAGAAAAGCCCATGATAGCCCTCACATTTGATGATGGACCCAACGTTGGCTCAACGGAAAAAATTCTGGATGTACTGGAAAAAAATAATGTTCATGCCACATTTTTCCATGTTGGTGACTGCATCAACGAAGACACGGAACATATTGTAAAGCGTGAATTTGAATTAGGCTGTGACGTGGGGAATCATTCACAATCCCATGAAAATTTGAGAGACATTCCCCTGAATACTGCGCTTGCATCCTTGAAAAGTACAGACACCCTCATTGAAAAATGCATCAAAGAAAAGCCAATTTTTGTCCGTCCCCCCTATGGTGCATACAGTGATACCCTGCGAGAAGAAGACGGCAGAATGTTCATTTATTGGTCAGTCGATACCAACGACTGGAAATCCAGAAACGCAGATGCTGTATATAATACAATTATGCAATATGCCAGTGATGGGGACATTATTCTCATGCATGACATTTACGATTCCACAGCGGATGCAGTAAAGCGAGCAGTTCCCGCCCTGCTTGAAAGGGGCTATCAGCTTGTCACGATTAGCGAATTGATGGAATACCGTGATTTCGAGTATGAAGATGGAATGCTCCTGTTCAATCTTCACCCCACGAACCCCCTTTATGACAGTCTCCATGGAACAGACACCTACGACAATCCCCCCGCAACCCTCCCAGAGGAAGAATACAGTACCGGAGATGTCAAAACGACCGATTTGAACAACTAAATTGTCGAATTTTATCGAAATAACGCAAAAGCTGTACCATTTTCCGGTACAGCTTTTTTGCTGATAAAATATACACAAAGGACACATAAAGGATACATCATCATGTTATCATAATCACAGTAAAGGAGCTTCATTACTATGAAAATATTATTGATTGAAGACGATTCACAAATCTGTGAAGTCATCACGCACTATTTCGAGAAACGAGGAACAGCAGTAACCACAATCCAAGACGGAAAAACCGCCCTTGAAAAAATTCAGGACGGCTTGCAGGAATTTGACCTGATACTGCTTGACATCATGTTACCAGAAATTGACGGTTTCACGCTATGCAGAGAAATCAGAAAAAAGAGCGATATTCCGATAATCTTCATCACAGCAAGAGGAAGAGAAGAGGACATTTTATATGGCTATGATTTGGGCTGTGATGATTATACCGTCAAGCCGTTTTCCTTAGCGGAATTATATGTCAAATGCAGTGCATTAGTGAAGCGTTCGAAAGGACAAGTCAGGGATACCATGCTAGAATGTGGCAACATCAAAATTGATACAAGGTCACTGCGCTGTTTTGTCAGAGAGAGAGAAATCGAACTCCCGCCGAAAGAATTTGCAATCCTGAAATATTTGTTAGAGCATGAAAATTGGGTAATCGACAGGAACACTTTGCTAAATAGGATATGGGGCTATGATTATTTCGGCACGGACAGAGTCGTTGACAACCACATCAAGAAACTGCGAAAAGCATTAGGCGACTCGGGGGCGCAAATTAAAACTGTCATCGGAAGGGGTTACAAGCTGACCAAATAAGTAAGGGGGTATTTTTATGAAACGAAAACCAAACCCAAAACGCAAACGAGTGACATTCCGTGAATTGCTTATCAAAGGCGGAATCTTAGCACTGACCGCAACGGCAATTTTCGCCGGAGTCTTATTTGAAACGGCGAAACAGTACGCATATTATGGCATGAATCAACAAGAAAGTTTATTCGAAACCAAGGCACTGCAAAAACTTTCTCAAGGCATTGAACCCACACCATACAACAACATACAAGCCTTATTCAATATCAATACAGGCTTTGCAACCGTGTTCCCCTTTTTAGAAGTAATCGAGGAAACACAGTTAATCGCCAACCATTCCAAAAATTGTATCGCCATGTCGGCATTACTGGACGAAAACGGAAATATCATCCTTTCGAACCGTGAAAGATTGTTAGCAGTCATCAAGTTCAGCGACCCTGCGAAAAATCCAGAAGACCCCACAGGTGGATGGTATTCATGTGAGCCGGAAACAATCCCCGAATTTTACGCAGAATATCAGGAGCTGAACCAAAACCCATACATTGAACTGCTTAGACCCATGATTTTCAGTGCCTATGTAGATAAAGAACATGCTAAAATGATACCTCACGAATACGCATTTGAAATCCGTGAATCTCCTCTTGACGATTACAGCCAAGAGCCGAAACTCACCGAAACCCGAACCCTCACCGTCAATGAAAACGGCTATGAATTGGTAGAATTGAAACCGTATGGAGTTGGAAAAAAAGATTTCCCCTATATTTTCGCCACAACGTTTACTGGTACAGAACGCAGTACATTTGATACCCTCATCAAAGAAAGCGAATTTTTCCAGCCCTCCTCCACTGATATGTCCAGAGGATGGGACGGAATCGGCGAAACAGGCAGAACCTACCATTATAAAGCCAAACTCTCGATTGACGGCGAGGAATACACATTCTGCACAATGTACCAAGTCGATTTCTGGAACGAAGCAACGCAAAAAGTATATTTTACCATCATCAGAATTTTCTTTTTGATTTCGCTGATATTTGCATATGTCAGATGTAAGATGAAAAACGCAAAAAATCAGGCAGTCTACCAGTTTGAAGACTATCAGCGCACATTGACAAATAATCTGGCTCATGATTTGAAAACTCCCCTCACAGCAATCAGCGGATATGCGGAAAACATTCTTGACACCTACGAACTTGACAACCAACAAAGAGAATATCTGCAAATGATTCTGGAAAATGTCGCCCGAACTGATACAGTGATTAACCGAACTCTTGAATTAAACCGCCTCAGTCAGACCCAAGCCCTGCAAAAATCAATTGTCAACCTCCGCACGCTAGCAGAAACGGCTGTTGAAAAATATCGCAGTTTGTCGGAAGAAAAGCAACTGTCAGTGAATATTGACGGTCAATGCGAACTGTACGGCAACGCCGAAACTCTCGAAACCGCCATTGAAAATCTGACAGCCAACGCTTTCAGGCACTCCCAAGAAAACGGCGAAATTTGCATCACATTGTGCAAAAACAAGATAATTTTCACGAACGACATTGAAAAAAGAGTGGATACCGCAGAATTATTGATGCCCTTTGTGAAAGGCGACAAATCCCGAAGCGGACAAAATGGCAACGGTTTAGGGCTAAGCATCGCCAAAGAAGCCTCCGCCGTGAATGGCTTGACTTTAACGATTTCCAGCACTGACACAGAATTCACGGCAATTCTGAAAAAATAACCTTCTGAAAAGTTCGTTTGTGCAACTTTCCGTCAATCTGCACAAAATCGGTAATTTTCTTTGTATATATTACCAATTGTAATTTTATGAATAATATGTTAAAATAGATGGAAAAGAGACAAATCCATAAAAAATGGGTAATTTGGAAATATGAAGATGAATTTCAGACAGATTGAACGGAGGAAAACACATGCAAAAGGGCTTTAAGAAAGTAATTGCAACTGTTTTAGCGGTTGCATCCATGGCAATCCCCATGACTGCATTTCCGGCAGTAACGACCTCAGCAGCAAGCAATATTATTTACTGCTCCCCGAATGGTTCAGGCGATGGAAGCAGTACCAGCAAGCCGACCACAGTTGACAAGGCAATCAAGAGCGTATCCGCAGGCGGTTACATCTATCTTTTGGAGGGTACATATTCTTTTTCGTCCCCCATCAAGATTGACAATAGCAATAACGGCTCATCTGGAAAATACAAGACCATTGCCGCTTACAATGGCGCAAAAGTTGTGTTTGACTTTTCCAAGGAAAAAGTAGCCGACTCCAATCAGGGTGTTATCTTAGATGGTAGTTATTGGCATTTCTACGGATTCGAAATCACGAAAGCCGGAGACAATGGTATGCTGTTAGCAGGTAGCAACAACATCATTGAACAGATGGTTTTCAACGAAAATCAGGACACTGGTTTACAGATTTCAAGATACCGTTCCGCAGCCGCAACTATCGACACATGGCCCAGCAATAACCTGATTAAAAACTGCTCATCCAAAAATAACTGTGATGATGCCACAATGGAAAATGCTGACGGATTCGCTGCAAAACTGACCTGTGGTAAAGGCAACGTATTTGACGGCTGTTTTTCCTACAATAACTCTGATGACGGTTGGGATTTGTACGCAAAAGAGGCAACTGGTGCAATTGGAGTTGTGACCTTGCAAAACTGCGTTGCATTCCGTAACGGCTATACCGAAGGCGGTAAGGGCTATGGAGACTGTGACGGTAATGGTTTCAAGTTAGGTGGTGGCGGAGTTGGTACTCGTCACGTTGTCAAGAACTGTCTTGCATTCGAAAACCTCAACTGCGGTTTCACTGATAACAATAACCCTGAATTCGGCGAAATGACAAACTGCACCGCTTACAATAACAATTTAGGCGGTAAAAGCAAAGCAAATTACCTCGTTTACAGAAGCAACAGCACGGCAACCATGACAGGCTTGATTTCCTATTTCAACACCTCCAAGGTAACAAAAACAAAGGCTGCCGGAATTGCAACAGGAACTGACAAATTCAAGGGCGTTATGAAAAATACCCTCTATTATAACGGCGGTTATTATTACGGCTCGTTTACTGCATCTGGTTCAGCTGTCAAGGAAGGCACGAAAGCAAGCCCCTCTGATTCTGATTTCACCACTCTGACAATCGCTTCAATTGGAACTGATTTCCACGCAAAATGCAGAAATTCCGACGGTTCTCCGAACTTTGGCGGATTCGCTGAAACCAAGTCCAGCAGTACATATAAGAGTATCGGCTATCATTTCAGCTCTGGAGTTTCTCAGAAGTCCAGCCCCTCTATCCCGAACACCAAGGGTGGTGGAAGTGGTAGCGGCACAACTGACCCGACTCCTACCGACCCCACTCCAACAGATACTTACACCCCTGCAACATTTGCCGAAGGTTCATCCTTCATGATTAAGAATGTCAATAGCGGTCTGTATCTGGAAGTTGCTGGAAATATTGCTGCAAATAGTACCAATGTACAGCAATGGGAAGCCAATGGAGACGGTACAAATAAATCCGGTGCATGGAACACATGGAAGCTTTACAGTGCAGGAGACGGCTATTATTATATTGCATCTTGTGTAGGTGATGGCGGTACATATGTATTGGATATTGACGGAAAGAAAACTGCTGACGGCACAAACATTGCAATCTATCAGTACAAGGGCGCAGACAATCAAAAGTTCATGCTCACCAAAAATTCTGACGGCTCTTACAAAATCAGAACCAAGATTTCCGGCGACAAGTCCGCCCTCGAAATCGCAAGTGCAAGCAAGGACTATGGCGCAAATGCGCAGCAGTGGACAATCAATGGCGCAAATTGCCAAGATTGGGTACTGGAATCTGTTCCGGATATTGGTGTTGAGATGAATACAAGCCTTGTTTATGGTTTCACCAATGTAAATAGCGGTCTTTCCATGGACATTGTCAACGGAAAAATGGTAGATAATTCCAATGTTCAGCAGTGGGCATCCAATGGCTATGATTGCCAGAAATGGGTATTGAAAGCATTCGGCTCAGGCAATTATTATTACATTCGTTCTTTACAAGACCCGACTTATGTGTTGAAGGCTGAAGGCAGTGCAAACGGTAGCAACATTGATATTGTGACTTTCAACAGTAAAGACAGCTCCATGTTATTCCGCTTCACAAAGAATCTGGACGGCAGTTATGGCATTATCACTCATGCATCCTCTGACAAGGGACTTGTAGAAGTTGCCAGTGCAAGCAAAGATTCCGGCGCAAATGTTCAGCAATGGGAAGCAAATGGAAATAATTGCCAGAAATGGAATATCACCTCTGAAACAACAACTGTAGCCACAACTAAGGCAACCACTACCACCACAAAGGCTACTACTAAGGCAACAGAGGCAGCTACTACTAAGGCTACTACCACTGCTGCAACTGCAACCACTACTAAGGCAGTGACAACCACTAAGGCTACTACTACCACAGTTGCAACTACCACAACAGAAGCAAAGACGCAAACAAAGGGCGATATTGTTAATGATGGTTCTTTGAATTCTAAGGATGTATCCGCATTGCAAAATTATATCAATAAGAAGTCTACCCTCACAAAAGAACAGTTTACAAATGCTGATTTGAATGGTGATGGAAAAGTGAATGTCATTGATTTGGCACTTTTGAAACAGGCTTTGAAAAAGTAATTTTGGTTGGAAATGAACAAATTCAGATAAAAAAAGTTACTGCAAAGCAAAAAAATAATCGCTATATTGAGAGGATAACAGCTCCCGATTTGGGAGCTGTTGTCTTTTTTTGTGCATTTTTCCAGTTGACTTTTGACGGCATGGGGAAAATTTTCAGAGAAATTTCAAAAAACTATTGACATTCTATATCATGTGTGCTATACTGTATATAGATTGATATTAACAGTATGTCAAAGGAGCGTTCCATGAAAATCGTTATCAAGAACAAATCAGAGTTGCCAATCTATGAACAGATTGAACAGCAAATGAAAGCACAAATTTTGGACGGCACTATCATGGAAGATGAGCAGTTGCCATCTATCCGACAGCTTGCACGAGATTTGAAAATCAGTGTTATCACAACAACAAGGGTTTATAATGACCTGTCAGACGAGGGCTTTATTATTTCTGTCGCAGGCAAGGGCTATTTTGTCGCCCCCCGAAACAATGAGCTTCTGCGTGAACGGATGCTTTACGAAATGGAAGACGGACTTGAAAAAGCCGTCACCAACGGGCGGAATGCCGGCTTGACGGATGATGAAATTGTCTCTGCACTCAAAAAATTTATGGAGGAATCATATGGAAAATATTCTGGAGATTAACGGACTTTGCAAGGCTTATGAAGATTTTGCACTGAAAGACGTGAGTTTTTCACTGCCGAAAGGCTTTATTATGGGATTTGTCGGTGAAAATGGTTCTGGTAAGACGACCACCATTCGAGCCATTCTCAACATGGCAAAAATTGACAGCGGTAAAATCAGCGTGTTTGGGCTGGACAGTGTGAATGATACTATTGCTATCAAGGAGCGGTTAGGCGTGGTATTTGACAGCCTGTATCTGGCAGAACATTTGAACATCAAGCAGATTGAACAGCAGTTGAAACCATTCTATAAAGATTGGGACAGTGAGGAATTTTTCAGCCGTATCAAAGAATTTGACTTGCCTGATAATAGAAAAGTCGGTGATTTCTCAAAGGGCATGAAAATGAAACTGATGATTGCAATTGCTCTTTCTCACAAAGCTGAACTTATCATTTTGGATGAGCCGACAAGTGGTCTTGACCCTGTCGCCCGTGATGAACTGCTTGACATTTTGGCGGAATACATCGAGGATGAAAACAGGGGAGTATTATTTTCCACGCATATCACAGCCGACGTTGAAAGAATCGCTGATTATGTGACCATTCTCCACAATGGAAAAGTCTGGTACACTGGTACAAAAGACGAACTCACAGAAGGCTATGCTGTCATTAAGGGCGCAGAAGAAGACATTCCCTCCGCACTGAAAGAAAAATTGATTGGTTTCCATGCCTATCGAAATGGTTTTGATGCACTTGTCAAAACAGATGACCTTGCAGGAATTCCAGATACTCTTGAATACGAAAAAGCAAGCATTGATGAAATTCTCGTCTACATTGCAAAGGAGGATAAACATGAGAGACATTCTAAATATCATGAGGTTTGATTATCTCACAGCCAAGCCGTTAGCCCTTGCCGGAATGATATTCACAATTGTGGTATTTGGCACATTGAGTATGTTCTTTTCACCAATTATTACCACTTATATGACATTTGCCTCCATGCTGTTTGTGATACCCTTGCAGGGAGTCGCAGACAAGAGCGGATTCAATAAGCTATATGGCATTCTTCCGGTTGAACGGAAAAACATCACAAGAGCAAGATTTCTTTACATCTTTTTGGTGCATTTCCTGACGGAGTTGCTGGAAGCTGTGATTATCTGCACCGCAAAGGGGACAACTTTATATAAAATTCTCCCCAATCAGAACGGCGAAACCATGCAGATGGTGAAACAGAGTTTTGCAGATACTAAATTAACCCTGTTGATGCTGTTCGGGATGTTCACATTTTTCTGTCTGATTTTCTCTTTCATGGAAATGATGGGGCAGATATTCGGCAGAGAGAACGAATTTAAAATTATTATGATAGCGATTGGCACGCTTTCTCTGCTTGCATTTGTGTTTACATTTCTTTCTGAACATGACTTGATACCAGTGGTAAAATTGCCAAGTCTGCCGGATACTGTTTCAGGTATGGTCACATTGGGGATTGTGGCGAATGTTGTCATATTTGTGATATGCTTGCTGTTTGGCGAAATCACGGCGAATCAACTCGCAAAGCATGAACTCTGAGGAGGATACAAATGGATAAAAAATACCATAAAAGGATACTTGATTTAATTCGTACGGATTTCATCACCATGAACGGCGGTAAAAACAACATGAAAACAGCTGTCATATTGGGGACATTGCTTTTCGGAGGATTGGGCTTTCTGTTTTCTCCGCTCATGGGGTTGTATGTGCCGTTAGGATTCAGCGGATTTTTTGTGCCGATGATGTTCCAAAATGAGATGAAATATCACAGTGAAAAGATGTTTGCATTATTGCCGATTAACCGGAAAGATTTGGTACGTTCTCGGTTCATTATGTCAGTTGCCTTATATGTTGCGTGTGCAGTGGTATTTTATTTGCTGATGCTGATTTCCCTGAAATTGAAACCGTATTACATGATGTATGGGGAAGATGCAGAAAATATGGACATCATCAAGATGTTAGCCAAAGTGTCAAACGGTCAAATGACAGAATTAGGCATTTTCAATCTGTTGTATTTCGGGGCGTTTTCGTTTGGGTCTACATTCATATCGGGCTATCTGCGGAAATACTTTAAGGATGCACAAGCATTTGACATCACAATGTCCAAAGGGCTGAAAAAAGCCACAAAGCGAGATTATCAATATACTTTGATTGCATTCGTGCTTATTGTGGTGGTGATTTTGGGAGTGATAGATGTGTTACCCGTCCGGAGTGCAGTTGTTCCGGTAATGCAACTTTTGATACAGCTTGCACAGATTGCAGACGGCTTTTTATTGGGTGCAGTGCTTGTAACAATAGCGATATTATCTACAGTTTACAAGTATATTTGTACCATATTGGAATATGACGAAAAGGAATTATAAGGGGGGCTTTTTGATGAAAAACATATTCAAAAGATTTGCAACGGCTTTTTGTGCAGGAATGATGCTTTTTTCCGTGAGTGTCCCTGCCGTCTATGCAGAGGAGGAAACAGAAAAAATTATGTTGCCTTCCGGAAAAGATGTGGAATGGTTTCAGCTCCAAATGGATTTGACTTCACGACACAATTCAGAAAATGACCGCTTGTTTGCATCTGCTGTGGTGGGACTGTTTCAGGGGGATGAAGTGCTGTATACTGGTTATTACGGCGAAACGGATATTAAAAATCAAGTTCCCGCTGATGAAAATTCCGTCTATGAATGGGGCAGTATCTCCAAAACGTTAATATGGGTCAGTGCAATGCAACTCTATGAACAGGGAAAGCTTGACCTTGAAACGGATGTCAGAGAATATCTCCCTGACGGCTTCTTTCAGCATCTTTCCTATGATGAGCCAATCACCATGCTGAACCTGATGAATCATAATGCAGGTTGGCAGGAAACCACTCGCCCCATATGGGAAACAGAAGAAAACAAAGTGCTCCCTCTTGGTGAAGCATTGCAGGCAATCGAGCCGGCACAGATTCACCGCCCTGATGAAGTTTCCGCCTATTCCAATTATGGCGCAGGGGTTGCAGGATATGTGATTGAATGCATCACAGGGCAGGACTACTGCGAATATGTCCATGAGCATATCTTTGAACCGCTAGGAATGGAGCATACTGCACTCAATCCCACACACAGTGATAATGCATGGGTCTATGAACAACGCAAAAATATGAAAAGCTATCAATTTTTTCTAGGGAATTGCGTTGACCTTGGATATTGTTTGAATTATGTTCCGGCTTATCCGGCAGGAGCAGCGACAGGGACACTTTCTGACTTGATGACCTATGCACAAGCTCTCGTGAATGAGGATGCCCCGTTATTCCAGAACCCCGAAACACAGAAATTATTGTTCACCGGAACGGATTTTTATGGAGATTCTGATATTCCCATATGTGCGCATGGTTTCTGGTGTGAGGAACACGCTGTACGCACTTACGGTCACGATGGTGCAACAACATCAGGTCAGGCAGATATGATTTTCGACCTTGATTCCAAAATTGGACTGGTTGTCATGGTGAATGAACCTAGTGGAAACTGGTACATCAATTACGCTTCTGACATGGCATTTGGGGAGCTTTCGCCGGAAAAGTACAGCTCCGGAACTGCGGAAAAAACAAAGCTGGAAGGCTATTATCTGAATGCACGTTCGACTTATCAGGGAATGTTGAAATTTATCCCCTATCTGACTGCATTTTCATTGGAAAACTTAGGAAATTTTGAAAAACTCGAAAACAATTTGTATCAGCTCAGACATGAAAGTAAACTTATAGGCGAATCAGCCATTATTTTAGGTGAAAAGACCTATTCTGACGGAAGTACAGCCATTCAAGAGCCGTCTGTGGATTTGATTCATGACAGATTTTATCTTGTGAAATTATGTCTGTTTACAGTCTATGTTCTGTTGGCAGTATCTGCCATATATCTCCTGTTAATCCGTCGAAAACTGAAAAAACACGGAAAATGGACATCTTATCAAGGTGCAACAGTCATGACCGCCGCACAAATTGCAAGAATTATTTCTTTCCTTGCACTGCTGGGAACATATGTAGCAGTTTCAAAGTTCAACGGTGGAATTCCCTATACAATCGGAGCTGTTTTGGGTATCATGCAAATGCTTTGTATTGCAGTATGTGGTGTATCGGCTGTTACTTCTTGTATTTCGATTCCTTCACACCAAAATGAAAAAAAGATGATACTTCGGTATGTTTTGAATACAATCGGCTGTATATTGCCAATCATTACAATTTTGTATTTTGAGATGTATCAATTCTGGGGTTGCTGAGAAAAAATCATACCGCCGAACAAAATCAAATTTGTTCGGCGGTACTTTTTACTTGTTAATTGGAACAAGTTAAACCAGTTAATGCGCCAATCAGGCAATTAGGAGAAGCATTTCCACATATAGGGGAAGAATCACAATAGGGCGCATTCTGTAAGCAATCTGGGAGGCAAGAGAAAATTTGACAATTTTTGTTCTGGTTCAAGCAATCAAAGGAAAAAGGAATGCAATTTTCCCCGACACAGGGAACAGAGGGCTGAATGTTGGCAGGTTGGCAATTTTTGCCAACACAGGGAACAGAGGGCTGAATGTTGACAGGTTCACAATTTTCTCCATTGCAGGGAGTCGAAACGGTTTCAGGATTTTCAGGAATGGGAACGGAAATTTCAGAAGTAGCAAAATCACCAAATTCACTGCCACCTGTGAAAGTTTGCGTCCAATAGAGAAGACCGCCATATTCGACAACCCCGACACCAATGTATTCAAAATTTGCATTGAGGATATTAGCCCTGTGACCAGCGGAATTCATCCAGCCATTGACAACGGATTCAGGAGAATCATAGCCATAGGCAATATTCTCGCCCGATGTCTTCCATTTGACACCGTAATCATTGAGAGCCGTGGAACAGCTTCTGCCGTCTGGTCTGGTATGTGAAAATGAACGGGTGATTTCCTGAGAACGCATTGTTGCTACCTCATTGAGGACAGGCACTGATTCCAATGGATTCAGCCCAGCTGAAACACGTTCTGCATTGACGAGTGATACAACTTCATCTGCATAGCTTACAAAATCCCCAGCAGCGGATACCGCTTGATTCAGAGAAACAGATGCAGAGAGTGCCATCACGACTGCACTAAAGGCAGCAATTGTTTTTGACATTTTCATGAAAGAAAACTCCTTTCTGGTATTGTTGTAATTATATGATAACACAGATTGTATAAAATGTCAACGAACAATGTTTTCCATGGTAATGAATTTGGTTATATTTTACAAAACTTAAAATAAGATTGCTTATATGCCCCTTTTTGCATATTTTCATGCAAAAAAAGGGGGATTTTTTTCACCAGATAAAGGAGGTATTTCGATATATGAATCGAATTGATGGAAAAATTAAAAATAGTATTATTTTTCAAGAGGTGGTATGAGGCATGATTGAAGTTTCAACTTTTGCACAATTCTTGGAATTGGCAACAGGTACGGAAGATTTGGAGCTTGTGGCGGATTTGGATGCAGAGGCGGAAGGGTACGATGTTGTAAACACGTTTCAAATCAAATGCAATCTGAATGGAAACGGACATTCTATTTCTAATGTGAATATACAAGGAAATTATGCGATTTATAGCACGACAAACAAAACCATCACGGATGTCAATTTTCACAATTGGAAATGT
>JAZAUD010000053.1:0-13999 GCA_036373775.1 Oscillospiraceae bacterium | reverse complement strand
CTGTGCATGTTTCCAGACATCTCACTGTCCGTACTCTTCTCTTTCATTATAACATAAAAATTTCCCTGTTGTCAAGTTTCAATAACGGTTTTCACCTCTCTTTCTTATCAAAGTTTGATATTTGTTTCTAACTTTTTATAGGAATCTTTTAACTGTTAAAAGCCCCTGTGGAAGTGATATGAATGGAAGAACGCATATTTTTGAAATTCTCTGACACTTTCCGGACTTCGTCTTCTGCTTCTAAAAAGGCTTCTGCAATTTTCGGGTCAAAGTGTGAGCCTGAACCTTCCCGAATAATGTCCATCGCCTTTTCAAAGGGGAACGGCTTTTTATAGCTTCTCTCTGAAACAAGTGCATCAAATACGTCTGCTACCGCCATGACACGGGCGGAAAGGGGGATTTCTTCTCCGGCTAAACCGTAGGGGTAGCCCTTTCCATTCCACTTTTCATGATGATAGAGGGCTAATTTTTTGGCTTCATATAAGTATGCAGAATCGGGAACGATTTCAATGACTTGTGCAATAATATCCCCTCCGGCTTGGGAATGAGATTTCATGATTGCAAATTCTTCATCGGTCAATTTTGCTGGCTTATTCAAGATGGCATCCGGAATGGTGATTTTTCCAATGTCATGCAAAGGCGCAGAATCCACAACATTTGCTATGAATTCGTCTGTCAGTTGGTCGGCATATTCGCCTTTCTCCTTGAGACGATTCAGGATAATTTTTACATAGGCTGCTGTTTTGCGGACGTGGTCGCCTGTGTTCTGGTCTCGGCTTTCTACTAAATCCGCTAACACCATAATCAAGGCTTTCTGCATTTTGGAAATGGTTTCCGTTTTGTCTTGAATGTCTGCAACATAGCGGATACTGTCTTCAGAAGTTTTGGTGAATGCATAGTATAGATTTTCCAATTCGTCACCTGTTCGGATGCCTAATTCTTTGATATTTTCTACACTGCTCTCTCTTTCTTCTTCCGTATTATAGGCGAATGCTCCGGCACTTAATGCCATTGTATTGACTGGTAAAATGAAATGGTATTCAATCAACCACCATGAAAATGCAAGAATCAACACGAAAAAGCCTAAGAATAATGATGCCATTTCTACAAAAAAACTGCGCTCGTTATAGGTCAATTGCTGCATTTCGATGTCAATTCCCACATAACATTGACAAATTCCATTCGAATCAAAGACAGGCTTGTAAATTGTCAGAAGATAGCCAAATGATTCATTGGATATGATGGGTTCGATTTCTTCGCCGTTTTTCAATTCGGGGAGATATTCATTGAATGCATAATCAAATGAAACAATCGCTCCGGCTGGGTCTCCTTTTACTTCTTCCGTGTCAACATCAAATACTACATGACAACCATCATCTTGAATTTGGTAGACATAAACATATTGAATTTCGGGGGAACTTTGTAAAAGGTCTTCCAAAAATTTCATCGTTTCGGCATAGTCCTCTTCCTCATAGCCGTTTGCAATGTAATCATTCACTTTGTCGCCATCAATTACATTCACGGCAAGTCGGGCGGTTCCCTCGGCTAACTTGATATAATCTTTGACAGTGGCTGAACGGAACAATAACACACTAATCCACATTGCCGCTATCGCTATTAAAATCATGGCAACTGTCAGGACTAAAATAATCTTTGTGCGCATGGAGACAATGCGGAAATTTCCACTTCTTGCGGCGGCGGTGTCTTCCTCTGAAAGCGGGATTTGCTGCCAATTGCTAAAACGGAATATGTGCTTCGATTTTTCCGGCATCAACTTTACCACTAACAGGACTAATAATACTGTCAATGCTTTATCTAGGAAATCTGTAAGTAAATTCGCCAAAAGTTGTGAAAATGGCAGCGTGAAAAGTCCCATGTTATAAATCTTTTCGCTGAGGGTTTCTGTTTCCAGCTGTACCCCCTCTAAATACCACGGTATACACGTTCCTAACCCTCCGCCAATGATTGTGAAAATCAGAATGCTCCCTAAAATGGTAAGCGGTTTCTTGAACCAGCCCTTTTCCGCAAGCAATGAGGCGGATAATGCTATCAGGACATTCAAAACACCATAATATAACGACGATTCATCATAAATCCCTTTGATGATGTTCGTGAGAAATCCTACAATAATCGCCGGAAGATAGCCACCTAATACCGCTGCTAATACTGTCCCTATGGTATCAAGATATAAAACGAAATTTAACTTTCCGGCTAATAACGTAAATCCCATATTCAAGCTGATTCCCACAACACAAAGCAGAACTGCCCAACAGTTTTTGGGATTTTCATGTATCGGATGTATGACAACACTTTCCCGATTTGTTTTTTCTTTCATGAAATAACCTCTCTTTCTTTGATGATGTTATATTCAGTATAACATAAAATTAAAATAAATACAAGTACTTAAATGAAAAATATTCACATTTTTCATCTCATTCTGTATCCTTCCTTCTTGGAGACATTTTGTAACTAAATTTTCATGAATTGCCTCTTGACTTTTCTTTCAATTTGTTGTATAATAGATTACGTCATGGGGGCGTACCGGTTTCGACGGGGGCTTTGCACCATGGTAAGCGAGCAGAGGTGTCGCTCCTCTTTAATCTGCGTCAACGTTTTAAATATAAACGCTAATAACACTATTACTGTTTCTCACAACAAGAACGCTGTAGCTCTCGCTGCTTGAGTTCTTGCTCTTGAAACAGCCTGCGGCATTCAGTCCGTAGGTGTCCTGTGATTGAGTACCACGGCTTTCATTTGGGCATCGATGAGTGGTGAACGTTCCGGCGGTGTGTCCGTACCGCCCGAATGTATTCGGACTACCTCCACTTCCAGCCTGTTCACCGGCGGGTCGTGATGGGAATCTTCGTTGATGAACTACGCTCGTAGAAAGCTGTGAGAATGGGCTTTCGGACAGGGGTTCAATTCCCCTCGCCTCCACCAATTGAATATGCGTATTTTTAAAGATTATTAGACGCATGAGAAAAGCCGTAAATACGTGAAATAGCGTATTTACGGCTTTTTTATTTTGCATAAAAATATGCATTTTGGTTCAGCGAGGGGTAGAAAATAAGAATCTGTGTTGCATTTTATGTCTCACAATTCTGGAATTCACTTGTTAAAAATCAGTGAGACAATGCGACAGAAAAAAATTTTTTCGTTCCGGTTTTCCGGTAGTTTGTGGTAGTGTCCGGTAAATTCCGGCACTTTCCGGTAACTTTTTTCAAGGAATATCTCTCACTCTTTCAATAAAACAGTGCGACAATGCGACAGAGATTTTTCAGTGTAAAATTTCCAGAAATAAAAATATGCAGGTACATTGAGAGGTATATAAAAATATAGCAGAGTTTCAATCTTCTTTCTGAAATAGGCAGAGTGTAAAGACCTCTTCCGGAAGATAGTAGAAACAGGCAGAATGTGAAGCTCCCTTCCGGAATACATCATAGACTGGCAAAATGTCAAGACCTCTTCCGAAATACAGCAGAGACTGGCAGAGCATGAAGTTCCTTTCCAGAAGACAGCAGATACTGGCAGAATGTGAAGCTCCTTTCCGGAAGACATCAAAGACGGGCAGAATGTAAAGTCCCCTTCCGGAAGACAGTAGAGACAGGCAGAATGTGAAGACTCCTTCCGGAATACGACAGAACTAGGCAGAGGGCAAAGAACCTTTCCGGAAGACAGCAGAGACTGGCAGGATGTGAAGAACCCTTCCGGAATACGACAGAACTAGGCAGAGGGCAAAGAGTCTTTCCGAAATACAACAGAGACTAGCAGAGGGTAAAGAACCTTTCCGGAATACGACAGAACTAGGCAGAGGGTAAAGAACCTTTCTGGAAGACAGCAGAGGCTGGCAGGACGTGAAGACACCTTCCGGAAGACGGCTGAAACAGGCAGGACGTGAAGACACCTTCCGGAAGACAGCTGAAACAGGCAGGATGTAAAGACCCCTTCCAGAAAACGACTAAAACAGGCAGGATGTAAAGCCACCTTCTGGAAGACAGCGGAGACAGGCAGAATGTGAAGACTCCTTCCGGAAGACAGCAGAGACGGGCAGGACGTGAAGAACCATTCCAGAATATGGCAGAGACTGGCAGGATGTGAAGAACCCTTCCGGAAGACAGCAGAGACTGGCAGAATGTGAAGTCACCTTCCAAAGGACAGAAGAGACAGATAGGGTGTAAAGAAACTTTTAAAGAATGTCGATACCATCAAATTCTCAAAATATGGCATAAATTATCGATTAAAATAATAAATGTATATTATAATAAAAAAAGCAAATTTTTGCGCCATTTTCAAAAGATGATATAATTCTGATATTATCAATATTAAGATAATACTCGTATTGAAGCCAAAAACCGAATGTATATTATAACTGTGATAGGGAGCTTCCAACCCTGTCATATTTTGATTTACAGGAGGTTTTGAAAATGGAAGAAGAAACAAGATACTGCGATTGTTGTGGTAGCGAGTTGGAGGAAGATGAAGGCGTATGGGTCAATGACGAATTAGTTTGTCAGGATTGCTTTGATGAAAATTATGTCGTATGCGACCAGTGTGATGATGCTATCTGGCATAATGATGCCGTGGAGGATGAAAATACCACACTTTGCCAAAGCTGCTTTGATGCTTACTATTCCAGATGTGAGTGTTGCGGAACAATCCTGCACCATAATTTCATCAACTGGAGACATGACTTGCCGTACTGCGAACCGTGTTTTGATGACTTTGATGACGAAATTGAGCAGTACAGCTATAAGCCTGAACCTGTTTTCTATGGTGAGGGAAATTTATTCATGGGTGTAGAACTGGAAGTGGATGAAGGCGGTAAGGATGATGATAATGCCCATACTTTGAAAGAAATCGCTAATTCTGCTGATGAACACATCTACATCAAGGCTGATGGTTCTCTGGATGATGGTTTTGAGATTGTCTCACACCCAATGACTTTGTACTACCATATGCATGAAATGGACTGGGAAAGCGTTCTCAAAGAAGCTGTGAATATGGGGTATCGCTCTCACCAAACAAGCACTTGTGGTTTGCACGTTCATGTGAACCGTGATGCTTTTGGAACAAATCAGGCGGAGCAGGAAGAAATCATTGCTAAGATTCTGTTCTTCATTGAAAAGCACTGGGCGGAAATGTTTAGATTCAGCAGAAGAAACAAATACAACATGGACAGATGGGCGGCTCGTTATGGCTATGAGAAAACAGGCAAGGAAATTTTGGAAAAGGCGAAAGGCAGTTATACCAGCAGATATGTTGCGGTGAATCTGAAAAACTACTATACAATTGAGTTCAGACTTTTCAGAGGGACTTTAAAATATAATACTTTTATCGCCACATTGCAGATGGTTCAGAAAATCTGTGATGTGGCTCTTTCTATGTCCCAAGAGGAACTTGAAAATCTGTCGTGGTCTGAATTTGTGGCTGAAATTGATTCTCTGGAATTAGTGCAGTATTTGAAGGAAAGACGGCTTTATGTAAACGAAGAAATTAAAATTGAGGAGGGCGAAGAATAATGTGTTCAATTTTTGGATTTCTCGATTATAAGGGCATTCTCGGCAACGCAACGCTCAAAAAGCTTATCAATGCTTTGGCGGTAAATGCTGAAATCAGGGGAACGGATGCAACGGGTATTAGCTATGTGAACGGCAAAAATATTGTAACATTCAAGAAGGCAAAACCTGCTCACAAAGTAAAACTCTACTTCCCTGCTGGTACAAAAGCAGTAATTGGGCATACACGTTTTACAACGCAGGGAAGCGAAAAACGCAACTATAACAACCATCCGTTTGAGGGCAAAACGGATGGTTGTTCTTTTGCTCTTGCTCACAATGGCGTACTGCACAATGATAAGAAATTGAAATTGCAGTATCATTTTCCCGAAACAAAGATTGAAACGGATTCCTATGTTGCGGTACAGCTTTTAGAGATGCGGAATGCCGTTAATTTCGACACTATCAGAAATGTTGCTGAAACAGTGCAAGGTAGCTTTATGTTTACCATTCTGAGAAACGACAATACTCTGTTTCTGGTGAAAGGTTCTAATCCTGTCACGCTGTATCATTTCCCTGAATATGGTATTTACGTTTACGCAAGCACCAAAGAAATTCTGGAAATGGCACTTCTGGAATCTGGTTTTGCAAAGTGCAAGCGTGAAAGAATTGTTCTGAATGAGGGCGATATTCTGAAAATTTCCGCTGATGGCAAAACCGAAAAATCACAGTTTGAAGTACAGGAAGATTTCTTCAATCCCTACAGATGGCATGATTATTATGACTGGTGTGAATGCAATGAGCCAGAACTTGAAGAGGATGACATTGTTATGGAAGATGATATTTCGTTTCTCTGCTATTGCTTTGGAGTGAGCGAAGAGGATATTGAAATTTTGCTTGATTATGGCTATATGCTGGATGAAATCGAAGATTTGCTCATTGATGGTGATGCGTTTGAGGAAGCATTGAAAGAGGCTAAAACGCTCTTGGATGAGTGTTAAGCATAAATTATTTGGAGGTAAGACTATGAAAACTATCAAAACATTTTTCGCTGGTATGGTGACAACCATCATCATCAAGACTGCTTTGTCTGTCTATGGAATGGTGAGAAAGGAAAGCGAGGTGAAGACTGATGAAAGCAATTGATATTATCATTGAGGTAGTGGCATATGCTGTAAAAATCATCAAGGCTATCAGAAAGAAGTAAAACCGCATGGGATGGGGCTTTTCTGCTCCGTCCCCACTTTTTGGAGGTACGAAAATGAAAACCGAAACCGCAAATATCAAGAGCAAAGCACTGTTCTCAGATGATAGAATGCATCGCTTGCTTTTACGCAAAGAATGGGACAAAAACAAGAAAACGGCAATGATTATCATGATTAACCCGAATACTGCTGATACGTTGAATATGGACTTGACAACAATGTTGGTAATCAATAACTTGAATGAGTTGGGATTTGGATGCGTGAATATTGCAAATCTTTATAGTAAGATTATGCCAAAACTGTCTCTCCGTTTCAATTCTGATGAGGATTTACTGCATGAAGAAAATGACATAATTATTCAGCAGTATGCACAAATGAGTGATGCCGTTATCATTGCTTGGGGAACTGCTGGAAATACAAGTCAGAGAGTGCGTGACCGCAAAGATGAACTTCTGGAAATCCTTGAACCGTATGCAAACAAGCTGTATCAGATTGGTGAAAAGGGCTATCATCCCTTAACCCCTGCAATCCGTGCAAATTGGGAACTTGAACCATATAATTTGGAGGTAGATGAAAATGTTGAAAATTCTGAAAATGAATGAAATCCCGAACATCCCCTTTCCTGCTTTGAAAGCCTATATTTCGGAAAAAGTGCAGGAATGGAAAGATGAGTATGAGATTGAAAAACTTGACGAAATCGGATGTTTCGTGATTCTGGATGCAAATGAAAAAAAGCTCTTTGATGAGTCCGGAATGGAGTTCACGGAAACTTTGCACCTCGGAAATGAAACCTATCTGCATGGCGTGAAAATGATTGGTGACTGCTACGGAGAAGACATTTTCCTGCTTATTGAGGATGTGAGAAAATGAGCATCGCAATTCCTAGAGTTGCCCAATATGCGAGGTTTTCAAGCGATAATCAGCGTAGTGAATCCATTGATGCTCAAATCAGGGCTATGAACCAGTTTTGTAAGCAGAATCATTGGCAAATTGTAGCAGTATATAGTGATGAGGCTCGCTCTGCGACAACTGATAATAGACCACAATTCCAGCAAATGATTTCCGACAGTAGCAAAGGGCTTTTCGACATTGTTCTCGTGCATAAACTTGACAGATTCAGCCGTGACAGATATGATAGCGCAATCTATAAGAAAAAATTAAAAAAGAATCATGTCAGATTATGTAGTGTTCTTGAAAGAATGGACGATTCTCCAGAATCAATCATGATGGAATCAGTCTTAGAAGGCATGGCGGAATATTACAGCAAAAACCTTGGGCGTGAAGTCATGAAAGGCATGAAGGAAACGGCTCTCCAGTGCAAACACACTGGGGGCTGTCCTCCTTTGGGCTATGACGTTGACGAAAATCGACACTTGACGATTAACGAACATGAAGCCGAAGCCGTTAGAATTATCTTTGAAATGTTTGCAGAAGGCTATGGCTATACGGCAATCATTGAACACACGGCAGAACAGCCGGAATATCAGATGCGGTACATTCTTACCCAGATTGAAAAGCCTGTTACGGCTAAAATTTACTGCATTGATAGTGAGGAATACTGCACAATGCTTTTGGCGGAGGAATACTGATGGACTTGTTAGAATTGATGTATAATGGAAAATTTCCGCCATTCTACGCATTAAATCTGTGGAATGAAGAATATGCAAAACTCGTAAATGAATACGCAGAAACAGAAGAAAAAATCATTGAAACGTGTCCGGAAGTCAAGGAACTGTTTGAGCGTTACCAGCAAATCCAGAGCAAAATCAACACAATCATGCAGTATCATGAATTCAGAAACGGGTTCAGAATCGGCGGACAACTTATGGAAGAAATGAAGAAGCCTTTGGATTACCCGAAGGAATAAGCCTGATAAGAAGCCGTATTTTGTTACGGCTTCTTTTTTTGATAAAATATCAATCAATTGATGGTCTGTTACTTCGTGCAGATGGTTATGAATGTGAATTCTATATGAAACAATAATATTATATATAAAGTTATTAACATTATAATATAATTATTATATGTTATTGTAAATTATATAATAAAATGTATTATATATTATTAAAATTATATAAAAATAATATAAATATGATAGTGATGGAAATATCAAAATAAAAACAATTAACTCGTAAACAGTAACCCTTATGGCTATCTATCGATTCTCTTAGAATTTCGATAGTAAACAGCCATAAGGGTGATTTTTTTCCAGATTGAAATTGTGTCATGCGGAATGGGTTTGATTTTGAAAATATGCGAAATATGATAGTGGTGAGGTTTTGTAGTACATTCAACTCAAAATAAAAAGAGGCACAATCTCATATGGGTTATTTATTTTGGCAAAATCAACAAAAATACTTGAAATTAAAAACGGGTCTTTCGCTGTTTAGTGTGGGTAATATGCTTTAAAGCGTAAAACGCTCTTAATACTAACTGCTGGTAACACAAGTCAGCGTGTCCGTGACCGCAAAGACGAACTTCTGGAAATCCTTGAACCATATGCAAATAAGTTGTACCAGATTGGAGAAAAGGGCTATCATCCTTTGACCCCTGCAATCCGTGCAAATTGGGAACTTGAACCATATAATTTGGAGGTAAATGAAAATGTTGAAAATAATGAATCTGAATGAGATTAACTCTGTTCCTTATCCTGCTTTAAAAGCCTATATTTCGGCAAAAGTGCAGGAATGGAAAGATGAATATGAAATTGAAAGCCTTGATGAAATCGGCTGTTTTGTTGTGCTGGATAAATCAGAAGCTCAGATGTTTGAAACTTCTGAAATGGAGTTCACGGAAACTTTGCACCTTGGAAATGAAAACTATCTGCATGGTGTGAAAATGATTGGCGATTGCTACGGAGAAGACACTTTCCTGCTTGTTGAGGACGTGAGAAAATGAGCATTAGCATTCCGAGAGTTGCCCAATATGCGAGGTTTTCAAGCGATAATCAGCGTTCTGAAAGCATCGATGCTCAAATCAGAGCAATGAATCAGTTTTGCAAGCAAAACCATTGGCAAATTGTGGCAGTATATAGTGATGAGGCACGCTCTGCGACAACCGATAACCGCCCACAATTTCAACAGATGATTTCCGACAGCAGCAAAGGGCTTTTTGACATCGTTCTCGTGCATAAACTGGATAGATTTAAAGGAAAACAATAAAGATTACCTTGATGCCCATGTCGTGGAATTGTTGCGAACTGAAATTTTCAACAGTAAAAAATCGAAAAAGAAAATTGATGCCGTAAATGCCTATGTTGAGCGATATAATGCACAGTATGAAACTTTATTTGCTGAGGTCAATCATCAGCTCGAAGAAGTCAATCAGAGTCTTGCCAACATTACGACAGCAGTCGAAAAAGGTATCATTACTCAAACACTCGTTGATAGAGTGGAAGAATTAGAGAAACAGCGTTCTGAATTGCAGTCGAAACTGTACAATATGCACTTGCTTGAATCGCTGAAATATAGCGATTTTTCGCACCTGATAACAGACTTTCAGAATATGCAGAGAGGTACAGAAGAATTCAGAACGTTTGTGAAAAACTACATTGACAAAGTTGTGACATTTCCTTATCACATTGAAATTTATCTTGATGTGGGTTTTGGAGTCACCAATGAATTAACGAAGAAAATTAAAATCAGACGGGGCGAACTTTACGACCTGTTTCAGTCGAGAATTAAGGAGGACTAACCTATGTTTGAACCAGAGAAAAAACGCTACCTCACAAGAGGAGTAGATAATGAAATTCCGCTTGAAATCCAGCTTTTCCTGTGGAATGCTATCGACCATATGCCTGAACCTAAAGACTATCTGCAAATCTTCCGTTTGAGTGATGTGAACGGATTTCAGGTCATTGAACACACGGCAGAACAGCCGGAATATCAGATGTAGTACATTCTCACCCAGATTGAAAAGCCTGTGACTGCTAAAATTTACTGTATTGATAGTGAGGAATATTGCACAATGTTACTGGCGGAGGAATACTAATGGATTTACTGGAAATGATGTACAACGGGAAATTTCCGCCATTCTACGCATTAAATCTGTGGAATGAAGAATATGCAAAACTCGTAAATGAGTACGCAGAAACAGAAGAAAAAATCATTGAAACGTGTCCGGAAGTCAAAGAACTGTTTGAGCATTACCAACAAATCCAGAGCAGTATCAATTCGATTATGATGTACCGTGAATTTAGAAACGGATTCAGAATCGGCGCACAGCTCATGGAAGAAATGAAGAAGCCTTTGGATTACCCGAAGAAATAAACCTATAAGAAGCCGTATTTTGTGTGGCTTCTTTTTTCGCAAAAAATAAGATAAAATTTCAAAAAGCCCTTGAAATCCGCTTCTATCCGTGATATAATATAAGTAAGTAAAGATTGGAGTGTGATACCAATGGCAAAACAGAAAAAATCCAAGAAAGAACAGTCCACAGAAGAAAAATTCTACGGCTTGAAATATGACATTGCTTTCAAGAAGCTTTTTGTGGAGAATAACCATCTGCTCAAACAATTTATTTCAGATATGCTGGATATTCCTCTTGAAAGAATTGGTAAGGTAACAGTTGAAAATCCGGATTTGATTCCGGATAAAGTAGACGGCAAATATTCCAGACTGGATATTAAGGCACATATTGATAAGCAGATTATCAACATTGAGATGCAGGTAGCAGGTTCAAAATATTTCGCTAAAAGAGCTATGTATTACTGGTCTGGTATCTATCACGGACAATTAAAATCCGGAGAATCTTATTCTATTCTGAAAAAGACCATTTCTATGAACATTCTTGCCTATACACAATTTCCGGAACATCAGGATTATCATTCAAAGTATGTTCTTTTCGACAGAAAGCATGAGAAGGAACTGGACGAAATACTGGAACTGCATTTCTTTGAACTTCTGAAAGCAGTGAAGGAAAAAGAATCGGATAAAAAGCATCTCTGGATGAAACTCATCAATGCGGAAAATGAGGAAGATTTAGACTGCCTTTTGAAAGAAAGTGGTGAGCAGTTCGTCAAAGATGGAACAAAGGCGGTGAAGGATATGAATGCTGATACCAATTTCAGAACCATCGTTAGAATGCGTGAAGAGGCTATGCATGAGCGTGATTCCATGCTGTATGAAGCACGAGAAGAGGGACTTGCACAAGGACTTGTACAAGGCAGAGAGGAAGGAAAAGCGGAAGGAAGAGAAGAAGGCAAAGCAGAGGGGATAGAAGAGGAACAGAAAAAAGCAGTTGCTCTTCTGCTTGCACTTGGTCATTCCAAAGAAGAAATTCAGAAACATTATCCTGATTTTAAATTTCCTGTATCAGATTAGTCAATCAGTCTCTTTAATTATGCTAATATTGCCGGATATACTGCAATTGTGGTATATCCGGCTTTTTGTTTTGCTGTGCAGTTGATTGTTTTTGATTGTTAGGCATCTGATAAAAACACCTCGTAACTTACCTTAAACACATAACCGCACCATACCTTAAACACAAAAAGTTACCAGTCTAAAATTTTTGAATGATAAATTGAAACTGATGTATCATCTGTTACACTTCCCTATTATCTATTCAGCAGATGTGATTCTTACCTCGCAACTGACCTTAAACGCAAAAATCAGAAATGCACAAAATGGCGATATATAGCCGTGCCTCATTTTCAAAAGTTCCATTTTCGCATATAAGACACTGCACGGGTCGCCTCCACCAATTGAATATGCGTATTTTTAAAGATTATTTAACGCATGAGAAAAGCCGTAAATACGTGATATAGCGTATTTACGGCTTTTTTGTTTTTCCTAAAAATATGCATTTTGCTTCAGCGAGGGGTAGAAAACAGGAATATCAGTCGCATTTTTTGTCTCACAATTCTGGAATTAGCTTGTTAAAAATCAGTGCGACAATGCGACAGAAAAAAATTTTTTCGTTCCGGTTTTCCGGTAGTTTGCGGTAAATTCCGGTGGATTCCGGTAGTTTCCGGTGACTTTTTTCAAAGAATATCTTGCACTCTCTCAATGAGACAGTGCGACAATGCGACAGAGATTTTTCAATGTAAAATTTCTGGAAATAAAAATATGCAGGTGCATCGAGAGGTATATAAAATATAGCAAAATGTCAAGCCGCTTTCTGGATGTCTGTTAAAACGGACAGAATATAAAGAGGCTTTCCGGAATACAACAGAGAGTGGTAGGAGGCAAAGAACCTTTCCGGAATACGACAGAGCTAGGCAGAGGGTAAAGAGTCTTTCCGGAATACAACAGAACTAGGCAGAGGGTAAAGAACCCTTCCGGAAAACAGCAGAGACTGGCAGGCTGTGAAGACTCCTTCCGGAAGACAGCAGAGACTGGCAGGATGTGAAGACTCCTTGCGGAAGACAGCAGAGACTGGCAGGATGTGAAGACTCCTTCCGGAAGATAGCAGAGACTGGCAGGATGTAAAGACTCCTTCCGAAGAACAGTAGAGACTGGCAGGATGTGAAGACTCCTTCTGGAAGACAGTAGAGACTGGCAGGATGTAAAGACTCCTTCCGAAGGACAGTAGAGACTGGCAGGAGGTAAAGAGTCTTTCCGGAATACAGCAGAGATGGCAGGATGTGAAGACTCCTTCTGGAAGACAGCAGAGACTGGCAGGAGGCAAAGAGTCTTTCTAATCCTATCACGCTGTATCATTTCCCTGAATATGGTCTTTACATCTATGCAAGTACGAAAGAAATTTTGGAAATGGCATTGTTGGAATCAGGCTTTGCAAAGTGCAAGCATGAAAGAATCTCTATTCTGGAAGGCGATATTCTGAAAATCTCGGCAGATGGTAAAATCGAAAAATCGCAGTTTGAAGTGCAGGAAGATTTCTTCACTTCCTACAAATGGCATGATTATTATGACTGGTGTGAATATAATGATGCTGAAATTGAAGAAGATGACGTTGTTATGGAAGATGATATTTCGTTTCTCTGCTATTGCTTTGGAGTGAGCGAAGAGGATATTGAAATTTTGCTTGATTATGGCTATACATTGGCAGAAATTGAAGATATGCTTCTGGATACTGATTGTTTTGAGGAAGCATTGAAAGAGGCTAAAACGCTCTTGGATGAGTGTTAAGCATAAATTATTTGGAGGTAAGACTATGAAAACTATCAAAACATTTTTCGCTGGTATGGTGACAACGCTCATCATTAAGACTGCTTTGAGTGTCTATGGAATGGTGAGAAAAGAAAGCGAGGTGAAGACTGATGAAAGCAATTGATATTATCATTGAGGTAGTGGCATATGCTGTAAAAATCATCAAGGCTATCAGAAAGAAGTAAAACCG
>JAZAUD010000052.1:0-14191 GCA_036373775.1 Oscillospiraceae bacterium | reverse complement strand
GCCAGAATCTGTGTCATAGACATTCCAGCCGCTTTGTAAAGGCGCAGTTTTTTGCGCCATTCTTTGTAAAATTCTTTTTCAGCTTTTGCATGATTGTAACCCATTTGTGTAACCTCCGTTTAATTCGTTTTTGTTTTTGAATCAAACGAAGGCTTATGGATATTTAGCTGTGAGACACAGCCATTTGGTGGGTAAAAACAAAATATGTCCTCTCCTTTATGACAAAAGGCAAGGACACAGAAAAACGCACAAGGGCAAGGCAACACATACCATTTTACAGTTTCATAAAATGGCATTCTGTTCCCCGTCCTTGATGCGTTCAGACGTGATATTTAATTTTTCAGCATAGAGATACTATTTTTTACAATATTTATCAGCACAGTTAAAATTTTAGCATTTCCCACTTTAAAAATTTGCAAAAAATAGTCGGATTCATCAAGTTTTCATTTATTTTTCAAGATACCTATACTTTTATCTTTAATTGTTCACAAAAAATTCATATTTTGGGCATAAAAAAAGAACCGCCATATCTTTTCAGATATAACAGTTCTGTAAAAAGTATAATGAGGGAGTGTCAGATGTTCAATGCTTTCATCACACTTTTTTGATATTCAATTTTGTGCTGATTCCATGCTAAAAAGGTACATCCTGCACACGCAACGCATCTGAAGTATGCAGACTATCATTTATTTTCGCTGAATCTAGTGGAAACAAGCTCGAAGGATATCCTCCGAGCCGTTCCATTTAATATTTTTTCTCATTTAACATCAATTATTTTGATATCAGCCATATGAGTGATTTTAACTCAACTCTGCTTGATACCTGCGCCAATCTGAGCAGCCAAAAGCAATCTCTGGGAAAGAACATTAGATTGTGTTGTATCGGAACTATCATTCAATCCAGCCGTAGTAAGTTCACCATATACCGTAAATTCTTTTCCGCTTGCATCCGTGTAAACGAGGTAAGGTCTGACATACCATGTTTCATTGACGTTGGTTTTGGTCCATGTATAGCGGTAGCCGTGTTTGGTAGTAGTGCCTGTTCTCACATAGTCCGCATTGTCAGCCGTGAGGTTTTCAGCCTTTGTTGCATCAGATGTTGCCACAATACCAGCCTTGTTAATGGTGCAGTCTGCCGGAACACTCAGCATTGCCACGAACTGGAGAGTTTTTGCTTCTGCATCAGGGGTGACGGACTCCATCACAGCAGTACCGAGAATTTTTTCTTCCTCAATCATTTCGTAGCCGTCAAGAGTCGCCTTTGCCAAATCGCTGTAGACAGTCTTTTCTTCGCCGTTTGCATCTTCATAGACAAGATAGCCCTTGACATACCATGTTTCATTGACATTGGTCTTTGTCCATGTGTATTTGTAGTTGCGGACTGTCAAATTTTCGCCGTATCTTACATAGTCTGCATTGGCATCTGTGAGATTTGCAGATTTTGCTTCGTCAGAAGTTGCCACAATACCAGCTTTCAGGATTTTGCATCCTTCTGGCACATTCAACATGGAAACGAACTGAATTTTCTTGTTTTCCTTATCTGGTGAAACGCTTTCAATAACAGCATTTCCATATCTTTCGATGTCGTCTGTATCTTCCAGATAAACGGCTTCCAATTCCACATTTTCAGTTGGTGCAAAGAAAGTATAGGTCGGATTGTAGGAAATTGTGCTTCCGTTCTTCTTCCAGTAGCCGAACTTATAGCCTGCTTCTGGTTCATCAGCTTTCACTACGACGATGGTGTTAGGCGCAAATTCTCCAGAAGTTTCGCCGTCGATTGTACCATTCTTGACTGCAACACGATACATTCCCTTTGTGGAAATCCAATATTCAGCAATATGTTCAGCATCATTATAGTAGAAATTGCCGTCGGCATAAACTCTCACCCTATAATGTCCGGCTTCGGACGGAGCTTCTGTGAGCAGTTCTTCTGTGTCTGCATTGAAATATTCTGTTGTGACCTTGCCGTAAGGAGTACCGTTGATTGTCGGAGTAGGTGCAGTGCCGTCATAGTCATAATTGTCCATTGTAATTGTGAAATTCTGGTCTTTTTTGATGTATGTGAACTGTGCATAGATGGTGATTCCTCCCTCTAATACAGTATCCTCTGTGATTTGCTCACCGCCTGTCGGCTCAGTAAACCAGCCATCAAATGCATAGCCATTTTTGGTAGCTTCAGGCAACATACCAGCAGGCTTGTTATCCGTCGTCAGGAAAAGCGTCGGGGATTCAATTGTACCGCCGTTTGTCTGTGCATCCAAAAAGACAGATTTTTCGGTTGTTCTCAAAGAAACCTGAACAGGCTCACCATTAAATTCTGGTACGGGAACTGAGAAACTTTGTGTCTGCTCACCATCAAGTGTCAATTCACCATCGGAAATTTTCACGCTTGTCAGTACCTTATTTCTTCTGTCAAGAATATCTGCCACAACTGTGCCAACTTCGGCTTCTTGCAGGGAATTATTGCTGATATTTGCTACGACGGTATAGCCATTATTTTCCTCACTGACTAAAGCAGCATCCATGATAATTTGACTCCGATATTTTGACAGCAGTCCCTTGAATGTAACAGTAGAGTAATTGTTATCCGGATACAGCTCTTCCGTATCATCTACCCATGTTTGTGCATAGATACGAACGCCCTCTTCTGGAACTTCCAGAGCATTTCCAATGAAATCTTCAACGTTCAGAGTCTGATTATAGACATAAATGTTGTCGTCAATATCCTGATATGCAGACGGGTCAATAGTGATTACCTCACCAATCTGTTGTTGATGATTGCTGTCCTTATAGAAAGCAAGTTTGACAGTTTTTCCGCTTCCTACCAGAGGAATATCAGAAGCATTGCCCAGAATTACTCGAATATCTCTTGTTTTGTCGCTTTCTCTGGTAACTTTCATACTGCCGATTCCAACATCAGGGCGATTGAGTACCAATGTTCTGGTTGCTGTACCAGTGCCGTCAGCCGTAATAGTATAATCAACATCGCTTACTGTTTCGGGGACAAGGTAATTTACAGTCAGGACGGAAGACTGACCGGGGAGGAGATGCAAACCAGTAAAGTTGCTGGACTGTGTTCCAATCTGGACATTTACATTGTTGACCGTATCTGTGCCAGTATTCTTGACAGTAAACTGAACAGGAAGTTCCAGACCAGGCATCAGGCTGTACAAATCTGTATCGGCAGATACTTCAATTTCTGTTTTCGAGAATGCACCCTTTGCCAGTTTTATGCTTACAACGGGTTCTTGTTCCAGAATTGCCAGATGGTCTACTGCTTCTCCAGCATCGTTGAACGCCTGAACAGGTAAATCGCTCAGGTCAATGGTGTCAAATACTTCCATTCCGTCAACTGCACTGTAGTCACTGCCTACGAGAACCGCCTTGATTTCGTCATTTCCATCGGTGTAAGTATCAAAATGGTCAATCTTGTAATTCTTTGCAGTTTCGGCAATTGTGGTCTGTTCCGTAACACCAACGATGCCGTCTTCCTCATAGAAGCGTATTGCATTGAGCTGATATTTTCCAGTGTCTTCCTCTGCGGAGCTGTCCTTAGCCTGCGACCAGACAATTGACAGTCTGCTCAGGTCATCATTATTGACAGGTGCGGAGAAATGGAAATCAGAGGTAATAGAAGATGCTGATGTACCGCCGATGCTCTCCGGGAAGTTTGCATCCACACTGCCGTTGGCATTGATTCTCGCAAGACCAATGTCATGACTTACAGTGACTTCATCAGAAGTTTTTTCTTCGCCTGCGGAGTGTTCAGAATACCAGCCCACTACGAACTGATTGCCGACTGTTGTGACCTGTGCATTGGCATCAGTGTAATCATCATTTGTGAGACGACCAGTTGTCAGAACATCACCGTTCGGGTCAATGACTGTATAGAATGTTTCTGTGCTGGTGACATCTTCGCCTGTGCGGACGGTGTAAACCAGAAGTGAAGTACCATCAGGCAACATTGCTGAATCAATTGCATTGACTGTACCTGCTGAACCGTTATAAGCAATTTGTGCTTCTTTCCATTCATTGCCGTCAAATACACGGTAATTGATGCTGTTTTGTGCATTAAACATTGCTGTGAGGTCTTGTTCCCCACCTTCTTCCGGCATTTCGGTTGCACTCAGGCTGCGCCATGCGACAACTGCACGGTTTCCGCTACTTGCTATGGTTGGTGACATATCGGCATCTGTATTTTCTGTCAGACGCTGTACAGTCCATTCACTGCCGTTGTATACGCTGGCATAAATTTCGGTCGCATTCATCATCATACCGAGGTCATCATAGGTTACTTCGTCATGCATTTCCTTTTCGGGAGAATCCATCTGCTTCACCCAAGCGGCGAAAGCCTGATTTCCTGTTCCGCTGATAACTGCATCAGCATCTGCAAGGATATTATTTTCAGAATTGTCTACTCTACCCATGTCGGTGTAGCTATCTCCATTTTGGATTGCATAGCATACCACGCTTTCTGGTGCATCAGGGTTATTATTGTCAGAGAGGTAAAGGAGGATATTTCCATCATCGGTCAAAACAGGATTAGAATAGGGGTATGAATTGCTGTATAGTTCGGTCATGCCGTCATTTGGAGCAGGACTCGCAGACATGAATTGCATTCTTTTGGGAGCAGCTCTCAGATAATCACGGTTTTCAACTTCGTTACCATTGTCAACGCTGACCATTGCGATACCATTGGACATCAAGTGCATATTATAGGGCTTTCCTCTTGCTGTCAGACCCACCAAATCAGCATAGCCGTCTTCTTCCCAGGTTTCCTTGATTTGGTCATACTTGCCCCATGTTTTATCTGCTATGGTGAACGGAAGCGAACAGAACGTTTTCTTATAGGATACAAGCACCACTTTAACTTCCATTCTGATACCAACTTCGCCTGCAATGCTCAGTTTGTTTCCAGTTTGGTTGCCCTTTGTCAGATACAGGAAATTGTCTCTTGCACCAACTTCGCCAAAGATACCCAGTTTAAATGCTACAAGTGACAAATCAAAGCCCAGACCAGCAAATGCTTCAATGGAGACACCCAATGCCGCATCAATCAGCATGGCTCTTGCTTCTTTCTTGTTGGCAAATGCTACTTCTAAGTCGGCGTTCAGTTTGGCTTCAAAGGATACAAAGAACGGAACAGGGCCACACACAAAGTTCTGACTCCACTCATATTTCAGTTCAAAGTTTGTACCAACGTTTCCGCCACAGAAATCAATCCCCCATTTTTCACCAGGTACATTTGTTGCTTCCAGTACCACAGTTCCATAGAAATTGAATTCATAGGGCTTGTCGTCGTCATCATCTTTATCCTTATCCTTGTCTTTATCCTTATCTTTGTCTTTGTTCTTGTCCTTCTTCTTTTTCGTGGTCTTTTTCTCGTCCTTCTTTTCTTTCTCTTCCATCTCTTTCATGGTTTTCTTGAAGCTATCCACATCATCAGCAATTTCATTGGGGTCATAGTTGAGAGAAACAGCAGGTTCATCTTCGTCGTCATCTTCACGCTTGTTATAACCAACAAATACAACGATACGGAACTTACTGGGGTCTTCTGTCGGAAGAATCATCATGTGGGGCATATATTCGCCGCCCTCTTCCATCTGGATTTTACCCAAGAAAACAAATCCCTTGCGGAGCATATCACTCACATCAATCTGTGAGAAAATACTGCCAATATCCAATGTATCCTTTATTTCTTCGTCAATCTCTTTACCGATTTCCTCAGCACCGCCATCCTCTGCGGTCAGGTCTTTCTGGTGAGACAAATTCGACACGCCGAACGGCAATGTTTCGTTCTTGATTATCATGTTATTACGCTTGAATACTGCTTTTACAGAGGTAGTCGGAGTCGGATTATCCCCCTCATCAGTCAAGCCGTCATGATTCATATTTTCGTCAGTCATGGTGTAAACACTGCGTGAAATCGGAACAGAAGAGAACGGATAGACAAACAGCGTGCAATCTTCCAAATCAGACAGATTGATAATCTGGTGTGCTTCGGTTTTATCGTTGTCTAACTGTCCTGTCAGTTCTTTGTTGTACAGAGTACGGATAGCAAAGTGAGGAACAAGTTCAGAGCTGTATGTTGTATAGCCGTTTTCATCCGTTGTTACTGTCTCGCCGCACAATGCTGCATCAGTAATCAGGTCAGTTTTATAGAAACGAGTAGAAATACCAACATTATCCGTAAAGTCAATGACATCACGAGTATAGGATGTTGCTTCGCCGTCATAGTACTGCTGGATTTTCTGCTGAATAATCTGCGGTACATTCTCACTGCTTGTGATTTCTCTCAGCTGAACCAGAGAATCTGTCGGAGAAGATGCACCATAAAGGTCAGTGGAGGCATTCAGTGTCACATACCCCGGACGATAGGTATTATCTCCAAAGCTGTATTCAAATACATAGGTAATATTATCTCCCGGCTGTGCGCCGCCGTATTCTTCGGCACTATCGGGGTCAATCTTGAATTGTGTCGGGTCAAGAGTGATATTGAGTTTGCCGTTTGTTACGGTTGCTTTAATATCTTTGCGACCATCATGTTTTGTCTGATTGTTATCGACACTTAACAACGCCTCAGGGCAATATGTGCCGTTTTTGTAGACACCGCCACGGATTGTAATTTCTCCGCTATATTTTGAGCCGTCACGATTGAGGAATGTCAGAGTTGCATCGGAAATTACACGCAGTCGCAGATTATTGCACGGATAAAGCTGTAAAGATGCTACATCACGTTCACCGCTTTCCAAATCCTTCGGGAACAGCGTTCCGACATAAGTCCTGCCGTCAAATTCAGATTTCACCATAACAGGCTCAAAAATGCCGTCTGGTTCATAAACTGCTAATTCGCCCTTGTCATTGCTGGAAAGTGTACGCTTTTCGCCTTTGCCATTGGTATAGACAACATCTGTCTTGACTGCCGGATAGAACTGGAACACATACAACTGGTCTTTGAGGGTCTTTGTGGTCACATCAAAGCTGGATTCAATGCCTGTATTGGCATGAGTTGCGGTAATGGTGACTTTTTCGCCCTCTTCTGTAGCATCATGACCGACAAGCAGGAAATCTGTCGCAGGTGTATAAGATGTATAACTATAATTGCGGATGTCAGAATAAATTCCGCCCTGTTTATAGTTCACATTGACTTTATCGCTGTCGCTGGATTCCCACTCCATCTTGTCAGAGAGCATACCATAAACCGCTTCGCCATAGTTGACGGAAATAATCTTTTGCAGGCTCATGTCTGTGCGGAGTGCGGTGAAATCATCAAAACTGAGCTGATAGCCGTCACCTGTCACACCATAATCACCCATTTTACCATGATTATCCATTTCAATGGTTGTGCCGTCAATATGACTGCCTGAACCGCCTGTTGTACCGCCGATTTCTCCGGCTGTCACATCGGAAATAATCTGATGCAGAATATCAGGATTATACACAGTCAGGAGCATGGAGTCAACGCTCCACTCTTCGGCTTCGTTGTTGCGTGCATAGACAGTGATAGTATATGCTTCTTTCAGGGTTGCAGGTGTATCGGCAGAGAATGGAATCACACCGCCGGAAACGGGCATTCTTGCGCTGACATCTTCGCCGGATTTCTGAATGGTATATTCTACCTGTGAAGTCTCCGGTGTCACGGTATAGCCAATTTGTGGAATTTCGCCTGCTGTGACATAGTAGCTGTCCAGTTTGTTCAGTTTCACAACAGCAGGGGATTGTTTCACAGTCAAATAAGCCGTAGCAGAAAGATTTTCATTCGCTGGTGTCTGCTGACCGATGATTTCTCCGCCATAATATGTTGTTGTGATTTCAAGCGCATAAGAGCCAGTCTGTGTGAGCAGTTCGCCGGGTACGGTGATATGTGTCAAGGTTTCTTCAAGAGTGCTTTCAAAATCCTGTGTCCAGATGGGTTCTCCGGTCTTTTCGCCGGATTCATCTGTATTGTAAAGTTTTCCAGTGAAAATGGTTGTCTTGTCAAGCTGTGCATTTCTTGCGGTCACGTTGGAAGCAAACGGCACATCCGTGTCAGTATATGTCAGTGTCTGACGTTTCTGTGAATATTCAGAAATATTCAGGAACGGTGTTTTTCCTTCCAGAATATTCAGGCTGATGGCTTTCAGGTCGTATGCCTTTGAGGGTGAACCATTGCCGACAGTCAATGTGAATGTGACTGCGCCCTCTTTTCCGGTCATCACAACATGACCTACACCGTTTTCATCCATGCTAATATCTGCAATGCTGGTGTCACTGCTTGTCCATGTGAAATACTTCGGAGCTGTGAAAGTAAAGTCCTTACGGTTGGAATAATTGTAGCTCAGGGTCAAATCTTGTGAATCTTCCACTCTCACGCCATTGATAATGCTTTGATAAAATGCATCATTGGCAATGATTTCGACATCATACTGATTTTCGGGGTGTTCGGTATCCTGCAAATAGACATGATTTCCGTCATCCAGATTCAGGAAGCCGTTTTCTGTGTCAACCTTGTCAGTGTAATCAATTTCCCCTCTGGTTGTAAATTCTTCCGGTTCGTACAGAACACCGCCGAGGACATATGCAGAGTAGTCTGCACCGACCAGAACGGGAGCAGAACCGGCTTTTCCTGTGCCGTCAAAGTAAGCAAAGCCCTGTGCATCGGTCTGTGCATTCTCCCATGTATCGAGATAAGTTTCCGCACTGTCAATGCCAACAGTCATATCCATAAAGAGGTTGATGGTGTCTTTCCGCAGATAAGGCACTGTATTGAGCGGAGCAGACAAACGCACTGCCAATGCAACACCCTCTTCGCCGTTATTGTTCACGATATAGACAGGATAGCGTGTTTTTCCGTTGTCATAGGAGAAGTACGCACCTCTCAGATAGTTGGTCGCAGTAGCGTTGGGCATATCGGGGAGGGGCAGACTGATGCTCTGACCAGTGGTCATGGTGAAATCCTCATTTTCGCTTGCAATCCATTCTTTATTTGCGCCGTCCTTGAACGGAATCAGGACAGTCATCACCTGTGTGCCGATTTCTTCCGTGATACCGTACCTGACGTTTGCAAGGTCAAGGCTTGCACGCTTGACATCAGAAACGAGCTTGACACCCTCGTCCACACCAAAGCTCTTTTGCGGGAAGTTCGTTCCTGTGTCCATGCCGTCCATATCCTGAATGCCAGTCACATTGACAGAACCTGTGTCCACGCTCTTAACGGTATAAGCAAAGGTGAACTTTTTGGAGATTGTGCCGTCTGATTCCAGAATGGGGCATTCTTCATTGTTGACCAGCAGTTTTGCGGCTTGTCTTGCGGTGCAGTAATGGTCGAAAGTCACCGTGACAGGAACAACCTGACCGCTGTAATACGTTCCCGCAGGTACAGAAATATCCGTCACCTTTGCAAGAGGCTGGGCTTCAAGAACGATACTGCTAACAGTAGGATAATGAAAATCATTATTATTACGGGCGAGTGGTACCTCGTGGCCCCAAAAAAACCATTCATCCAAATAATAGAGATAGTTACAACTTAGACGAGTGGTAAGCCACGTTTCCCCGTTCTGCATCACGGAGGTAAAATCGGTATCTGCCGAGGATAATTCCACCGAAGCAGATTTTTTATCGGAACTAAGCTCTAATTTGAATGCTTTAGCGGTTTCGTTCCCTGTCAGGCTTGCACCTGTTGGCAAATACAAAGTGACAACAGGAGTACAGGAAGTCATAGATTTGAACTGTAACCCAGTATACTGCACTATATTTCCAGTGAATTGAACATCTGAGACATCTTTGGAATAATTCACAGTGAACCTGATGGGTGCTTTTGACGGAACCCAATTTACTTTTTTCTGAATCTCGTAATAAATACTGTCATATACGTCCTCTCTATGATTCTTACCACCAACTGTTCTGGTTTGACCAGGGAAATTGGCTTTGACCGTTGCATCACTTGCGCTAAATTCGTTAATCTTTACCCAACGGTTCAAACTGTCGTTTGCAGAAACAGAAACCGTCTTGCTCCACGAAGTCGCATTGCCGTCAAACACTGCATTTTTCACATTGCTGACCCCGATAACAAACGCACGTTGCCCCTGCCAGAGGTTCAGTTCATCACTGCCCTTTTCCGCCACGTTCACGGTAAAGGTTTTTGAACCTGTTTCGCCTGCCGCCCATGTAACAGTACCGTTTCCGCTTGCGCCGATACTTCCGCCGGAAGCCTCGTAATCAAAGCTGACAGGGTTTGCCTGTGCCTTGTTGAGGGTTGCCGTTACGGTCAGAGTACCGCCCGCAGTTGCTGTATCTGCACAGCTTAACGAGATAACGCCGTCCGCAACGATACCGCTGTATTGACTGTCTGTGTAGTAGGTTTTATTTTCGGGAACGGTCAGTGTAAACGTATGATTGGGGTCATATTCTGCGCCGTTGAGGTAAGAGCTTGTAAAATGCCCCTCGTCATCTGCATCAATTGTGCCTTCGCCGTTTTTGGTTTTGGGAAAATCGCTTGCTGTTTCCGTTGCCATTGCTAACGGCGCATTCAGTGAAACCGTTCTGAGATTGGGGGTGCTTTGCTGATTTTCCGTCGAGAGAACACCGCTTTCCAGAGCTGCATCAATGTCAACACTGCCGTCAGCAATGCCCTGAATCAGGCTTTCCAGATTGGCAACGTGTTCGTCAGTGACTTCCACGTCCTGACTTAACAGTTTCACCAGTTCGAGCGTGTTTTTGGTCTGCTGAATTTTCATGAGCTGTTCTTCCGTGGAGTCGTGACCGTTGACTGTCAGTGCGCCGACAATTTCGCCGTTTGCGATACGGGCGGTCACGTCTTCGAGAGCGACATCTGCACCATCTTCCTGAATGGCAAGCGGAACCATGTTTCCGTCTTCGTCAATGATTCCGGACTGATAGAGAGCTTCGAGTTCTTCTCTTGCACGGGCTTCGTCACCGTCATAGGCTTCCGCAAGTGCATTGACCAGTTTTTCGTCAACCTCTGCATTCACCGCCATTGTCAGGCATGGGGTCATTTCTAATGCCATTGTCATGGCAAGAATGCTACTCATGAGCTTTTTGGCGAGATTCTGCTTTTTTCTTTTCTTTTTCATGGATTTCCTCCTTCATAATGAATTTATATCAATTGCATATGCAATATTGATTTTTTCGCAGAAGACTGCACAGCAGACCGCCATGCAGTCCTTGCTTCCGTCTGTTCACTCGAACTTAGTCTGTGCTTCCACCAGAGTCAATGTCAGGTGTTGATGTGGTGATAACGTCCTCCGCATCAAAAGCAACGATTTCGAGCTTTGCTTCTTCGTACTGTACCATGGGTGATTCACCTCCTTGATTGAAAATTCCGTTTGCACAGAATCCCCCCGTCATGCCGATAGGTCAGCAAGGGCAATTTAGTTTAATTCACCAGTCGTCAATTCGCCATATACGGTGTGTTCCTTGCCATTTGCATCCGTGTAAACGAGGTAGGGCTTGACATACCATGTTTCATTGACGTTGGTTTTTGTCCATGTATAGCGGTATCCGTGTTTGGTGGTAGTGCCTGTTCTTACATAGTCCGCATTGTCAGCAGTGAGATTTTCCGCCTTTGTTGCATCAGAAGTTGCAACAATACCAGCCTTGTTAATGGTGCAGTCTGCCGGAACGCTCAGCATTGCCACAAATTGGAGTTTCTTTTCTTCTGCATCAGGGGTGACGGACTCCATCACAGCAGTACCGAGAATTTTTTCTTCCTGAATCATTTCGTAGCCGTCAAGGGTAGCCTTTGCGATGTCGCTGTAAATGGTCTTTGTTTCGCCGTTTGCGGTTTCATACACAAGATAGCCCTTGACATACCATGTTTCATTGACATTGGTCTTTGTCCATGTATATTTATAGTTGCGGACAGTGAGATTTTCGCTGTATCTCACATAATCTGCATTGGCATCAGTGAGATTTGCGGATTTTGTCTCGTCAGAGGTTGCCACGATACCAGCTTTCAGGATTTTGCAACCCTCTGGCACGTTCAGCAGGGAAACGAACTGAATTTTCTTGCTTTCCGCATCAGGTGAAACGCTTTCAATGACAGCATTTCCGTATCTCTCAATGTCGTCTGTATCCTCCAGATAAACGGCTTCCAATTCGACATTGTCAGATGTTACAAAGAAAGTATAAGTCGGATTGTAGGAAATTGTGCTTCCGTTCTTCTTCCAGTAGCCGAATTTATAGCCATCTGCGGGCTTATCCGCAGTTGCAACGGCAATAGCTCCGTCTGCGAAATAGGCGGATGTTTCGCCGTTTGCAAACGCACCATTCTTGACAGTGACCTGATGTTTGCCTTGATTTACCTCAATAATAGCCTCTGCAAAGCCTGTATAATTGTTGACACCCTGAATCTGAACGGAAAATTCTCCGGTTTTCTTTGTTTTGGTTGCGGAAACAAATTCGAAATCGGTGTTGATGTATTCGCCTGTATTTTCATCATAGACAGGACGAACCAGTTCAATTTCCTTGCCTTCTACAGTTCCGATTACTCGAATGCAGTCCCCCGGATATGACCAGCCGTCGTCACCGATTGTGCATTCCTTGACTACAATGATATTTTCGTCATACAATTCCTGCGGTTTGACAACATAATCACCGCTGATTGTCAAGAAATAGTTATCACTGTCAATCGTAATTGTACCAAGCCCAAACGCATAACTTCCAGCATTGCCCTCGTATCCGTCAAGGGAATATTCTCCGGTGATTTCGGGAGTTTCGCCCTCAATGATTGCACTTTCATCATAGCTGTAATTGGCTAAAACAGGGTCAGCTTCTCCAAAGGTTTTTTCTGTCTCGTTGGGAGTGATGACGATTTCCTTTTGACTGATGGTGAAAGGCGCATAGACTTTGTCAAGTGTATAGCCCTTTGCGGTTGTGCTGACTTCAACGAAGTAAGTGCCTGCATCTTTTGGCGCACCGTCCAGCGGTGTCAGACTGTCAACATATGCCTTTGTGATTCCGCTTTTGCCGTCGTACTCGTAGTAAGTGTAAGTGGTTCTTGTTCCTGCAATTTTGACAGGGGTCTTTTTGGTGTCGTTTGTTGCGTAGGTGTATGAAGTCGGTGCAATTTCCTTACCGTCATAAATTTTACTGCTGACAGAAAGTGAAACGGAATAATCTTGAATGGACTTGATTTCCCAATCGAACGACACAAGCCCTGTATAATTGCCTTGACCACTAAATTCCAACGTGTAAACCCCCGGAAGAATTGCATGGTCTGTACCGCCTTGTACAAAATCATTGGCAGTCAATTTTGCGGTCTTGTATCTGTCTTTGTATTTGCCGTCAGAAAATTCAAATTTTGGTGCAAGTTTCTTTGTGCCGTCAAAAGTATAATCCACTTCCCAAATATCGAACATTTCTTCTGTCAATTCCTTTGGCTCAACTGTAAATATTGCTGTACCCTCAAGAACGGATGTATAGTTAGCAAGCGCAACATCAGAAATTTGATATTCATAGGTATTGGCATTATTTTTGAAATAGGTGTAATCGAAATCCTTAATGGAAACAGTAGGCGCAAAATCAACCCTTTCAACATCCGCAGGAATCACGCCAGTTTTTGTATCCCATTCGCCGTCGCCGTCTTCGTCAGTTGTCTTTTCGGTGGTGACACTGATAACGGGTGCTTCCTCTGTGCCGTAAATGATGCTTTGACCGTCAGCAGGTTTCACCTTGACACTACGCTTTTGAATATCAGCATCAGCAGTGAATACAATGTCTTCATAGTTTTTAGAGGTAATTGTGAATTTTGCAGTGCGTACACCAGCATTTGTGATGTCGCCACCGTTATTGCCCTCAATTGTGAGTACAGCATCCTCAGAATTAAGAACATTATTTTCATCTGTGAAGGTGAAATCTGTCTTGTCAAGCGGTGCGCCGTCATAGATGATATTTTCGACAGGCTCTGCTGTGACAGTAGCTGTTGCCTTTGCAATGCTCCAGTTGACCGTCAAAGAATCGCCATAATTTCCGTTGTCAACGGCTGTGAACGTTGCAGAATAATTTCCTGCATCAGTTTTTTCTTCGAGCGTATCAGTATAGTCAGAACTTGTCAGTGTGGTTTCTGTTCCCAGAACATTATTTTTGATAACAATTTCAGGTTTCTGTGCTGTGCCATTGTAAGTGAATGTATTTGCCGGAATGGTAACAGCTCCGTTTTTCACAGTCAGTTTTGTTTCTGTTTCGCCGTTTTT
>JAZAUD010000051.1:0-14351 GCA_036373775.1 Oscillospiraceae bacterium | reverse complement strand
ATATATATATATATAGCTATTGTCCCTCATTTTGTCCCTCTGTAGCAAATTGCTACTAACTATTTTTGGTGATTCGTTTAATCTTACCGTCACAAATTTCCAAATCTTCACATTTTGTAATTCGTCTGCGGATGGTTCTTTCATCTACTCCGATGCAATCCGCAAAGTTTGAACAGTCGTTTCACCGTTTTCAGCGATAGTATCAAAAACGTTCAGCAATTCAGCGGACTTGTCAGCATTTTCCGCCTTAGCTCTCTGTGCGTTGCGTTTACCGCCTTTATTTCGTGCAGTCTGAGTGACAGACCCCTGCAAAGGGGATGTTTCGCCGGAAAGTCTCGGCACGTTTTCGCAAAAAGCTAACGAAAAACGCACTAAGAGGGCATTTTTCCCCCATACCCTTTTATATTTATTTCAAGCCCCTTTTATTTTATCTTCCTGTCCAACCGCCGTAATTCTGGTTGAAGGGGTTCGGCAATTTGTCAGAATAGACGGCATAAAATTTCTTGATTTCGTTGGTTTGATGTTCCTGTCCGTCAGTGCCTTGATATTTGCGGAAACCAATGTGACAAATTCCGGTACGGTTCGGAACTGCGCCCCAATTCATGCGGACTTTTTCGCCTTCCTGCGTGATAAGTCCAATGGATGCATATAAATTCGCCGTCTTCCAAATCGTACGCTCATGCAGGAGAAAATACTCTTTCAGCGTTCTGATTTCGCCGTTGACTATAATTTCAAGGTAGACAATTGCCTGATTGCAGGGACACATTTTCTCACTGCCATTGAACCAGCCACGGTCAACCTTCTGCACCTTGAAGCAATAGTCACCTTCGGGGATGAGTTCAAAATCGACCTTGCCTTCAATTTCGGAATCCCAATCCAATGCACCGCTGGAAGGTGTGCTGTTGGGGGATTGCTGATAACCGCCGTTCTGATAATTTTGCTTGTACATCATCATGCTCCTTTCAAATGGGGTGAAATCTTCCGTTCCGATTTCCTGAAAGTCATCCAGAGACCCCAGTATATCTGTCATTTTCTTGTCAAGCATCTGTTTCCTCTCCTTTTCGTCTTGCATAGTAGCAACCCCTTTCAAAAAGTGCTTTCAAAATTCAGGCTTTTTTGCACGCAACCAGGCAAATTCTTTGAAAAATCTTGATATTTATCGTATTTTCCAAATCAAACCATTGCACTTTTAGACGATTTTTCGAATATTTCGACGAATGATTGCAAAATTATTGTTGCAATTGCTGAAATTTATCTTTTTTTCCTCAAACGATGAAAAATTCATTGTACTTTTTTCAAAAATGTGTTAGAATAAGAGAGTAAAAATTATTTGGGAGTGAAGTTATGGAAATCACAGATTTAATTAAAAATACGATTGTCCCTCAAATTAAACAGCCCATTTGGGAAAGCTGGTACATCAAGGATGTTGAGCATCCTATTGGTAGCGGCTCTTTTAGTGTCGTGTATGAAGTAGAGGCAAGACGTGAAAGCCGGACGGACAGGGCAGCTTTGAAGGTAGAAGCCATCATTGCTGACAGAGCCATTCTAGATGCTGATAAAAAGAAAAGTGCGATTGACAGAAAAAAGGCTTCCGCTGAAAGTGAAACCGGAATCATGATAAAACTCCGTGATTGTCCCTATATTGTGGGCTATCAGGATGAATATATTGGTGCGTTTCATGATGCTGATGGGAACTTTCAAGGATACTATAACCTGATACGAATGGAGTTATTGGGGAATGTCGGCGAATCGATATACAGCGGAAAATTCCAATGCTCTGAGGAAAATGTCAAAAAGCTTGCTGTCCAGATTGGCGAAGGGCTGAAATTTGCGCATGATACGGGTGTCATTCACAGAGATGTGAAACCGGAAAATTTGTTCGTTTCAGAAAATGGTATTTTCAAGCTGGGCGATTTCAATATTTCTAAAAAAGCAGATTTAACTTGTACTTATGCAGGCTCGCCGAATTATATGGCTCCTGAGGTTTATGCAGCGAAAACAGACAGTTTCGATTCTTATACCAGTCAAGCCGATATTTATTCCTTGGGAATTTGTCTGTATCAGATGATGAATGATGGCTTATTCCCTCTTGAAAGTGATACCTGTGATATGGATAACGCTTATGAAAAACGCATGAAGGGAGAAGCATTCCCTCCGCCTTGCAAGGCTTCTGACGAATTTGCTAAAATTATCATGAAAGCTTGTGCATTCAGCGTGGATGAAAGATATTCTTCCATGGATGAGATGCTGGACGATTTGAGAAGTATCAGCCGTATCAAAACTTACCGCCCTGAACAGCCTGTTGATGCGAATGCTACTGTATACGCAGAAGGCGGTAATTCCAGCCGTACACCTTCCCAAAAAGCAAATAGCGTTTCCAATGCATCAAATGCAACTGTTTTTTCGGAATCACCTACAAATAACGGAACGGCTGGTTCATCAGCTCCCAAAAAGAAACCCATTGGAATTATCGCTGGTGTGATTGCTGTGATTGTGATATTGTCAGCTGTTTCTCATCCGAAATCCTCTTCTCCTGAAGTGAAGACGGCGGAAACTCCAACAAGTGCCGTTGAAACCATCGCTGTTGAAGAAGCAACAACAGAAATGATGGCTGATGAGGTCATCACAGAGGAAATTATTGAGGAAATTCCCACCACAGAAGAAGTCACCGAAACCATTGCAAGAACTGAGCCATTTTATGCCACTAAGGTTGATGAAATCCCAGAGGATATGAAAGAGAAAATGAAAAATCAGGCACAGGATAGTTTTATCAGCTATCGTGCAGGATTGACAGGGATTCCCGACTGGCAGGGAACAATTGCTGTACCAGATGCGGAATTTCTCGGCTATTATTTCTTGACGGAAAAGGAAGGCTTTACCTCTACCCCACATAATGACTTGTATCTGATTTACAAATACAGTGCTGATATTTTTGCCCTGAAACGTGGCGGAAACGGTGTGGACAAAGAGCAGGGCAATGAAACTTATTATTTCTATTATCGCTATTCTGACATCCAGATTATGCCTGACGGTACTTGTACGGTTGATTTGAGTTCAGGAAGGATTTGTGATAAAACTTCTGAAAGCGATTATGGGTATCAAAATCTGATTCCGTGTTTCTTCTTCTTCAAGGGCTATCCAGATATTGACAGCTTATTCAATGAATGTGTTGCTACAAAGGTTGAGAAATATCAGTATGAAAATACAGTGGAAGAAAATGCCGGAACAGCAGAAGAAACTCCAGAGGAATCTTCCGGAGATGCGCCGACGGATGAGGATAAGATTTATCTTTCTGACATGGAATTATTTGCAAATGAAGGTACAGGGTATTCTACTGCTACTTACTTAATGGATAACTACAAGAATGAATATCGTAATTCTGTTTCCGTTGATAAGGGTTATGTTTCTTATCTGGTGAAAGATATGGGCTGTTCTTCTTTCCATGGTACGGTTGCACTCCCTAAGGATGTTTCCCCTGACAGCCATAAAACCTCTGCACAGCTTGAAATTTTCGTGGATGATGTGTTAGTGTTCCGTTCGGAGACTTTCACCAGTGAATCCAAACCGCAGGAATTCAATATTGATATTACCAATGCGGAAGTGATTAAACTTTCATGGAGCTGTGAAGGCAGTACTTATAGTAAAGATTGGTGCTATTACGCTACCGTTTTTGAGCCTTACATTTCCAAAGCATCTGTGGATGAATTTGTTGTGGAAGGCACGGAGAAAGAAGCCGAAACGATTTCGTATCTCTCCAATGAAGATTTATTTGCAACGGATTCCAAAAAAATCTATACCAATGAAAAGCTTGTCACCAATTACAATGAAAAATATCTCTCCAGTTTCTCCATTGATAAGGGCTATGCTTCTTTCTTGGTGAAAGACCGTGGTTTTGTCGGGTTTACTGGGATTGTGGCACTCCCTAAAGATGTTACTCCAGATAGATACAAGACTTCCGCTCAATTGGATATTTATGTAGACGAGGAATTAGTATTCCGTTCTGAAACCTTTACCAGTGAATCCAAACCACAAGAATTTAATATCGACATTACAGGCGCAGAGGTCGTGAAAGTTATCTGGAATTGTGATGGCAGTACCTATAGTAAAGATTGGGCATACTATGCAACCATTTTTGATGGGTATTTCTATTCCGCTTCTGCAAAACCTGAAAGTTTACACGTTGCCAAATAAAAGCATCAAAAAATCCTGCATGATTGTGTGCAGGATTTTTGATATCAGCTCCGATAAGTAAATTGTTGCCAAAAAATTATAAATATATTGACAAATCTCAAAAAATATGCTATCATATTAAGTGTCGGAGCAAACGACAGTACACTATTTTTCCTTTTTCATGGTTAAAAGATTGCCACAGAAAGAATACCATTTACCAACGAATACATAGTTGAAATCCGACAGTTGCAGGTCGAAAACGGAGGATGTGTTATGAACAACAAGGAGCTGACAATTTATTTTTATGCCAATATGGGGCAATTTTTGAAGCTTTTGGGAGAAGATGTCCGGATTGTAGAGAAAAATATTGGAACAGGTACATTTGGAACAGTACACGTCATTACGGAAAGGCTTGGAGACCAAATCCAAAAATCTGCCCTTAAAATTGAATTGATTTCTGAAGAAGGTTACACGGAGAAGCAGAAACAAACCTACATGAAACAACATTTACGGATAGTACAGAATGAAGTTACCATTATGCAACAATTGCAGTTAGCAAGCTGCCCGAATATTGTTGAATATCGTTCTCATATTATCCGTCCGGTCATTCTCAATCAAAGAACTGAGGGTTATATTTGTCTCCTGAAAATGGAACTCCTGACAAACTTTCAGGATGCTATCCATCATATTGAGCTTACAGAGCAAAATGTCATTAAAATTGCGCAGGATATTGGAAACGGTATCCTTGTGGCACATCGAAAAGGAATTATCCACCGAGATATTAAGCCCGAAAATTTCTTTGTATCCAATGAAGGAATCTATAAATTGGGAGATTTCAACGTCTCCAAAGAGGCTGCTACAGCGCATACATTCGCAGGCGCACCAGGGTATATTGCACCTGAAATTTATCGTGCAAAAGCGGAACTTGACGAAAATTATACCCATCAGGCGGATTTGTATTCTTTCGGCATTTGTCTGTATCAGTTCATGAATGATATGTATTTTCCATTTGAGCGTGAATATAGAAATGCAGATGATGCTCTGGATGTTCGAATGAGCGGTCAAAAGCCAATTCCGCCCCCTTGTCATGCTTCAAAGGATTTTGCAAAAATCATTCTCAAAGCCTGCGCATTTGATACGAAAGAAAGGTATCAGACCATTGCAGATTTGCTCGTGAACCTGCAGCAGCTCGCCGACGGCGAACCGGTTATATTTGCGACAAAATTCAGGGAAAACCAAGACACCATTTATTCTGAAACACCTGCAAGGAAAAGTGATTCTTCCACCGTCTATGCTGGAAATCATGCTAGTGAAAGTGTCAAAACACCCACCAGAGACAATTCACTGGCAATCGTTTTGCTTATGGTACTTTCCATTGTTTGTATTGCTTCTGTTCTTGTTCTGTTGCTAAAAGATAAAGATGATAACGACGATTCAGCCAATGCATCAACTACTTTGGTTGAAGCAGATACCACAACACCCGAAATCATCATAGCAGACATTACTGAAATCATTCCCACGATAGAACCAACAGAAGAAATCATAGAAACCCTTCCCCCCACTGAACCAACCGAAAATAATCTTATCACGGTTTCAGATGGAGTCTATAAAATCGCCTCTTCATCCAATTACTACATGAATTATTTTTATGAAGACGAAGTACAGGATGCAAAAGATGGGGTGATTGGTCTATGTTTGGAAGATGGTTCAATAGAGCAACTTTTCAAGGTGGAACATATGGATTCTGGTATGTATCGAATTCAGATAATGCATGGATATGGTGGGTATTTGAACTGTTGGGGAGAACCGCCAGTTCAAGAAGGGATGAGAGTTGGACGATATTTGACTTTTTCCAATAACGAAACACAATTATTTTACATCAAACCTTGTGAAGATGGAACGTATTTGATACAATGTGTTTCTAATGCTAATTTGGTAGTCACATCTGAGGGGCTTTGGCATGGAGCAAAAACATATATGCGACAATATGACCCAGAGAATATGCTTCAAAGATGGCGTTTTGAATATCAATAAAAGGGGTGTCGATTCATGAAAAAAGGCATGATTGCTGTCATTATTGTGATTGTATTACTTTGTGCAGGTGCTGGAATTGGTATCTACTACTACCACAATCAAACGGATGATTCATCCAGTGAAGTGGAAGTGGAAGAAGTACCAATGGCGGAATCCGAAAAAGTCTTTCATTCGTTCATTGAAGCACTCAACAAAAATGATATTAACAAAGCATTGACCTATCTTGAACCCACAGAAGCACAGCTGGTAAAGTATGCTATTGACAGAATTGACCAGCTCACCGGAACAAATATTGCAAAAGTACTTTCTAAATGGTTTCCCTTCCTTTCGAATATTTCCGGTGTGGATGTCATACCAGAACTTTCTCCGCAGGTGATTACAGTAGAAGAAGAAGAGGAAACTTCTGTTATTACGATTGCAATGCAGTCAGAAACTTCTGTGACTTTTTATCAGGTCTATTTGATTCAAATTGAAGGTCGCTGGTTTATCCAGTATGCCAAAAAGGGACAGGCTACACAGCCGGAAGAAAATTCTGTCCTCTGACTTTTATAAAGGAGTGTATCACATTGAATAATCAAACGATTTATTATGCTGCACCACCCCCACGCCCAGCCAGTTTGCTGATTTTGGAAAATGGAAAAGCTGTGCGTGTCGTTCACTTGCATGGGGAGATGCAGTTAGGGCGGAGTACTCCGGAAATGAACCACAATAATAGTATTGCATTGTCTTCGGAAATTACCTCCAGAAATCATGGAACGTTCTTTTTTATGGAGCATTCTTATTATTATCGTGATAATAACAGTATGAATGGAACATTCTATAATGGAGTAAAATTGCCGAAATACAATGAACGTGGCTCAAAGGCAATCCCATTAAAAGACGGTGATGTCTTGCGAATTGACCGCAAAGAACTGAACCAGCCACACCCTCAGGCGGTTGAAATGATTTTCAGCACCTCATTTCCCAGTGAAGAAAATTGGCACAGATTCCCTTTACAGGGGAAAACACAGATTCCCATTGGAAGAAACCAAGCAGAGGGAATTTCTCTTTCTGATTTTATGGTTTCCCGTAATCATGCCGTGCTTCGGAAACAAAGAAATCAGTGGGAAATCGTTGATATGCAAAGTAAAAATGGTGTGATTGTCAATCAAATCGCTGTCAACAAAAGGCAAACCTTACACCCTTTTGATGTCATTCGAATTGCCAATACCACACTGATTTTTCTGGAACAAGAAATCATTTATCATGACCGCAAAGCAAACGTGCCGTTTGATTATCAGCAACGTTCTGTGATGATGTCCGTCAATCTGGATACTGTTTTTGCAAGCCGCCCAAGTTCACCACTCAAAAAAAAATGCTTGCTGAAAGATATTCACCTTGATATTGAAGCCGGTGACTTTATTCTTGTATTGGGTGGTGCTGGTGCTGGTAAATCCACTTTCATCAAGGCAATTACCGGACAGAACCGAGACTCTGAACAAATTCTCAGCATTAAAGGACAAATCATGCTTGACGGCATGAATCTATATAAAAATCTCCGAATATTAAAACATAAAATCGGCATTGTACCGCAGTATCCGGATTATCGATTCCATGATACTGTTTATCATACCATTATGGATTCTGCGCAAATCCAATTAGCTGGTGAATACAGTGCGGAAGAAATTCGTCAACGTGTGGATGAAGTCATTGAAAATATGATGCTCACATCCATCAAAGATAGTATGCTTGGTATCATCAGTGGCGGACAGCGCAAACGTGTGCAAGTGGCAATCAAGGCAGTAGGAGATATTCGCTTTTTCACCTATGATGAGCCGGATGCTGGGTTAGACATTGCCGGACGAATTGACCAGATGAAACAATTGGTAACACCCATCACAAAAGCAGAATCTGTGGATAACTCCTTTCAATTGCGCCCATGTACAGAATCTGGCAGTGCTGGATTGATGATTTCACACTATCCTGATGACGTTGCCAATATGTATAAGAAAGTCATTGTCCTTGCGAAAAGCCGGACGGATGATGCCGGACATTTGGCATATTATGGAGATGTGGCAAATGCATTAAATTTTTTCGGTGTCAATAAGCTTAGTGAAATCGTCATTGAAATTAACTATGAAGGCGGAAAAGGACGAGGAGACGAATTTATTCAAAAGTTTGAACGGACGAGGAGGGGCTAAACGTGGCAAATACTTCTATTGTGAAACAAATTCCGGTCTATATTGCTAAAAATTCACGATTATTCCGAAATCAAAGAGACTGGAAATTTATTGTGATTGCAGCGGTGATTTCTTTTCTGGTTTGTTCCATTGTGGGAGAAAATATGTTTTCCACCTATGAAGCAACCAAATCCGGCTTTTTCGCCATCATCTCTGCTTCCATCTGGATTGGGGTATTCAATTCGATTCAAAGAATCTGTAAGGAACACCCCACAATTACGGCGGAATATCGGGCAGGAGCGCACATTACATCCTATGTTATGTCGCATATTCTTTTTGATTTGATGATTTGTTTTGTGCAGTCGTTATTGATGCTGATTATTTGTGAAATATATATTGACTTTCCGGAAGAGGGAATTATTTTCCAATATTCCGTGATTGAGTACTTCATCACAATTTTTCTTGTTATCTGGTGTTCGGATATTATGGGAATCATGATTTCTTCTGTTGCTTCTACACCAAATGCCGCCATGACTGCAATGCCGTTTGTATTGATTTTGCAATTGGTTATGAGTGGCGTACTGTTCGAATTGAATGGATGGTCAGAGAAAATCGCCTATATCACTTTTAGTAAGTGGGGAATGTCCGCATTGGGGAGCATCGGGAATCTGAACAATGAAGAATTACCCTTGAAAATGAGCCTCGTATTTCCGCAAGTTGTCAGACTGGAAAGTGAAGCTGCTTATTCTTATACAACTGAAAATCTTCTGAAAGCATGGGGATGTATTGCACTAATTGGGTTTGCCTGTGCTAGTATTTCAGTTATCAGCCTGAAATTCAGAAACCGTGGAGCGTAACCAATGCAAGGAAAGGAAAATCATCATGTGGCTTGAACGTTTCTTTACAAAAAAAACAAAAGCACAAGCAACCCCCAATCATGCCACAGAATTACCCGAATCATCAGGGGGAATTTTACACGTTTCCTTTACTACCAATGCCGGAAATGTCCGCACGGAAAATGAAGACAATTTTTTTGTGACTGGTTATGGAGAAAAGAAAACAAAGGCTTGTTCGGATGAAATTCAAATTTCTGATGCTGGTCTGTGCATTTTTGCGGTATTTGATGGAATGGGTGGCGAAGCTTACGGAGAGGAAGCCTCTGCAATCGCTGCTGTGACACTGAAAGAATGTTATCCAGAATTTACAACATCTAATGAAAATAAGATACCTTTAAAGGTACAGGAATTTGTGAAAAAAGCCAATGCTAAAATTTGTCGTATGATTCAAGAGAAGCATTGCGGAAGAAGTGGCTGTACAATGGTACTTGTCTGCATTTTAAGGGGGATGGTTTATGCGTTCTCCGTTGGTGACAGCCGAATTTATTTGCACAATGCAACGTTTCAGCAAATTTCAGAAGACCAGACACTTGCAATGAAAAAATTCAAAGCTAATATCTATACCGCTGAGGAAGCACGAAATAGCCGTGACGCTCATCAACTCACCGCCTATATCGGAATGGATAACCGAAATGTTGGGATTCCCATGCTTTCCTATCAGCCCTTTCCATTGATGGAAGGTCAGCTCCTGCTTTGCAGTGACGGTTTGACAGATATGTGCAGTGATACAGAAATCGCTTCCCTATTACAAATGCAGACGGAACATTCGTCCAGTTTATTGGTAGAGCGTGCTTTACAAAATGGCGGTCAGGATAATGTAACCTGCATTGTTATTCAATATGAAAAAAAATCTGTATAACATCAAAATAAGCCCTCGGCAGTCATCCTAAGCCGAGGGCTTTTATTAAATCAAAGTCTTTATACAGGGAGCGTTACCAAATCCACGAGAGATTTCAGAATATTCAAAGCATCTGTATCATTGACAGCTCCATTGTTGTCAACATCAGCGTTTTTCTGTCCCTCTGTGTCAATATCTTCAATTCCTAACAAATGTTGGTTGAGCAGGAGAACGTCTGCAATATCGACTTCACCATCACAATTCACATCACCATAGGTGACAGAAGTCTCTGTGCCGTCACCTTCCAATTTCAGCAGACCCAGACCGGAAACATCTGTATAGCCCATTCCAGAAAGGTCGTACCAGTTGGCAATGGAAGTGCGTTTTCCGTCGCCTGTGCCGTCGTCGTTGACTTGTGCATCAAAGCCGACAATCTGATTGGCACTGAATCCGCCCAAAGTTGACGGAATCGCAAATTCCACGAGATAGCCGTCAGCGGTCTTTGCAGTGGCGGAAATAAAGGCATCTGTGCTTAAACCGTCTGTAACAGATTTTTCATTGTCAAAATTCGTTCTCACTTGAATGTCGTCCGCTTCATATGCGCTGGTCTTGTGGTTGTTTTCGTCAAGGAAGATTTCCACGGTGTCTTGTTCATAGGCGTTGTTGCTTGCCTTGCTTAATACTGGGTCTTTGACTTCTGCTAATACGTAAATATAGTCCTTATCCCACAAAACTTTTGCTGTGCCTGTTGCGCCCTCACCAAGGGAATACTTGTCAATGTTAATTGTCGGGGCATCCATCCAAACGGAATCAATTTTTCCGTCAATTTGGGGAGTGCCTTTTTTAGCGGTGGCAATTGCTGGAATCTCTGACAAAACTAACTTTCCATAAGAACTTGAATCGGGAGTATTTTTCAGGGAGTTCCAGTTCCAGTTATCTGTTCCAAGATTCAAGCTGATGTCAAAGCCGATATTGTCTCCAATTTCCAGAAGTCTGTCAACGTGTTCAAATGATACCGTTACAGTGTTGACACCCTTTTTCACTTGATAAGTTTCGGGTGCATGGAGGAGGTCGCTGTATACTGTAAGTGTGCCTTCTCCAGCGGAATAAACCTGAAGAGTTAGAACACCTTTTTTATCCCATGCAGATTTGAATGTTCCCGCCCATCCAAGGCTGTTGGCTGACTGTGCATCAAGGGCAAGCTGTAAACCTGCTTCTGTGCCGTCATACACATAGGCACGGGCTTTTTGAATGGTCTGCACTTCTGCTTCTGTATCAATTACTGCATAATAGGAATCTTTCGCTTGATAATTTTTGTCGAATAACAACGGATAACCGCCAATCCAACTGGTTGAATCCGTGATACCCCACAGCACAACAGCAGAGAGATTCACTCCATCATCTTTCACACGCTTGAACATCTCGAAACACTGACGGTATCTTTCCGCTAATGCAAGTCTATCCTCTGTAGTATCCGAACGGAGTGCAACGTCTAATTCCGTTACCTGTACTTCAAGCCCCATTTTTGCATAGCTTCTGAGTGCGTTTTCATACTGAGCGATAGAGGGGGAACTCATGCCAATATGAGACTGCATTCCCATGCCGTCAATCAATTTCGCATCCACAAGGGGCTGTAAAATTTCGGACTGGATATATTTTAATTTTGCTTCGCTGTACTCGTTGTAATCGTTATAGAAGAGCTTGCACCCTTCGGGAGCGTATTTTCTCGCATACTCGAAAGCCTTTTTGATATAACTCTGGTCTCCGTAAACAGATACCCAACCAGATGAGCCGTCACCCTGAGAATATGCCCCAGCATTGCGGATAGTACCAGAATCAGAGGCGGCTTCATTCACAACGTCCCATGCGTAAACATGGAGTTTTGGATATTGTGTCTTGATGGCATTCATCACGTTTTTGATGTAGTTTTCCATTCGCTTGTCCATGACTTCGGGAGAAACGAAAGCACCATCAGCATCATAATTTTCTTTGAAGAACCAGTCCGGAGTTTGAGAATGCCATACCAGCACATGACCACGCAAATCAAGCCCATTATCTTCACAGAATTTGAGCATATCAGCAGCTTGTTTCAAGGAAATTTGAGGGTTTGTCTGGTCTCCGTTGGCATTCATGTAAGCGATAGTAGCCGTCTGGTCTAAGACAGCTTCGGGCTTTAATTCGTTGCCGATTGTCACGCTGTTATAATGTTTCAGAATCAGGTCTTTTGTTGCGCCCTGCGTGAATTCACTACCAGCCACCGCACAGCCAACCTTGAAATCATCCTTGTAAACGTCTTTCAAAGATGCAATATCATCCTGAATTGCTGGGTCTGGTAATCTCGTACCGGAAACGTCATCCAGATAGAAGCCCATTAAATCTTGAGAAGTCACCGCTGATGCTGGTCTGTATGCGGTCTGAACATACACATAGCAATTGGATGCGCCTTCGGGGATAGTGCATTCTGTTCCCACATATGTCCATTCGCCTTTTTTAGCGGTTTCCGTGTAAATGGTGTAGTAGTTTTCTTTTCCGTCCTTGTCGTACTGGAGGTTGATAGAAAATTTCTGTGTGTCGGTGTATTCGTCGCCGTCATACATCACCCAACAACCGAAATTATAATATCCGCCTGCTTCCAATACGAGGGCTTTGTTGCAGGTTGCACCATTCCAAAGTTGTTCTCTGCCGTCCGTACGGAGGGAATACGTGCCGGAATGTGCGAATTTGTCAGTGACTTCCAGAGTAGTTTTTGAGCCTCTGCCTTGCCAGCTCATTTTTGTACCGTCTTCGAAATCGTCAAAGAATCCGTCCTCTGCGCCGGAATTATCGTGCTTTTCGCCTGTGAGTACAAAGTCATCCATGTAGAAATCACTCAAAGTTGCAGCTTCCACATAAACGACAATATTCGAGGCATCAGCAGGAACGGTATAATTTCCATTGATAACCGCCCATTGTCCTTGCTGTGCATTCACGGAGCTGATATATTTATAATTTTCCTTGCCGTTGGCATCCGTATAGAGACACTGCAAATTGAACTGTTGATTTTGTCCGCCAACTTCATCATCATAATATACCGCCACGCTCAGAGAATATTGTTCTCCTGCGTACATATTGCCAATCATGGAAGCCCCTGCACCATTCCATGCAATGGTACGCCCCTTGACAAACAAAGATTTTGCGCCTGTGTGTGCCTGTGCATCAGAAAGGGAAATTTCCGTACTGCCGGAAGTTCTCGCTTTCCATGTGCCGAATGAGTCTTCGAATGTATCATTGACTAATTCCACCGCTTCTGCGTGTGCCGGAATCCCTACCAAAGGAATACTTGTCATCAGAAGAGATGCTGTCATGATACCCGAAATCAATTGTTTCTTCATCTTCATCATGCATTCACCTTTTTATGTATATATTTCCTGCTTTTTGCAGGTTGATAATATTATACAACAAAATGAAACAATTGTCAATCTTTTTATTCACACTTGATACTGTCATTAGATATTTTTAAAGATTAAAAAAAACAATATAAAGTATTGACTTTTCACATGGTCTATGGTATAATAAAAGTATACAGTTTTTTATCATAACATGTTCGAAAATTGGAGGAATTTGACATGAGTTGACACACATAAATTGGAGGTATGATTATGAAAAAACAATTATTTCCGCTGATTCTATCAGCAGTCATGATTTTTGGAGCTGGTGCATTTGTCACATCACAGCCCGATATTGCCACCTTGACAGCATCCGCAGCCGACACAGCCATTTCAGGAGATTTGAGCCTGAAAGCCGATGCCGTCTATGATGGTGATTTGTACATCACAGGCGGTACATTGGAATTAAACGGACATTCCCTCATTGTCAACGGAACAGTCTACCAGTCCGGCGGTACTTTGGTAATTGGCTCAGGTGAAATGAAAGTAACCGGCAATTATGAACTGCAAAACAAAGACGGTACTTATGGAAGCGGCGAACTGAATATGTATGCCAGCAGCGGTTTACTGGACGTTGACGGAGATGTTATCATCAACACCACAGCAGAAGCGAATCATCAGGCAGTGGGAACGCTCCGCATTGGGGGAGATTTGAAGGTATACAATCCCTACGGCGGTAAAGGCTTGCAATGTTACAACGCTCATGTGACGGAATTCAAGGGTGATGCTACTCATGAAGTCTATTTTGATTCTGCTGATTATAATTACCTCAACAGAGTACAAATGACCGGAAACGGTGAAATTCTCCTGACCGGAGCAACAACAGGCT
>JAZAUD010000050.1:0-14642 GCA_036373775.1 Oscillospiraceae bacterium | reverse complement strand
TAATGTGAAGGGTAAAATATAGTCTCATCTATACTTGAAGCTTTGTATGATTGAAAGAAAAAGCATCTAAAAATAAGGATTATTTTACCACTTCCTTTTCAATCATGTTTAAATTCAAGAAATACGAGAAAACAACTAATAAATGGTAATTATGAAGCTTTTATGTTTTAAAGTGCTTTACCCACACTAAACAGCGAAAAGCCATATTTTATATCATTTCATTTTTTGAAAAATAAAATCTCCTTAGCCTATCATAGTTCGCCTGTACCTGTTTTTGGGTACAGGCTTTTTATTATCGCAAAAAACATTGATTTGAAATCACAGTCCGAGACCTGCAAATAAGAGTCAATATGCAAATCGAAAAGTTCACAAAAAATTCACAATTGAAGGAAGAAGAAAAAAGCAGGTACGACAATAAGACCGCCGAAGCAGTCTGAAAAAAAGAATATGAGATTGTAGCCATACAGTAGCCCTGACAGAATCTCGAAAAATGTTGACAATTGAATTGAGAATATCAGCGAAAAAAGTCAGGGCAGAACTGGTTTATGAAACAAAACTATGTTTCCTGTGCTTTCAATGTTTCTTTGACTCTGGCACAATATATGCGGAGAAACTTGTGTGCAGCAGCAATCATGTAAACTTTGTAGGGTTTTCCTTCGGCACGTTTCTTGCCAAGAAATTGATACACAGGTTCATCAAGAGGCTGTTTTTTGAGATAGATAGTCATAATTTGAAATACTGTTTTTCGCAGAGCAGGAGAACCCCGTCTGGAGATACTTCTTGATATTGAAAGCAAAATTCTGAGGTGGTATATTTGAAGAAGGTCATAACTATCATGGCATTGAGTATGATATGCTCGCCAAGCGTTGCAGACTGCTCTGGGCAGATATTGCGCTCAAAACTGTAGGGTTTATTATCTGCTTGATGTTCAGCGTGATACTTGCGGCAGCATTTTTACAGTTGGCAGGGTGAAAATGATTTTTCTATCAAGTGAATTCATGCTGATTCCTCCGTTTTTAAAGTTTGAATTTCTGGAATGGGTCAGAATAGCCGATTTTATCCGCTTTGTAATCCATCAATAGCACCTGAATTTCATATTTTTTGTTATCAATGGCATAATTGATATGTTTGTCAACGTTGCGTTTTGTCAGGAATTTTCCGGAATTGATAATAGCTGTCACCGTCTCCACATCATCATGGTCAATCAGGTATTGGAACATTTTCGCAAAGTTTTTCTTGATATAGGCAATTGTCGGCTCATCTTCGGGGTTATGAACGAAAAATAACCAAATCACAGAATATTTCACATCATGGTTCATTTTGACAGAGAAATCACGATAGAATATCATGTGAATCATCTCATCCAAAGAAACATCACCTGTATCCACCACTGAAAATGTCATACCATGAATTGTCACAGAGGTCAGTCTTTCACATCCATAAAACGCATCACTTCCAATGCTTGTCACGCTGTCGGGAATTGTCACAGATTTCAGACTTTCACATCCATAAAACACATCACTTCCAATGCTTGTCACGCTGTCGGGAATCGTCACAGAGGTCAGACTTGAACATCCAGAAAACGCACTATATCCAATGCTTGTCACACTGTTGGGAATCGTCACAGAGGTCATGCTTGAACATCCCCAAAACGCACGCTCTCCAATGCTTGTCACGCTGTTGGGTATCTTCACATAGGTCAGGCTTGAACACCCTGAAAACGCACGATTTCCAATGCGTGTCACGCTGTCGGGGATGGCAACCGCACCGCCCAAACCCTGATATTTTACCAAAACTCCATTTTCAATCACAAAATCATCCATATATACCATTCCTTTCTAAAAATCAAAATCATTTGCAAAAGCAATTTTTATTGAAAACTGCGTTTTTTCTATGACTGCACCTGTTTCCTTATCCACGATATTCAAGTAATAGGGTGCATTTTCGTCAAAACTTTCACCCCGAAGCGTGAAACGTGCTTTATAAACTCTGTGTTGTGGTTCGGTGGTTTTGTCGGCAATCATCGTCTGCACATCGCTGACTTTCTTTGAAAGCTCATCACAGAAATACAGCTCATAAGTCGCCGGAACTTTCTTTCCCTCGACTGCATCTTTCTGGAAGAAATTCAGCGTGAAAATATTGTTGCTGATTTTTCTTGTCATGCTGAGCAATGTCAATTCCACTTTTTTGATGTCAACAAATTTCTTTGAACCTGCACGAATATTCTTGAACGTGATAACAGGCACACAGCATTCCTGCAAGGAAATCCCCCCATGTACAAAATGCTCCCCTCCGCCCTGCTGTCTGATGCGAATGGTTTCAGAGGGTGTCAATCCGACGATTTCCGACTGATAGGGACTCATTGAAATTTTCATCAAAACATTGGATTGACTGCCTGCATCTGCTAAAATATATCTTCTGCCGGATTCCATGATATTTCCTGAAACAAGGCTTTTTTCTGCCTTGTCGCTTTCTGTGAGCGGTTCATGGGAATATAAAAATCCGTGGTCAGCTGTGATGATGATATTAGAACCGCTTAGGGAATTCACAATCAATTTCACGAGAGTTTTCAGCTCCTCGATAGTATCCTGACAGGCTTCTGATACTTGATGTTCTGTCATTGCCTTGTCACCAATGACATCAATTCTGTTATGGTAAATATAGACTGTTTCTGCACCGCTGATAAGCTCCCTGCGTTGTGTCTGCTTCATGGAAAGCAATGCTTCATAGGTGACAGCACAATTTTTATGATGTATTTGCTTCAAAATTTTATCTCTGTTTTCCGTGCCTTCGGTGGAATTTCCATCACAAAGCATTTTCAGATTTTCTGTCAATGTCAGTTCATGATGTGGCAATAAAGCCGACATTCCAAATTTGGTAATACTCGGAAAAACGGACTGCATCGCTGAAATTTCTGCTGTGCCGTTGGTTTCACGAATGAGCTTTTCAGTCAGTTCAGAAGCGACTTCATAACGCAGTGCATCCGAAATAATCACGAATACACGCCCACTTTTTTGCAAAATCGGCTTGACTTTATCTTTGTAAAAATTTGTCTGCTGTTTTAATTTGTGCAATCTGCCAGACAGCTCCATGTCTTCACGAATCAAAATGCACCACTGCTGATTCAGTTCTGACAGATACCATTGATAAATTTTTTCGGCTGTTTCGGAGGCATTTTTAAATAAATCATCCAGTTCAGAAGAGGCATTTTTCAGACTCTTTCTGAATGCTATGTGATACTCTCTATAGTAAGTATCCATAAGGTACAGTTCGTTACAGTACGCTTTCCATAACTGCGAATATTCGCCGTAATGAAACCCTGCAATATGCTCCAGATGAAATTCCTGCATTTTTGCAATCGCATACAAGCCATCATAAAAGTAAGAAAATTTCTCATGCCATTTTGAAACTCTCCGACTTTCCACGGCTTTCAGGATGTCAGGAATTTTTATCACGTTCTCACTGATTTCATTCATGAAACGCTCAATGATACATTCATCAATACAAGGCAAACTGTCTGATTTCAGCAAAATATTTGTATCCAGCGTTTCCAGACGCTTCACGAGGTTGAAATGTTCCTGTACTTCTTCTGTGATTTCAAATAATTTTTCGCTGTCCTTGGAGTGCGCCCATTCATCAAGAAATGCATAGCAGTTTGATTGATTCCCCTCCGAAATATATTGATTCAGCCCTGAAAACAGGGAAGGCTCTAACCCCCCTGACAATGCCGTTATCATGATATGAACTGTCAGCCCCCACAAAGAAAATTTTTCGTCTGCATAGCCTGTATATCTTGCAATCATTTCATAAAGGGCTTCTTGACTGCCAAATTTCTGGATGTTCGCCAATGCCTGATTTTCTTCCTCGTCCAGCGTATCGCAGAAAATCGCCCTCAATACCCCATGAACTGTATTCACTTCTGCACTGGAAAGCACTGCCATAATATCAATATGGAGCTGTCCAGCATTTTCATACTTTGTTTTCAGGGAAGCCAGTTTTGTGGTGCGTTCCTTGCTTTCGAAAAATTTCGTGTAATGCTTCATAGCACGGCGAATCTGTGTTATCTGCGGAATGTGCAGTTCATCCATCTGCATGGATGTCAGGTCAGCACGAAATTCCTCGCTGTATCGCTCAATATCCCTTAACCAGTTATCTTCTCGGTGCTTGTAGGACAATGGGCTATATATCAAATAATTGCTTTCCGTGTCGGTCTCCAGTAACAGCATTTTCACCGCAAAGAAATTATCCCCTGTCAGTTTCAGAATTTTGACATCCGGAATGTCAACTTCGTCAATCATGGACTCAAATTCCCGTTCGGAATCGTGCCAGAAAATAATTCTCCGCTTGTAGTAATCGGGGAGTTCCTCGGCGAAACGCTCCGAAAGTGTCCGTTTGATAATATCTATCGTCATTTGATTTTCTCCAATATATCTGCAAATTTGGCATAATTCACCTTGACACCGTCATCCAAATCAATGTCAATCATCATATCCGCCAGATGATGCACTTTTTCTTCATATGCGTTGATTTCGTCCAATTGTGCAGTCAGCTTTTCCGACTGCTTTTTCAGCTTCACACGGTCGGACTGCACCGCCGTTTCCATCTGTCCCGCAATCAACGAAATTTGTGTCCGGTAGCGTTCCTGCAATTCGTGGACATAATCCGTTCTGACCGTTGCAACTGTGGTTTTCTCCCAGCGGTGCATATAGACAAGAGCCTTGAATCCGTTCTTTTTGCCCGAACTGAACAGCCAGTAAATCGGTCGTTTCTGATAAATTTTACAATGGTCAGCATAAAATCCGCTTAACAGATAATTCCGGATGACCTCACGAGGGGTACTCCCCTTTGTGCCGAGGGCATCAGCGATAAATTTCAGATTCTCTTCAAGAGTGTCATCTCCGTAAACCCTGCGGACAAATTCGACGATTAACCCCGTCAAGTCCGTTTCCAGATAATCATCATCACAAATCGGCAACACGTTGTCTTTCACCGGAATGATGGTCTTGTATTTGCCTGTATCCCATTCACCGCCGGCATAGCAAAGCCCCTTGACATCCACGCTGTACCGCCCGAACCAGCACCCCACGGCATAGCTTATCAGGCTCTTGATTTCTCGCTGTAAATCGGCTTTTCTGACGGTTACGTCCTTGTCTTCCACTTCGGGGGTTAGTTCGTCCTGCAAGCCGTAAATTTCAATAAAAATGCGGTTGAGTTCTTCCTCATTCGCTTTGAGCTTGTTGAAACGCTGTTCGCATTTCTGCTCCCATTCTTTGTATTTGTCACTGATTAGTCTGCTCATTTTCTTCCTCCTTTTTGTTTTTACATGTACACCCTTCCATTGCATTGATTGGAAAAACAAATTCGTAACCATCAGTATAGAACAATTCACGAAACTTTGTACAACACAAATAAGTTTCACTCAGCAATGCCAAGCCAGTTTCTGCACATTTTTTAAATCTTTCGTCAGTATCTTCATAAAATTCTAAAGAAAGCAGTTCATGCATTAAAGTATTTCTTTCTTTTATCCATGCAAGTGTCTTTTCAAAAAGTTCCGCAGTAAAAGCCTTACAAATACATTCTACTGAATTATCATAAAGTCTTTTCACACAGTTGACCTTTGTTCTTAATGCAAGTTCATTTTTATTTTTTCTGCATTTTCCGCCCTTTTTACAATACTTGCATTTTCTTTTGAACTTATCCAGTGTACGGAAGTAACGATTCTCAAAACAGGAATAAATCAGCCATGAAGCTTCGATATAATTCCCATTTTCCATGTCTATATTTATTCTGTCCAAAAAATAATTGTGCATGTCTACACGCTTTAAGCGTGATTCCATTGTTTCTGTACTTTCCATATTCTCACCTTTCCTCACACAAGCGGATGAGACTCAAAGTCCCAGCTTGTTTCGAATGCGTCCCAGTCTTGTTTGGATACATCAATATTTTCTTTGACTAACAAAGTTGACCACTTTTCAATATTTTTAACAGGAAATGTATTAACTACTCCTGCACTGCATGATATTGTAGGATTGATAATTTGTTCATAATAATTTGATACCACTGAAGCCATAAATCCAATTAACTTCAAATTATAATCGTTATCTTTGCCAAATCCTGATGGTCCTTTATGATTAAAAATACAACCTTCTGGTAAATATCTTGCACTCAATCTGCCTGAAGTAATTTCTGTCCAAGTCATACCAGGTTTAAAATACAAATCTTTATTTTGCATAGTAAATTTAGGATAACTGGACATTTTTTTGATTCCCCATTCATCAAAACGCAAAACAAGCCATAAATTACCATACCATTTTCTAAATTCCCCTCCTTTTGCCATCGGACAATATTTGAACTCATTTGTAATCATATCAATATGCGATTTACTATGGAAAGAAATATCCACATTTGCAACTTCGTACCAATAGAAAACAAATCCTTCATCATGCCCAGTCAATACACCATGTCCAACTCGAAACAAGTCTTTTATTGAACTAAATCGAAAATTACTAATCACTGCATCACTCACCCAATAAGCCACAGGCATCCCCGGAATTTTGGAGAAGTTTTCAGAGTTGGCTTCATAGTAAAAACCGCAATGATGATTTGAAATTGCTTCAAGTGTTTTTTGCCTCTGTACTTCCATACCGCCCCTGAAATCAGTCAGGCGGAAATAACAGCCTTTTTTATTAACATAGCTATTTTTCAGTGCAAAAGTGCAAATTGGTACAGTCGCTTCTTCAAACGCTGAATATTCAAACTGAATCAGTGTTTCAATCGTTTTTCCTTTGTAGATATAACTTCTTAATTTTTCATATGACTGAATAAACATCCAAACATATGGTGTTAAAAATCCAAGATACCCATTAGGTTTTGTAAGTTGTGTACAACGCACAACAAAGGCAGAAAACAAATCAGACTTATAGTCAGAAAAATTATTCTTAACAAAATTTGATAAATCCGCATTCATACCAGAACCGCCCATATAGGGGGGATTGGTGCAGACCACATCATATTTTTGTGAAAGAATGTGGTAAATTTTCAGCATCATGTCAAGTTGGTGCTGATTCATGCCGAACGTTCCACCGAACTCTGAAACCGCCGTGTCAAGCCCTTCCGGAGCTGTCACGCTCATCAGAGAACCGTAAGTATCCGCAAATTCGAACTGCTCCACAAAATTTTTCAGCTCTGCCGGAATCATGGAAGCATCCACCTCCATAGTATCGGCGAAATTGGCTAAATTGGGCTGATTTTCGGGGCTGAGAATTCTGCGGTTGTATCCTCTTGCTTTCATCATCACGGCGAAATATGCCAGCTGATAAGCACGACGGTCAATGTCGAGACCGTACAAATTATGGCGAAGAATGGACTTTGAGGCATCACGCTCCGACCATCCGCAGGAAACATAAATCTGCATCAGCACATCAAACGCATATACCAGAATATGCCCCGAGCCCATGCAGGGGTCAAGAAATTTGATTTGTTCGGGCTGGATGTTTTTGGATTGCGAACGGATTTTTTCAAGTTCGGATTTGACGGCCTCTTCCTGTTCGGCTTCGTCAAGATAATATTGCAGATTGGGCTTGATTTCGGAATTTTCGTGACCTTCCAGCCAAATCCGCCCAAGGGAATTATCCACCATATAGCGGACAATCCAGTCAGGAGTGAATAACTGTGTTGCGGCTGGAATCGCAGAGGCGGAAATTTTGATATTCTTCTTCAAATCGGCGAAAACCTTGTCTTTGGGTTCAGTATTGTAATACTGATACAGCCAGCCGATAATTTGAACCTGTTCCGTCCAGTCATTTTCTGGAATCATGGAAACCATGTTTGCAATCACGCTGTCTGAGCGGAGGAGATTCGGCGGAAATAACAGCTCCGTCCAACCGCCGATTTCCTCAAACATTTCAGGAAGTCCGGCATTGAGCGCATTGCACTGCGTGATAATTAAATACTTGTATAAAGTTTCATTATCCTGCTTTTCGAGCAGTTCGAGGACATATTCACGGTCGAGACCGTCAATTTCAACATTGACGGCATTCGAGAGGATTTCGGGCTTGAAATCGCCGTTTTCGTCCGTGAATACTCTGGTATGGGAGGGGAGGTAATTATTCACCTCCATGAACCGCAGGGCAATGAAGCGGTTAAACCAAGTGTAGGCGATTTCCTCCATAGTTTGTGCAAAACCATTCAGGCGGATTTTGCGTATCAGCTGGGAACGCTGATTTTTTTCGACAGGGGTCAAAGAATTTCCATTGACAGACCCCTGAGCAGGGTCATTTTTGCCGTTTTCGGTGACATCATACTCATAGGCACGTTGCGTGACGGCATCAATGAGCATGATTCTTGCCGAAACAGCGAAATTTTTGATAGCAGTTTTATTCATATTTTTTTACCTCAGATAATATGCAGAACGTCGTGACCGTCTAATTTCTGCATGAGTTTTTGTTTGATTTCGGCTAAATACTGGTCAATATCGGATTCAGACTGCAATTTTACAGTATGGCAGACAATACTTCTGTTCATGGTAACGGTGTCGATTTGTGGGTCATTCACGATAGCGATTTTCTGGAGATACTGCTGACGGAGATTGGCAATCTGAATTTTCATAGCATCAAGGGCGGTGAGCTTATCCGCATTTTGTGCAGACATTTTCTTTTCCTGCAAAGCAGAATCCGCCTTATGAACAATGTCAGTTTGTCGAATGTCGGCGGTTTGGTGGATTTCCGCCATAGCCGACTGGATTTCGGCGAAAACTTCTTCTTGTTTCTGTGCAAGCAATTTTTGGTAAACATCCTGAATATTTTGGATGAGTTCAGGAAGTTCGCTGATTCTGCGGTAAGGTTTGGCAAGAGCAAGAATTTCACGGATTTTCGCCATATCAGAGAGGGCTTTGGTTTCCGTCTGGAAGTATTCTTTTTCGACGTTGATGGAATTGAGGAGATTTCGGGCATTGTCGAAAATAGGTTTCTGCACACGGAAGAATGTTTTCACCTCTGCGACATCTTCGGAAAAGTCGAGAAAATCTTCCTGCATTTCCACGGCTTTTTTCAGCAGTGCAATATTATCATTTTTGTGCATCAGCAGTTCATTACAAAGGCTGATACCATTTTCAACAACAGATTTTCCGGCATAGCCTGCAACTTTGTATCCGTCCGAAAGCAGTTCATTCAGTTCGGAGCGTTCCTGCGTGAATTTCTCCAGAATATAGGCAATTAAGCCGTCTTCATCATCCGGCACAGCTCCAAGCGTACAGTTAAAATATTCGCTGAGGAATTCACGACTTTTTTTGATTAAGGCTGTCGGGGGTGCAACACGGAATGAAATGATTGCTTTGTCAATCTCTGTTTTTCTGCGGAGATAGTCGGGCATTTTTTTATCTGTCGGCTGAATGACAGCACCAGCATATTTCAAAGTGAGTTTCTGAGATGCAATCAATTCTGCAGTAACAGAAGCAATATCGATTTCTCTCCATCCGTAGGGAATGGCGGAATATCTTCTTTGAATGTCGCCCATAGACGTGGGGAGTTGTTTCATTTTCTGAATTTCCAGATACTGGAATAATTCTTTGACGGCTTCGGCATTGGGGGACTCTTTACCATCAATGGAAAGCTGACTATCACCTTTGAGAATTTGAACAATATCAGCATCACTGTCATAATTTTTGTGAACATAGTCCAATTTTGTGTAAACGCTTTCAATCAGCACGGACAAAGCACGTTCAATTCTGTCTTTCACGGAGGAAATTTTCAGGGAAAGCTTATCACCAGCAACATAAATTCTGCCCTCTGCAATGGCTTTCGAAATGAGTTCTTCGGCGTTTTTTTCGTGGGCGGATGCCTGCGCCTGTCTGTCACGAATGATAGACTGAATCATTTCCGGCAACTGTGAGATATTTTTCCCTTTGACATAGCGGCGAATTTTCATAGCATCTTCCAGCTCCTTGAAATAGGGCTGACTTTCAGCGAGTACAATCATGACTTCATTGTCTGTTTTGGAACGCATGAGGAAAATAGAATCTTCTGTGCTGTAAATTTCCGAGGCGACTGTAATAAAATGCAGTCCAATGGAGCTGTTCAGCTGTCCGATAACAGTTTCATCAATACGCTGGTCATAAGGAAAATCATACTTTCCATAACGAAATTTTTTGCTGACATAAAGCTTCCCGAAAATAATATCAGAAATCGCCTTTGTGATAATGGCACTGTCAACAGGGGTATTTCGAATATCTCTTGCAATGTCCTGTTCATCGTCGGTCAAAAATGTGTAAGTATCTCCGGCACGGGAAACATAATTCTGTGAAACAAGGCGGTCAAGGGATTGCTGAATTTTCAGCCTGACAGTGATTTTATCTGTGCGGATGTCGTCCGCCATCAATACGCTGATATTGTCAACATTTGCCTTCACATCATCCACATAGCGCACCAAATACAACAGTTTCAAGATATTCACGTCATACTGTTCAATTCCGTCATGATTATCAGCAGCCGCCTGACAGCGGTCAATCACTCGCCTGATGGAGCTTTCCAGAAACGTATGTACGGTATTATAGAACAAATAGAACGGTACAAGTGCATTTTCGTCTCTGTCCTGAATCGCCTGAGCCGCTTCCTGAAATCCGGACAGCATGGAACGTTCACCGCCGGAAAGATGTTTTCCAGAATTGCCGTGTCTGCGTATCTGCGCAAGAACATTCTGCATCAGTTTGAATTGATACGGCACAAAGGGGTATGTTTCTACAAATTCCCCCTCACCTGCAAAGCCTTTCAAATCCAGAATTGCATCTTTGAATGTGAAAAGATTCCGCAAAATTGCCTGATTTTTTTCATATTGCAATTTCAGCAGAGTTTCTGCATTTTCTGTTTTGGCAAGAATACGCTTTTTAATGACTTCATCCACGGAAGACGAAGAAAGGCTTAATCTGGTATTGAATCGCCCTTGAATTTTGGAAAAGTCGTCTCCGCTGATTTTGGTAATGCTGTCAATGGCTTCTTGACTTGTCACCATGACCCAGACACGACCAGCACATTTTGTTCCAATTTCCTCCACAATCGTCTGTAAATTCAACATCAAGTCAGAGTCCGAACCGATATATTGCCCGACTTCATCCACCATGAACAGCAAACGGAAACTTTTTCCCTTGCTGTCGATATATTCCTTGATTTCCTTCACAAGCTGTTCAATGCTAAGCTCAATTTCTTCCTCACCATTGAACCAGTTTCGGGCAGAAGTCTCGCTCATTCCCAGAGATTCCGTCATTGCCTCCACAATATCATCCTCGAAAAAAGCAAAAGAATCCCGTGAGTCCTCCCATTCTCCTCCGTTAATGCGTTCGAAAGAACTCCGGAATTCTTCTGTTTTGTTGGATTTTGCAATAAACTGCTCCAATTTGGCAACTTTCAAATCATTTCCGTAAAATCCAAGATGTTCATAAAATACTTTCGCAAATACACGGAGAATCGCTGTTTTGTCCTTTGTCAGCGGACTTTTGGAATCAATATTGAATAAGATTGTTTCCGTTGGGATTTTCACACAAGTTTCCAGCTGTGCAAACATCATAGGGTCATCAAATTTATCTGCAAAATAATCAACTGCCTTTTTTCCTCCAACAATCTGATTTGACAGCAGATATGACAGCATTTTCAGAAAATGAGATTTACCACTCCCGAAAAATCCCGAAATCCAGACACCAATTTTATCTGTTGGCTGGCTGAGGGAATGCTCATAATGATTCAGAAACGTGTTGAAATGTTTCCGCAGTTCACGAGTGATAATATATTCTTCCAGCTCCTGCCGGATGGAATACTCATCATCTTGTGCAACTTTAACGACACCGTTAATATCTCGGTTAATGTCCGATTGATAGATATTTTGTAAACGCATATAACAATAAACTCCTTTTATAACATATTGAACGCCCGATAATAATTCCCGTCCTCCAATTCGCCGAATAAAGAAAGATTTTGACCGTTGAATTTCCCTGCATACAGCATCACAACCGGAATGTCTGAAAAAATATGCTGTAAATTGTCAAGGATGTAGTGCGCCCTCATGAACGGATAGACTTTTCCGACTCCGGTTATCAGCAAAATATCCCCATGCTGATGGGGTTCATATTTCATCCGCTCCACAAAGGCTTCCGGAGAGGCGACTTTCTGCAATTGTTTCAGAAGAGCCTGTGAACCTTTTTTCTGTTCCATGGCAGGAATATTTTTCAGAATGCGTTTTTCTTCGCAGATTTGCAGGAATATCTTGTATAAATCACATTCAATCAGGCGGAATGACTGATTTTCTGACATCATCAGCTCTGTGAAAAAATGTTGTATGTGCATTTCCTGTTCCGGCTCGTAGCAGAATACATGAATCCCCACTTCATTGGATAAGCCCTTATTACTCAGAAAAATATCATCCGAGAATCGTTTTTTGATTTCGTTCAGTTGTTCTGTGAGACTGCTCATATTCTCCTCCATATTGTCATATTAGTGTAAAGCAATTGAATGCCGGTAAGGCATCCATATCGTGTTTGGCACGAATATTCTCTTCCAATTCTGGATACAAATAAACCGGCTGTAACTGCTTTGATTTTGTATTCTCCAGATATTCGCACTCAACCAAAAATTTCACAAGCACCTGTTTCAGCTTCTTGATTGTGGAATCGCTCCAATCATTGATAGCAGGCACTTTCTCTACTAATTCCATGAAAAACAAATTGACATCTTTCTGTGAAAAATCAAGCTCCTGCGAACGAAATTTTTCCCCGATTACTTCCGTCATGAAATCATATACTATGCTGTTTTCGCACATAATCGCATACAGATTGATTTGTTTTCCAACCTGTACAGAAGATTCTGCAAGATGGTGAACCAACTCTTCTGAATGCAATGCATCAATCCGCCGGAAACAAGTGTTCACAATTTTTCGGATTGTCCGCTCTGTAGGGAACTGAAACAAATTTTCTGTAAAAATTTCCGTTTGGATTTCATCACGATTTTTTCCTTGACAAATCAAAGAAGCCACAATCCTGATTTCATAAAACAGAAATTGTTCCCTCGTCAATCCGCCACTGTAATGATTATGACTCATCTAAAACACTCCATTTTTGTCACTGTTTCACAAAAGGCAATCTTTTGCGAAAACCTAAACAAATGTTATCATAGATATAAATACTTTTTACTTTTATTATATCATGTTTTACATAATTTGTCAAACCCTGAATCAGGTGAAATTGACAAGGTTTCAAGTTTCTGCTTGTTGGTGCGAGTGTTCCGGCAAACAGGCTTTTATCAAGCGTTTCCGGCGGAATTGCATCCCCCGAATATCTGCGGACACTCTTTCTTTTTTTCATGATTTCTGTTAAATTCATCTCATTTCTTCCCGTGGATTCAACAATTCTCGTTTCATCAGACACAAATCAAATATATTTAGTCTATCATCTTCATAGAAATCAGCGGCTTTCCAGTTTTCAAGATGTGTGTCAGGAACATTCAGCAGCCATTTCTGAAATAAAATAACATCCGCAATGTTAAAATTTCCAGCTGCGTTGACATCGCCAGCAATTTCGCTGATTTCTGCCCATCCGCTGTCGGGATAGGATTCATTCTGCGGTTTATCTCCGCTTTCATGGAAAGGCGTGATTTTGATATAATCAATTTCAAATTCTGCTGTATCGAAATCAGGCGTACCAGCCCAATATTTCGGAAACCAGAGACCCAATCATAACCGCCCCGCATTTGTCGGAATATGCTCATAAGATGTATAGGTCAGTACATCATCAAAATAATATTCTACCCGTGGAGTTTGGCTTTCATCTCCGGTATGCCAGTCAAAACGATAAGTATGATATTCGCCGTCAGTCTGATTTCCGCAGTAAGGCGAACCGGTTTTATGTTCATCATCACCCTCACCAGTCCATGTAGTGCAGAGTACATAATCCAAATTTGGTTCATCATTTGCATCACGTCCGGGGAATTCAATATCAATTTCATGATTGGTGATTTTCAGGTTATCGCCGGAATAGTCCTCTTCATATTCAAAAGTCCACATTGCAGAACAACAGCCGAGTTCTGGGGCAATTTTTGCACGAATTTCATAACTGCCAGAAGCATAGTATTCTTTTGTAGCAATCGAACCTCCGCAGCGTTTGCCGTCAGAACGTCTTGTTCCATTCCGGTTGATTCCACGAAGTTCACCTTCATACAGGTTTCCGAGTCCTGTCAGAATTAAATTGCCGTCTTTGACAGCGACATTATCAGAAATCACACCGCCGTTATAATCTACACTTTCACCGTCAATGCTGACTGTTCCACCCCAATTCTTTTCAGCAATCAGCCATTTGCTGGTATCAAGACGATTCCCTGAAAAGTCATCAAAGAAAATATCATTTTCCTCAGCAATCGCCGTGAATGAAGTTTGTACCGGAAACTGAAATATTACAGCTGCCAATATCAATGCAATACATTTTTTCATAACGTGAGTTCGATGAAAAAATAGTAGAAAAACCGCCAAAATCTGTTATAATGAGAATAACCACGAACTCAGAAAACAGAAAGGCGGTTTTTTCTATGGAAGAGAAACAAATAGAAATTTTTTGCGATGTAGATGATTTTTGCAAGGATTATGAGGAATATTGTACGCATTCTTTGCTG
>JAZAUD010000049.1:0-15030 GCA_036373775.1 Oscillospiraceae bacterium | reverse complement strand
GTCAGTCAATGATTTCCTGAAAAATGTCTGTGATATTGAGCATTCCAGACATCGTAGCATCACTAATTTTCTCGTCAATCTTGTATCTGCACTGGCTGCTTATTCCTTTTTGCCAAAAAAGCCTTCTATCCGTTTTCCTTCCGATATGCCGAAGGGCATTTTATGCCTTGTTGACTGATTTTTTTCTGTCGAACTCACGTTAAACTATTGCAAATTGGTTCATAATGGTGTATACTAATTTTCATAGGACAGCCGCTCCTTTGAGTTGATGTATTCTGCAATTACATTATAACTCTTTTGGAGTCGGTTGTCTTTACTTTTTGTGCATTTTTTTCAGTTGCTCATTTATAGTAATTAGTCTGTATAACGAGCCTACCGATAATGGCTATAGATATTACTTAAACTGTGATGAGAATCAGGTATATCACATCATGGTGATCCCGCAGAATGTTTCTGACAACTATGGCGATGTGAAGGTATGGGTAAGCACTGATCAGGAAATTTCACTTACACTTGGCAATTCCTACACTATTTACAACACTAACATTGACCGTGTAACTTATTCCTATACACCGGAAGAAAGTGGCATCTATGTTCTCAACACAGAGTGGAATGTTGGCGATCCAGATGATGCAGAGTATCTTCCTGACGGACATCGTTTCGGCGTACATCTAAGCAAGGATACTGCCAATGAAGATGACAGCAGTTACAGAGAAGACATTTATACTTGGTGGGAAAATGCTGATGAGCCTGATTATAAGTACGTTTATTTGAATGCAGGGGAGAATTATTACTTCCGCTTCGATCAGGATCAGATGCAGACCAGCAACATTACATTCTCTTTGACAAAGGAAACACCAACAGCTTTGACTGTAGATGATGTCATCACGGAAACTATGGCTTACGATGATGTTTCCAATGTCTTCGGCGGTCAATGGTACAGCTATACTACATCCACTGAAGGAAATTATCTGCTTACTTTAACGAATGATTTAATTGAGAATGAGTATGAAGGTCAAAATTATGATTCTCATATCGTGATTTATAAGGATAATGAATGCATTCGAGATGATTGGCAGAATTATAACGAGTTTGAGCAGTCAATCGAACTTGGAGCAGGACAAACAGTTCTCATGTATGTTGCACCTTCTACTGAAAATGGTCTGAAATATCGTTTGGCTATCAGAGATTACAACCAACCATTTAACACAAATCTGCTGGCAGGACACACATGGGAAAACGCTGATAATGACTACACTGCTATCTCCAGTGAAAATGCGGAAGGATTTATATTGAACGTGACAGATGTAGGCGAAGAAAACTGGGATACACAGGCATTTATCAGAGATTTTCCGATTTTTGGCAGCAATTACTACAAATTGACTTTCAATCTGGATGCGGATACTGAGAGTGAGAACACACCAACTGTGCTGCTCCAGCAAAGTCATGAGCCTTATACCAACTATGGTGAGGGTCATTGGATTAATACTAATGAAAAAACGTTCACATTCTGTTTCGCAGTCGATGAAAACGGAAACTCTGGTTTGACAAAACTCCTGTTTGATGGTTTTGGCATTGGTACTTATGAATTCAACAATGTTGAGCTTGTTCGTATTACAGAAGAAGAGTATACTGAACTGACACGGAATTATCAGCCCATTCAGTTTCAGCCTACAGAATCTGAAAATATTGAAGGCATGGGAAATACTTTTAACGGACATACCTATGCTGTGATTCCCTACGAGACAGACCCGATAACTGCACAGGAACTCTGCGAGGCAAACGGTGGACATCTTGTCACGATAACATCGCAGGCAGAACAGGATTTTGTAGCTTCACTCGCAGCCAATGTGGATTATGAACAGTTCTGGCTTGGCGGTTCTGATAACGGTTCAGAAGGCGAATGGTACTGGATGAACGGTGAAACCTGGGATTACACAGCATGGTCTACAGCAAGCGAACCTAATAACGGAGAAGGCAACGGCGATGAGAATTATCTCCTGATGTGGAGAAGCCGCAACTATGAATGGGGCGATGCGTATGGTGAATATGACAACCATTCAACAAAGCTATACTTCATCTGTGAATGGGATGACGAAAACTACGGTGAATCAACTGGCGAAGGCGGTTCTGAGGATGTCCTCATCATTGATGAAGAGTAATTAAACCGATGCTTAAAGTTTAATATCAAGTACAGCAATCCGAAACCTGACATAATGATTAAGTTGACATAAAGCATACAGTCTCCTCTCAGATTGGAAGAAGGTCTGAAAGGAGACCGTTGCTACAAATCATTACTTTGATTCTGGTGCTGTGTAAGGAAATATACACAGCATCGGTATGAAAGTAAGAAAAGAAGTATATGCTGATGATATATATAAGAGAGCGTGGATAACTTATATATTGTTGCTGACAGTAACAATATTTTTTCCGTAAATAAAAAAGTGATGCATTTTTTGCAGTCGATTTCGTCAAATCTATTGACATTTATAAATTCATATGCTATAATATTATCATTATAGCTCAAGCATTATTTGTTACTAATAACAACAAAATTCAGGAGGTAGATTTGTATGAAACATCTTTCTATAACAAAGCTGTCTGAAACAGTGGTCAGCAAGAGAAAGGCAATGAAATCGTCACAGAGTATGATCGCCGAAAAAACAGGCATTAACCGTTCACTACTGTCAAGACTGGAGCAGGGAGATTATGCTCCATCCGTAGATCAGCTTCTGGCACTGTCAGAGGTTCTGGATTTTGATTATAGAGATATGTTTGTAGATGATGAAATAGAGGTCAGTTCTGTAGAGCATAAGAAAATTGCCGTTGCTGGAACTGGCTATGTTGGTCTATCCCTTGCAGTTCTGCTGTCTCAGCATAACGATGTTACCACTGTGGACATCGTGCCAGAAAAGGTCGAAAAGCTGAATAACTGGATTTCTCCAATTCAGGATGACTTTATTGAACAGTATCTTGCAGAACATGAGGAGAGAAAGCTGAATCTTACAGCTACTACAGACGGCGAGACTGCTTATAAGGATGCTGATTTTATCATTGTTGCTGCACCTACCAACTATGACCCAAAGACGAACTTCTTTGATTGTTCTGCGGTGGAAGCTGTGCTTTCCCTCATTAAGACTGCGACTGCTGACAGAGAAATTCTCCCCACAATTGTTATCAAGTCTACTATTCCTGTCGGCTACACTATGCAGGTACGTGAGAAGATGGGCATGAATAATATCATTTTCAGTCCAGAATTTCTGAGAGAATCTAAGGCACTTTATGATAATCTCTACCCTTCTCGTATCATAGTTGGCTCGGATGAAGCTAACATGGAGTCAGCAAAAGTGTTTGCTACACTCTTACAGCGGGGTGCAATCAAAACAAATATTCCTGTGCTGTTCATGTCAACTACAGAAGCAGAAGCTGCAAAGCTGTTTGTGAATACATATCTTGCTCTCCGAGTATCATATTTCAATGAGCTGGATACTTATGCAGAAGTGAAAGAACTTAACACAGCAAACATTATCCGTGGAGTGTGCCTTGACCCTCGTGTTGGTGATTACTATAATAATCCGTCCTTCGGTTATGGCGGATACTGCCTGCCAAAGGACACAAAGCAATTGCTCGCAAATTATCAGGATGTTCCGCAGAACATGATGACTGCCATCGTGGAAAGTAATAGAACCAGAAAAGATTTTATCGCTGACCGTGTGCTGGAAATCGCAGGAACTTATGGAAACAGTGATGCATATTCCGCAGAGCAGGAAAGCAAACAGAAGCAAATCATTGTGGGCGTGTTCCGTTTGACAATGAAATCTAATTCCGACAACTTCCGTCAAAGCTCTATTCAAGGTGTTATGAAGCGCATCAAGGCAAAGGGTGCAACCGTGATTATTTACGAACCTACACTTGAAAATGGCAGTACCTTCTTTGGCTCTCTTGTTGTCAATGATTTGAAGAAATTTAAGAAGAAGTGTGGCTGTATTATTGCAAACCGCTATGATTCTGTTCTTGATGATGTGGCAGAAAAGGTGTATACAAGAGACCTGTTCTGGAGGGATTAAGCCAATGAGTAAAATAAGTAAAGTGAAAATTGACCTGAATGGTAAGAATATCCTTGTTACAGGTTCTCCCGGTTTTATTGGTGCGAATCTAGTTCTCAGGCTGTTGAAGGAAATGACCTCTGGTACAGTTGTATCTCTCGACAATATGAACAACTATTATGACCCTACGCTGAAAGAATATCGTTTATTCCTCATTAATGAAGCTACAAAGAACAGCAAGGTACAACACATCTTTGTAAAAGGCTCTATTGCTGACAAAGCACTAATTGACGAACTTTTCAGCACTTATCATTTTGATATTGTTGTCAATCTTGCAGCACAGGCAGGAGTTAGATATTCTATTGACCATCCTGATGTGTATATAGAATCAAACATCATCGGCTTTTACAATATCCTCGAAGCCTGTCGCCACAATTCAGTTGAACATCTTGTATACGCATCTTCTTCCTCTGTCTATGGTGGAAACAAGAAAGTGCCATTTTCTACATCTGATAAGGTAGATAATCCTGTATCCCTTTATGCAGCTACAAAGAAGAGTAATGAATTATTGGCTCATTCCTATTCCAAGCTCTACAATATTCCTTCTACAGGCTTACGATTCTTTACAGTCTACGGTCCTGCGGGCAGACCAGATATGTTCTATTTCTCCGCTACAAATATTTTAGCTCATGATGGCACTATCAAAATTTTCAACTATGGCAATTGCAAGCGTGATTTTACTTTTATAGATGATATTGTCGAGGGTGTTTACAGGGTCATGCAGGGCGCACCTGAGAAACTGACTGGTGAAGATGGACTGCCTATCCCTCCCTATGCTGTGTACAACATTGGTGGTGGTACACCCGAAAATCTTCTTGATTATATTTCCACACTTCAGGAGGAACTTGTAAACGCTGGTGTTCTTCCTGCTGATTATGACTTCGAAGCTCACAGAGAACTTGTGGGAATGCAACCTGGTGATGTTCCTGTGACATATGCTGACAGTAAAGGATTAGAAGATGACTACGGATTCAGACCTACAATTGGCATCCGTGAGGGTTTGAGAAAGTTCGCTGAATGGTATGCTGAATACTACAAATAATTGATACTGCCCACTTACTACGAGTTCATTGCCGTTTCTATTTTTTTTTGCAAAACCTCTTGACAAATCTTTCTAGATGTGTTACAATAAAATATATCAGTAATATTATTTTATTAGATAAATATTACGGGAGGGTGCTAATGGAAGCCATAAGAGTGAGTTTTTGGACAAGATTTCAGAGATACCAGTTTTTGGAGAAAAATGGAATCGAGTTTATCGTTCCTGAAGATGTAAGCAGAAGTTGGGAATATAATCCCATAGACATTGAAAATCAAATTCTTTGTGATGCTTTGAATATTGGAAAGCTGTTAGATGAAAACTATACTGGACATAGTAAGGAAATATTGAATTTTGTAAATCAGTATGGATTACTTGGAGTTCTTCCTGATTTAACGGAAACAGACCTAGATTTCAGCGAACAGCTTGTGATTCATGAAAATATTTTCTATCCATCAGGAATTGTTTCTGCTGACCCATTTATACAATGTTTCTTTCCTTATGAAGAAAAACTGATTAAAAATCAAAAAGTGGGACACATTCTGAAAGGAAGTCAAATCTATAAAGGGCGAAGCGAATTTTATTCCAAGCTGTTCATGACTGGAAGATATTATGCTGAACAAGTAGATTGGTTCAGACAATATTTTGAATACTTGTACTCTTATTTTGTTGATGAGGAACATCCTTTTGAACTTTTAACATTTAATAGACCACATCTAACATATAAAATTGAGTTTGTAGATAATGAGGAGGAGGGTAAGCTTGCACTTGTCTGTGAGTATCCATCATTGAAATCAGTCCTTGATTTTGCTTTTGCGAAAGCTATCACAGATGACAGAAAGCCCCTCCGATACTGCAAACATTGTGGAAAAATCTTCTATGCAAAAGATATTCGGAGCGAATTTTGTTCTCCTAGATGTCGTAACCAATATAATGTTTATAAATCTAGAGCAAAGCATTCTTAATGCTTTGCTTACCTTAGAAATTTTAAGTAATATAATTTTCAAAAAATAAGATTACTTATTAAAAATTGTATTTCATTACATAGCTAAATCAATCATTGATGAATAGCTTATCTCTCTTGAAAAATCCGCCAAACAAGCAAACAAATATTTGTAATTGGCTTAGAGTCTGGAAAAAAATGTTTGTTATCTGTTTGTTGAATATCAGGTAAACAGAAAACAAAGCAATATCTATATCAGGCAATTTAGGTAATTTGTTTGGTAGTTTGGCAAATTTCATATGAGAGAGTATAAAAATGGAGGTATTGCCTATGGCAGAAAATGAAATCAGGTCTGCTGACGAAAGCGTATATCGTTTCCCTTATCTTGTGGAATACGGATGCTTATGTGAAGAAGTTGTGACAAAACACGGCGTTCAGCACGTGAAACTCGCAGATTATGTTCCAGTATTGACAGCGGAAATTACTAGAGATGACGGCACAGAACAGAAAAAGCTGTTTCGTGTGAGTGCGGTTCATTCATCAGGTGTACAATTGCCAGAGGTTACTGTGACCGCAGAGGAAATGACAGCAGCAAAGTGGATGCTTGCTAGATGGGGTTCACTTGGCGCACCACAACCGAAACAGAGTATACAGAACAAAATTTGTCATGCCATCATGAACACAAAAGAGAATGTGAAACGAGAAACAGTCTATCTCCAGACAGGTTGGCACAGAATCAAAAATGAATATTTTTATCTTCTACCATGTGAGGACAGCAATTTTTCTGTTGAGCTGATGGGCAAGCTGAAAAATTATCATTTTTCAAGAGGTTGTAGCGATGCAGAGTTGATACATCTTGTTGATTTATTTGAAGATACTTTCATTCCTGAGAATGTTATGTACCCAATGCTTTCGATTGTGTTTCTCACTCCGCTGAATCATTTCTTAAAATTAGCAGGCTGTGAACCGAAATTCATTACAGCATTGGTCGGGCGTTCTGGATATGGAAAATCCACACTTGTCGCATGGTTCTTGTCATTTTTCGGAACATTTCATTCCGCAGATTTGCCGATGTCGTTTCATGATACAGCAAACAGCATTCTCTCAAACATCTATTATCTGAAAGATGTGCTAACCTGTATCGATGACTTTCATCCAAGCGGAAGTTATCAGGAACAATCCATGAAAGAAATTGCTCAAAATCTGTCAAGATATTATGGAGATAGAATTGGAAGGGCAAGGCTCAACACAAAAGCTGAACTTCAGACAAGCAGACCACCAACAGGCAATGCCATTATCACAGCAGAGTACACACCAGAAATTTCCGTTTCAGGCTGTGCAAGATATTTCATTTTAGAACTGAAAGAGCATGATATGGATTTCAAGAAATTTGAAAAATATGTTTCGTTTTCTGAAAATGGTTTGCTTTCTGGAATGATGAAAGTTTACACGGATTGGCTGAAAGAAAAAATGCTCTGTGATGAGAATGGTTTTCTCTTCCAGTTGAAAAATAAATTTCTTGAAAACAGAAAGTTCTTTCAAAACAAATTGACACAAAAGAATATTTCCTTTCACAATCGTGTACCAGAAATGCTTGCACATATCAAAATTGGATTTGAATTTCTTCTCCTATTCCTCATTGATAAAAATATTCTGAACAACAGCACAGCCGAAAATTATAAAATCAAACTGGATGAAATTTTGATAAAAAATATTTCTGAAACTTCTGAAATAGTAGAGGACGAGAATCCAACAATCAAATTTGTTCAAAAACTGAAAACGCTCCTTGACAGTGGCAGATGTTATGTCGACGGCAGAAATGCGCAGAGTATCACAAGAGGAAAAGGATATATTGGCATGGAAGATACAACAAGATTTTATCTGTTAGCGGATGCAGTACATTCTGAAATTAGAAAATTATGTGCAGAACAGGGAGAACATTTCTCAATTTCTAAGAATCAGTTGCTCCGACAACTCGCAGATGAAAAAATTCTCATCCGATACAACAACAGAAATACGACCACTATCCGTGATAACGGAGGAAAATCAATGAATGTCATTGTACTTGACAAGTCGAAAATGAATCTTTAATACACAAGGCTCATATCGGCGTTTTGTGCCACCTGTTCAGAAGAAAGTATAGTAATCCGTTAACACGCTGATAAACGGCACACAAGCCAATGTGAGCGATTTGTGAGGGGATAAAATACCAACAAACCATTCAAAAACAGGGAAAAATTCTGCAAGTTAGGATATTGCGAGTTAAAGCGACGTTACCGTCGCAGTCACAGCGGACGGCAAAGCCGACCGCACATGGACATTATTCAAGATTGGGTTCAGATGCTGTGAGAAATGCAGATGTTACAAATGCAGTCACCTGATTCCCGAAACAAGCCAATTGTAGCAAATAGGCACAAGCAAAATTGTGTTACACCAAAGGAGGGCGATATTGATGAGTAAAAAGGAAAGAAATTCTGTCTGGCTCTATCCAGAAACAAAAGCAATGATTGAGTCGCATATGGAGCAGGATAGTTGCAAGTCTGTCAGTGAGTATATTGAAAAAGCAGTGAAATTCTATACTGGCTATTTGGACTGCAATTCATCATGTTCAGAAAATTATCTGCCAATTGTTTTGACCTCAGTAGTGGATGCGATTGTGAAAGGTTCAGAGAACAGAATCAGCCGAAACCTGTTCAAATTGGCGGTGGAAGTTGGAGCAGTTACACATATGCAGGCGGCTACTTGTCAAATTGACGAAGAAACGCTTAGCCAGCTTCGAGCCATGTGTGTGAATGAAGTCCGCAAAATCAATGGAGTTATCCGTCATGAAGATGCAGTCAAATTCCAGCAGAGCTGAAGAAAAAATAAGAACTGGAATCAGTATCAGCAAGGATTTGCTCAAAGAATTTGATAAGTATCTATCAGAAAGTGAATTTGAAAACCGTTCTGAACTGATTGAATCTGCTTTGAAATTGTTTCTTGTGACAAGAACTATTTCTGAAAAGTCAGAAATTTTTGTACCAGAACTTGCCGAATGTATTGCTAGAGCAAGTGATGAAGGTATTACAAAAATCTCAAAAAGTCTGTTTCGGTACGCTGTAGAAGTCGAAATGCTGATTGCATTGCTGGCAGATAAATTTGATGTAAACGAAAGAGAACTTGAACAAATCCGCAAAGATGCTATGAACAACGTTCGCAGAACAAAGGGCAAAATCAATTTAGATGAGCTGATTCTCAAAACCAAAAAAGAATTTTCTGACGTGTGATATTCATGAAAATTCTGAATCATACTATTGAAAGGAGTGAACTGTTTCAAAAAATATCTGAAAAGGGGTTGGTCGATTTGGAAATTTACGACAGACAAGAAAAGGGCTTTATTGAAGTGTGGATGACAAAAGAAGAGCAACAGAAATATGACCGCAAGGAACTGACACGTCTCATTCTCGAACAGAAACAGGCAGGAAAGAAGTGCAAAGTTGCCTTCTTACTCTCTGGTGAAGATGACCTGTTCGACTGTACCGAAAGCCTGTTGACGATGAATCTTTAAGATTTGCGAGTGCAGATTCTCTGCACTCTATACATATATTAGTTATCATTTTAGTGCAGATTGACCATTGACTTTTGACAGATAGTATGATACAATGATGATATGGAAAATATAATCAATTTCAATCAACATTGATAAAAAGGAGAGATTGTAAATGGAAAAGAAGTCTACCTCACACAATGTTATATCTGAATCTGTCTCTCCAGCAGTTTATGCGATGCAAGTTTTACAAAATCAAATGACTGATGAGATGTACAGACCCAACGAAGAAGAAGTTATAAATTTGGTAAGAGAAGTACGCTCAGAGATTGAGAAAGAGGTGAGAAAAGATGAGTGACAAATTAAAAATTGCTGGCTACTGTCGTATCTCTGTGGATGAAGAACTCGACAAGGATAATACTTCCATCGAGAATCAGAAAGCCATCATAGCGGATTATGTCAGCAGATTATTTCCAGAATCAACGCTTGATTTCTATGAAGACCGTGACCGTTCCGGCTATACGTTCGAGCAGAGAGAAAGCTATCAGGCACTTCGGAAGAAGATATTTCGAAAAGAGTATGATATTTTGATTGTGAAAGATTTTTCCAGATTTTCGAGAAGAACCAGCAAAGGACTTGTCGAACTGGAAGATTTGAGAGATATTGGCATGAGAATTATCTCAATTGGTGACGGAATAGACTATCCAACTTCTGATGACTGGACAGCGATTCAATTCCGATTTCTGATAAATGAAATGCCTGTCACAGATACTTCTAAGAAAGTTAAGACAGTCATCAAGCACAGACAGGAAGAAGGAAAATGGGTCTGTGCCGTTCCGTATGGCTATATTATGGTAAATAGCAAAACAATGAAGTTTATTGTTGATGAGCCGTCAGCAGAAATTGTAAGAGAGATATTTCAATTGTACAGTGAGGGGTGGGGCTACAAAAAAATTGCAAACTATCTGACACAGAAACATATTCCGACACCTCGAACAACCGAACGTCTCCGCCGTGAAGAAAACGGCGAAGAATATAAAGTCCAGTCTCGTGAGGAATGGAGCATAGTCTCAATCAGTCATATTTTGACGAATGATTTCTATATTGGAACGCTCCGTGAAAGGAAGTATCGCCGGAAAAAAATCAACGGCGGTGATATGAAACTACAGGAAACAGAGCATCTTGTATTCGAGAATAATCACACGCCGATAGTAGATTATAAGCTATTCGCAAACGTGCAGGAACAGATGAAAACAAGAAGCACCTCCAATTACAGAGGGGTCAAAAAATATGATAATGTCTATTCAGGGCATATCTTCTGCGGAGATTGTGGCAGTCCGATGTTCTCTATGAGCCGTGGAGATTTAGCACAGGCATATCGTTGCGGAATGTATCACAAATTTGGACTGAACAAATGCACTTCACATCATACAAGAGTAGATATGCTTGACGAGATTCTGAAAAGCTACATTCGAAAAGTGAAAGATAATTCAGAATCCATGCTTGAACAGTTGCAGGAATCTATTGACAAAGAACAGAAAGAAACCTCCTCCAGTAAAGACGTTATCAAGATGTTAGAACAGCAAATCGAAGATGTCAAGACGGAAATCAAACTGTTAAACCGTCAGCACGTCAAAGATTTGGCAAAACATCCCGAACGTGAGGACATACTCGAAGAACTCCATCAGGAACAAATTGACGAATTAACACTTAGGATTGAAGGGCTGAAAAATCAGATTCAGCTTGCATCAGAAAAGCATAACATGATAGTAAGCCTGAACCGAACAGCAAAAACTGTAATAGAAGTTTTTGACAATATCTTAAATAAAGAATCACTCTCCAAAGCGGACATTGATTTTATTGTCGATAAGATTATGATTTACACTGACCACATTGATATTATGTTAAAGCCTGATATTGATGAATTGTTAAAAATAGGCATTCCAGAAGAATTACAGTTCACAGAGGAAACAGCCGTAAATTTTAAGCAAGGCACTAAGAACTCAATATTACAGTCGCCAATCACCCGAATCAGAACTAGCAAGGGTGAAATTCTTAGTGTCAATGTTATCAATGAGGGCGACCCCTTAGAAATCTACACAAGCAGTGATGGAGAAGTGATATTCAAGAAATATTCCGCCATTGGGGAGATGAGCGAAAACGCCTCACAGGTAGCGGACATCATGTATAAATTAGCAGGCTGTCCAGTGGTGGTATTTGACCGTGACCACGTTGTTGCAACTTCTGGAGTGACAAAGCGAGAATTTCAGGAACGCAGAGTTTCTCCCGAACTGGAAGAACTGATGGAAGCGAGAAAGCAATTTTTCGCCGAAGATGGTGCAAGGAAATTTTATCCAGTGGAAGGGGTAGAACAAGCCTCATTAGCAGCGACTCCGATTCTGACCGCCGGAGACGTGACCGGAGCAGTCGCCTTTCTTTCGAATGGGCGCACACAAACCGTATCAGAGTTACAGAAATCCTTAGTGAATGCGGCCGCTCAATTTCTAGGGCGACAAGTTGAATAATCAGCGAAAAATACCCCCTATTCCGAAAAAGAATGGGGGTATTTGTTATTTTTTGGTCATGATGATTTGGCTTCTTTAAACTGAGCGGCTTCATCCGCCTGTTTTTCCAAAAGTTGTTCAAGGAATAATTCCACTTTGCCCTTATTTCGTTCGGTTAAGCACTGAAATTGTTGCACCAGTGCAAGTTCATCCTGAGAAAATTGTGGTTGTGAATTACCTTTCAGAAAATTTGTCCGTCCTGCGAGATAATCCAAACTGACATTGTAAAAATTAGCAAGTACGACTGCAAAATCCAGCGGAACGGTATGTTTTCCCTGTTCATAGTTAGTATATGTGGTTTTATGCATAAATAATTTCTTACAAAGCTCCTCTTGTGTCAAGTCATGGTCTTCCCGTAAGTCTCGGATTCTTTGGTAATGTTGCATAAAGAAATAATCCTCCCTTATTGTATTCCAACAAAATTATACCACAAATTATGTTTTTGAGTTGACAAAATACAATAGATAATGTATAGTATACTTAAAATACAACATATGTTGTATTTTTGAAAATTCTATCAAGAATAGAAAGGATGTATTATATGGCAAGTGGAAAAAAGAGTGGATGCCTGACAGCGGTTGCAATTGTAGCAGGATTGGACATTCTTGGTAGTTGCTTCGGAAATTCTTCAGCTTCCAGAGAAACAGCAAGCAAAGTTGGAGAAGTTACAACTCCGAACAGAGAAGAATCTTCTGTGGAAGAAAATGCTGAAAATCCTGTCAATTCAGAACCTGTAGCAAAGATTTCTGACGAATCGTCAAATAATTCTGTTGTGGAAGAAGAACCAACTCCCGAACTGCAAACAGAATATCATGTTGGTGATATCTTGCAAACAAAAGACCTGAAAATTGTATATGTGGCAAGTGGTGAATATATCAGCAACAATGAATTCATTCAGCCAAAGGAGGGAAATAAGTACATATTTTTGGAATTTTATTGTGAAAACATTTCCGATACTGACGAAAATATTTCATCCTTCAGTTTTGACTGTTATGCCGATGGATATGCCTGTGATGCAACTTATTTCAGTGAAAATGAACTTTCGGCAACGCTTTCTGCCGGACGTTCTACAACAGGGAGAGTATATTTTGAAGTCCCTATCAATGCATCAGAAATTCAAGTGGAATATGAAGTGAATATGTGGAATAGTGAAAAAGTATTTTTTGCTTTTGAAGGGGAACAAAATTCCGGATTTGTCCCTGAGGAAAATAACGCTGGAGCAAAAGAAGCATTCCATGTGGGTGATATTGTTCAAACAAAAGACTTCAATATTGCTTATCTTTCCTGCGGAGAATATACCAGTGACAATATGTTTATTACTCCCAAAGACGGCTATCATTATATTTACTGTGAACTGGAATGTGAAAATATTTCCGGTTCTGACCAGAATGTAAGCTATTTTGATTTTGACTGCTATGCAGATGGAGCAAGCTGTGAAGCGTTCTATGGTATGGATGATGCATTGAGTGCAACCATTTCAGCTGGAAGAAAAACCAAGGGAACAGTTGCTTTTGAAGTTCCTCTGAATGCTCAAACAGTAGAAATTGAATTTTTAACCAATTATTGGACTTCTGACCGGATTGTATTTGCATATCAGCCATAATTTCATAAAAATACCCCCCTATTCCGAACGGAACAGGGGGGATTTTGATTGGATTATCATGTAAACAACTGGGAATTAGTCGTTGTACATCTTGGTGAGTCTAGTCAAGTAGTCGTATCTGTCCTTAGCGTTTTCAACAGCAGCCTCAAAGAGAGCATTTGCACGTTCAGGATTCTGACGCATGAGGGCATTGTAACGAACTTCACCCATGAGGAAGTTAGTGTATTCTTCCACATTGGGAGCCTTAGAATCGAGGATAAACGGATTCTTGCCTTCCTTCTTGAGGTCGGGGTTATAGCGATACAGATGCCAGTAACCAGCCTGAACAGCCTTCTTCTCTTCTGCCTGAGCAGTAGCCATACCAGTCTTGATACCATGGTTGATACAAGGAGCATATGCAATGATAATGGAAGGACCGTCATAAGCTTCAGCCTCACGGATAGCCTTCAAGCACTGATTCTGGTCAGCACCCATAGCGATATGAGCAACATAAACATAACCGTAGCTCATAGCGATACCAGCCAAATCCTTCTTCTTGACAACCTTACCAGCAGCAGCGAACTGTGCAATCGCACCAGTAGGAGTAGCCTTAGAAGCCTGTCCGCCAGTATTGGAGTAAACTTCTGTATCGAATACCATAATATTGACATTTCTTCCAGATGCAATGACATGGTCGAGACCGCCGAAACCAATATCATAAGCCCAGCCGTCACCGCCGAAAATCCACTGAGACTTCTTGCGGAGGAAGTCCTTTTCAGCCAAAATAGCCTTAGCTCTGTCACAATCGCAAGTTTCCAGAATAGCAATCAATTCTTCACTAGCAGGAGTATTAGCTTCACCGTCGTTCTGAGTAGCGAGGAACTTTTCAGCAGCAGCCTTAACGTCTTCACGCTTTGCATTAGCAGCAAGGTCTTCCACCTTAGCGATAACACGCTTTCTCAAGGTCTCCTGACCGAGGAACATACCATAACCAAATTCAGCATTATCTTCAAAGAGGGAGTTAGACCATGCAGGACCATAACCCTTCTTGTTCACAGTATAAGGTGTGGACGGTGCAGAGTTACCCCAGATAGAAGAACAACCTGTTGCATTGGCGATATACATTCTGTCGCCGAACAGCTGAGTAATGAGCTTTGCATAAGGAGTTTCGCCACAGCCAGCACAAGCACCGGAGAATTCCAACAACGGCTGTTTGAACTGAGAGCCCTTTACAGTAGAATCCTTGAACTTAGCAGTAACTTCCGGCTTG
>JAZAUD010000048.1:0-15601 GCA_036373775.1 Oscillospiraceae bacterium | reverse complement strand
CTGCCGCCTGATACGGGATAACTATACCCTTTTGCAGAAAAATCATTGATATATCCTACTTTAGAACGTCAATTTCCACTTTTATATGGATTTTGACGTTCTCTTTTTGCAAATTTTTCATATACTGCTGATTTTTGCATAGTTTTTAGAGGTTCCCTTAAAAAAGACAGACATGGAAATTATAAAATTTCGTCCGGAACATTATTGTATGTCTGCATGACATCCGATTTCTTTCTGGAAGAAGCAGATAACTGGAGAAATGAAGTCTGGGATATGATTCGTCAGCGACCAGATGTGAAATTCTGGATTCAGACCAAACGTGCAGAACGGATTGTTGATTATCTTCCGGCAGATTGGGGCGACGGCTGGGAAAATGTGATTTTGGTCGTTACAACAGAAAATCAGAAACGTGCTGACGAACGGCTTCCGATTCTGCTGAATACTCCTGCGAAACACAAAGGCTTCATGTGTGCGCCGATTCTGTCAGAGATTCATGTGGAGCAGTATCTTGCCTCAGGTCAGTTTGAAACTGTTCTTGCTGATGGCGAAAATTACGAGGGAATGAGACCATGCCGTTATGAATGGATAAAATCGTTGTATGAACAATGTCAATCTGTTGATGTGCCGTTTACATTTGTCGGAACAGGAAACATATTCATCAAAGATGGAAAAATCTATCATATTCCGAAAGCGTATCATCAAGTACAGGCACAGCGTTCGGGATTGAACTATCCGCCAATTGATACCAATGTCCCCATGCAAGCAAAGTGCAGAACTTGCGAAAGAAAAAATTCCTGCAATGGCTGTCACTGGTGCGGAAAATGCAGAAGATAAATTTGACCCAAAAAATACGATACAATAAATGAAAGCGATGATAAAAATGATACCAGCAGAAGGAATCAGGAAAGTAACAGGAGTCAAAAGCAGAATAGCAAACCATAAATAAGTAAAACTTATCTCATATCCTTGAAATACAGATTGATTTATTCCAAAATCCGTGATATAATAAGATTACCAAATAAAGATATGGAGGTAATCATTATGGCAAATATTTTGATTGTTTACTATTCCCGCAAGGGCGAAAATTACTGGAATGGCAGCTTGAAGCACATCGAAAAAGGAAACACCGAGCGTGTTGCTAAGTTTATTCAGAAAGCTGTTGGCGGTGATTTGTTCGAGGTCGATACTGTCAAGCCCTATTCCGAGAGCTACATGACCTGTATCGAAGAAGCAAAGCAGGAACTCCGTGCAAAGGCTCGCCCTGAGATTAAGGCATACCCTGACAATTTCGAGGACTATGATACTATTTTTGTGGGTTATCCCAACTGGTGGGGAACAATGCCGATGTGTATGTTTACACTCCTTGAAAAGTATGACCTCACTGGAAAAACCATTATTCCGTTCTGCACTAATGAAGGCAGTGGCATGGGCGGAAGTGAACGTGACCTCAAAAATATCTGCAAAGGTGCGACAGTCAAAGCCGGACTTTCCATTCATGGCGCAGAATCAGCAAATTCAGAAAGTAAAGTCGCATCTTGGGCGAAGAAGTCCATTTGAAAGGAGAAAATTTTATGACGTTGGAAGAACTCAAAAACAGTACCATTTTTCCGATTGGCGGTGAAAACGTAAATTTTGCACAGTATTTTATTGGTACGAGTTACTTGAATATGCTTAGTCTGGAACAAGTCGTGATTGGTAATGTCACATTTGAGCCGAAGTGCCGTAACAATTGGCATATCCACCACGCAGACAAGGGCGGAGGACAAATGCTCCTCGTGACTGCTGGAAAAGGCTGGTATCAGGAATGGGGCAAAGAACCGCAAGCGTTAAAGGCTGGAGATGTTGTTCACATTCCTGCAAATGTGAAACACTGGCACGGTGCGGCGGCAGACAGTGTATTCCAGCATCTGGCAATTGAAGTTGCCGGAGAAAACTGTAAAACAGAATGGTGTGAACCTGTTTCAGATGAGGACTATGGAAAATTAAAATGACAGACGAAGAAAAAATTATCCTGCTTTATAAAGAGATGTACACCGCTATGATTCGCAAAAACAGGGCTGAACTTGAAAGAGTGCATGATGATAGTTTTATTCTGATTCACATGACGGGTATGCGACAGCCGAAATCTGTCTATATTTCGTCAATTATGGATGGAACACTGAATTATTATTCTGCAAATCATGAAGAAATGCAGGTAACTGTTTCCGGAAATACTGCAAGCCTTAAAGGCAGAAGCCGTGTCAGTGCGGCTGTATTTGGTGGTGGGAAACATACATGGCGGTTACAATTGAAATTTACACTTGTCAAAAAATCAGATGATTGGTATTTTACAAGTGCATCTGCATCAACCTACTAAGGAGAATGAATATGGCAATTTCAGAAAAAGCAAAAGCATATCACGAGAAAATGTTCCCCGATTATATTTCGGATTTTTTGAGAACAGACCCGGAGTTTATCGAGCGTTTCGACAACTTCGCATTTGACGAGGTGGTGAACAATGACGACCTTGATGACAAGACACGATTCATGGCGATACTTGCGACTCTCATCGGCTGTCAGGGCATCGACGAATTCAAGGCTATGCTTCCGGCTGCTTTCAACTTCGGAGTGACATACGTTGAAGCGAAAGAGATAGTTTATCAGGCAGTAGCATATCTCGGAATCGGTAGAGTTTTCCCCTTCCTGAAGGCGACCAACGAGGTACTTGAAAATCTGGGAGTAGAATTGCCGTTAGAGGGTCAGGCAACTACAACTATGGAAACTCGTCTTGAAGGAGGTATTCAGGCGCAGGTGGACATTTTTGGCGAAGGCATGAGAGAATTTTACAAGTCGGGTGCGCCTGAAACTGTACATATCAATCACTGGCTTGCAGATGATTGTTTTGGTGATTATTACACTCGCACAGGGCTTGACTACAAACAGCGTGAGATGATAACTTTCTGCTTTCTCTCGGCACAGGGTGGCTGTGAGCCGCAACTGACCGCACACGCAGCGGCAAATATGCGTATCGGCAACGACAAGGCATTTCTGATTAAAATCGTTTCCCAGTGTGTGCCTTATATCGGATACCCCAGAAGCCTGAACGCTTTGACTTGTATCAATAACGCCGCCAAAAACAGGGAGTAATCCATGCTCAGGCAAGTCAGATATTTTCAGTCGGTTGTGCGCTTGGGCAGTTTCACCTTAACAGCGGAAGAACACTTTATTTCTCAGTCAGCAATTTCACAGCAAATCAAGGCTTTAGAGAATGAACTGGGTGTTAAACTGCTCGAACGCAAAAAACGCAGTTTTACTGTTACAGAAGCGGGCGAATATTTCTACAAGAAAAGCCTTGTGCTGGTGGCGGACTATGATAATCTCGTCCGTGAACTGTAAAAAGTATCAGGTAAAAGCGGCGAACAGCTCAGGATAGGACTACTCAAAGGATACAGTGGAAATGAGTTCCGAAGTGCGGTGTCGGACTTTACGGCAAAATTTTCTGATGTGACGGTGGAGGTTATGCACGGTAATCATGATGTTCTGTATGCACTTCTTCGGAACGGAGAGCTTGACATTGTACTGAATGACCAGCGACGTGCCTTTTCGGATGAGTACATCAATATCGTGCTTGATATTCGTGAATATTATGCGGAAATTTCTACAAATTTGCCCCTTGCTCAGCTTGACGAGGTGGAAATCGGCGACTTGAAAAACACATCGCTGATACTGCTTTCCTCACCCAATCAACAAGATATCGAGCGCAACTTTTATGCAAATGATTTGGGATTTCAAAGTGAGATATACTTCACGGAATATATTGATGATGCACTAATGCAGGTCATTCAGGGCAGGTGCTTTATGCCCATAGAGGGCAGTGGTGACACAGTGCAGACCACAACAAAAGCAATCAGGCTTCTGTGAAACGGAAAGCCAATCATTAGGCGGTACTGTGCATTTATGAAAGCGGATAATCCCTCCAAACATATGGGCGAGTTTATTGAAATATTGAAATAAAAATTTTGAGGTGAATGAAGTGAAGCAGCATTCACAACGAGTGAGAAACGATTGAACATAGTTGGCAGGGTAAAGATGAAACTAAACTGAAAGGGAGATGTATTATGGAATATGCAAAACTTGGCAAAATAGACATTGAAGTGTCAAAATTATGTGTTGGGTGCATGAGCTTCGGTGTGCCGTCAGAAGACTTCCACCAATGGACTTTAGGCTATGAGGAAAGTTCAGCAATGGTGAAGAAGGCTCTTGACCTCGGAATCAATTTTTTTGATACTGCAAATGTTTACTCTCATGGTACAAGTGAGGAATTTCTTGGCAGAGCCATCAAGGAACATACCTCTCGTGAAAAAGTTATCATTGCGACAAAAGTCTATTTCAATGAGGGAAAACTTTCAAAACAGGGTATCTTGACTTCCGTGGATGAGTCCCTGAAACGGCTCGGAACAGATTATATTGATTTGTACATTATTCACCGTTTCGATTATGATACCCCGATTGAGGAAACTATGGAAACACTTGACAGCCTTGTAAAAGCCGGAAAAGTCCGTGCCTTGGGTGCATCTGCGATGTATGGCTATCAATTCCACAATATGCAGCTTTGTGCAGAGCGAAACGGCTGGACGAAATTTGAGTCCATGCAGAATCATTATAACTTGCTGTATCGTGAAGATGAACGTGAGATGATACCCATTTGTCATCAATACGGTGTTTCGCTCACCCCATACAGTCCGCTTGCCGCTGGTAGATTAAGCCGTAAAGAATGGAAAAACGACTCTAAACGCAGTCAGACAGACCGTGTGGCAGTTTCCAAATATGACAGCACACAGGAGCAGGATATGCAGATTGTCACAAGAGTTGCTGAACTTGCCGAAAAATATCATGTTTCTATGTCACAAATTGCCGTTGCATGGCTGTGGTCAAAGGGTGTGACCTCACCGCTGATTGGTGCAACCAAACCGAAATATTTTGATGATATTGCGAACGCTTTCAATATCAAACTTGCACAGGAGGATATTTCTTATCTGGAGGAGCTGTATGTTCCACATAAAATTGTTGGTGCGCTGTAAAGGAGGGGGCTTGAGTAAAATTGAGAACTTCGATGATTACGATGTTGTTTTCGTGGGTTATCCAATCTGGGGGGGTGATATGCCGATGATATGTACACTTTCCTCGAAAGCTACGACTGGACGGGGAAGGTTGTCATTCCATTCAATACGCACAAGGGCAACGGACAGGCGCAGACAGTTGCCTCCATACGAAAAGAATGCAATATTGCATCGGTTATGAACGGCTTTTCGGTTCGGGGTTCTGTTGCTCAGAATAATGGAGATACCGCCCGTGAAACAGTGCAGAAATGGCTGTCAGACAATCGGTTTGCAGATATTGCTGCGAACGGTGTTGTGTATACCTTACAGGATATCCGCAATTTGCAGGACTTTCTTCTAACGAGACCAACAAAAGAAAAACTAACGGGAAAACTATATGACCTTGACCATGACGGCATATGGAGCGTATTTGACCTCTGCCTGATGAAACGAGCTTATATAAACGGTCAGCGGGAAGTTGATGCAACAAGTTCTGCTACAGTCGAAGAATAAGAGGTTGTCAAATGAAGAAAAGAGTTTTATGATATAGTCATTCTTTCTTCCACTGACCTTATAGCACTTGACACAGAGAAAAAACATTCTTTATTAGGAGGTAATTATGTCAGACTATTTTGGAAAAGAAACTTTTAAACTCGGTTTCGGACTGATGCGTCTTCCGAAACTGCCGTCAGGAAAAATTGATATTGCACAGGTAAGAGAAATGGTTGACCGTTTCATTGCCGCTGGTGGTACTTATTTTGATACGGCATTTGTTTATGATAACGGCGAATCAGAAGCCGCAGCCAGAAAGGCACTTGTAGAGCGTTATCCTCGTGAAAGTTATACACTGTGTACGAAACTCTGTGCATGGATGCAGTGTCATGATGAAAAAAGTGCAAAACAGCAATTTTTCACAAGTCTGGAAAGAACTGGTGCAGGCTATTTTGATTATTATCTGCTTCATGCTTTGCAGAGGGGCAATTATAAAAAATATGACGAATATCATATCTGGGACTTTGTAAAGGAACAGAAAGAAAAAGGACTTATTAAATATTACGGATTTTCATTCCATGCAGACCCCGAACTTCTGGAAGAACTATTGACAGCACATCCTGATGTTGATTTTATTCAGCTTCAGATTAACTATGCAGACTGGAATAATCCGGGAGTAGCCTCCAGAGAATGTTATGAAATTGCAAGAAAGCACGGTGTTTCCATCACAGTCATGGAACCCGTCAAGGGCGGTGCATTGGCGAATCCGCCGGAAGGTGTGCAGAAGATTTTCAGAAATGCAGACCCTGATGCATCTATGGCATCATGGGCAATCCGCTATGTGGCTTCTATGGACGGCATTATCACGGTTCTTTCCGGAATGTCCAATCTTGCACAGATGGATGATAATTTATCCTATATGCGTGACTTCAAACCCCTCACCCAAACAGAACAGCAGCTCATTCGTGAAGCACAGGCAGAACTGGAAAAGGATAATTCCATCAAATGCACAGCCTGTCATTACTGTGTGGACGGATGTCCCATGAATATTGCAATTCCGGAAATTTTCGCTGTCAAGAACAATGAACAGAAAAAGAGAAGTTGGGACGGCGGAAAACAGGCTTATGCAATCGCAACACACGGCAAAGGAACAGCTTCTCAGTGTCTGGAATGTGGTCAGTGTGAATCAGCCTGTCCTCAGCATCTTCCAGTTATCGAACTGCTGAAAGAATGCGTATTGATGGAAAAATAATCAGTATCAGGAGGAATTTATCATGTTTGAAAATGCTTTGACAATGCGGAATGTGTCTTATGGCACGAAGATAACTTATAAAATGCTGGTATCTGCTGGATTGATTACACTGGCGGTGATTCTGCCACAGTTAGTGCATCTGGCACTTGGACAATCAGGTGGTGTACAGTGGCTTCCGATGTATCTGCCTGTATTGATTGGCGGATGTCTGCTTGGTACAAAATGGGGGCTTGCTGTTGGGATGCTTTCTCCTTTGATGAGCTTTGTTATCACATCAGCAATGGGAAATCCTATGCCTGTTGTGGCACGTCTGCCCTTTATGATGGCGGAGCTTGCAGTATTTGCAGTCATTTCAGGACTGTTTACAAAGAAAATTTCCGATAGTGGTTTATGGGCATTTCCAGCGGTCATTCTGGCACAGTTGACTGGCAGAGCCACATTTCTCGGATTGATTGCACTCACGCAAAGTTTTACACAATTTACCCCTTCTATGATTTGGACACAGATTCAGACTGGTTTTGTTGGACTTCTTGTACAGGCACTACTTGTTCCAGTCATCATTATCGGACTGAGAAAGCTCATGGTGAAAGAAAATGACTGACCTTGAAATTGCGAAAATTCACCTTGACGGACACTCAATATGCCTTTGTCATGACGGTTTTATCGTCACTGATGATGGAAGAGGGATTTCACCTATGATGCAGTTGATTTCAGAGAAAAAAGACCTGAAAGGATGGTCTGTTGCTGATGTGATTATCGGAAAAGCGGCAGCAATGCTCTTTGTAAAGGCTGGTATCCGTGCTGTTTTCGGTAAGGTCATTTCAAAGGCGGCAAAGGAATTTCTGAAAATTCATGGTGTCATCTGTGAGTATGAGACACTCACGGAACAAATCATCAACCGTGCTGGAACAGGAATGTGTCCTATGGAACAAACCGTCGCTGATATTGATGATGCTGAAATTGGTTATTCTGCACTTTGCAGGAAACTGGCAGAAATGCGGAAGAACGGCACATGAAAACTTTGAAAAATAGAGAAGAAAAAGGAGCTGAATTTCATGTCTTTCAAAAAATTATCTTTTGTACTGCTGATTGGAAATTTTCTGTTCTTGTCTGCCTGTGGTGCATCAGAAAATATTACGGAATCTGCTGTTACGGAAGCAGTGCAGGAACAGACAATCATTTCAGAAGATACCGCAATTCCAGAAACAGAATCAATTTCCATAGAAGAAAATATCATGCCAGATGAAAATTCTGTATCTGAACCAGTTTCAGAAAATCATATTCTGATTGCTTATTTTTCCAATCCGCAGGCTGATGGTACAGATGCTGATTCTTCAGCAAGCAGAAATCTGAACTCCGGAACGCTTATGGGAAATGTAGAATATACTGCTTCACTGATTCAAAATCAAATTGGCGGAGATATATTCCGGATTGAAACCATCAATCCTTATCCGGCTGATTATCGTGATACGACCAATCAGGCAAAAAACGAACAGAATGAAAATGCCCGTCCAGAACTTGCTAATCATCTCGATGATGTCAGTCAATATGATACGATTTATCTTGGATTCCCGAACTGGTGGGGAGATATGCCGATGGCGGTTTACAGCTTTCTGGAAGAATATGATTTCACTGGAAAGGAAATTCATGTATTTGTTTGCCACGGAGGAAGCGGTGCATCCGGAACCATTTCAAGTATTCAGTCCCTGCAATCTGGGGCTTCTGTAGATGAGAATCCTTTGACATTCTATTGGACAGATGTTGAAAATGCGGAAAATCTTGTCATGAACTGGCTGAACTGAAACGCATAAAAATCCGCAGAGCATCCTGTAAGGGAATTCCTGCGGATTTCTGTATTTTCTACTGTTGGTTTATAAATTTGCTCCAAAAAATTCTTTCAGTTTTTCTGCGGCTTTGTCAACATATTCTGGTACCCAGTAAGTGCGGATATGCGTTGCACCTTCGATAAGGAACAGTTCTTTGCTTTTGGCATTCACAGCTTTTTCAAATGCAGAATCAGTCATATATTTTGTGTCAGCAATATCTCCAGCCATCATCAGGAGAGGCTGGTCAACCAAATCCATTCTGTCATCCACATCAAATGCCATAAGTTTCTGGAGAGATACACAGACACAATATCACCGACTCCCATGTGCTTCAGATTGCTGAAATCATGAATGAGCATACAGGATGTTGGCAAACGAATCAGAAGAAATATTTGGAAAATACTTTTATGAATTTTCTTGTAAATATTGTTCACCGACATCTGCCCAGCAATATCCGTCACATAATGGATTCCATATTTTCTTATCATCTTGTAATAGAATGTGTTGATTGTTGAGTTCCGTAATTTCCAGATTAACATCTAACGAATCAAGCAGAACAAGCATACTTTGCGCATTTTCACTTTTGAATTCTTTTGTCATAGGATGATTATCAGGCAAGTCGCTGTTCCATCCCTGCACATACAGTGAATACATCTCTCTGATAAAAATATCCTCTGGTCGTTCCTTCATGGAAAAATATGTCGCAAACAGCCTGCACTGAATACCACTCTGACTATCCCATGATGCCATTTCTCTGCCAATGCCAATATTTCCACGATATGCAATGAAAGGCAGCTTCCGGCAGATTTCATTTTGACGTGATTTAAAGAACTGCTCCATAAGAAAAAAGTCATGTCTGGACACCCAGATACAGATTGCATCATGCCGCTTGAACTTTGATACTTTCGCAGTAAAGGAATTCACACCTTGGCTTGCAAGCACCCTGACAGCATCGGTAAATAGTTTGCTGATATGCACATCATCCGGCACTGAGATATACATTTTAATATACTGGAGGCAAAATATTTCATCAGCTTCGTTTTTCGGCGTGCCATTTACAAAGCACCAGTGAGGATTGTTTTTATCAATGTCCAGTCGTTTCCAATGGTTGGAATGTTCTTTTAACTCACGTTTCAGCAGGTTATAATTCTCATCATTCCAGTCGGATTTTACAGCATCATCAACACCGTGCATCTCCTGAAACAAATCAGAGTGGCTGACCTTGTTGCCGAACTTTATAAAAAGCTCTCGCAGAAGCTGTTCACGCTCCAGATAAGCAGCATTGTTTGGATTTATCAGATAATCTCGTATACCGGCATTTCGGGATGGAATGTGAACATGCTCTGGAAGATTCATCTTGTAACGCTTCCGGATTCTTTCTTTTTCTGCCTCTTTTTTAAGTCGTTCCTGTTCCAATTCGTCATCGATGATGCGGCGCATCTCTTTCAGATATTGCAGTCTGGTTTCATCTGGCTTTTGTTGCGACGGATTGCTTTTGGCTGGCGGCATGAGGCTATATGCTTGTTCTATCGAACAGATATGTGAATATCTGCTGAAACTGTAACCATCATCTGTACAGCATTCAGAATCAGCAACAGGAATATTGTTCAGCTCACATACCTTGCGTAAACAATCTATCCTGCTGACAGTATATTGATGCGCACAGTGATGCATCCCATAGACAGAGCTGTTATATGGCTTATATCCTGTTTCAAGCAAAGTAAATAAATCATCATATGGCTCAATACGGAGAAACTCGTCAATGAATTCGTTCATCTCTTTACCATAACCAAAGTGGTTTGAGACAATATTCATACGATTACTTTCATCCAGAATCAGGACAGTTTCTCTTTCAAAGGGTTTGTTTGGTTTGGAACAATTAAGGGCTTGAACGAGTTCCCGTAAACTGTATGCAAGCCTGTTCATGTCAGCACTTTCATCCATAATGGAAAGACTGTCGTCTCTGGAACTAAGATACTCATTTTCAGGATTAAGCAGATAATCCTTGTAACTGAAGTACAAATCAGCCATTTTTCTTCTCAGATAACTGATGGCATCATCATAGTTTTCAGCAGCAAAGTCTGAAAAATCTATGCTGATAACAGGAAAGCTGTTCAAATCTTCTCTGATTTTTTCTCTCAGTGTAGCAGCGGCTTCTTTTCCGAACATTTCGGCATAGGACAGCTTCTCATCCAGACAGCATCGTACCATGGAGCATAATGTACTTTTACCGCACTGATGCTCACCAAGAACCGTACCGCCTATACGGATGATATGCTCCAGAAAATCTGTCATGTCAATGAAATTTTTACTATTGAGATATAATTGATAGTATGGTTCGGTTATCTCTTGCATTTTATTACCTCCGTTACTCTATGATTATTTTTCTGCTTTCTACTGGCATATTTTCCTCATTCATCATCTATTGATGTATGTGTTCAAGAAACGTTAGCAAGCAGAATGCGGTAATATTTAGAATCCTCTGTCAACGAAAATTCAATACTTACAGTATACCACGATTTTGGAAATCTGTCAATGAAAATATTTCAGAAAGACTTGCATTTTCCAATCAGATAGTATATAATAGTATTATAAAATCATCAGATAAGGAGCTGAACGAAAATGAAAGTATTGATTATCAATGAAAGTCCCAGAAAGGACGGAAATACCAGCATTGCAGTTCATTATATTATGCAGGACTGAAAAAGTCAATATTCTGAAAAGTAAAATATGTTCCTATTTTTATTTTCTGAACAGCCAGCCCATAATATTCTCATCATAGGCAAAAGCTATTCCTCTGCCGTGCTGGTCAGTATATCCATGTTCTGTAAAATATTCCTGTTCTTTGACATCGAGTACAAGAATCTGATTGATTTCCTCATCAGTCAGCCCTTGTTCTTCATAAAACTCATGTAGTTCCTGATATGCATTTTTCAAGTAAGATGAACCATAATAGCTGTCATTTCCACCAATAGCCATGTAAACAGGCGTTTCAGCTTTTGCCAATACAGATAAATCACCGTCCCATTTGGAACTTGTCATAAAATAAGCTGTATCCAATTCTGGATGTTTTTAGCATAGACAGCTCCTGTGCTGACTGCAGAAATTATCAATGCACTAACAATGACACCAATCACTAATTTTTTCATGTGATTTACCTTCTTTGATGTATAATTATCTTTATTATAGCATATTTGTTCCAAAATGTACAATGCCAAATTTGCATAGTGTTATGATTGGCAGTTATAGCGTATTGACAAAACAGTGAAAAAGTGATATAATGATATAAATTGATAAATCAGAATTTATGGAGGTGAAAAAATGAAACCCTTTTCATATTACGATAATCAAGCATGGGAAAAATGGTGGGATTCAGCTCATGAAAAGAATCCAAATGATTTCAAAAATGCAAAAGTAATTGTATTCTCTCCTGATGAAAGTGACCTCCATGAACTTACTTTATTTTGCATAAGAGTATTAGACCATAATGGAGCATGGGATTTTGAAATTGAGCATATTGATAATGCAGAACAAAATACCATCATTTTCAAATATAATGGAACAATTACTGCATTAAATGCTATTTCTAAAATTCGTTCTCATTGCGTCCACCCCATAAAATGGAAGTTTATTGATTGACAAATTCTGATTTATCGACATAAGGCGGTGTTATGATGATAGAAATGTACCAGCTTCGACAGCTCGTTGCAATTGCAGACTGCGGTAATCTCTCGAAAGCAGCCGAACAGCTCCATCTTTCTCAGCCTGCTTTGAGCCGGACAATGAAAAACCTGGAAGATTTACTTGGTGTTCCGCTTTTTGAGCGTGGTAAGAATAAAATTGAAATGAATGAAAACGGCAGACTTGCGGTCGAATATGCTCGTAAAGTGCTTGAAGATGCAGATTTATTAGTGGAAAGAGTAAGGGCATTTGATGAAAGTCAAAGAACAATTTCAGTATGTTCCTGTGCGCCGTCTCCGCTGTGGATGCTGATTCCTGCGTTATCAGAGTTGTATCCGAATATGAAAATTTCATCTGAAATGAAATATCATGACAATTTTCTGAACGAACTGACCAAGAAAAAATGTCATCTGCTCGTTATGCCGGAAGCGGTTGATAATCCCGAAATTAAATGTATCAAACTCTTTGAAGAACAGCTTTATTTGTCCGTACCTCCGGCACATCCGCTTTCCGGCTATTTTGAAATCAGTTTGCAGGATTTAGAAGGAGAGACAATGCTTCTGTTTCATGACCTTGGATACTGGAGTCATATTCACAACGAAATGAAAAATACAAGATTCATTTTTCAACAGGAACTGGATTCTCTGACAGAATTGATTAAAGTCTCAGCACTTCCTGCATTCACATCCAGCCTGATTATTCCGCACGATACCACACCAAATCGAATTTATATTCCCATCACGGACGAATCCGCAAAAGTGACATTTTATTGCTGTTATCGAAAAGATGATGCAAAACGTTTCAAAGAACTGAAAATTTATCTGCAAAACAGAAATCAGGAACTTCCGCCGAAAAAATAAGGCGGAAGTTTTTATTATGACTGAAACTCATAGCACTATGCAAAATTGGCATTGTACAAAATTCGAATTTTGTGTTATAATAAAAGCAGAAATTGATTTAAAAGGAGGAATTTGTATGAAAAGAAAATCGGTATTCAGTGGGATTCTTGCGTTGCTGTTCGGTACGGTCACAGGATGCGGAAACGTTAGTGAATTGCCGTCACAACCCAAAAATCAAACTTTGTCAGTAGCATCTGCCGTGCATAGCATTTCACAAACTGGTTTGACAGAATCTGTTCCGAATGCGTATTTTCAGCCGTCTGAACAATCGGGGACAGTTGTTGAAATTTCTTATCAGTCGAAAGATTATTCTCGTGACAATGCCGAAATTACGAAACCGGCTTATGTCTATCTACCTTACGGCTATGACGAAAACGATACGGAAACACACTATAATATTTGTTACCTTATGCATGGCTGGGGCGGTCACGCAGGTGAATATTTTGAGTATGCGAATATCAAGGAAATGCTTGACAATATGATTTCCAATGGTGATATTCCGCCGACAATTTTCGTATCTCCGACTTTTTACAGCAATGATGCACAGGATTTCGGGCAGTCAGTTTCGCAGTTACGGCAATTTTATCAGGATTTTGCAAGTGACCTCATGCCGACCGTAGAGGGACAATTTCATACTTATGCTGAAAGCAATTCTCCTGACAACTTGAAAGCAAGCCGGAATCACAGAGCGTTCGGCGGTTTTTCATTGGGTTCAGTGACAACATGGTTGCAATTGTGCTATAATTATGATTATATCGGCTATTTCTTGCCGATGAGTGGCTCATCTTGGTACTATGGCGGTTATGGTGATTTCCAGATTGAAAAGAATGTTGATTTTATTGAACAGCTTGTGAAAGATAATCAGCTTGAGGAACGTGGATATTTCATCTATCACGGAGTCGGCACAGATGATACTGTCAAAAGTCAATCCGAAATGATGGCAGAAGAAATGCTCTCCAGAAATGAATTTTTCACTCCTGAACATTATGTGTTTTATCAGAAAGAAGGCGGTCAGCATAATCACATTGCCGTCCGTGAGTTTATGTACAATGCACTTCCTTTGTTTTTTGGAGATGATACCATGAATACAGAAGATTTTACAGAAAATTCGACTGTTTCGGATGTGATAAATCATCCGGCTTTTGGCGATTTTGGGAGATTATTGTTTCCAGTTGACAGGACTGTTTCAGAATCTGCAACGCTGAAAGAAATCAGCAATCATTCAGTTTATGTCTGGTACAATCATATCAAGCCCGAAAAAACAGTCGAAATTGTCAACCATCTAAAAAATGCATCTGAAAACGGTCAGCAAATTTTCTATCCGATTTATTCAGAAGAAGAGATGACTGCTGACCCCTCGAAACATGACACAGGTCTGTTTTATTTCAAGGGTGAGTCCGGTGCAAAGTTTGCCATTACCAATGCAGGCGGGGGATTTATGTATGTTGGTGCAATGCATGACAGTTTCCCTCATGCATTGGAACTTAGGATTCTGAAATATATAATTTGACACTTTTTTCTATAGAAAACTAGCGTTTTTTGTATTTTTAGAAAAAATAGTATCAGCTTATATGTTTACCATTCCTTAGCAAAATGGGATACAACGCATTTGCATTGATTTACCGCCCAGATGACCCCTACACTGATTTGGCTCAGGCAATTGCATTCATTCAAAATCACGCAGAAGAACTGGAAGTTGACCCCGAACAATATTCGCTCTGGGGTGGTTCAGCAGGTGCAAGAATGGCAGCAGAACTCGGAAACATTGATACACTTCACAGCTTTGATGCTTCTCTGACACAGGCAGGAGCTGTTATCATGCAGTATACAGGATACACCAAAACTTCCCAAAGTGATGCACCGACTTATGTTTGTGTTGGGAAAAATGACGGAATCGCAAGTTGGAAAACCATGCAGAACCGTTTGAACACTCTCGAAAGTTACGGAATCCCGACTGAATTTCATGCTTATGAAGGGCTTCCGCATGGGTTTGGTTTGGGAACAGATACAATTGCAGATGGATGGATTTATGATGCAGTTTCCTTTTGGGAAAATCAGATGAAAGATAATAACCTTCCTGAACGTCGTCAAGTTGGAAATCTGCAAAATTATCTGCATGGGAAAACGAATCATGCTCACGGAAATGACTATGATTTCAACAATGACAATATTTGGAATGTTATTGATTTGGCTTTGCTGAAAAGAAAGCTGTTGAGTAATAACCCCAAAGTTAATAACTAATAACTAATTGGAACTTCCCAAAATCTGAAAAGTATGCTATAATAGAAATATCATAAATCTTACAAGGAATGGAGGGTATCTATGAAAGTCCTGTTAATCAACGGAAGTCCGAATCAGAAGGGATGTACCTAT
>JAZAUD010000047.1:0-16511 GCA_036373775.1 Oscillospiraceae bacterium | reverse complement strand
GGATAGCTTTCTGAATCTGTATGATGAAATAGAAATCTGCCCACAGTCAGCAGATGTCTATTATAAATCAGCTTTTCAGGTTCGCAATCAGAATATGATTGACCGTTCCGACCTTGTGCTTTGCTGTATTGAACACGAATCTGGTGGGGCATATCAGACGGTCAGATATGCCAGACAGCAGCAATGTCAGATTATTAATCTGGCAGAAGGAGAAATATTCTTTTAAACAATAACGGAATGCTTTGTCCTGTTCCTGACGGTCATTTTACGTTATTTTCGGATAGGCTTTATCCTGATTTGTGATGCCAAGCAGAAAGTCTGTGCTTGTATCGTAGAATTCAGCAAGATAAATCAGCAGTTTCAGCGGAATTTCAGTTGTATGGGATTCATAGCGGGAATAGGTCTGCTGGGAAACACCGAGTTTTTTCGCCATTTCTGCCTGTGACAGCTCCCGTTCTTCCCTCAGTTCTCTTAATCTTAATCGTAATTCAGCCATTTTCATCAACCTCCATGACATTATTATACCATACTCAGAAAGTGAATGTCAATAGTCAACAAATCATAGATGAAAATTCTGGTACATAGTGATATTGACTTTCACTCTAAAATTGAGTGGTATAGAATACTGAAAAACTATTTTTTCTGCAAAAATAAAAAATCCGAATCACAGATTTCTGCAACTCGGTATGGTGTTTCGCAGAATCCAATATTTTGCGAAAAATAAGAATGCAGAGAAATATTCCATTTTCAAGATGCAATTTTTTCAAAAATTCAGTTTCAGAAGCTTAATATATTCCCTTTTTTGTTCAAAATCGGAGTGAACGTAGCGATTCAGCGTGATTTCAACGGAACTATGCCCCAGAAGTTCGCTTAATGCCTTCACGTCGAAACCGAGTTTTACACAGGTGGAAGCAAAAATGTGGCGGAGTGCATGGAAATGCACTGACGGCAAATTTACGTTTTTCAAAATTTTAGTGAATTGATATTGCATAGTGCGTGGTTCGGTCGGCTTTTCAGAACCTGAAATCACATATTCATCAGAATTTCCTTTGAATTTCTTCAGAAAGTCCATGATACATTCTGGAATCGGAATCGTTCTTCTGGAAGATTCACTCTTGGGTTCAGTAATAATCAGCTTGGTTCTTGCTGTTTCAGTCGGACACTGGATTCTCTGAATTGTTTTTTTGACGGTCAGAATACGTTTTTCAAGGTCAATATCTGTCCACTGCAAGGCACAAAGTTCTCCGATACTGATGCCCATTGACATGGACAGTACAGCACCAATTGTGCTGATATTCTGATTTTTGGTTATATATTGTTATAATTTTTCTGTTCTCCGTCATCAAGCGGAAAGATTTCAGGTGATTTCTTTTTCGGCAATGAAACACCATCAAGCGGATTGAAAATATGATAGATGCGGACAGCATATTTGAATACAGTTTGAGGGGGTAAACGAACTGATGCTGACTGCTGAATGTAAGGTGTCAAAAGGCATCTTTGAATATTTGAACGGAGATATTGAAGCAACGAAACTTTTTAAATTGTGGCTGGCTATTGATTATCCTTTCAATAATACGCCACTGTTTTTATTATGGGACTGAACAAGAACTTCTTCTGTTATTCATATCTTATAAATATTTAGTATAATTTGCACAAAAATATAAAAATATTTTTTTCTAAAAAACTACTTGAATTTAAATATAAAATGTGATATAATAAGAAAAAGTCAGTTGGATTAAAAGGCCTGATTGTAAATTTTTTGTGAATTTTTCAGAAAGGGGCTTGACAAATATGCTGAACCGTGATATAATTCGCACAGCACAGGTAATACTGTGTTCTTTTGTTGTATCCAAAATTTAGTACAACATATCAGCATATTTAGAATGGTATCAGGATAACTGTACTATCCTGAATATGCTTTTGTTGTTTTGGAGGTGATGATTTGAGTGAAAAACAAGCAAGACGGTATTGTACTGCAAAAAAAACATATCATCATCGCTGTTATTTTGATTTTGCTCCTGCTTATTGGCGGTGTGCTCGTTGGTGCGAATTGGAGTAAATGGTTCGGTGATTCACAGCCAGAAACAGTGCAGTCAGATTTTTCTGCTGAAACTTCTGCTTCCGATGTTCCTGTTCCGGCACTTGATATTGACCCCAATGCAGGAAACTGGAACGGTCAGACTCCAGAGGATAAAAGTGATGAAGCAGTTGGTATCAAGATACCCGGTTATCCGTCCATTACAATTCAAAAAGATACGGAACAGGTTGTAATGGCACTGCTCAATCCGGAAGGAAATCCTTGTTATTTCAAGTTTCAGATTGTCCTGAAAGATACAGACGAAACAATTTTTGAATCACAGTATGTTCCGCCCGGACAGTCCATCACAGATGTGACACTGAGCAGACCTCTTGCAGAGGGCGAATATGATGCAACTATCATCATTACTACTGTCGCACTTGACCAGATAACCCCTCTTAATGGTGCAAATGTTGAAACCGTGCTTATAGCTAAATAAAGGAGGTGAGGTGATGAAAAGTAAAAGAATTATAGCTATGCTGTGTACGTTGGCTGTGATGTTTTCATCATCAGGCGGACTGCCGATTAGTGACAGAGAGTTGTTTGATTCTGCGATAACAGTTAATGCAGTTGAGAATGTTGCTAAGGTTGACGATACTGTATATACCGACTTTAACACAGCACTCAATAATTGGACGGCAGGCAAAACACTGACACTGTTGAATGATGTGACAAGTAGCAGGATTTCTGTCTTGGAAAGCAAAACACTCGACCTGAACGGCAAAACCATAACATTCAGCAACGATAATACTGAATCACGAGTCATTCATGTCGGAAATGCTGGTACTGTTCTTACATTAAAGGACAGCAGTGGAAATAATTCGGGCAGACTCACCGGCATAAATACTCCTTCCAACGATTGGAGTGGTGCGCTATACATTAACTCTGGAGCTACTGTAAATATGTACGGAGGAACGATTTCCGGAAATACATCTTACTGCGGAGCTGGTGTGTGGATTGATGGCAGAGGTCATAGAGGTAACGCAACGTTTAATATGTACGGCGGTGTGATTACTGGAAATAATGCGACAAGTGGCGGGGGCGTGTATGTCGGTCGCCAGAACGACAAATATGCTGGTACAGCACATTTCAATCTGTATGGCGGTACAATAACTGGTAACACAGCAACGACTGGCAGTAATGTTTATGTCGATAAGGGCGTAATGACACAGACTGGAGGCACGCTTGACGGTGGTTTTGTTGACAAGTTAGATAGGTATGTTTCATTGACTTTCAATGCAAACGGCAGTTCGGGCAGTATGTCTGAACAGTATATTCAGAAAAATGTCGATACACTAATCAAACAGAATACTTTTACAAGAAACGGTTTTCTATATAGCGGTTGGAATAAAGATGCGAATGGTAGCGGAACAGGTTATGATGCAGATGGCTCTATCACAATAGACACTGACACAACGCTGTATGCACAGTGGACATCAATTGCCGCAAGTGTGACCGCTGGCGGGACAACAACAAGTTACACTTCATTATCCGATGCACTTTCGGCATGGACAGATGACAGTACACTTACGCTGTTGAACAATGTGGAAACTTCAAGCACTATCAACATTTCAGGAACTAAAGTACTTGACCTTAACGGTTATGGAATCAAAATGACTGGCAGTGGAAGTGTTATAAATGTTGGCAACAATGCAAACCTGACGTTAAAAGACAGCAACCCTGATGTGAAACACAAATATACCATTGCAAATCCACAGTCTAACGGTGCTGGACTAGCAGTTGTAGATGACACCAATGGTACGCAAAGCTTTACCGGCGGATATATCACTGGTGGCAATGCTGAATATGGTGGTGGTGTCTATACTAATGGTGGTAATATCATAATCAATGGTGGCACAATCATCGGAAACAAGGTCAGCTCTTCAGCAAATACAAAAGGTGGCGGTGGTGTATGCATTGATGCAGGTACACTGACAATGAAGGATGGTGCTGTCATTGGTAATTATGCGTACCTTGCAAAAGGTGCACAAGGTGGCGGATTAACTCTCCTTTCTACAGCTAATTTTACTATGTCTGGTGGCATAATTAGTTGCAATTATTCTAATGGTTGCGGAGGTGGTGTTCAGGCAAACAACTACGCTGTCGGCAACATTACCATTTCTGGTGGCAAAATTTGTAACAATTACACAAAACAAGGCGGTGGCATTAACAGTGGAGGAACGGTAAACTTAACAGGAGGTTCGATTTGTGATAACATAGCGGACAATGGTGGCGGTATATGTGCACAAAAAGTTATTCTATCAGGTAGTGCAATAATTCAGAATAACAACAAACAGATTTCTGGAAAAAGTGATATTTGTTTATATGGCAGTAAACTGCTTACAATAAATGCTCAGTTGAATGAAAACAACTCAAATCCTATTGTTGTAGGAATATACCAAGGTGGGACGGGCATATTCACCAACAGCACAAACACAGCCTACAATGATAGCTCTAAGTTTATCAGCGACAATGACAACTATGCAATAGTCAAAAATGCTGACGGGCAGCTTTGTTTGGTTACGGCTGTCACGGTAATCTTTGATGCTGATGGTGGTTCGGCTGTTAAAAATCAAACAGTAGCTTCCGGCAACACGGCTGACGAACCGATAGCTCCCACAAAGACAGGTTATACTTTCGATGGCTGGTATGACGGCGATACGAAGTTCGATTTCAGCACTCCCATAACCGGAGATATGACTCTTACAGCAAAGTGGCTTAAAAATCCCACTTACACCGTCACGATTCCAGCTGATGTGAAGTGTTCTAACAGCAATTCCGCAAGTGCAATTATTTCGGCTGAATATGATGTTGGGGAATTGTACACTTTAAGTGTAGCAGTCACAAGTGAAAACAACTTTCAGTTAAAAGCCAATTATGATAACAGGGTTCTGATACCATATACAATAATGTGTGATGATAAGCGATTAAGCATGGGGCAGACTGAAATTCTGTCCGTCAGCGGAAACGGTGAACAGAGCAAAACTCTGAATTTCTCCGTTGACCCCAGTCAAATGTATGCAGGTGCATACAGTGATACCCTTACGTTTAACATATCGCTTACATAAGCGGTTATTGATAAACCAATATATTGTAAAGGAGATTTTATTATGAAAAAATTTGAATCTATGATTGCTATGACCGCAGCCGTTCTGGCTATTTCCGCAATGACAGCACCTGTGAGTGCGTTTGCAGTTGACCACACAGCGGAACAGACATATACTTATACAGATGATTCATGGGCAGCTACTTATGATGACCAGACTAAGCAGGATTCCCCCTCTGCAAAAGTCAATGTCACTTATGAGAATGCACCTACCTATACTGTAACAATCCCTGCTGATGTAGCTTTCTCTGAAGATTTGGCTGATAAGTCAAACAGTGTCAGCGTGGATAATGTATACCTGAACAAGGGAAAGGCTGTAAAAGTGACGGTTGCTTCTGCCAATGACTACAAGATGATTCTGGACGGAACAGATGCTACTACTTTCATTCCGTATACTCTGACAAGTAACAAAGCTACAATTGCTGATGTCATTACAGTTGCTTCCGGCACAAAGCAGAATCCAGCTTCTGATACAGCAACTCTTACTTATACAGTTACTGATAAAGACGTTCCTGCCGCCGGTGCATATTCTGATATTCTGACATTCACAATTGCTGTTGTTAATGCTCCTGCTACCTGATAAAATACTTTATACGGAGGTGCTGAGCATGAAAAAAGCACTGGGTATTCTGTCATTGGCAGCACTTGCGGTACTGATTACTTCTATGCCTGTATCTGCTGCGGATGACAACAGAAATGTTACAGTTTCGACAGAAATTGCCCCTGCCTATATCGTAACGATTCCCATGAACACAAGAATTTATTTCAATGTAGAAGATACTGATTTTGGTACAATTGAATTGTCTAAAGCACAGCTTGAACCTCAAAAATGTGTCAGAGTAACGCTCCTTACTGATAATCTGCTTGAAAATAAGTCTAATGCCGAAAAGGTTCTGCCCTTCGCTGTTTTTGATGGTGAACAGGAGTTTCATTCAGCGAAATATACAGCAGTTGGTGATAAAACAAGTTTAACCATTCATATTGACAGAGATGATTGGAACAGAGCCTATGCAGGAGAATATGAAGATACAGTTACATTTCAGATTGAGTACACGGATAGGTGACAAAATTTTACTTATTGAAGAAGGGAGGACAATATGGAAAAAAATGAACTGAAAAAGAAATTCAGCCAAGATAAACTGAAAAAACTGATGGAAGAAAGCAGCACAGACAAAGAAACAGATTTCAACAAGGAAAAACGTACAGGCAGTGATATTGCATTGAGTGTTGTCACAATTGCAGTTTGTGTCATATACTATGCAATACTTGCATTCGGAAAATATTTTCTGCCTGAGGACGGGATATTCTATCAAAGTATAAATGTATTTTCGGATGCTGAAGAACCTAATTTTTTGTTGCGAATTATAAGTTTTACAATTTTGATATTCAGTCTTAGCCGTTTGTTTCAGATATTGCTTTCCATGCTGGCTGATAGCAAAACATTGACGAAAAAAACAGGTGTAGCAGTCATCAAGCTTGCAAGCAATATTGTAAAATTTCTTGCTCCTATACTGCTGATTCTGCTGATTCTGAATACCATGGGTGTGCAAACAGCAGAGCTTCTCGCAGGACTTGGAATTTTGAGTCTGATTCTGGGACTTGGCGTCACAAGCATGGTGGAAGATATTGTAGCAGGTATGTTTATCATTGCAGAGCATACTTTTGATGTGGGGGATATTGTAACAATTGACGGATTCCGTGGGAAAGTTATTTCTATTGGAATGCGTTCGACACAAATTGAAGATGAGGGCGGAGATGTTTTAATTCTGCGAAATTCTACAATTGGTTCTCTGGTTAATATGACAACAATGCTTTCTTATGCATATTGCCCCATCTGCATTTCACCGAAAGAATCTATTGAGCGAGTAGAAAAAATTCTTGAAAGTTCGATGGACGAAATCAAAGAAAACGTTCCGGATATTAAAGAAGGCCCATTTTATGGAGGAATTGCTAAAATGGATGCAAATGGCATACAGCTTGAAATCGTAGCCGGATGTGATGAAGATACCAAATATGATGTAGAAGCTGCTATTAACAGAGAACTGAAAATCTTGCTTGAAAGAAATCATATTGAACTTGGAATTGAAACTCCCGTTTTTGGCTGATTATTTTTTCTTAACAGGAAGGTGAAGGCATCATGATAAAAAAACAATTCAATGACCTTTATCTGCGGAATGTTTTCAGCAGTCCATATTACAAAAGAACAGACAGGCTCAACCGCATATATTCCCGTAAATATAAGAAAAAGCGAGGAAAATCACGACGCTTTTACGCATATCTCCTGAGCAGATTTCTGCGTGTTCCCAAAGTTATGAAATCATCCGAAGCAATGCATATGCTGATGACAGCCGAAAAAAAACGAAAAACAACAGATATTGCAAGAAATCTTGTCGGAAAAGCAATGACAATGATAATCGGCTCGGTTATCATTACAACATCCTATACCAATGCAGTTGAGGCTCGCAGAGCGGAGGAAAATACAGATTCTCCAACGGCTGTCAGTTCTGAAATCAATCAAAATACTCCTGATGACAAACTTTCAGAAAGCAGTCCAGTGACAGAAAAACCGTCAGAACAGCAGGAACTGTATGATTATGCTAATATCATATGGATTTGGAGTGAAGACGGAACAAGAGTAACGGCACAGATTCCGAGTATAGATTTTTCTGTTCCGCCTATCTCCATTACCGCTGACGTGACATCAAAGACAGAGAAAGCAACTTGCTCAACAGATGGCAAAATAGTAAAAAAAGCTACAATTCATGCACCCGATGGTTTCACATACAGTGACACGAAAGAAACTGTGATTCCGGCAACTGGTCACAGCTTTAAGGAAATTTCTTCTGATGCTAATCATATTGCCTATCAATGTGAAAATTGCGGTGCAGAAATCACGGTTGATTTCACAGTTGAGGAAGAATAATCTTTTTATAAGGGGGCAGTCACATGAAAAAAATAATAGTATGTTTATTCTGCATTTCTATGTTGAACATTCTGCCTGTATATGCCGGAGAAGCGACAGAAACAATACCGTCACAGGATGCCATGATTTCTGTTTCTGTCCCGTCTTTTCACACTCTCTCAATTGAAACAACTGGCAATGCTGAGGTGTTTCTTAACGGAGAAACTGGAACAGTATTCAATATAGAGCGTTTATCTGAACCTGTTCTTGAAATTAAAACTCCTGATGATGAAGAACTTGTCAGTGTCACACTCAATGGAGAAGATATCCGAAATATGTTCGTAGATGGGAAGTATCAGCTTCCGCCTGTTTATGAAAATCTTACATTGGAGATTGAAACAGAGAAAGTGAAAACAGAGACATTAAAAACAGAAGCGGTGAAAACGGAGACAGAACCACCATCTGTTTATCGTGTAACTTTCAATACAAACGATGACACAACAGTCACTTCTCAGACTGTAATACAGAATGGAAGAATTGTAAAACCTGCTGACCTGATTAGAAAAGGGTATATTTTTGGCGGATGGTATACAGATACAAACTTTACTCAGGAATACAACTTTTCAGCAGTTGTTGCAGATAATATCACACTTTATGCAAAATGGATACCCAAAACTTATAAAGTCACTATAACAATCAGTGGTGATACGGATGTATTGGATGCTGCTACTTTGGATTTACTGAAAAACGGTACATCTTATCAGTCAGTGTCAGGTACTGGTACAGGAGTTTATTCTTTTAGTAATGTCATGCTTGGGACATATGACCTTGATGTGACTATCAAATCGCAGAAACAATCTATGAGTCATTTGTTTTCTGTCACGGCCAATGATATTGAATGAAATAATCATATACACTATACAATGTACAAAATCTGTACATTGTTTTAGTGTGTGTTTTAGTTTTATTTTTTTGAATGAAAGGTGTGTTCTTATGCAGAAAAATGGTAAAATATTGCTGTTAATATATTTTGCTTTTTTATTTGTATTTGTTTTCTCAGCCTGTAGTATGGAAGAACAAACAGAAGAATCAGAGGTATCTGTACCGTCCGGAACATCAGATTCTTCAGAATCAGAAAATAAAAAAATACGTCTTGGCAAATCCCCTTATGCTGTAACCGCTTCCCGTGCTTTTTCTACTGTTCGTGTTTCCAATTCCGATTGGGCAGATGATATGACAGCACATTATTATAATCTGACTACATTGCTGGATTTCTCTGTTTATCAGTTTTCCAAAGAAGGTTATGCTGATACACTGAAAGAGTTCATAGAAGAGGAAGCTGAAGAATATGATGCCTATGAAGTTTCAGCAGATGCAGATTTAAACGGAACGGATGCCGCCTATTATTATTCTGTGGAGGAAGGAAAGGACGGAATTACATTTGCTGTGGATATCGGCGAAGAATATCTGGAAGTTTACTTTCGTTTTGCAGACAGTTCTTCAAAAGAAGAAGCATGGAAAATTATGCAGTCTTTTGAAAAAGTGGAGAACGTGACTATTCCTCTTGGAAATTATCAGATTCAGATTCCGGAAGATTTTACGCTTTCCTCGGATGAAGAAGATGAAATCACGGTCTATCAAAGCGGCAATGATTCGCTTTCTATCTATATTAGGTATGATGAAACTTCTGGCGAAACGCTGTCTGACTTTCTGAACGAAACCGGCGGTTCGGATATAGAACCAGAAGCAGAAGTAAATGGAATTCCGGTTGCTTTTTACCGTTCTGTAGAAGCACTTGACAATGCCTATCACAGTGTTTGGAACTGTGTGATTCCAAATCGGGAGAATTCCGATGGATTTATCACACTTTCGTTCCGACTGGATGGCATTACAGCCGAAGAAGAAGCACAGATAATATTAAATACACTGTCTGTTTCATCTGATGATGTACAGATTCAGTAATAAAACTATCATGAAAGGAATTTGTTATGGAATATACTATCAGAGAAATAATTCAGAAAACGGAGCATTTTCTTCCGGAAACAGATTATGCCCATTCCAGTGATGACATGCTTGATTTTCGTTTGTTTTCCGGTGATTTTTATCAATGGGAAGCTGAAAAACTGCGTTTTAAAGAGTGTGTGGAAGTCATGGACTTTGAACAAACTGCCAAAACCTTTCCTGCTTTTGAAAATATCCGGTACAAGAGCCGTGAAAAATTTCCTTACTTTACCGGAAATTTGGAAATGTTGGCAGAAAGATGGAAACATGGCGAAACCATTGCAGTAGAAGGCGGTCCATGTCTGTTCGGTGCACATGAAGTCAGTGTTATCGTCCGATTGAATAATGATACAGTACGCATGTTTGATTATGCCAACGGAAAAGCATATAAACGCAATTATTCTGACAGTGACTTTTCAGAAACAGATACCCTTGCGGAATATCTTCGCCAATATGGACAGCAGACAGAGCAAATCACATTCCGGCAGGAAAAAATGGGACTTACACCACAGGAATATCTGAATCTGCGTTATCCCTTTGAAATTGCCTCTGCTCTTGGCGGCCCGCTGGTGATTCCGATTCCGGATATGTCTTACCGTAAATTTCTCCTTGCGGTACTGGAATTTGTACCGGAACATCTTAGAAAACAAGCACTGAACGACTTTGATGCAATTTCGGCAGACATTGTCTCTTTTTATCTTACTGCTATAGAAAATCTGCAAAAAGAATTTCAGATAGAAAATTTTCTCTGTGTTTATGGCGGAAGTCAGGAAGAATTACAGCTCTGGTATGAAAAACGCCTTCCCTATCTTGAACGTGGTAAAATTCTGCGGAGTCTGACACGCCTTCCTGAGAAAATAAACCCCATTAAAGATTATATTTCTATGCCCGCTTTGCCTTTCTATCTGTTTGATGCACCTTTGATTTTGCAGGTAGACAGCATGGACGAAACAGATTCTTACCGCAAGTGCAAGAAAGCACATAAAAAAGCATTTCAGATGGGGTGTATCATGATTCCGGAACTGCTCAGCGGTGATGATGTCCATACATTTTATGATGCACCGTTAAAGTGGAAGGCGTACGGAAATTACAGCGAACTGACAAGTAATTATCGAAAAGGGGACTGAAGAATATGAATCAGAAACCCAAAAACAAAACAGGTTTCATAGAATATTTCAAAAATCCAGAAATCAGTGCTGTGGATTTGATTCTGACGGCAATTGCAATCGTAATGCTGATATTTTGCTGGAAATTCTCCATGCCTATTTCAGATGTCTTTACAAAAACAGTTGATATTACTTATGGATATAATGCCAAACAAGACGAACAGGGAATGTATTATGTCGTAGATGACGGACACAGCCGTTTGCTGTGCTTTGGTGCAGATTCCAATATTCAATATATTTTAGCCAATCTGGAGGATGAAGAAGGCGGTAGCCTTTATATTGATGATTTTATTGTAAAAGATGGAATGACATATCTGTCCGCTTCTGTCTGGAACGGAATGCTTCTTGACAAAGAAGTGATTGCAGTTTTTCAGGGGAAGCAGCACATTCGTACAATCGTTGAAAGAAACTACAGTGATATGCATGTGAACAAGCATCGTTTTTATGGAATCAGCATACGGGACGGCATACTTTCCTATGCAGAGTGTGAAGATAATGCCATTGTTCTGCATCATGTTTCCTTAGAAAATGGAGAAGAACATACACAGCGTCTTTTCTTTGACAATGCTTTCAATGCTGTCAGTGACTGTGCATTTGACCAGAATAAAGTGTATATTATGGAAAAAAACGGAGTCATCACAGAGGTTGAAAACGAAGAACGGACGGTTGTCTATACCACAACATGGAATGGTGAAAAAGACCGTGTTCCCTATAGATTGGCGATTGACGGAAACGGAGATGTCTGCTTTACTGATATCTATAGGAAACAGGCTGTAAAAATCAATACTGAAGAGCAGACCAGTACAGAACTGCTGACAGATACATTTTCTCAGGCAATTAATTTTGGTCTGGATGGCGAAACCATCCTGCATCTGGAAGATGACGGATTATGGATAAGCAGAGAATCTGAATCCAGTAATTATCTGACACTTTCAAAGTCCAGACAGCAGATGACCATGCAGACCATATGGACTGTCGCTGCTGTTGTGTTTCTGCTTGTATTATTAGTTCTGTTAATTCGTATTATCATCATTTCAACAAAGCATGAGCATACCCATGCACAGGTACTTTCTTCTTGGGTAACTGGTACAGTAGCAATCGTATCTGTTATATTATGTGGTATTCTGATTAACAATTTCAGTACAATCTATCGGGAACGCTTCATGAATCAGATAGAAAACAGTGCTTTGATTTTAGCAAATCAGATTCCGGAAGGCACTTTATCTCAGATTAATTCGGCAGAAGATTTTGATAATGATGCCTATCGTACACTTTGTGATACCATGGAAGCTGTATTTCCCGCAGATGTGGAATTCAATCGTCAGCTCTACTGTAATATCATGAGACTGTCAGATGATGGGGAAAGTGCCTATGCAATCGCATATCTTGACCAGTCCATAGGAACTTACTTTCCTTTGGACGATGTAGAAACTGCCGAGGTAATTCAGGCATATTCTTCGGAAAATAACGGTGCTTCTATATGGAATGCTGATATAACAGATGTATCGGGCAGTTTTGTTTCTATCAAAGTGCCGATATATCAGTTCGGAACGATTTGCGGTGTCGTGTCAGTAGGAAGTGAAACTTACACCATTCAGGAAATCATAAACCGTCTTAAAATCCAGATTTTGTTCTCTGCTGCTGTCATTCTGGTATTAATCTGGCTGACAATCTCAGAGATTATGGCGTGGATTAGCAATAAGGAACGCTATAAAATCCGTATCACAGCAGGCGATGCAGAAGCAATGCCCGGACATCTGATTCGCCTTCTGGTATTTGCAGTGTTTGCCTGCTACAATCTGTCTGCTACTTTTCTGTCTGTATGGATTTTGCGAAACAGCGGAATGTTTCCGGAATCCTCTCAGGAATTTATGGCCTCCCTGCCTCTTACGGTCAACATTTTTGTCAGCGGCATGATGTCTTTGGTCACAGCACCAATACTTCAGCATTTTGGCATGAAACAAATTCTTACATTCAGCACAGCCTGCTCTTTGAGCGGCAATCTGTTAATCTTCCTTTTCCCTTCATACATCACTATTTTTATCGGACTTCTGTTTGATGGTATAGGCGTAGGACTGATTACGAATGCAATCTATGTTCTGCTGACTTATATCCGGAACGAAGATGACCAGCAGTGGGGATTCACACTTTATAATACTTCTTATCTGTCTGGAATGAATTTCGGCATGTTGGGCGGTGCAGCGTTAGCTGTCATACTTGGTCAGCGAGCAGTATTCTCTATTGTAGCTGCCTTATGGCTGGTTCTGATGATAATGGGAAATCTGCTTGTCCGGCAGCTTCAGGGAATCTTATCACCGGAAGAAGCAAAAACCGGACAGGAAAGTACAGCTTCAGAAGAATCTCAAAGCATTTCCACCGGACGTTTCCTGTTGAATAGACCAGTGCTAAGTTTTATTGTTCTGTTTCAGAATCCATATATCGTTTTCAATAGCTTTATATTCTACTATGTGCCTTTGTTCTGTGAGAAAATGGGCTATGATGAAACAATAGCATCCCTGCTGATTATGCTGTATTCCGAAGTTGCTGTTCTGACAGGAGATATGCTTACAAAACTTATGACTCAAAAACTCGGCAATTTCGGTATGTATGTGGCATATATCATCAACATAGCCGCAATGATGGTTTTCGCTTTGACTCAGAATGTTGCCGGTGTGATTATGGCACTGCTTCTGATGGGTATTGCGGATGCATTCGGCAAAACAGTACAGCAGACATGGTTCCTGAAACAGAAACTGGCAGAACAGTACGGCGAAGATAAAGCAATGGGTATATACAATTTTTCAGGAAATATCGGAGCTTCTGTAGGACCAATTATCTTTGCCAGTCTGATGGCAAGTTCTGCTTTGTTAAGAACTATTTCTATTTTCTGTGGTGCTGTCTTAGGAATGGGCGGCGGACATATGCTCTTAAATAGAAAAAAATTGAGAGAAATTAAAAATTAACAAAGGATCTGTCTGAACAAGCAGTCAAACAGCGAACTCAGTTAGGCTATCAGATTGTAAAAGCAGAAGATTATCCTGGTTAAAGCCGTACTATGATGCCATGAACAAACAGGATTCCACAGCAACTTTTTTTATGGCAACACCGCATAATTTAGATTTTGCAAAATACGAGGCTTGAAATCAACGTATTTACGTCATCTGATTTTGGATTTTTGACTTTGTGCGGTGTTGCCTTATGAATATCGCAGCGTGGAATGATGAAGTTTTTACGTTTTATAAGCTTGTTGGCGATTTGCTTTGTTTTCTGCAATATGATGCTTTTTATTGCACTTGGGTGATGCTTCCGTTTATCGGGCATTTTTCTCAAGGCAACACTGCACAATTGCAAAACGGTGAAAAACATGGTATAATAGGAGTATGGAAATGCAAATGACACTGGCCATGATGAACGATGAGCTGGGACAGGCCAGAACCAGCAAAAAAGAATTTCTGGATAAAATTGAAAGCATCATACCGTGGGATAAATTCATAGGAATCATAGAGCCGTGCTATTACAAAGGAGAGCGCGGCAATAAACCGTATCCGCTGGAACTGATGCTGAGAATCTTTCTGCTGCAAAATCTCTATGATCTTGCAGATATGCGCGTTATGACGGAAAAGAAATACTCGCAGAATCCTTTCAGGAGCTTGCAGCAAATAAGCGTATTGACAAGATCACGATCACTGAGATAACAGACAACTGTGGAATGTCCCAACCAACTTTTTACAACCATTTCAAGGACAAATATGACCTGATCGTGTGGATCTACATTCACGAGTCGAATGAGATCATGTCGAAGATTGGCAGAGACGGTTATTCGTGGAGGGATACTCTGCTTGACGGCGCACGTTATTTCGCTGAGAAACGTGAGTATTTCCTCAATGCACTCAAACACACCGGCGGACAGGATTCCTTTCTGCGGTATCTGCAAAAGATCAACAGTGAGTTGATGCTGACCGAGGTTCGCAAAAAGCTGATGACCGAATATATCCCTAAAGAAATATATGGTATGGTACGAATCTATGTTTACGGATTGGTACAGCATATGCTGGAATGGCTGATGAATGACAGAGATATGTCCCCTGAAAAGGTAGCAGAGATATGGGAGCATAGTCTTCCCGAACCGCTGAAACAATACTTATATGATTGAAATTTTGTAATTCTCGCAAAATACAAAATCATTTTGTAAACGGCTGAAATTCTAAATGGACTTTCTGCCGTTTTTCTGTTATAATAATAACACTAAATAAAAACAGGAGGTCATTCAAATGTAAGAGGTTGTCTTCACAAGATTAAAAGCGTCGTAAAAGAGTCTGTAAATTAGAAATAATGCAGATTTGTTCCTGATAAAAAGGAGAAATCTCGTAGTCTTTGGATAAACGTCTGGAAAAATTAAACCATGCAAGAGTGCGTTCAACTTTCCATCGGAGTGGATGTACTTCAAATTTTCCTTTGATTTGTTCAGAAATATCTACTTTAATATCATAGAAATTTTCAAGGATTTCCTTGAAAGTTCCCCGATACCCCTGGTCTGCTCTGCATCCTTTGATGGAAGGATAATGAAATATTGCTTTCTGCATGGTTTCTATTCCGCCTTTGGTATCATGAACATTGGCTCTGTGGACACGGACACAAAGCACATTTCCCATTGTATCCGTTACAATATGTCGTTTTCTGCCTTTCGTTTTTTTCCCCCGTCATAGCCGGTTCCTTCATTGGCAGATGCTGTTTTTGTACTTTGTGAATCAATCAGCGCATAAGATGGTTCTGCTTTTTTTCCTGCACGAACACGGACTTTTTTTACTAATGCCTTCTGAATTTTCAGCCATGTTCCATTCAAGCAGGCACGCCGATAAAAGCTGTATACTGTTTTCCATTTTGGAAAATCTATGGGTAAATTTCTCCACTGACAGCCTGTTTTTACAAGATACAGAACTGCATTTACCTGTTCTCTTTTTTCTTCTACACAACGGTAGTTTTCTTCTTTCAGTATTTCTTTTACAATTGCCCACTGACTGTCTGACATATCACTCGTATATATCTTTCCAAACTCCATGCCACATTCCTCTTTCCAGTTTTATTTCCTTTATTATACCACAATTTCCTTGTGAAGACAACCTCTAAGCGGTCAATATTCAACGTCTTGCAATAAAAAAGCCAGTCACGCACGGACTGGATTTTCACAATTAAAAACAGTGTGAAGAAAAAATCACAGTATGGTCCAATTGTGAATTACTGTGAAATAGTATGAATGGC
>JAZAUD010000046.1:0-16791 GCA_036373775.1 Oscillospiraceae bacterium | reverse complement strand
GAATCCGCAAAACTCAATCTGCTGTTATGACCGATATTTGCCTAATTATAGCAAAAAATAAGCTGGTTTTGGATTAGAATTTTCTTCACCCATCGGGTGAAAAAACTCAGGCTTCAAAAATGTTTAATTCTTAGCTATATGTAGCCTAAAATTGAATATTTTTCAAGTGTGAACTTTGCGGAATCAGGTTAGAACCATAGAAAATATCAAATTCAGTGGATTTTATCCTGCTTTTAGCGGAATATTCGTTGCAGAGGAATGACAGTAGCATTGTTGTAAGATAGCCTTTATAATTAGATTTGACGGAATAAGTCTGCAATTTTTCTTTCAGATGAGACTGGAAACTTTTGATGAATGTGTACAGTGAACAGCCACTTCCACAAAATCCCATGTTCAGATTGTTGATGCGTGACAGAATCACGGTGGGACTGGTATGTCTGGTATAACTTCTCATGCCTGTGCAGACGGATTCTGCGATATAAGCGACACATTCCCTTGAAAATGTTCTGAAATCTAAACTCCATGTCTTTTTATAGCAGAAACTGAACAGAAAATTCAGAGCATTGAGCATTGTCATTGGCTGAACAATGAAACTTTCAGGAATATAGCAGTTCTCTTTCTTCCAATAATTACAATCTTCACCATAATATTCGATAAAATGCTCCTGTGTATCAAATGGGAAATTCTGATAATTATTCTGATTCACATCGGGATGATGCATTTCGAGGAGCATCTGACCAAACGGCATAGCAGATTCAAAGCCGGATTCATTATCAGCTTTCTTTTCAGTGGAAATGGGAATATATCTTGTCAGGAATCCAAGAATGACCTTTTTCAGATAACTTTCCCTTGCTTTGGGATATTTCAGATTCTTAATTGATTTTTTGCAGTATTTCATCATTTTTTCCATGAATGGAGTCAGAGATTTTTCAGCGGAATGAATCGCTTTTATCTGATTGATAACTTCCACAGGGTCGGCACTTCCAGAAGAAATAATTTCGCTGATATATTTGAATGCCTGTTCTGCAAATGTCTTAAATTCGTTGGGAGGAAGAGTGTTAAAATCTGTCATTTCTTTCAGAACTCTCTGTGTATCGTAAAAAATCGCTAATGACTGCCTTGTTTCCTCTGACGTTTCAGAGGATTCTTCTTTTTCAGCGGAAAGTCCGTCCGTCTTTGTTCCTTCTGTGACTGACAGACTTTCCGTAATTGTTTTTTTGATTTTTGATGGATTGATAGTTGATAGCTCTGCTTTTCCGTCTGACAGTTTCCGTTCAGACGGCTCAGGTTCAAAAAAATCAGGCTCATTTTGAGCAGATTTTCCAAAATGCGGATTGAGCATAGGACTTTCATAGAAATCATACTGATTGTGACCAAACTGTTTGGTCTGTTCATTCTTGACCTGATATTTGAACAGATAGCCATGCTGTACCAATTCTGCCATTGCACGCTTCATCGCTTTCAGTCCCTTGCCTAATAGAGTGCAAAGTCCCTCATCGTTGACATTCCATTTTTCAGCTCTGACTGCAAGCATCTGAAACATGAGCATTTTAGCATCAGAAGAAAGGCTTTTGTCAAAAATCAGAGCATTACTGATACAGGTGTAGTTTTTATCTTTCACGGTTCTGGCAACTGTCATATTAGGTTCATGTGTCATGTGGTTCACTTCTTTCTTGCCTTGATTTTGTCCAGCCTGTTGTATTTATGAAAAAATTTCAATTGGATACTTGATTTTTTGTAAGTTGTGTGTTATAATAAGAATAAGAAATTAGTGTTATTCTGGACTTCATGTTTTTATTTTATATCATTTTTATGATAAAGTCAATATAAAATCACGCTTTTATTTATTTTTCATTATAATATATGAAATAAAAATGTAGTTATATCAATTTTTAGTATAATTTTAACAAAAATTTAAAAATAAAAATGTGATTTTATCAAATAATTATTATGGAAGGAGCAACAGCTATGACATTTTGGGAAGTTTTTAGCAGTCTGTGTGCTGAAATTGGAAAAAAGCCTAATCCAGTAGTGAAAGAAATTGGTGTTTCTTCTGCTGCTATTGCGAACTGGAAAGCTGGCTCTATTCCGAATGGTGAAACTTTAATGAAAATCGCAGATTATTTTCATGTGTCAGTTGATTATCTACTTGGACGAACAAATGAATCAACGGAAATTACAGAAGAAAGTATCAGCATTCCAACTGTAGCATCCGCTCCGCTAACAGTAGCGGAAATCAGAACTGATGGTGTAACAGTCGAATTTTTGAAAGCATTTGAAACATTGAATTTTGCAGATAAAGTTGATGCCATGCAGTTCGTAAAAGAAAGAATGAGAAAAGAAAGCGTATCATAATACAATAACCGCCGATTTTTAAGAATATCGGCGGTATTTTACTATCCTGCATAATCTTCAAATCTGTCAACCGTCCGAAACAGAATCCGGTTATTGACCCATCTTTGAAGTTTTCTTACATTGTCCTTGCCTGTCGTGTGTGCCTTGTCATAAATCATGATATATGGGTTATACCCCATATCACGGAGAATATAGACCCTCTCTAAATCCTGCTCAAATGTACTGTTAAAATTTGTCAAAACAAAAACGGTCATTTTGCGGTAGTTCCATCCGGATATTTCCCTGAACATCTGAAATTTCGTGAGTATCATTTCTTTGTCCTCGTACTTATCCCATGCAAAGTGAATGTTTTTCACTCTCAGTCTGGAAAGCATTTCGGCTTTCTCCGGATTCATCAGACGAATGTCAATGCCCTGATTGATGTCAATTTTCGCCTTGCTGTCAATGAGCTGCTGTAACAGGTCTTTCCAGTCTTTACAGGCAATCAGATTCGGGTCACAGAGGACGATATTTTTCTGACCTTTCCAGAACTCCGATAAATCTGCAACTTTGACAGAACATCTACCCTCTTTCGCTCCGACATGACAGAAGTCACAGTTTCGGGGACACCCTCTTGTTAAGAATCCGTATGCGGTATCTTTGGTAAGTTCCGGATAAAGTTCATAATCTGGATAGATGTGGTCTATCTCGTCTGGCAGATTTTTGTCAAGCGACTTGTCATAGACTTCCAGACCATCAACAAGCTGAATCGCATAACCGCTGCCCCCTCTGATAATCTCATCAGAATCAATTTCATACGGATAATCAGGCGTAAAGCTGAACACTTTAGACAAGTATACTCTATCCATGTGACCGCTTGTCAAGGGAGAATACCACTCCACGGAATCACCTTGCTGTTGATGCCATGCTGATAATTTCATCAGCGGAATATTCGGAAAATTGTGTCCGTCCACATCGACTAATCCTACTTTCATTTTGTTACCCCCATATCAAACAGCATAAGACTGACAGATTGCTCCGTCAGTCTTTGTCGATATTACTTGAAAATCTCCGAAACCGGAACTGGCTTTGTCATGTTCAGACTGCTCCGGTTCTCACTCATAAACCAGACTGCGATATTATGGCGGTGAAACCATTTGATTCGCTTTGCAAAATCGTAATACCCTCCTGCGATTCTGCTCATATCACGGACGAACACAAGCCGGATTCCTTTCTTCTCGCAGTCCTGCACCATCTTCTGCATTTCGGGTGGCGGTGTCTCCGTGATGCCATTGCAGAACTCTGAATAAACTCCGGAAAGTTCAATCATAGGATTCTTCTGAACTTCCTGCATGAGCGTTTCAATCTGCTGTGTCAGGCGGTCGGGGTTTTCTTCGGCTAATCTTGCATAAATTACTGCTTTCATGAATTCACCTCACGCATAAATAATCGTATCATAAATAATTTCTTTCGCCATGTTCTGAAAATTATTGGTCAGGCGAATCTGTTTCATTTCGTCACCACTGAGAACGGCAGACAGATATTCTTTGTCGGACTTCTTCCAGATTTCAACCTGCCTGTCAACAGCTTCAATGGCTCTGGTTTCGAGTTCGTCCAGATATTCAATGATTTTGCCATTGTCAAGCAGTTTCTCAAGGCGTTCGGGGTGCTTGGCGGTCACATAGCGGAGATGGTCTTTCACATAGTCGGTATGGAAATCAGTGACAGTTGTTTCCATCGTCTTGGGGTCAACATGGGTGACAGTACGCTCGGCGGTGTCGAGTGTCCATTCCGGTTCGGTGTACTGTCTGCCATCATAAACCATTTTCTTGCTCTTGATAATCATACAGATTCCTCACTTTCTGTTCTTGAAAAGATAGAATATTATCATGGCGACTGCGATAACCACAATGCCAATGACTACATAGGTCAGCGTGTTCGTACTCTTTGAATTTCCATCAGGGGCGGTCTGCTCGGTTTCAGCCTGTTCATCGTCAAATGTTTTGCTTGTTCCTGAACTACCCTCAGAATCGCTTACAGAAGGCTTGACAGCAATATTTCCGGATTGATTGTCATTGTCCTGTATTTCGGGATGTTCCGGCTCGTCCTCTGATTCAAGGGTGCTGTGCGGTGGAAATGTATCTGAAATATCGCCGTTTTCGTCAATCATGCTCCACTGATTATTAGCAAATTCAAAGTGATAGCTGTGGTCGCTTGTGTCAATCGTCCAGTTGCCGTTATCATCATCATGAAAAGCAAAATCGGTGGTATACTTCTTATAATAGTCCTTGTAGCTGTATGTCAGTTCGCCAACATCAGACCAGTTGTAATCATCATCGCCATAGTTAGCATTGACCCATTCTGAAAGCAGATGATACTTATATGATGCCTCCGGAAATGTTGTGCCGTCATCGGGGATTCCATACCATGAATCAGTCCAGATTTCATTGATGATGTAGTTTTTGTCGAGCGTTTCCGCATGAACAGGGATTCCGGTCAGGCTTGCGGTCAGAACTGTGACCGCAAGCAGAGGGATAAATTTCTTCATGTTTCATCCTTTCCGGCATTTGCGAAATAAAATTCAAGTGCCTTTTCGATTGTTTCTGTGATTTCGGCTGACTTGGTGTCGGCTTCAAAGTATTTCGTGAATGTGTCACTGCTGATTTTTACAGACTTGGGTTTCGGCTTATCCTCCACGATTCCGGTAATGATTCCGACAAGCGTATCATGCGGAATATCGCCGTTTTCATCTGCCTGTGCCTTTAACTGCTCTGACTTCTTCATGTCGATTTTATTGTCTGAAGCAAGGTCGGCAACATCAGACTGTGCCTGTTTTGACAGATAGGAGAGGTTCACGGCGGTTCTGACAGCGATTGTACCATCATCAACCAATTCTTTCAGTTCGCTGATTAACTTGCTTACTCTGACAAGCCTTGCAACAGAATTTCGGCTCAGTCCGTATTCTTCACCGACTTTCTCACGGCTTGACCTCGGCTGTTCAGGTTCTTCCGCAGAATCGGGATTTTCAATCAACTGCAATTCTCTGACAATGTCATTACGCTTGCCCTGTGAGAACATTTTGTCGTATCTCATGGCAATAACTTCGGCTTGCTCCGAAATTTTCAGGTTATTGAACCCTCTCTGCATGAGATTCGATTCAATGACGTACATTTCGGCTTCATCAGGCGATAAACCCTCTTTGATGATGGCAGGAACAGTCGGCAGTCCGGCGATTTTGCTCGCATTCCAACGGTTATGACCGATAAGAATTTCATACTTGCCGTCATTGGTCGGCTGAACGATAATCGGACTAAGTATGCCGTTTTCCTTGATGCTTTCAATCATATCCTCAAGCCGTTCGCCGGAATACATCTCGAACTTGTGATTGTGATAGGGAATGAGCATTTCGCACGGAATCTGCTTGACAGCGTTCTGTAATGCGGTCGGGGTACTGAGCATAGCACCTAAGTTAAAATTTGTCTGTGGCATAAATATATCTCCTTTTCTTCTGAACTTCTGCCCCACTGGGGCAGAAGTCAGTAATTATTTTTTTCAGGTTCTTTCGATAAGTTCTTTCGCAAGGGCGGTATAATCTTCACCAAGTCTGCCCTTAGATTCGCAGAGAGGCTTTCTGGATTCCGCACTTTTGGCAGCTTCAACAGACTTTCCGATACTGGTCTGGAACATGGTTTCTCCGTACTTCTCTCTGAGCGTTTCGACTGCGGATTTGCTGATTCTGGTGCGGTCAGTCATGGTCGGGAGTACACCAATCAGACGGAGTTTCGGGTTCAGTGACATTCTGACCTGCTGATACAGCGATTCAAGAGCCGTCAGACCGTCCATTGAAAATTTCTGTGTCTGGACTGGAATCAGCACATTGTCGGCAACGGTCAGGGCATTGATGAGGAGCGTTCCTAATGAGGGCAGACAATCAATCAGAACATAGTCATATTCGCTGATAACTTCTTCCGACAGGATTCTTTTCAGAATGGTTTCTCTGGCTAAAGCCGTTGCCATGAGAGACTCCGAACCTGCAAGGTTAATATCGGACGGGATGTAATCAAGGCTTGCCTTTTCGTTGTGACGGATGGCAGTTCTCACGGTATCAGGGGAAATCATGCCGTTCATAGCCGTTTCTGTTACAAGCTGTGTCATGGTCGGTCTGCCGTCAGGTTCATAGCTGAGGTAGTCGGAGAGGTTCGCCTGTGGGTCAATATCGACTGCAAGCACCTTTTTCCCCTCTTTGAGAGCCAATGTTGCACTCAGGTTATATGTGCAGGTCGTTTTGCCGACTCCGCCTTTCTGATTGGCTACAATTGTGATGTTCATAAAAATTCCTCCATTTCCGGTAACTTCTGCCCCATTGGGGCATAAGTTCCATTTTTTGTTTTGTGCCTTTCAACAGTTTCATTATACTATACAATTTTGCAATTGTCAAGTATAATTTCAGAGATTTTTTGCATTTTCTGAATCTTTGTGAAAATTGCCGCAAGGTGTTGACAATCCTCGGTGCATGATGTATAATAAAATTATACTTTCCATTACACAACAGAGGTGCAATATGATAAAGAAATGTCAGATGTGCGGAAATGACTTTGAAACGGCTTCAAACCGTGCTTTATACTGTCCTGACTGCCGTAAAAAACGGCAAATTGAGAAAAATAATGCCTATAAAAAGCGAAAATCTGAAGGACTTTCAAGAGGAATCGGCAGTACACAAGTTTGTCCGGTCTGCGGTAAAGAGTTCATTCTGAAAACAGGTTCTCAGCAGTTTTGTGAGGAATGTCAGCCGAAACAGGCAATGTCTACGAAATCCAAGGTCAACAACCGCTATACAAAAGCCCATTATGACCGCATTTCTGTGGTTCTGCCAAAGGGTGAGCGTGAACATCTCAAGGCTTATGCAGAATCGCACGGAATGAGCGTGAATAAGGTCATTACTTCCGCTTTGGAAGAATATATGAAGAATAGTGAATAAAGTCGAGTTAATTTGTAAGGAGGTTTTTATGGAAGAAAAATATTATATTCCAGTAATAAAAGAAAATGAACATCTTACACAATCTAAAAAGAATCCACATAGGGTTAGAGGAACAAGTCGAGATGAGAATAATAAGAATCCTGATATTCCTGAATTTGAAGTAATAGATAAGGAAACGATTCGTGAAGAAATACGCAAGGAAATTGAATCAGAAAAAACTTTTTCTCAAAGTTTGAGTGATGCGGCTATTGATGCTTCTGCTCAAGTAATAGCTAATCTTCTTATAGCTGGTATGGAAAATATTGTTATACCTTGGTTTAAAGATTCGGTTTTGCCTAAAATTTCTAATAAATTAAAAGATAAGAAAAAATCTGAAATACCTGAAAAAGAACATCCAATAACTATAAAAGAAAATATTGCTGTTGACTCATTTGATAGTTCCGTCTTTGAACAAAGTTACTCTAATATGGAAATAGAGAAAATAAAAGAACACTTAATGAATATTATTTATCATATTTTTAGTATGGCTAAAGAAATTTTATCTATAAATTATATTTATGTTAGAAAGAACTGTGATAGCAGAAAAGAATGGGTTAAAAATCAGGAAACCTTTGAAAAATATCTTGCTGAACAAGTTGCAATTAGCATAAACAAATTATTATCAAATGAAGCACTCTCTCTTGATGTAGATACTTCCAAAAAGATATTTAGCCTAATGGGGGGCGGTGTTTATATGAATAACGAGTATGTTCCTGTCGAAACTTCTAAAGTAATAGAAATAATACATACAAAAGATTTAAAATGATATAATTTTAAGCATTAGATAGCAGTCTGTCAATGATGATACTCGCCTCGTACTTGTTCAGATGAGAAACATCATAGTCCGGACAATGGTACTTTCTGATATTTTCCCTCTTGTTGAGTAATTTCCGGATGAGGTTCTTTTGTGCTGGACTTGCCGGATTTTTCCCCCATACATTGACCCTTTCCATATCCCAGAACTGCTGTAAATTCGCATAATGATTCTGCAAATAGGTGTATGTCCGGTCAAAAGCCTCCTGAATTGGAATATTTTCAGCGAGAATGACCGGAGCGTAATTCTGACCCTTGCAGTAAAGCACATCTGTCCGACCGAGTTCATTCATGGAAGTCAGCCGGATTTGTTCCTGTCCTTTCAGTCCACAAATCAGAGAACCGTCATACCGCTTTTTCCAGTTGACATTGTGTAAGTCAAGATGGCTTTCTTCTGCGAAAAGATTGATTTCCCGTGTGTTGATTATCCACGCTTCAGGAGTATCAAGAAGTTTCTGAACCGTGTACTCCATCTGACTGAGCATTCCGGTGACTTTACTGCGGTTTTTCGGCGGTATTTCTGACATATCAATACCGAGAAGTGACGGTGCTGTGCAGATTTCGTTCTTTCCGGTGACACCTACACAATCAATCAGAGTAAGAAACTTTTTGCCTTCATATAGCCGTAAACCTCTGCCAACCATCTGGGTATACAGACTTTCATTAGTGGTCGGTCTGGCAATGATGATAGTTTCAATCAGCGGAATGTCCGTTCCCTCCGTGAACACCATGCAGTTGACGATACAGGGGATTTCACGATTCGTGAATTTTTCGATAATCTCCGCTCTGTTTTTGGTCTGAGCCGAAACAACGACTGCACCCTCAATTTCGTTAGCGATAGCAGTCGCATGAGCGACATTGGCGGCGAAAATAATGGTCTGTCCGACTGCCAACTGCCGATAAGCCTCAGCAATGCCCTTGTTCATTTTCTCCTGATTGATGGTGCTCGCAAGTTCCCTGACCTCGAAATCGCCCAGTTTTTTCCGGACTTTTGTAAGGTCATAGCCTATATCAGCCTGTAAGCAGTTAATGTCCGTGAGGTAGCCGTTTTTGATGCCCCATCTCAAATCACGCTGAAAAATAATGTCCTCGAATACATCATCAAGCCGGACTTTATCGCCCCTGTTCGGAGTAGCTGTGAATCCGATGTGCAGTCTTGGCTTGAAATAGTCATAGATTTTCCGGTAAGACTTCGCCGCTGCATGATGAGCCTCGTCCGTGATAATCATATCAAAATCGTCCGGAGAAAACTTGTCCAATCTTCTGACAATGGACTGCACACTTGCTGAAACTACTTCTTCTCCGTGAGATTTTTCCTCTGCCTGCTCAACTCCGAACGAACAATCATAATATTTCTGCGGTTGATGCACAAGTTCATCACGGTGGGACAGAATCAGAACACGCCCTTTTCTTTCCAGTTGAGAGAATATTACAGTCTTGCCCAGACCTGTGGCAACTGAAACAAGATGACTTCCTCCGTCAAGATGATTGAGTGTGTCCACGCATTCTTTCTGATAGTCCCGTAATTCTAAATTTTTCATGATAAAACCTCCAATAATCGTCATTCTAATGTGCCTTTTTTGCGTTTTCGCTCCTGCATATCACGTTCATTTTTGAGATAATCTTCGAGTGTCTGCCGTGCGAAATCTATTTCTTTCAGAGTAGTTTTCAGTGCTTTATACTCGTCATTTTTCTGTGAACGCTCCTGTAAGAGTGATTTTTTCTGTTCGGTCAATTCTTCGATGGTCGGCACTTTGCCGTCAGGATAAGCCGCTTTCAAAGTGGCTTTTGCCTCGTCATATCGAGAGAGTTCAGTTGCATATTTTTTCTCATAGCCTTTCCGGAAGAACGGACTTTTTGCTTTCCATTCTTCATGGAACGGCTTGAATTTTTTGCAGACCCTCCGCAGAGAAATATGGTCGCTGATAACATCAATCTTTTTGCTTAAGTTGTTGAGTTCATTCACCAGACTGCCCTGATGTGCGTGTTCCGTTAAAGCTGCCATTTCCAACTGCCCCTCTGATTCAGCCTGATATTTCGTCAAAACGTTGATAACCCTTGATGCCTCTTTCATATTTTGAATATCTGCCCATCGGTTCAGACCGTAAGAATCCAGAAATTTATGCTGACCTGTATCAATAATTCTGGTTCTCGGACGGTAAACAAATTCTCTGTGATAGAGGTCGATTCGTTTCTTGATTTGCTCCGTTTCGTAATACCAGCCTAAAGTTCTTGCTCTGGTGAACCTCTGTTGACCGTCCATGCGGAATTTCAAATCAATCTTGTGTGCTGGATTGTAGACGGCTTCAATATTGTGTTTTTTGCAGACCTGTAAAAACTCATCAAAGTTATGGCTTTCTTTCACGCACTCGTCAATCTCCCATTTGAGTTTGGTTTTCCATGAAATGCCCTGTCGGTGCATATCCCATTCATAGTAACTCTTGCCCTTTGAGCGTTGAGGATTCTTGATGATGTACAAACCGTGTTCTTTGCAGATTTCATCACTGATTTCCTGCAAGCGTTTCCATGATTTTTCAGTCCAGCGATTTTCCAGAGTTTCAAAAGTTTTGAAATTTATCATATTGGTATTATTGAAAATAATATGACAATGAGGATTTGCCGTATCTGTATGAACTGCAATCACATACTGATACTGACTTTTCAGAAATCGTCTGCAAAGTTCTTTCCCGATTTCAAGTGCCTGTTCCGGCGTGACCTCCTGCCCGTTGAAACTCTGGATGATATGTTCTGACAAAACTCTGCTTTTTCTTGTTCCAAGAGAACGAATATCTTCAAAATCCTTGTGTGCTAAAGCAGGACTTTCATCACATCCATAGCTGAATACATAAAGTCCGTTCGCCGTTTTTTCCGGATTGGTGATGTAAGTCAGGGCTTTAACTTCTGTAGCTGTAATTGAATGGATTTTTGTAACTGCCAAATTTCTTTCATCTCCTGTTTCATCTGGGCAATATCCTCGGCATAACTGCGGTTCGTGGAATTGATTCTGACTGCAATCTGATTAAAATTGAGAGAAATTTTCTCAATCAGGTCTGACATTCTGTCAAGCTGTTTCTCATCGTACTTTACAACCATGCCGTACAGAATCATCTGACGGAAAAAGTCGCTCATGGACTGGCAGGAGGACAGCATATATTTCTTTTCAATCAGTTCGCTTTCTTCCTCATTCGCACGGAAACGGTACATTTTTTCTCTGGTATCTTTCATTTTTTTCATTGCCTTGTTCCTCTCATTCTATTTGTTTTCTCTCTGCTGATTTTTTTCAAATCTGCCATTTTCAACAGGGGTCTTAGGGGAAATTTTTCCCCTAACAAGCAATGCAGAAAAAGTGACCAAATCGGAGATTTGTGGCACTGTTCTGCCGTGCTTGCTGGTTTTGTTTCCGCTCTCTGAAAGCAGGTCAGCTTTTTTCACTGATTTTACTTTTCTCTCTGGTGCGGAAATGAAACTTCCCTCTACTATAACGGTGAAAAAAACAGGCAAATGCACCCCCTTTTTTCAAAAAAGTTTATGAAAAAACGGAAAAATCAGCGATATTCACAAACAGAAGAATTATAAATCAATTGGTTTGTTCATTTTCACAATTAGTCAAAGGCAGTAAATTGTGATTTTTCAGGATTCTGTTGCATTCCGAAACGGAAATTTTACCGCTTCTGTGCAGGAAAAATTTATAAAATCTCTCCTCTTTCTTTTTTCTGCGGAGATGATAGCCGTCCAGTTCGACAAATTCAAGAGCGTGTTCCGGCATCATCTTCAGACCGATAGCAACTGCAACGATAAAGCGGAGGTCAAATCTTCTCTCCTCGCTGCTTTCCGCACACATATCTCTGATAGTTCTTTCCGTAACTCCTGTCATTTCAGAGAGTTCCGCCTCCGTGATTCTGGTCGGCTTGTGCATATACCATTTCATCATCTGGGCGAAACTTTCAAATTCAAAATTCTCCGTGAGGACTTTCTCCTCGATTTCGGTAAGACGGACGGAATTTTCGTCAATATTTTTTTCCGTTCTGCTTCATGTTTTCTGTGTTCATTGTGAAACCTCCATAAAGTATGAAAAAAATTTATTCATAGCTAAAAAGCCTTTTGCAGTATAGCATAGATTTCTTAAACTGATAATAATTTCAAAGTGAAATTAAAATGAAATTTATGTGAAAAATGACGATTCAGCCGTCAATTTTTTTGCAGAATTTTTTTATTTCAGTCGGCTGAAAATAATAAAATGCCTTGTCTGCTTGATTTTTTGTCTGACGATTCAATCGGTTTTTCAAATCTGAATTTCTGTGCTAAAATAAAGGCATAGCTATAATCATCATCTGTGCATGGATAAATGGAGTGGAATTGCCAATGCTGACAAAAAAGAAAACAGCTTTGTACTGCCGTCTTTCTATCGAGGATGCATATCTCGGTGAAAGCATGAGCATTCAGACACAAAAGCTGATTCTTGAAAATTATGCCATTGATAATGGATATTACGATTACGAAATTTATATTGATGACGGATATACTGGCCTTTTGTTCAATCGTCCGGACTTCAAAAGAATGATTGCCGATATTGAAAATGGAAAAATTGAGCGTGTGATTGTGAAAGACCTGTCCAGATTCGGCAGAGAACACCTGAAAGTCGGAGAATTTATTGAAATTTTTTTCGCCAAGTACAACGTACATTTTATTGCTGTGAACGATAACATCGATAATATCACAGGCTCAAATATGGATATGCTGCCATTTTGCAGTCTTTTGAACGAATACTACGTCCGTGATATTTCGAGAAAACAAAAAGCCTCTGCCAGAGCAAGAGGTTCAAACGGCAAACGGCTTTCTCACAAGCCTATCTACGGATATATGCTGAATCCTGAAAATAATAAAGACTGGATAATTGATGAACAGGCTGCCGCTGTTGTGCGGATTATTTTTCAGATGTACCGTGAGGGGAACGGCATTGTCCGGATTGCCTCGTTTCTTTATCAGCAGTCCGTCATGACACCAAGTGCTTATGCCGGAAAAATCCGCAGAGGTTCTGAATCTGAAACAAATCCGTTCCTCTGGAATGCAAGCACGGTTCTGGGAATTTTGCAAAGGCAGGAATACTGCGGCGATACGGTCAACTTCAAAACGGAAAGACCGTCTTTCAAGAGTAAAAAAGTAATCGTCAATCCACCTGAAAAACGAATGATATTTCCTGATACTCAGCCGGCTATCATTGACAGGGAATTATTTGACGAAGTTCAGCAGAAACTCGCTGAAAATAAAAGGGACAGAACCAGCACTGAACCGTATGTGCCGATTTTCGCCAATCTGGTGTATTGTGCCGACTGCAAGAAGAAAATGTACATCATGCATAAAAATGGAAAACAAGTCAATTCCGATTCCTATGTATGCAGTACCAACAGAAAAATCAGCCATAAATGCTCCTCCCACTACATCAGAGAAACAGAAATCATTCAGTCTGTGACAGATTCTATTAACACAGCTATCAGCCTGAACCTCATGGACGGCAGAACATTCCGGAATAATCTGACAAGGACAATTCTTTCCAAACAGACTGACAAAGTGAACCAGTCCAGAAAGAGAATGAAAGAAATCGAATCCAGACTTGAGAAAATTCCTGATTTGCGTAAGAAACTGTTTGAGGAAAAAATATCCGGCGATATTTTACCGGAAACATTCACGGACATTATGAAAAGTTTGGATTCCGAAAAGGAACTCCTGAATGTTGAGTACAAAGAACTGACAGAAATTGTCACAAGACAGAGTACAGCCAAAGACGGCATTGATTTGTTTTTCGGACGGCTGGGCAAATACACAAGTATAGAAGTCCTGACCTGTGAGGTCGTTCTGGATTTAATCAGCCGTATCGAAGTGCATGAGGGATATTCGGTGGCAGGAAGTCCGGCTAAGAAACACGACATTGATATATATTTTGTCGGGGTAGGCAAAATCACTGTCTGACGGACTTACAAAAAAGACGGCTCGGAACGAATCTGAGCCGTTTTTCTAATGTTGAAGCAAAGTGTAATAACAGGGAACAAGCAAAAATTGTGGCACTTTACAAATCCGGAATTTTGTGCTATGATAATATACAGATAAGATTTCAAGCCTGTCTGCCGGAGAACCGGAGGACTGATATGCAAAATTATGAACTTATCTCATCATACCAGAGGAAACGCTGTGCAAACAGGGCAGAATCTGAAAGAAGAGGTCTGCTCCACTATGGTACGGAATCGGAACTGCTACTGATGAAACCTGAAATCTCCGACATCTGGGAAGATATGGAGAGAGACTGGTATGAAAAATGTCAGTTGAAAGCAATCCGGCTTTCCATAGAGGATTTGGCAAGACTAAGACCGGAATGGTATCACATTTTCGTGGATTACTACTACACGGAAAATGCCAAAAAGTCCGATATTGCTAAAAAGCATGGTATATCCCGACAAAGTTTTGAAAGAAAGCTGAATAAGGCTCTCAGACTGGTAAAACGCCTGTCATACAAGTATCTTGATGAAGTCTTGCATGACCCAGCATCTTGAAAATTGAATAAAGAACGCTGAAAAATAAATTTGCTGCAATTTGGTTACAATTTTCTCACAGCTATTGAAAAAGCCGAAATACTGCGCTATAATGATGGTACAGTTGAAAAATCTGTTTCAGTAGCTTGACAACTGAATAAAAGAACGCTGATTCAGCTTGTCTGCACAATCAGATATGGAGGTAATCTATATGAAAATGCAGACAGACCTGATTACAGCTTTATACGCAAGATTTTCGCATGATGACAATGTTTCAGGTGACAGCAACAGCGTGGCAAATCAGAAAAAATTACTGCTTGAATATGCCAATTTGCACGGATTCGGCAACTGCCGTTTCTATGTGGACGATGGTATCAGTGGCGTTACATTCGACCGTCCGGCTTTCTCGCAGATGCTTGAGGACATTGAACAGGGGCTTGTCGGAACAGTCATTGTCAAGGATATGTCACGGCTCGGCAGAAATTATCTTCTTGTTGGACAGTACACGGAACTCATTTTTCCAGAATACAATGTCCGTTTCATTTCTGTTTGTGAAAATGTGGATTCTGCTGAGGGACTGAGCGATATGCTCCCGTTCCACAATATTATGAATGAATGGTATGCCCGTGATATTTCCAAAAAAATCAGGGCAGTATTCAATCAGAGAAATGCTTCCGGAGAACGGCTGACAACCAAAGCAATTTATGGCTACAAGAAAGACCCCAATGACAAGACAAAATGGATAATTGATGAGCCTGCTGCGGAAATAGTCAGACAGATTTTTGCGATGTTCCTGAATGGGCATAGTCCAACTGAAATCGCTGAAACACTCATGAAAAGCGGTGTGAAAAAGCCGACCGTCCACATGGGCGTGAATGTTGGGACAAGAAAAGCCGTGTATTCTACGGAATTTTCATGGTCGGTCAGCACAATCATTCAATTTCTGAAAAAACCTGAATACTGCGGTGATACAGTAAACAGACGAACACGCAGAGGTTCTTTCAAGTCAAAGAAAGTGATTCTCACTTCTCCTGACGAATGGTATATTTTCCCGAACACGCACCCTGCAATCATCAGCAGAGAGGATTTCAATGCTGTGCAGGAAAAACTTTCTGCTCCGCACCGCCGTAAACCTGTCAGACGGACAGCATTTTTCTATGACCTCATATTTTGTGCTGACTGTGGTGCGAAGATGTACGCTTTGAGAAGAAATGATTCTGAAATCTGTCACTATGTATGTTCGACATTCAGAAAGGCGAATGCCGTCTGCAAACACTCCTGTTCCAGTCACTATATCAGCGAAACTGTGCTGAAAGACCTTGTGCTGAGAGAAATTCAGAAATTTTTTCTGTTTGCTCATACGGACAGCAAAAAATTTGAAATGTTTCTCAAAAACAGAATTGACAGTACAGAAGAACAGACCGCTGCCGCTATCACTTCTGAAATCAGCAAAAAAAGAGAACGGCTCGCAGAAATTGACAGATATGTGCAGGGACTCTTTGAATCCAAAGTCCGTGGGGAAATTGATGCTGAATTTTTCGGGAATCTGTCTGCGAAATACAGGACAGAAAAAGAAGAACTGAAAGCTGACATTGAAAAACTCGTACAGAAAGAAAGCAAAATTGAGGATTTGTCCAAGAAAGCTGTAACTTTGGGAACAAGAGTTCATAAATTTGACACAATTTCAGAACTCACTCCTGAGATTCTCAGAGACTTTGTAGAGCGTATTGAGGTGGAAGAAAAATCCACATCACGCAGAGTACCCGATAAAAACCGCAAAATCAAGGTTTTTTTCTACGGCATTGGCTTGATTGACCTTGATTAAATCTTTGTTCCCTAATTTTATTACACTTACGGTGACTGTTTTGAACTTACTGCACCGACAAAGGGCTTAAAGGTCATTCTCGGAAAAGGGAAAGCGTGGCTGAATGGGCATTATTTCATAAACGATGCCAAATACAGCATTGATTTGTCAGAATATCAGGACGAATCTTTGCCGAGATATGTCACAATCGGCATTGTCTGTGATGTTTCTGAAGGTGTGCGTGATGTCCGGCTTGAGGTGGTCGCAGGAACTCCGGCAGAAAATCCCTCTGTTCCGTT
>JAZAUD010000045.1:0-16922 GCA_036373775.1 Oscillospiraceae bacterium | reverse complement strand
CGACCGGCAGTCCAATACGGTGACATGGAGAGGATAACCTATCAGAATCCCTTATCATAGGGGAATGATTACCCCTAATCCGTTCTCCTTTCTTCATTCTCTGTACTCACAGCTTGGTTCTCGCTTGATTGGAGTACAGATACATCACGAGAGACAACACCCTGTTATTCTCTCAAAAATCCTGTGTTCAGTATACCATATTTTTCAGGTTTTGTCAAGAGGGCGGGATGCAATTCGCAATCATCCCCCGCCTAAGAGGCGGGGGTTTTCTTGCTAATCTTTGATAAAATCGTTACTATTATCATACACCACTTTCAAGAAATTATCAATACTTTTTTGTAAAATTTTCCAGCCAATGTATAAAAATCTTTATTTTCCCCATACTCAAAACAGAGGTGATGTTACATGAAAAAATTTGAATTGGCGGCAATTTTGGGCTTGATACTTGCAATATGCTGGGGAAATGTCTCCCACTTTGAGCAAAAACTGAACGATTTGCAAAATGGTGTTCTCCGATTGCATATTTTAGCAAATTCAGATTCTGACCGTGACCAGCAATTAAAATTATTGGTTCGTGATGAATTGTTGAGACAGTCCAAAACGCTTTTTTCCGGATGCAATACCCTTAACGAAATGAAAGAGCGTGCCATTCAACAAAAAGAAACCATCCGTTTAATCGCTCAAAATGTCCTTGAACAAAACGGCTGTCATGACCGTGTCACGGTACAATTAACCGAAATGGAATTCGATACGAGGGAATATGAGGAAATTACCATGCCTGCCGGTGCTTATGAGGCTTTGCGGATTCTCATTGGAGAAGGTGAAGGGCATAATTGGTGGTGTGTGATGTATCCGCCGTTGTGCTTGCCTGTGGCTTCTGACCCTTCGGAATGGTTTGACGGCGAAACTGTCGAAATCCTCACCCAACCAGAAGAATATGAGATTCAATTCAAATGCGTGGAACTTTGGCACGAATTACAAGAGAAATTGGGAAAATAAAAAACTCCTCTCCTGCACATGGAGAGGAATTTTTCAATTTTGTTGTTTTGTTCTTTTTGGATAGGGGTAAAATTACTTAGCCTTGCCCTGATTTGCAACGCCTGCCATCTTAGCAGCTAACTCATCGGGGTCGCAGAGGTACTGCTTGCTGATGACATTGAAATCATCATCAAATTCATAAACCAGCGGAATTGCAGTCGGGATATTTTCGTTGATGATGTCTTCATCGCTCATTTTGTCGAAATACTTCACCAAAGCACGGAGAGAATTTCCATGTGCTGCAATCAGGACACGCTTTCCAGCCAACATCTGGGGCTTGATTTCCTCTTCAAAGTAAGGTACAGCTCTTTCGATAGTGGTCTTTAAGCTTTCCTGCAAGGGGAGTTCAGCAGGGTCAACTTCTCTATACTTGGGGTCTTTTGCAGGGTTGCGAGGGTCGTCTTCGGTCAATGCCATAGGCGGAATGTCAAAAGAACGTCTCCAGATTTTTACCTGCTCTTCGCCATACTTTGCAGCAGTTTCAGACTTATTCAAGCCCTGCAATGCTCCATAATGACGCTCATTGAGCTTCCAGCTCTTCACAACAGGCAACCATTCTCTGTCCATCTCAGCAAGAACATTATTCAAAGTATGAATTGCTCTCTTGAGGTAGGAAGTATAGCAGATGTCGAAATCATAACCAGCTTCTTTGAGCGCACGACCGCCCTTTTTCGCTTCTTCCACACCGTTTTCACTCAGTTCAACATCAGTCCAACCAGTGAACTTGTTTTCCTTGTTCCATTCACTTTCGCCATGGCGAATTAAAACCAGTTTCATGCTCATTGTTCAAAATTTCCTTTCAATCAATATCATTTATCACACGCATTTTCAGCGGTGACGGACTTCTCAATAATAAACTCTGAAATAACCTGTTTTCTCATTCAGCATCCAGACAGCAGTATTTTCATACCCATTCCAAAAAAGATAAACTTCCGCTCCATCCATATCATTGACAGATGCATTATGTTCACGCATATATGAAAACCATTTGTCTCCCTTCCCTTCTTCCGAATCGGCATCTTCAATAACACGCTCCGCCCCAAAAGACTCCGCCCGCTCCTTGTAACCGGAGATGACTTCACTTTCAGTATAGTAGAATATGTCTACCATTGCCGAACCCTGTAGGAATTTCGGCACAAACTTTGCGTGATATTCTTCCGCTTTTTCGGGAAGACGTTCAGGGATAAGTATATTCAGATTCTCTCTCGCTTCCTCCGTATAGGTCGACAGGAAAAGTTCTCTCTTCCAGCGGTAAGCCCATTTTCCATCTTGTGATGATAGAAAAAACGGAAATATCAAACCGCCGATTGCTACAATATACAGGATAGTGCGTAAAATTCCCGTTGTACACCGGAAAATTTTATTTTGCAGGTTCTCCTCGTCATATTGCTTTCGTACAATCTGTATCCCGAACAGAGAGGGAAAGCTCATCATCCATACTAGCTCATAATAGCGATAAATTCCGGCAACCATTGCCCCTAGGAAGAACACAGTCACACATAATAACACATCCAAATAATACCAGACAGAAACCTGATAGCTTTCCTTTTGGTCTGTTGCCGTTGGCTTGGAATTTGTCAACATATTAAATCATCCTATCATGCGAGAAAGTCCGTTTTCCGCTGTATTGCTGTGAAAAATTAGCCGTTGACTGCTGCCTGTACAATCACATTAAAGTCCTCAGCCTTCAAAGATGCGCCACCAATCAGACCGCCGTCAATGTCGGGCTTTGCGAGGAGTTCAGCAGCATTCTTAGCGTTCATAGAACCGCCGTATTGGATAGTAACAGCCTGTGCAGTTTCCTCATCATACAGCTTTGCCAACTGCGCACGGATGAAAGCACAAACTTCCTGTGCTTGGTCGGGTGTTGCTGTCAGACCTGTGCCAATTGCCCATACAGGCTCATAAGCAATTACAACCTTCTTTACGTCTTCCTTGGAAACAGCCCAGAGGTCAAGCTTAATCTGACGTGCAATCACTTCTTCAGTAATATTGCACTCACGCTCCCATTTCAGTTCGCCTACGCAAACAATGGGCTTCAGACCAGCAGCCAAAGCAGCAGCAGTTCTCTTGTTGACGGTTTCGTCAGTTTCACCGAAATACTGTCTTCTTTCGGAGTGACCAATTACAACATATTCCACGCCAACTTCTACCAGCATATCAGCAGAAATTTCGCCGGTATATGCGCCACTCTTTTCAAAGTGTACATTTTCAGCACCAACCTTGACATTAGAACCAGCTGTAGTATTAACAGCGGTTTCCAGATTGGTGAACGGTACACAAGCGATAACCTCAATTTTTCCCTCAGCATTGGCAACAAGGGGCTTGATAGCTTCCAAAAGTTCCTTAGCTTCGGGGCGAGTCTTATTCATCTTCCAGTTTCCGGCAATAATAGCCTTTCTTACAGACTTGTTCATTGGAAAAACTCCTTTCATTCAATGAAATTACTTTTTCTTGCAACACTTGCGGAATTTTTTGGGCTTTTCGTCTTCTTCGTCCTCGTCATCATCATCTTCAAAGGAAGTAATGGAATTATTACTGCCTATGCTGACACCTTTTTTGACTGGGGCAATGAGAAAACCACAAATCATACCAATCAGAAACCCAATCAACAGCGCAAGATATAAAGGGGTATTCGGGTTTTCTGCGATACGTTCCACAATGTCAGTTTTTTTCAGTTTCATGATGAAACACCTCCCTTTAGGGGAAAGGGTGAACAAATGCCATCTGCTCACCCTGTGAAATTGTCAATCTCAATTAAGCCTTATCAGCGATAACTGCAACACCGGGGAGAACCTTGCCTTCCAGATATTCCAGAGATGCACCGCCACCTGTAGAGATATGGCTCATCTTATCAGCAAAGCCTAACTGCATTACAGCTGCTGCGGAATCGCCACCACCAATAATGGTAGTTGCATCAGTTTCAGCCAATGCCTTAGCAACTGCAATAGTACCCTTTGCCAAAGTCGGATTTTCGAATACGCCCATTGGTCCATTCCATACAACTGTCTTAGCAGACTTAACAGCCTCTGCAAAGATAGCCTGTGTTTCTGTGCCAATATCCAGACCCATCTTATCAGCAGGAATTTCACCAGCAGGAACGTTTTCCACTGCGATTTCTGCATCAATCGGGTTCGGGAATTCAGCGGCTACTGTGGTATCTACTGGGAGCAGAATCTTCTTGCCGAGGGATTCAGCCTTAGCAAGCATTTCCTTACAATAGTCAAGCTTCTCATCATCTACCAGAGACTTACCAATGTTACCGCCCTGAGCCTTGATGAAAGTATAAGCCATACCGCCACCAATAATCAGAATATCGCACTTTTCAAGCAAATTAGAGATAACATTCAGCTTGTCTGCAACCTTTGCACCGCCGAGGATTGCAACGAACGGACGCTCCGGAACTTCTACAGCATTACCAAGATACTTGATTTCCTTCTGCATCAAATAGCCAACTGCGGTCTCCTTGACAAACTTTGTCACACCAGCAGTAGAAGCGTGCGCTCTGTGAGCTGAACCAAATGCATCCATTACGAAAACTTCATCATCTACGAGGTCAGCCAATTCTTTAGCGAATTCTTCACCGTTCTTGGTTTCTTCTGCGCCACGGAAACGAGTATTCTGGAGAACAACAATTTCACCATCATTCATAGCAGCTACAGCAGCCTTAGCATTGTCGCCAACGACGGTATCATCATTTGCGAAAGTCACCTTTGCGGAAACGAGTTCAGCCAATCTGTCAGCAGCAGCCTTGAGAGAGAATTTCTCCTCTGGTCCATTCTTCGGCTTGCCGAGATGAGAGCAGAGTACAACCTTTGCGCCGTTCTCTACGAGCTTGTTAATGGTGGGAAGTGCTGCCTGAATTCTGTTGTCGTTGGTGATGACACCATCCTTCATGGGGACATTAAAGTCCACTCTGACGAGGACTTTCTTGCCCTTCACGTCAATGTCTTCTACTGTAACTTTGTTTAAACCTGCCATTGTTATGACATCCTTTCAAATAAATTTCGGCTTGCGCCGTTGAATAAATCCGGCATGACAGAAAAATATCACACCTACATTTCTATTATACACTATTTTCAAAAATTCTGCAAGAGGTAATTGCTAAATTTTTATGAATTTTCACAAATTTGCCTTCAACTTACCGAAATGTGACAATTTTACAAAAATATTGTATCAAGTTTCCATCTGAACTTGACATTCTTTCCCTAGTGTGTTATGATTACTACAAAAGGAGGTGAAAGACCAATGAACCTAAGCGTGAAAAAAACAACTAATCATCATATTTTCAGGGCTGGAATGCTTGGATTCTTCATTTCTTATATTGCGGTCATGCTTTGTTTACTATTTTGGGAACGAGCTTTTAATAATGCAAGTATTCTCTATCCCCAAAAGGAAAAAGTATCTTATTTGAACAGTATCCGGACACATATTATTTTAACTCCCATGCATTCTATCAAGCATTTTTCAGAAGAAATTCTGAAATATGACGTGAAGACCATCTTAACAGAGTTTTCTGATTTTCATTTTGCATTTTACAACTTATTTGGGAATATTGTATTTTTCATGCCTATGGGAATTTTTATTCCTTACTTTTTCAAAAGGTATCAGAATCTTTTCCGGTTTGCAATATTGATGCTTTTCCTTGCATTCAGCATTGAATCCGTACAGCTTTTGACTTTGACAGGAACATTTGATATTGATGACATTATTTTAAATGTAACAGGAGGATATATAGGGTGTATCTTATTTTTAATCGTACATAAAGTGATAGCTATTTTCAACAGAGGTGAGGAATTTGATGAATCAAAAACGTGAAAAAACAACCATTGCAGTATTATTTTTACTGTACATAGCCTTGATGCTGTATCTGTTATTTTTCTACAGAATCCATCATGGTACAGCTTGGTTAAGTGCAGAAGCACAAGAACAAGGCTATTGGCAAACCGTCCGCAATCATACAAATTTGAAGCCATTCGAAACAGTAGCATTATTCGCACGCCATTTCAGGCACACACGTCAAATATTTGGCTTTTCCTTCATCAATCTTGCAGGAAATGTGATATTATTTGTCCCCTTTGGGTTATTCCTGCCACATTATTTTCAGCCCCTTCAAAAGCCACATCATTTTATCAAAATCATGAGTTTGCTCATTATCGCCGTGGAAGTCACGCAAATTGCAACGCTTACGGGAACTTGTGATATTGACGACTTTATCTTGAATACAGCAGGCGGGTGCATTGGCTTCCTGTTGTTTCATATGATTCATTTACTGAAAGAGAGGAATTTTTATGGAAACACAAGACCAGAATATTCAGAAAATTAAATATATTTGCCGTTTACAACAGGGAAAATACACTGAACAGACAAGCGGTGATATTTCAGAAACTGATATTCAGTATGCGGAAATGCTCTTGCATTCATTTTTTCCGGAAAAGCTTGTCAGACAGCTTTCCCTCCAAATCAATCCGGAAAAAGCTGTGCTTGTTTTCCGTACCAATACCCAACAAGTCAGAGAATTTCAGGAACTTTTGCAACTGCATGAATTTTCACTTGACTCTTGACATTTTCACGGAAATATGATAGACTATTGATAACAGGATAAATTTTGTTTTCATGTTCAAAGGAGGAAATGACAATGGATTTCAAAGATAAAATTTTCAAGCTTGGCGGTGATGTCAGAAATTCCGCCGGAAAACTTGCAGGCGAAGCGGTAGACGGTGCAAAAAAAGCCGCTGAAAAAGTCAAAATCAATGCGGCCATCTCCAAATCTGAAACCGCCATCAAAGATGCTTATATTGCCATTGGTAAAAAGTATGAGGAACTGCACAGCAATGACCCTGAACGTGTTTTTGTATCATTCCTTGATATTATCGAAAAGGAAAAGGCAAATATTGCCTCTCTTAATGGGGAATTGGCTGCGGTAGATAATGCAACTGTTTGCAAGAAGTGCGGAAAATACGTTCAGCAGGGGCAAAAATTCTGCCCTTCCTGCGGTGCAAGACAGGATGAACCCGAATTCATTGATTTGAATGCTGAAAAGTCCATTCCTGTGAGTGATGATTCCGAACAGTAATTCATAACAATAAAATGCCGTCCGATTGGGCGACATTTTTGTTAATATTGATAACCATACACAAGCCAATAAAATGAACCAAATAGCCAATCATGGACTACTGTGGAAGTTTGCTCTTTGTAATTTTCATCCAGCAGGAAATCAGAACTCCCCACTGTCATGATAATTGAATTATGTCGGGTATCATCACGAGAATACATCATCGTAATCAATTGTTCATTTTCAAAGGTAATGGGGTCATCTTGAATTCCTCCAAATGGTTTCCCGATAGCAGTTACTGCGGTTTCCAGCATCGCATCCTGTTTAATGGCACTGTAATTATCACCATACACCATATGAAAACTTCTTGCATGGTGCATGAATCCTGCAATATTGGCGGTATTTTCGCCAAGGGGCATTCTGCTGGGGACTTCCACTTGTTCAATACGGAAAAATTCAGGGTCATCATTTAAGATACGCTGATTATCTGTTTCTGTAATTATATCATAATCCATTTGGATACAATATTCTTCTAGTAAGCGTTCAATGTACTTGAAACGGATTTCTCTTTCATCTGGTGGCAATAACAGGAGCATTCTTCCGCCATTATCAAGGTAGGTATCCAAAAATGAAAGCTCTTCATTGGTGATGTCCTCTTTTGGGGAATTGATTAACAATATCATGCAATCCGAGGGCATATTCAAAAGGGAATCTTCCTGCCAAGTATAGCCAATTTCTGTGGCTTCTGCAATCAGGCTTGAAAGATTGGCGGTATCTGTTGTACCGTGGTCAGTGACATAATAAATTAAGCCCTCAGGCTTATTTTGTACGGCTTCTTCTGTTGTTTCTTCTGATGCAATATCAGGTGCAGTACCTTGTGAAGTACTGCACCCTGTCAACATCAATGAAACTGCCAAAATTATCGTGGATATTTTGAACTTCATGATAACTTTCACGCATTCCAACGCTCACGGAACTGTTCAATCAATGTATTGATTTCTTCTGAAACAGCTTCTTTTTTCAGTGTGAGAATGACCAAAGAACGCTCTTCGGAAAGGTCTCCCAACCCATGCAAAGGCACTAACCCTTCTGTAGCAACTGCACATTCATAGGTGAAGAAAACTCCCTTGTCTGCGGCTGCTAATGCTTGCAGGGAAAGCGGAGTATTGCTCGTCAATACCCTTGAAAAGCTTGCAAAGGGCATATCACGCTTGCGGAGCATATGCTCTAAAACGTCTCTGTCGCTTGCACCCTCTTCACGGAGGAAAAGCTGTTCTTCAAGCAACTTCTTTGCAGTCATATTAAATTCTGTGTGTTCATTGCCGGAATATCCCCCAAAATGTACTTTTGCAAAAGGCTGGCTGTTATACTGCGCTTCTGCATACAACTTATCCGCAAGAACAAAATCAACTTGACCACCTTCCAACATACGAAGCATTTCCGCAGTATTTCCGGAAACCATGCTCACGGCTATACCATTTTCTTCCTTGGCAAGTTCAGCTAAAATAAGGGCGGCTTTCTGTTCACCTAATTCAGAGGGGAAACCAAAACGGATTTCTTTGTTTTCGTTCATTCTCTGTAAGTCTGCATAAACTCTCTCACTCATTTTCAGCATCAATTCAGCCTGTCGACGGAAATATTCACCTTCGGGAGTGAGTCGGAGCATCTTATTTTCATAGATAAACAACTTACAATGATACTTGTTTTGCAGGTACTTGACGTGCTGTGTGACGGATGGCTGAGTAATTCCCAGCATTTTAGCGGTTTTTGTGTAACTTTTCGTTTCACAAAGTTTCAAAAAGGTTGTAATTCTGAAGTCTAACATAGTTCATTCTCCTTTACAGTAAGTCTCCTATACCATATACTATTATTATACAAAATAATATATAATCTGTCAAGTGTTTTTTGAAAAAACTTGATTTTTCACCAATTTATCACGTCTTTTTCATCTTATTGATACACTGGACTTATTAAAAAAATGTTTTTCCTGATTTTCGATTATCTGAATTGTTTTGGTCACATTTTCTTCATGAACTGCATATACTATGTTCATGAAAGGAGTGATATTTCATGTGCGGAATTGCTGGTATGATTTCATTTCAAGAAAATCTGCATGAACAAAGGCGCATTTTGGAGAAAATGCAGGATAGTATTATTCATAGAGGCGGAGACCAGAAAGGCATTTTCATTTCTGAACATGCTGGATTGGTTCACACAAGATTAGCTGTCATTGACCCCGAATATGGTACACAGCCCATGCAGTATACAGATGGTCATGAATTATTTACCATTGTCTATAATGGCGAACTCTATAATACTGCTGAAATTCGTGAACAACTCCAAAAAGAAGGCTGTACTTTTGCAACCCATTCAGACACGGAAGTCATCTTGAAAGCTTATGCCACCTATGGGGAAAATTGTCTGGATTTATTCAATGGTATTTTTGCTTTTGCGGTATGGGAAGAAAAACAAAAACGATTATTTTTAGCAAGGGATAGAATTGGAGTGAAACCGTTATTCTTCTATCATGAAAGTGAAAAATTCTTGTTCGGTTCAGAAATGAAAGCGATTCTCGCCAATCCTTCTGTTCCTCGTGAAATTGATATGGATGGTATTAGTCAACTCCTGATGTTCGCCCCCGGACGAACTGCCGGTTGTGGGGTATTCCGTGGGATGAAGGAAATCCCTGCCGGACATTGTGCCTATTATTCCCAAAAAGATGGCTTCCAAATGCGCCATTATTGGAAACTCCACGCTGAACCACATACCGATAATTTTCAACAAACAGTGGAACGTGTGCGCTATCTCCTGACAGATGCCATTAAAAGGCAATTGATTTCTGATGTGCCAATTGGAACTTTTCTTTCAGGCGGATTGGATTCCAGCCTGATTTCCTCTGTTGCTTCCAGAGAATTCGCCAAAGACGGACGGAAACTGCATACATTCTCCGTTGATTACCGTGATAATGACAAATATTTCCAGAAAAGCAAATTTCAGCCCAATTCCGACCCCGAATATATCCGCCAAATGCAGGAGTATTTACAATCAGAACACCATTGGACGGTGATTGATACCCCTCAATTGGTTTCGGCTTTATTTGATGCCGTCAAGGCAAGGGATTTGCCGTCAATGGTAGATGTAGATTCCTCTCTTTTGTTATTCTGCAAGGAAATCAAACAGAATGTCACAGTTGCACTCTCCGGCGAATGTGCAGACGAATTATTCGGCGGATACCCTTGGTATCGTGACCCCGAAATCAGAGAAGCTTATGGCTTCCCATGGTCTCAAAGTACAGAATATCGGCTCTCCTTCGCAAAACCCGAAATTGCCGAAATTCTCCGCCAGCGTGCCGATGTTGACAAGGAATATCAGGCGACACTTGCCCGAACTGATTTTCTTCCTTCTGATACTCCAACAGAAAAGCGGATGCGTGAAATGGTGCGCCTGAATATGGATTGGTTTATGCAGACACTCCTTGACCGAAAAGACAGAATGTCCATGTTTTCGGCTCTGGAGGTGAGAGTTCCTTTCTGTGATTATCGTATTGCTCAGTATTTGTATAATGTGCCATGGGAATTCAAGGAATACAAGGGCTATGAAAAAGGCTTGCTCCGTGAAGCAATGAAAGACTATCTCCCTGATGAAATTCTATGGCGAAAGAAAAGCCCCTACCCCAAAACCCACAATCCCAATTATCTTGCATCTGTCTCGAAATTGCTCCGTGACCGCTTAGAAAATCCGGATGCTCCTATTTTGCAGATTGTGGGGCGTGAAGCATTGGAACAGCTCCTGAATGGGAATGATAATGTGCAATGGTATGGTCAGTTGATGACAAGACCGCAAACAATCGCTTACTTCTTACAGTTGGATTATTGGCTGGAAACGTATCAAGTTAAAATTAGTATCTAACACGAAAAGGGCTGTTGCATCATTTATTTTGCTGTGACAGCCTTTAATATTTTGTATTTTTTTAATTTTCATTACGGAAAAATCCAATATATCAATTCTTTTTTCAAAATAAATAGCCTCTTTCATAAAAATTATTGTTATGCCCCCTTGATTTTCCACAAAACATGATGTATAATAGTATGTATGGTTAAGAAAATCTCGATTACAGGTTTAAAGGAGGTATATTTATGAATTTACCAACATTTCTAAATGAAGTTGATGCTCATACCGCCAGCATGACACATGAGGAGCTGACAGCATTCATTCACGAAATTGCCCGTACACTGCCAGCAGAACAAAGAGAAGCATTTTTATCCAAATTAACAGAAATATCTGAAATCATACAGGAAGATGAAACTGATTCTGATGAGCCGAAAACTTTACTTGAACAGCTTGATAAAATCTGTTCCGGTGAATTCCGTCTCGATTCACAGCTGAATGAAGAATATGATGATTGGTATGACAGCGAAGAAACAGAATTTGACTTTGAAGATGGTGACGGCTTACTTGATATTATCAATACCGCCTGCACCAAACTACACCAAATGATTGACAAGGCTGATTATGAAGAAGCCTATCTTTTGGGGCAAAAATTGATTACATTGAAAGTGCAGACAGACGGCGATTATACAGACTATCTCGACAATGGTATGAATCTGTGCGATTTGGAAATCTATGATTTAATCAAAACACCTGTCGAAACCGTCCTGCTAGATGTACTCTGTGCGTGCTATTTTACTCTTTCACCAGAGGAAAAGCCCTCAATGATGTATCAGATTGGGAAATCATTCCGGCGTGTGAAATGGACATTGGAAGAATTGATACAGTCCGCTCCTACAGAATTACCAGAAATGGAAAGTTTTCTGACCAACTGGATTGAATTTCTTGGTTCTGTCTCCGAACAGAGTGCAGAAGAATTATTGCTGGAAGCAATCACAATGCAAAATCAGCCCGTTCAGGCATTGGAAACTGCAAGAAAATTTTCCGCAATTCATCCAGTACTCTACGAAAAAGCCCTTGCAATGCAGACAGATGACGAAATACGTCTGAAAATTGGATTAGAAGCACTGGAAAAATTAGATACATGGTATCTTATCCGGAGTAATATTGCACTGCAAACCGCTGAAATTGCTATCCGTCTCGGAATGCCAAAAGAAGCGGAATATTGCCGATTGGAAGCATTTCGCTCAGAAACAACACCTCTCAACTATCTTCGTGCATTATTGAACAGCTCCGATTTTGAAGCCTGCCAAAATGAACTTTATGAAATCTTAAAACATTTACTTGGTACCCATACAAAAGAAGAATTTCGTCTGGATAGACCCAAAAGTCAGGCAAAAAATTTTGTCACAGACGAAACAAATCGATTGATTAAATTTCTGAATGGCAAATTTTTGAAAGCTTATGGAAATTTGCAGAGCCAAATCAATGGTTATCATTCAGACATATTAGAACAAGGTACAGCATTAACCGCTTTATTCCTGTATCCAAGTGATACATTGCAAGAAGGCGCAAAAGCAATGTGCAGTTATCTTGTCAAATCATTGCCATTTGATGCAAAAAAATACAATCAAGGTGTGGAAGATTTCTCCGAAAAGGACAGTGTAACACTTCTTTGGCAGTGCCTGAAAAAATGCCGTGAACATTTGCCACTTACCAATCCCGAAAATGCGCTTGATAACCTGCAAAAGCTTTGTGTTACTGCGACAGAATATGTCATGCAAAACGATATGAGAAAGCAATATGAAGATTGTGCAGTATTGGCGGCTGTCATTGGCGAAATTCAGGAATTGAATTCTCATTTCAATAAAAATGATTTTTTGCTGGAATGCAAGGCAAAATACCCCCGACGCATTGCCTATCATCGTGAATTGAGAAAATATGGCATGAAAGACGGCAAGTAAAATATCAAAACAGAAAGGAATTATTATGGCAGATTGGATTTATCCCTTTCATGATACAAACAACGGAGAATATCATTATTTTTCGTTTGAACAGATTACCAAAAGCGTTCATGTTACGCAATATATCTATGATGAAGCATTATCCCTTGTGAAAAGCAAAAAAGCATGGATTGAAAGTGCTGATTTCGGTTATGCAACATGGGGGTATGAAAAAGGGCTGATTGGAGAGATTATAGTTGCATTTCCTCGAAAAAATTTCATCAAAGTTTCTTTTAACAGAGATACTCTCCTGCACTGTCAATGCAATGAATATGGATGCAAGAGAGGAAAAAAAGGCGGTTGCTGTGTTCATGAAGCGGCTGCATTGATTCTGGTGCAAAATTATCTTGTGGAACACAGACCGGGGGACAGTACCGACCGTGATGCAGCCATTTTTCTGGAATATTTCCACAGTACACAGCAGACAAATCAAGAACTGAAACAGACCGTTCAGCTTTTGCCGAAAATTTCACCAGATGGAAGCGAACTTTCTTTACGTTTGGCGATTTTCTCGGAACGTATTGGAAAAAGCTACATTGTGAAGAAAATCCCTGATTTGTTTGAAGCTGTACAGGAGGGTGAAATTTATCCGCTTGGCAAAAATAACGAAATTGACTTTTCACAGGAAGGCTTTACAGAAAAATCAAAGGCATTTGCTCAGATGATTTTAGGCTGGATGGATGAAAAAAGACGGCGTTCACGGGGATTCTGGTATGATTCCGGCGAATATGATGATTTGAAAAGTTCCGTCAGGCTCTATGGTGAACGAACTGACCACTTTTTTGACCTGTTCGAAGGGGAAAAAGTAGAATATAATTATGAGCGAAAAAATACCACATTGACCCTGAAAAACAGTCAAGCACAAATTCACCTGCAAATCACCAAACTGATGGGCAAAGAAAATAAATTTGAAGGTATTACAGTTTCTGGAAAGATACCACAAATATTCTATGGTAATCAGTATGCTTATTACATTGAAAATGGTTGTCTGTGTCGCATGGGAAAAGATTCTGTTCATCAGATTTCCCCTCTTTTATCTTTGAGCCGTACAGAAGATAACGAAATCCAATTTCATATTGGACGGAAAAACCTGTCAGAATTTTATTACACGATTTTGCCAACTTTGAAAGAATCCGTTACCATTGAAGAGAATGACACCGATATTATTGAACAGTTTTTACCGCCGGAAGTATTCTTCCGTTTTTATCTGGATGTGGACAATGGAAGACCGGAATGCCGTGTGGAAACCCGATATGGTGAAATTGGTGTGGCTATCTTTGACTTGCTGGAATCTTCCATATTAAAAGAAGATTTTCGTGATGCACAGCGTGAGAGTATTGTGCTTGATACCGTGATGCAGTATTTTCCAGAATTCCGCAGATGGGAAGAGCGTTTCCTTGGTTCAGCTGATGAAGAGGCAGTGTATGACATTGTAGAAAATGCCGTTCCCAAATTGATGGAGTTCGGCGAAATCGTCTGCACTGACCGTTTCCAGAATATCCAAATAAAACGAAAATTGAAAATTTCCGTGGGTGTTTCAATTGACAGCGATTTGCTGAATCTGCAAATTATTACAGATAATCTCAGTCAAAAAGAACTTTTGGACATTATCAAAAGTTACCGTCAGCATAAAAAATACCACCGTCTCAAAAGTGGTGAATTTGTTGATTTGGATGACAGTATCGCTGAACTTTCTGCCATGCTGGATACCATGCATATTTCTCCGAAAGAATTTGTCAACGGAAAAATGCAAATGCCTGTCTATCGTGCATTATATCTGGATAAGATGCTCGAACAAAGTCAGGAAATCTATGCAAAGCGTGATTCTCATTATAAACAGCTTATCAAGAATTTCAAGACTGTGACGGAATCTGATTTTGAAATTCCAGAATCATTACAGAATGTCATGAGAGGTTATCAGCGGTTCGGTCATAAATGGCTTAGAACTGTCGGAAATTGTGGTTTCGGGGGGATTCTTGCGGATGATATGGGACTTGGAAAAACCCTGCAAATGATTTCTGTATTATTGGCTGAAAAAGAAGAAGGCAAACAGGGTACATCTTTGATTATATGCCCTGCCTCACTCATATTCAACTGGGCAGCAGAATTCGAAAAATTTGCACCACAGTTGAATATCTGCACTGTTTCCGGCACACAGAAAGACCGTGCAACCCTGATACAAGATTATCAGAATTATGATGTGCTGATTACTTCTTATGATTTTATCAAGCGTGACATTGCCAATTATGAAGACTGTGAATTTTCCTGTCAGGTGCTGGATGAAGCGCAATATATCAAGAATCATACCACTGCTGCTGCAAAATCCGTTAAGCTGATTCGTGCAAAACGCAAATTTGCTTTGACTGGTACACCCATTGAAAACCGTCTCAGCGAACTTTGGAGTATTTTTGATTATCTCATGCCAAGTTTCCTGTATGGATATGAAACATTTAAGAAGGAATTTGAAACCCCCATTGTCAAAAAATCTGACCAAGAGGCTATGAAGCGTCTCCGCCGAATGACTTCACCATTCATTCTGCGCCGTTTGAAACAGGACGTTTTACGAGATTTGCCCGATAAACTGGAAGAAGATTATATTGTCCGGCTGGATGAAGAACAGCGTCATATTTATGATGCGAAAGTCCTCGAACTCCGTCAGATGCTGGAAGGGGAAAGTGCAGAGGGCTATCAGTCCGACAAGCTGAAAATTTTTGCCTATCTGACACAAATTCGTCAAATCTGCTGCGACCCTGCATTATTGTATGAAAATTATACTGGAGAATCCGCCAAAACAAATGCTTGTATGGAAATCGTACAGCGTGCCATTGAGGGGGAACACCGTATGTTGATTTTCTCACAATTTACTACCATGCTGGAACGGCTGGAAATAGCACTGAAAGAACAAAATATTCCTTATTTCAAGATTACAGGCGAAACCTCCAAAAAGAAACGTCTCGAATTAGTCGAAAAATTCAATTCAGGAGATACACCCGTATTTCTGATTTCCCTCAAAGCTGGAGGAACAGGGCTGAATCTCACTGGTGCAGATGTCGTGGTACATTATGACCCGTGGTGGAATGTCGCTGCACAAAATCAGGCGACTGACCGAACACACCGCATTGGACAAACCAAAACTGTCACCGTCTACAAGCTTATTGCCAAACATACCATCGAGGAAAAAATTCAGCAGATGCAACAGAAAAAAAGCAGTCTTGCAGAATCCATTCTGACAGGTGAATTTGTGAATCTCTCTTCCCTTTCGAAAGAAGAACTTCTGGAAATTCTGCAATAGTCAGAATTTGCACTGGAAAAAATCTCAGCCCACAGAAGCTGAGATTTTTCTTTTTTATCAAAGATTAGCAAGAAAACCCCCGACTCTTAGGCGGGGGATGAATTGCGTCCCACCTATTGACAAAAGTCTCCAAATATGAGATAATAAAAGTAGAATTCTGAAAGGTGGTGAGAAGATGGCAAATAAGGCATATCAATTTCGGATATATCCCACAGAAGAACAAAAAATTCTGTTTGCAAAAACATTTGGCTGTGTCAGACTGGTATACAACTACTATCTGGAACGGAAAATCAAGCTGTACCAGAAAGAAAAAAAGAATTTCTCCTACACAAAATGTTCCAATGACATGACGGCACTGAAAAAAACACAAGATTATCTGTTTTTGTCAGATGTGGACAGTATTGCCTTACAGCAGTCGCTCCGCCATCTCGAAGATGCCTTTCAGAATTTTTTCAGCCGTCCGGCAAGCGGATTTCCGAAATTCAAATCCAGACGAAAAAGCCGAAAATCTTATACAACAATATCTATAAACGGCAATATTTCTTTAGAAAATGGATATTTGAAACTGCCGAAAGCAGGGCTTGTCAAAGTCAGACAGCACAGACAAATCCCTGATAGCTGGAAATTAAAGTCAGTGACAATCAGT
>JAZAUD010000044.1:0-16931 GCA_036373775.1 Oscillospiraceae bacterium | reverse complement strand
TTCCCCCTCAGTCTTCTACGATTGCAACAACCACTGACGAAATTTTCACGAATCCTACCGTTCCCCCTCAATCTTCTACAGTTGCAACAACTACTGACGAAATTTTCACGAATCCTACCGTTCCCCCTCAATCTTCTACGATTGCAACAACTACTGACGAAATTTTCACGAATCCTACCGTTCCCCCTCAGTCTTCTACGATTGCAACAACTACTGACGAAATTTTCACGAATCCCACCGTTCCCCCTCAGTCTTCTACCGTTGCAACAACTACTGACGAAATTTTCACCAATCCCACCGTTCCCCCTCAGTCCTCTACAGAAGCAACTACCACCACGGAAGCAACTTCTACCACACAAACTATCAGCACGGATGAAATTTCCATTTCTAATGCCTTCACAATTCCATCTAGTCTGAATTCCAGTCAGGCGGTTTCTGTATATGGTTTACTTCGTTCTTCTGCAATGATGCAGTCGGTGACTGCTGGTGTCTTTGATTCAGATGATGAACTGATTACAGGGAAAACTGTTGATGTTAATTCCAATTCGTATGATTTGAAATCACTTGATAATGATATTTTGTTTGATTCCCTGCAACCAGATAATTACCATTTTCAGGTGATTGTAACCACAATCAATGGGACTCAAGTTGTTATGAACCAAAATTTTAGTGTAAAAGCCCCTGAGGGCGTGACTTATATCAATGGTATCTTGATTGTCAATAAAACCTATTCTCTGCCGTCTACTTACAATCCGAATGGCTTACTTCCTTGTGTACAAACTGCATTCAATCAAATGGTGAATGCTGCAAAGGGTGATGGGCTTTCATTATGGGTGGCTTCTGGTTTCCGGTCATATTCCTACCAACAATCGCTTTATAACAGATATGTCCAGCAATACGGACAGACAAAGGCAGACACTTTTTCCGCTCGTGCGGGTCATTCCGAACATCAAACCGGTATGGCGATTGATGTCAATAATGCAAGTGATTCATTTGCTGGTACAAAAGAGGCGAAATGGCTTGCAGAAAATTGCTGGAAATATGGCTTTATTATCCGTTATCCACAGGGGAAACAAAATATTACCGGCTTTCAATATGAGCCTTGGCATGTAAGATGGCTTGGGAAAAAATGGGCTTCCATTATTTATCATTCCGGCTTGACATTAGAAGAGTACTTGAATATTGATTCTGTTTACAGGTAAAAAAATTGAGGTCTGTTGCATCAAACTCATGGTGCAACAGACCTTTTTGTTATTTCATGTCAATATATTTCCAATAGCCTTTCAAGTAGACAGCTCCTGAAATGATGGTGAGCAGTACAGAAACCCATACCAGCACCATCATACCAATATTGAACACTGCCATTGTTCCGCCGTCACAGACAACCCCGAAATCTACCAGCACCATTTCAATGATGAGTATCACCACAATGGCAACCATGGTAAATGCGGTTTTCAGTTTGCCCCAGATTCCAGCCGCTACAACGACACCCTTTTCCGCTGTTACCAGTCGCAGACCAGATACCATGAATTCTCTTGCTGCAATGATAGTGACGACAATTCCATTCACTGGTACATTGTCAGTATCTGCCAATGCTGCCATAGCTGCCAACACTAGAACTTTATCCGCTAAGGGGTCGGCGAATTTCCCGAACGTGGTAACAAGATTGTATTTTCTTGCGATATTGCCGTCAAGGGCATCTGTAATAGATGCAATCGCAAATACTACCAATGCGCCCAAATAATGACATGGGAAATTCACATACATACAGACCAGAAACACCGGTACAAGCAGAATTCTTAACAAGGTTAATTTATTTGGCAGGTTCATGAAATCACCTCTCCCAATAAATCATAATCCAATGTGTCAATAATTTCAATCTGCACATAGTCACCAATCTGCAAGGGCTTTTCAGAGGTGAAAAAGACTTTTCCATCAATGTCGGGGGCATCCGCTTCGGTACGTCCGAACCAACATTCCGCCCATTTGTCAAAGCCTTCCACCACAGCAGTTTTGATTTTCCCAATTTGCTTTTGATTGTATTCAGCGACAACTTCGGCTTGTTGTTCCATGATGATTTCCGCACGGTGCTGTTTGATTTCCTCGTCAATCTGGTCGGGGAATTCCGCTGCTGGTGTGCCGTCTTCTTGGGAATAGGCGAAACATCCTAAATGCGTGAACTGCATTTCCTTGACGAATTCTGCAAGGTTGTTGAACTGTTCCTCTGTTTCGGACGGAAAGCCTGTGATGAGGGTCGTTCTCAATACAATATCAGGCATTTTTTCACGGAGTTTGCGGATAATTTCTCTCAATTTGGCATTGGTAGAGGGACGGTGCATTTTCTTCAAAATCTCATCATCACTATGCTGAATGGGCATATCCAGATACTTGACAATTTTCTCTTCTCTTGCCATCACGTCAATGAGTTCATCGGTAATCCGTTCCGGATAGCAATAAAACAAGCGAATCCATTTCAAGCCGTCAATCCTGCAAAGTTTCGTCAAAAGTTCCGGCAAGCGGACTTCTCCATATAAATCCGCACCGTATCGGGTGACATCCTGTGCAATGATATTGAGTTCCGTCACTCCATAGGAGGCTAATTTTTCAGCTTCTTGCAGTACGTCTTCCATGGGGACACTGCGATAATTTCCACGAATCATGGGAATTGCACAATAGGTACAGCGATTGGAACAACCTTCTGCAATTTTCAGATAGGAGAAAAATGGTAATGTGGAAATGATTCTTTCACCGGACATTTCCACGTCATTTTTAGGGGAGAAGCGGACAATTTTCTGACCATGTAGCACTTTATCCAGAATTTCCACAATATCCCGATTATCACCAATGCCAATGACTGCATCTGCTTCGGGGAATTCCTTAACGGCTTCTTCCTTGTAGCGTTCCATCAGACAGCCGGTGAGGATAATTTTCTTGATTCTGCCTTCTTCTTTGAGCTTGACAATTTCAAGAATTGTTTCAATGGCTTCCTCTTTGGCAAGCTGAATAAATCCGCACGTATTCACAACAGCAACATCAGAATCTCCGAATTCCGTTACCAGTTCATAACCGTGTGAACGGAGTTTATATAACATTCGTTCAGAATCCACTAAATTTTTATCACATCCCAGTGATACCATACCTACCTTAATCGCCATTGAAAAACCTCCTGTTATTCTTCATTTTCGAGCTGATAAAAATAATCTTCGATTGCATTCTTGATATTTTCCAAAGGGTAGCCCAATCTTGACATACCAGCAATCACTTTTTGTTTTACCTGATAATCTTCAGGGTCAATTAAAATTTTACCATATTTCTTTGTGAGGACTTCTAAAATATAATCATTTGCAGAATCTTCCAATTTTGAAAGAATCTCTTCAATGAGATGTTTTTCAAGTCCCCTTCTGAGCATTTCCTGACGGACACGGAAAATCCCGTAATGTTTGCATTCAATCAGATATTCCGCTAATTTTTGGGCATAGCGTTTATCATTGATTGCCCCACATTGTACCAATTGCCCCATCACTTTTTCACATAATGCCTTATCGTCATAAGTTTGCATGAGTTTTCGGTACATGAGCGCATAAGAATACTCCCTTGCATCCAATAAATAGCAAGCCCTTCTATAGGCTCGGCGAAATCGGGATTTATCATGCAATTCCCTAAGGATTTCTTTTTCCATTTCACTGCCGGAATCAATGTGATAAGTTCGCACGAATTCGCCGTCCAGCTCATAGACGGCGAATTCTGTCACTATTTCATAATAAGTTTTCTTCCGGTTGACTTCCAAAATTTTCATTATTCTGTTGGGTCAAACTCCTCAAAATCATCATCACCGCTAATATCTACGCTTGTGGTATCTTCCACAGCATCCACCGCAGTTTTCACAGAATCTTCTACAGATTCCAGCGCATCTTTTGCAGTTTCTGCGGGACTATCGGAAGAGGCGGTTAAATCAATTTCATTCATATGCTCCAAAATTTTGGCTTCAATTTCCTTGCGGAAAGCTTCATCTTCAAGGAGCATTTTCTTCACATTGTCACGTCCCTGCCCGAGTTTCTGACCGTTATAGCTGAACCATGAACCGGCTTTCTTGATGATGTCCAATTCTACTGCCAAATCCATGATTTCGCCATCACGGGAAATTCCATGACCATAGATGTTATCAAATTCACATTCACGGAATGGAGGAGCGACCTTATTTTTGACGACTTTCACCTTCATACGGTTGCCAATCGGAACACCATTTTCCTTGAGGATTTCACCTTTGCGAACGTCCATTCGAACAGTGGCATAGAATTTCAAGGCACGTCCTCCGGGGGTGGTTTCAGGGTTGCCATAAAGGACACCGATTTTTTCACGAATTTGATTGATGAAAATCGCCACACAATTGGTTTTTGCCACAACGGAAGTCAATTTTCTCATTGCCTGTGACATGAGTCGGGCAAGCTGTCCAACGTGATTGTCACCCATTTCACCATCAATTTCCGCTTGTGTTGTCATAGCCGCTACAGAGTCCACAACAATGACATCAATCGCTCCCGAACGAACAAGACGCTCCGCAATTTCCAGAGCCTGTTCTCCGCTGTCAGGCTGTGCAACAAGCAAATTATCAATGTCAACCCCTAAAGCCTTTGCATATTTCGGGTCAAGTGCGTGTTCTACGTCAATGAATGCCGCTTCACCGCCCATTTTCTGCGCTTCTGCCACAATGTGCAATGCAACTGTTGTTTTCCCTGAACTTTCAGGACCATACAGTTCCACGATTCTCCCTCTAGGAACACCACCAACCCCAAGAGCCATATCAAGGGTCATAGAACCAGTGGGGATGACATCTACATCCATCTTTTTGCGTTGCCCTAAACGCATGACAGCACCTGCACCATAGGTCTTTTCAATCATCTTCAAAGCCTGTTCAAGTGCCTTCTTTTTTTCGTCTTGGGTTGCTGGTGCTTGAAAAATAGCACCCTTCTTGTCAGTTTTTGCCTTTGCCATAATCAAAATACCTCCTATATGAAACAGCCTGAATTATCAGGCTTCAAACTTTACAATGTGTCGCTTGATTTTTCCCCCATGACAACCCTGTCATTGCCTGCAAGGTCTTTGACAGTCTGAACATTCCGGAAAGCATGGCTTTTCATGATTTCGCTCACGGAATGCGCCTGTGTTTCGCCGATTTCATAGGCAAGTAACCCACCAGATTTTAAGGCATTCTTCCATAAATTGGTGATAGCCCGATAAAAGCGCAAGCCGTCCGCTCCACCTGCAAGAGCCAGAGCCGGTTCATGCTTGACTTCCGTCTGCAATGATGCCATATCAGCACCATCAAGATACGGCGGATTGCTGACAATAATATCAACTGGATTTTCTAAAAAGCTGGATTTTGTCAACTCATCAAGCACATCTGCATGAAGGAAATCAATTTCAAGCCGGTGATACCTTGCATTTTTTTTGGCATAACTTAACGCATGTTCGCTGAATTCCACAGCTGAAACTTTCACATCTGGTAAATGCTTTTTTAAGGCGAGGGCAATACATCCACTGCCTGTACATAAATCTATGATATGCGAAACTTCCCGATGTTTGCACCATGTCAGAACATTGTCAACCAATGTTTCTGTGTCAGGGCGAGGAATTAACACCCCTTTTCCGACAAACATTCGCATTCCATAAAATTCCCATTCTCCCAGAATATATTGCAATGGTTCACGGAATGCCCGTCTTTGGGTCATATTTCGGATGGGGTTTTCATCTTCTGACGAAATCCCCATCATAAAAAGCCGTTCCAATGATTTCCCTGTCACTTGTTCCATGATACATCTAACATCAAAACGAGTGTCTTCAATCTGATAGTTTTCCAGAAACGCTATCAATTCATCATATAGCAATCTTGCATCAATTACCACTTGTCATCCTCCAAATTTTCCGGAATACATGGAGTTAATGCAGCAATCGCACATTCAATTTGTGAAGCATCAGGCTCTTTTGTGGTGATTCTCTGCAACTGCAACCCCGGAAAGGAAATAATTTTCGAAATGACACTGTTACTCCGTCCAGCAAATTGAATTGCTTCAAATGATACCCCGACAGTAATCGGCAACAGTGCAAAACTGCATAAAAACCTCTGCCACGGAATCGTAAACGGTACGAGACACATTGCTAAAATGCTGATGAACAATGTCAGAAAAATAAAGCTTGTTCCACATCTTGGATGTAAACGGACTTGTTTCTTGACGTTTTCCACCGTCAAAGGCAATCCCGCTTCAAAGCAGGCAATCGTCTTATGTTCTGCGCCGTGATATTCGTAGGTACGGCGAATATCTTTCATTGTTCCAGTAATTGCCATATAGGCAATGAATACCACAATTTTAATAATACCCTCTGAAAAAGATTGCAGAATTCGATTGCTTGTCAAGGGCTTAATCAAGCCAACTATCCACTTCGGCAAAAATAAGAACATCCCTAATGCAAATACCACACTAATGACCATGAATACCACCATAATCGCTTCCACGGTTTTTTCTGTGAAATGTTCGTCAAGCCATTTTTCGAGGGCTGAGGGGTTTTCTTCCTCTTCTTCAATTTCCTCTTCTGTCATTTGCTTTTCAGCGGATTTCATCAAGCACCGATAGCCGTCAATCATGGAAAAAATAAAACTGTATACCCCACGCACTAACGGCACTTTACGATACCATGGTCTTTTTGCGTTTAAGTCCCATGTTTCCACATCAATTGTACCATCCGGCAAACGGCAAGCCATAGCCCCTTTGAATGCGCCTTTCATCATGACACCTTCAATTAAAGCCTGTCCGCCAATTTTGCTTTTATGGGGATTCATTGGGCAAGCTTCGCCCTGTTGTTTTTCGTCCATTGCTCCTCCTTTATGTTTCGGATTGTTCTTCTGGTGGGAGTGTGATAGTTACCGTTGTACCGACTCCCTCCGTACTGGAAATATCAAGCTTTCCTCCATGTGCTGAGATAATCTCATCAGCCACTGCAAGCCCGATACCTGAACCACGTCTTGTATGGTTCGGCTTGTAAAATTTTGTTTTGATTTTGGGAAGGTCAGAGGCTTTAATTCCACAGCCGGAATCACTCACACTCACTACGACATTCCCCTTTTGTTCTGTTGCTTCAATATGAACGTGTCCACCAGCATCAGAATACTTGACCGCATTGTCAATGATATTGATAAACACCTGTCGGATTCTGTTTTTGTCACCATAGACGAAAGGCAACATTTCCGGCTCATCATAAGAAATCGTAATACCTTCACGGGCGGCTTTATCCATGTAAATTAAAACAGCATCTCCCAATTCCGCCAAAATATCCATAGTTGCCTTTTGCAGGGTAAAATGTCCGCTTTGCATTCTGGAAAAGTCAAGCAATTCCTCTACCATTTGAGAAAGTCGCTCTGTTTCGCTGATAATGACATTCATTCCCTTTCGAACGGTAGTAGGGTCTGTTTCGGTGTAAATGGTTTCCGCCCATCCCTTAATTGCTGTCAAAGGGGTTCGCAATTCATGCGAAACGGAAGAAATGAATTCATTCTTCATATTTTCCGCATTGGAAAGCTCATCCGCCATATGATTGATAGCCGTGCATAAGTCGCCGATTTCGTCATTCCCATCATAGCCGATTCTCGTGGAAAAGTCACCCTTTGCGAATTTTCCGGCAGTATTGCTGACTTGTGTAATGGGCTTGATGATACTCCCGACAAAGTAAATCCCAGTGATGACCAGCAGTAATAAAATTGCTGCACATATCGCCGTTGCAATAATCATTACGGTTGTAATGCTATTGTCAACTTTTGTCAGAGAGGTCACAACCCTTACTGCACTATATTCTGTTGAAAATGAGGAAATATCCATGCAGACCGCCATAATTTTCTCATTGTTTTCATCCTTGCCAATCCAATAACCGTCACCGCCTTGTATGATGCTTTCATAATCTGGTAAAGACGTATCCGCAGACGGCGAAAATCCCGAAGAGGTCAAAACAACCCTCCCCTTGACATTGACCGCCATCAATTCCATTTTATCTTTGGCGGAAAAACTTTCAAACGTGGAACGCATTTCAGGGGAGAGGTTGGTTTCTGTATCCTGTGCATAGCGTGAAAGAATATTGACAATTGTGGTCAATTCTGCGGTGAGTTTCTGTCTTGCACTTGCATAGTAAAATGTCTGAATGGCATAGACAAACGTCAGCAACATGACGATGATAATCAGAATTAACACACCCAGATTATTGACAATCCATCTTTGCAATAAAGTTTGTTTTTTGCCGGATTCCCGACTATTTTCAGCCCTTGTCATTCCACTTATAACCATAACCCCAAATGGTAACAATATATTGGGGGTTAGAGGGCTTATCCTCGATTTTCAGGCGAATACGGCGAATATTCACATCTACAATCTTGTAGTCACCATAATAATTTTCGCCCCAGATATGATTCAGAATGCTTGCACGGTCAAGGGCAGTATTCTTGTTATTCATGAAATATTCCAGAATCTGGTATTCCACCTGTGTCAAATCAATGGGGACACCATTTTTGGAAACAGTACGGCTTTTCAGATTCAGGGTAAAAGGTCCTGACTCAATGACAGGGCTTGTATCATCATGAATAAAACTCATACAAACACGGCGATAAATGGCATCCACACGGGCGGTCAATTCGGACAGTGAAAAGGGCTTTGTGATGTAATCATCTGCGCCAATCATCAGACCGCTGACTTTATCCATTTCCTGTGTCCTTGCAGTGAGCATGATAATCCCAAGGGTGGAGCTTTTTTCACGAAGTTTTTTGCAGACGGTGAAACCGTCAATTCCGGGCATCATAATGTCAAGCAGTACAATGTCGAAGTTGCCGTTTTCGTCCTCGAATTTCTGAAGAGCAGCTTCTCCGCTGTTCACGTCAACCACATCATAGCCGACACGTTTCAGATTGATGACAACACAATCACGAATTACATCTTCATCTTCACAAACCAAAATTCTTTTCATGTAACAGCCTCCTTTTCAGGTTTACAGCCGAAATAAATCTTCCGGCTTTCGATAGCCGATTTTTTCATTTTTATAATCCATCAGAATCATGGAAATTTCTGTTTTTCCATTCTGAATCGCATATTCAATATATTTATCAATGTTGCGCCTTGATACGAATTCACCAGAAGTGACAATTTCCTCAATGGCTTCCACTTCATCCAAATCAATCAGCCCACGGAATACCTTCGGGAATTTTGACTTGATATAGTCTTCTGTTTGGATGGGTGCAACTCCGGCGAGGTACATTCTTCCAGCAGTATAACATTTTACAGATTGACCCATAGACATTGAAAAGTCATGTGTTTGGATAAGTTCCAGCATCCGTTCCACTTTCAGCCATTGATTATGGAAAATATCTGGATGAATTGTTACTCCCATATAATGCACTGCATGGAGATTTTCACAATAAATAAATACATCTTTTCCGAAACTTTGCACACTGTCCGGAATGGTGATTTCTTTCAATGCGGTACAGTCTGCAAATGCATTTGAACCAATATATTTCAATCCATTTGGAAGATTGACTTCTTTCAAAGACGTGCAATTCATAAATACACGCTGATATAAATTTTTCAGATATGGTGGAAGGTCAATGCGTTCCAAACTCCGACAATCTGCAAAAGCATATGTTCCAATTCTTTTCACACTGTCTGGAATGGTGATTTCTTTCAATGCAGTATATCTTCTGAACTGTTCTGGTGCAATATTGTTGGCACCTTCTTCAATGATAACTTTTTTGATTTCATTCACAGGTGGCATTCTCAATCACTCCTCAATCTAAAAAGCGGAAACAAGGGATAATATTCCCGATATTTTGAGACAATTCCTGACCGGATTCCGACTTGACTAAATAATTCGCTGTGCCTTTGGTGCGTATCAAATGATAACCTGCCGAAAGATGTTCATTCAAATCGGCTTCATCATAGGCGATATACACCCGAAGCAATATCTGCATCTGGTCTTCCCATGTGCCGTTATAAGCTACAAAGCGCAGTTCTCCGGCAGTGGTATCGTTGACAGCCGTCACATGATTTTCCCATTCTTCCGGCAAGATGAAGACATAGCCATTATTGGCACTGTAATAACTGTAATGTTCCGTATAGAATCGGGGTTCTTTGAGCATGAGCCATCTGGTTTGTCGGATTTGTTCGGATTCGTCCGCATTTTCATACCCCAAGAAGACATTTTGAACAGGGACTTCCGGAATCTGGTCGCCGTCAATATCCATGCAGGCAAGTCCAGCCCTCCGGACGGTATCACCTGCCACATGACTGCAACGCTCCAACAAATTGGAAAGCTGTGTACTCTCCATACAGAGAATTTCCGTTTGCAGGCTTGATGTACCTGTTGCAGCATCCACATAAATCGCAACTTTTCCATCTGAAAGAGTGCCGTAAATCAACTGGCTATAATCGGTATAACTATCACGGAAATTATATTTGAATTCGTGATAGCGTCCGTCTTCTGCAAGGCGATACACCGCCGCATATGCGGAAAATTCTGGTGAAGTTGCCGCACCTAATAAAATCAAATCGGGGTTACTTTCTCCGCTTCCTGTTTCAGCCACGTCAAACAAAGCATAACTATGTGAAAATGTTTGGTCTAAATATCCATCACTATACGAATACACAGAAATATATTTTTCTGACTGGTTCGCCGTGGAATAACCAACAATCACATTCATTCTGTCATTCCCACCCAAAGGCGACAAAACCACTTTTTCGATTTCTGAACCCTCTGCACTTCTGTCACAAATCGAAAGCCATTCGCCATTGATGCAGTCAAGCACATTGATTCTTAATCCGGCATCTTGTGACGGTAAACCGCTTTTCTCATAAAACACAATCGCTTCTTCTCCAGTATCGCCATCAATATCCGCCACAATGAAAGCGGAAAGATAATTCCCACGTTTCGGATATTTCAACTGAATTTCTGAACCAGTGGTATCTTGTAATGCCTGATAAATTTGCTCTTGTTGTGCGCTCAATTTGGGTGGGGTCAACAGTGTATCTAAATTGACCTCCACAGAACAACCAGTCAATAACAAGGGCAATGCCATCACAAAGGCGAAAAGCCGTTTACTTACGGTCACTAATTTTAACATAGGGGCGTTTCTTGGGAAGTGCCTTATATGCCGGACGAATGATTCTGTTTCCGGTCAATAATTCCTCCATACGGTGTGCAGACCATCCGGCAATTCTGGAAACTGCAAATAAAGGCGTATACAATTCTTCCGGAATTTTCAGCATTCTATAAACCAAACCGGAATACATATCAACATTGGCACAAATTGCCTTTTCAATCCCTCTTTCAGATTTCATAATCTGTGGCGTGAGTCGCTCAATGGTATCTAACAAGTGAAATTCTGCTTCGATTTCCTTGCCTTCTGCCAACTTGAAAGCCTTTTTCTTGAGAATGACGGCTCTGGGGTCAGAGAGTGTATACACGGCATGACCCATGCCATAAATCAAGCCTGAACCGTCTCCAGCTTCTTTTCTCAGGACTTTACGAATATAATCAGCAACTTCGCCCTCATTGTCCCAATTCTTGATATTTGCCTTGAATTCCTCCAACTGTGCGGAAACTTTGATATTCGCACCGCCATGACGTGGACCTTTCAGCGCACAGACTGCGGAAGAATACGCTGAATAAGCATCCGTTCCGGAAGATGTCAGGACACGGCAAGTAAATGTAGAATTGTTACCGCCACCATGTTCCGCATGGAGCATCAACAAGCAGTCAAGCAATTGTGCTTCTTCCTTGGTGTATTGACGGTCAGGACGGAGCATGGAAAGAATTGTTTCCGCTGTCTTTTCGTCTGGTCTGAGTGGATGCATGAACAAGGATTGATTGTCAAAATGCTTTCTCTTGACTTGGTATGCATTCACCATGATAATGGGCATTTTTGCCAAAAGGCTGATTGCCGTTCTCATTTCAGATTCAAGGCTTGTATCTTCACAGTCATTATCATTGTAGGAATACAATGCAAGAATCGAACGTGCTAATTTGTTCATGATATTATTGGACGGTGCTTTCATCATCATATCTACCACAAATCCGGACGGTAAAGCCCTGTGCATGGAAAGATAATGATTGAAAGCCTCTAATTCGTCAACCGTAGGGAGTTTCCCAAACAGCAATAAATAAGCCGTTTCCTCATAACCATAGCGGTTTTCTTTTTCGGCATTGTGTACAAGGTCATAGATATTATAGCCCCTGTAAATCAATTCCCCCGGAATTGGCTCAACTTCGCCCTCATTGACAACATAACCATGTACATTACAGATGTTGGTAATTCCAGCTAAAACACCCGTTCCGTCACTTCTGCGCAATCCACGCTTAATATGAAACTTAGAATATAAATTTTGGTCAATTTGTGAATTTTTTCTCAATTGGTCGCATAAGTTCTGCATATCAGCATTCGAAAATACTCTGCTCATATTGCAATCCCTCCTATTATTGTTGTTGTAATTTCGTTACAAGTATATTATAGCATTTTTCACATAGCAAGTCAAGAGAAATTGTAACAGTTTCAGGGAAAGGAGTAATTTTCAGACCATTTTACAAATTGAAAGGAAAAATATGACCATGAAAAGACATTTTTTATATAGTGCTGTATTCTCATTGCTTTTGACGTTGATTCCAGCACTTCCGGCTTACTGCATTTCCGCTCCTGAATTGGTAATTTCTGCCAAAGAAGAACAACAATTAACAGAAGCAATCACAGAAACTGTTGAAACTTCCGAGATTTCAACAGAACCTGTTGAAAAAACTGTTGAAACTGTTGAAAATCGTGAAATTTGTCCGATTGAAAAAGCAACCACTTACAAAGTATTAGATGTCAATTCCGGCGAAATATGGGAAATTTCCGTTCGGGAGTATTTAATTGGTTCAGTCGGTGCAGAAATGCCGGCAAGTTTTCAGGAGGAAGCACTCAAAGCACAGGCTGTCGCCGTGCATACTTATGCGGAACGTCAGCACATTGTTGCACAAGAACAGGGGAAAAATTACGACTTCACCAATGACCCTGCCATTCATCAAGCCTACTGCACAGAAAATCAACTCCGTGAACGCTGGGGGAATGAATATGATACATTTCATGAAAAAATTTCCTCCGCTGTGGATGCTGTCAAGGATGAACTGCTATTCTATGATGAAGAGCCAATTCTCTGCGTATTTCATGCCATGTCCTCAGGGAAAACCGACACCGCCGGAAATGTCTGGGGGAGTGACAAGCCCTATCTGCAATCTGTTGACAGCGTTTCTGATAAAAACGCCCCCCAATATGAAAAAGTCGTCACCTATACCGCTGAACAAGTCCGCTGTATCTTAGGCAATGCCAAAAGCAGTCTATACTTAGAGGGCAATGCTTCAGAATGGTTCGGCACTCCCAATATCACAGATGCCGGAACGGTTCTTTCTATTCCTATCGGAAATGAAACTTTCACCGGACAGGAAATTAAAAGCCTGTTTGGACTGCGTTCAGCATCGTTTTCGATTGATGTTGAGGACAATCAGGTATCTTTTACTACTTACGGATTCGGGCATAATGTCGGCATGAGTCAATACGGCGCAAATGCAATGGCTAAAGATGGCTGTACTTATCAGGAAATTTTAGCCTACTACTACCCCAATACCAGCCTACAATAAAATACACCCCTTTCCCATGGAAAAGGAGTGTATGTAAATTATTTTCGTTGCAATGCTATCAAAAACAAGTCAATCGCCATTCCGATATATCCAACCGCTGAACAAACAATAACCAGTGTTATCAAAAAAGACGTTATCAAAGTCGCCATTCCAAGGCTTGACTCTGCTTTGTAACAGTAGACTTTCACAGGATAGGGAAACTTTTTCCATTTTCGAAATGCATAAAATTCGTTGAAATGCTGAACTCCCTGCTGTGTCCAGCTTACTTGTAAAACTTTTGTTTTTCCGCTCCACCTTGAACCAGTGCATAACCCTGAATAAGTTTCGCCCTTTTGATAAGTTTGAATCTCAGTTATCAGTACGGCACAAGCCCACTTTGCAAAAAACGCTGTGATTCCCCCTAACAACAGAAAACACATCGCTCCCATCCCTGCCCATACATTGGTAAAATAGGACAATATCCCTAAAATGATAACTCCCGCCACAATGACAAGTATTATCTGGATAGTGCGCTTTGAAGATTTGGACTTTTTGGGTTTCTGAGCAATTGCAACAGAACCAGAAGAACGGCGGTTTTTCTTGTGTTTGGGTTTTCGTTTTTTTCGGCTCATCACTTATATTTTTGACTTTGAGCGACTGCTAGACGGTCACAGCGTTCATTTTCAGGGTGTCCGGCATGACCTTTCACCCATACAAATGTTACCTGATGTTTCTCCAACAAGGGAAGAAGTTGTTCCCACAAATCCACATTCAAAGCTGGTTTGCCGTCTGATTTTTTCCAGCCTTTTTTCTTCCATCCGTAAACCCACTTTTTGACAACGCTGTCACAAACATACTTGCTGTCCGTTGTCAACGTCACCTGACAAGGCTCTTTTAGGGCTTTCAAGCCCTCAATCACGGCAGTCAATTCCATGCGGTTGTTGGTGGTGTGGGCTTCACCGCCGGAAAGCTCTTTTTCATGCTCCCCGAACCGGAGAACTGTCCCCCATCCGCCTGCCCCCGGATTGCCGGAACAAGCACCATCTGTAAAAATTTCAACTTGTTTCATAAATCTTCCTTATCTTATCATTACCAGCCCATATACTGCAAAAACAGCATCACTCCCCCGAAAAATACCAGAAATGCCCCAATTCCGATTTGTTGACGGATTTTCAGGTTATCCGGTTCGAAATCAATTTCTTTCGGGTGATTCGGATTGATATGGATTTCATACTTCTGTCCAATGCGGACGGGAAGCAATCTTTCATCTAAGTAAGCGGTTTTCTGCCGATAGGTCATACCATTGAATGTATATTCCCATTCCGGAGCATAACTGTTAAATATTGGTTTTCGTCCGGAAACATTCTGCTTTTTCAATCCGGTGCAGACGGCATTGACAGACTCTGTACAATGCCGTTTTCTGTTCCGGAGTGTGAACGCATTCACAAGGATTGAGCCAATCCCTATCAATATGCAAATTATCCCTGCGGTGAATATATCATTAGACATTGAACCGGAATTCTACAATGTCACCATCCTGCATGACGTATTCTTTGCCCTCCAAACGGAGTAACCCCTGTTCACGAGCCGCCGCCATACTTCCGCATTTCTCCAAATCATCAAATGCCACGATTTCCGCACGGATAAAGCCCTTTTCAAAATCCGTATGAATTTTTCCGGCTGCCTGTGGTGCTTTTGTTCCTCTGGTGATAGTCCAAGCTCTGACTTCCTGTTTTCCGGCGGTCAGGAAGGAAATCAACCCTAACAGGCTGTATCCTGTCTGAATGATACGGTTCAAGCCGGATTCTTCCAAGCCCAATTCTTCCAAGAACATGGCTTTGTCTTCGTCGGACATATCGGCAATTTCCGCCTCAGTCTGCGCACAGATGGGCAATACAGCAGAATGTTCCTCATCTGCAATTGCCTTGACTGCCTGAAAGTGTGCGTGATTGTCCAGACTTCCGGCGAAATCGGCTTCGCACAAGTTCGCCGCATAAATCACAGGCTTTGCGGATAACAGGGGAGTATCATGCATGAATGCTTTTTCGTCGTCGGTCATTTCGAAACTTCTTGCAGACTTTCCCTCCTCCAGATGGGATGCCAAACGTTCAAAGAAATCTACCTGCACAGCGGCTTTTTTATCGCCTTTCATGAGCTTCTTTGCACGGTCAATTCTGCGCTGTACCATTTCCAAATCTGCGAAAATCAATTCGAGGTTGATGGTTTCAATGTCACGAGCCGGATTGATTGAACCGTCTACATGAATAATATCCATGTCCTCAAAACAACGTACCACATGTACAATGGCATCCACTTCACGAATATCAGCAAGGAATTTATTCCCCAAGCCTTCGCCCTTTGATGCACCTTTGACCAGTCCGGCAATATCCACAAATTCCAATGTCGCCGGCTTGAAACTGTCGGGGTCGTACATCTTCGCCAAGTAGTCAAGACGGCTGTCGGGGACGGATACCACACCAACATTTTTCTCAATCGTACAGAAAGGATAATTTGCGGACTGCGCCCCTGCATTCGTCAGCGCATTGAAAAGCGTACTCTTTCCCACGTTCGGGAGTCCTACCATACCAAGTTTCATAAGTTTTTTCTCCTTTGAATGAATTTTATTTATTTGACAGCAACTGCCTTTTGAGCAGTGCAAGGTCAATCACGTTGATAATGTTGTCACCATTGAGGTCAAACTTTTTAGGTGCGCCCTTTTTGGTTTTGAGGGCTTTGTTCAGCTCAATCAGGCTGGAAACGGAAATTTCCAATTCGTCCGTGGGCTGTTCGGGGGCGGTGGAATTAAAGTGAATGGTGGCATTCAAGAGGGGGGCATTTCCAAAATCAATTGTGATTGCATTCCATTGCTCCTTTGTTCCTGTGTAGTAAACATCTTTCAGATTTGTGCATCCATAAAAAGCATCATTTCCAATGGTTGTCACGCTGTCGGGGATGGTGACAGAGGTCAGGCTGGTGCATCCAGAAAAAGCACCTGCTTCAATTGTTGTCACGCTGTCGGGGATGGTGACAGAGGTCAGGCGGGTGCATTCAGAAAAAGCAAACTCTCCAATTGTTGTCACGCTGTCGGGGATGGTGACAGAGGTCAGGCTGGTGCATCCAGAAAAAGCAGAACTTCCAATGGTTGTCACGCTGTCGGGGATGGTGATAGAGGATTTTCCAGCAGGACAACAAATCAATGTTGTTCCCTCTTTGTCATACAATATTCCATCAATGCTTGTATAATCGGGATTTTGTTTGGA
>JAZAUD010000043.1:0-17470 GCA_036373775.1 Oscillospiraceae bacterium | reverse complement strand
CATAAAATTGGGATTTTTACGAATAACATCCTTTTTATTCTGTGATGAATATTCACTTCAATTATCACTATTTTTAGCTATAAATTTCTTCATTCTAATAATTGGCTATATATTGAGAAAAAGTAAATGCTGTAGCCCTGGTGCTTCCACACTTTTACTGTGCTATTCCTATATTCAGTTTTATGCTGATTCTATGCCAAAGTATGGTGCTTTCTGCATACACTATGCATCTGAATATACAGAAGATTTTATGGTGATTTTTCCTTTTTGGATTTCAAAAATTTTATCACAAATTTTTAATGCTGCTGGACGATGTGTAATAATCAGGACAGTCTTATGCGTAATATTTTTCAGATTTTTAAGCAGTTCTGTTTCTATCCGTTCATCAAGAGAACTGGTGACTTCATCAAGAAACAAAACTGGACTTTCTGAAAATACCGCCCTTGCAACAGCGATTCTCTGCATGTGTCCTTCCGACAGTTCTGTACCACGCTCACCGAGAAGTGTATCTATACCGTTTTCCAAATCATTTACAAAATCCTTTACGCAGGAGATTTTCAGAGCTTTCCAGATTTCTTCATCATGGAGGGCGGAAATGTCAGCGAACGTCACAATTTTACGGATTGTCCCCGACATTAATTGATTGCCCTGTGGAACATAAGCAATGGAGATATTCGCTCCGAGCCTGTGCTTGCCATTGTGCAGAGTGCCGTAAACAGTCACCTGATTTTCTGAAATGTGAATCAGGGGCTTGTCATCGTTCACCATGACCACACATTCTCCAAAATACTCTCTTCAGAGCCTTGTGTGAGTGGATTTTCCTGTTCCAGACTTTGTTGTAAACAGATACCCCTAACCGTCCACCGCCACGACAGAACCGTGAAACAGTATTGTGTCATAGTCAGGCATTTTGTCTGATAATTGGCACAGTACGCATGAACCTCATCATCCATTGAATGGATTTGAACTACTTTATCAGCAATTCTATAATTTTTAGTTATCATAATTTCTTCAGTACTTTCATCATTCTTGATAGATAATCTTTTCGGATAAGCAATACTCGTCCCCATCGGTATACAATTCCAGCAGGATACAGAATCGGATATTTGCCTACAAATTTTACTGACCGTTTCATATAGTCCAGATTAGGAAACATCTGATGCAGAATATATTCCGCTTTGGATTGGTCTTTCAGTTTTTTTCTGATACCGTTTTCCAGTGTTCCGTAAGTTCCAGCTGTCAGGTAGTACATCAAAAGTTTTTGTTCTTCTTCTGTGAGTTCCGGCATGGAAACAGAGGAAAACACTTTCAGGGCAAGTTTTCGACGTTTCTGTTCAAAATCAGTGATTTCCAGTTTTTCAGTCTGGTTTTTGATATAATTCCAGTCGAGAGAATCACCTTTGACTTTACAATATACATAACAATCCAGAAGTGACCGGATTCCTGTTCCGCTGCCGCTGAAATGCTTGTATTCATGAGCAGTCATGAAAATATAGAAATCCTCATCACTGAAATGATAGCCATGTTGATTATCGCTGTCTTTCTGCATGATTTGCTCCGGATTCTGATAGTATCGGAACAGGCTTTCCGCATGGGCAGAACTGAACAGTTCCGTATGCAGTTCAAAATTCAGCACAGGCGGTTTCATATATACATCATGATGAGATTGTCCGACACTTTCCGCAGTATAGCCATTTTCAAGCATAATCTGCATGACTTCCTTTTGCTTGCCGGAATCATACAGCACATCATTGTCAGCCATTTCTCTCATACCGTTTTCAGGATAGAGGTCTTTCAGAATCGAGCCTTTCAGCGGAAGATACCAGATTCCGTGCTGTTCAAATTCTGAAAAGATGGTCTGTCGTTCCATATCCAGATAGATATTTTTCCGGATAGCCTTTTTCATGGATTCATGGAATTTCTCATGCTTCACATTGGCACGCTCTAAGGCTATATTGACCGCACTCCGGACAGTGTGAAATTTTGCTAATTTATAAAGCTGTTCCAAATCCATAGCCTTGATTTTCTCTGCATCAGGTGTAATTTCATTTACAGAACAAGTCAATAAGTATATCAAATTTTTATAAACACTACTCATTCTTCCAATGCTCCGATAGACCGCAGTTTATTGAGAATATCCGCAACATCTTTCTGTACTGTTGCCCTGTCTGCTCCTGAATACTCTGAAAGAAGTTTATCGACAATCTGATTCTCTGTTGTATCAGATTTCAGGCACTCCACAATAAATGCCGCTGTTTCGTTATTCTTGACAATGCCGGAAAATCTTGTTCCGCTTGTCGAAATTATATAGTGTTCACCCTTTGTGAAATGGGTTAAAAATTTCGGATTCAGTTTCATAATTAAATTTTCCTTTCTTGGCTTAATCAATCATAATTATAGGAAATTGTATCTCCTCTGGATTATCGTCAGGAGGAATTATAATTTCCGGTGAATTTGCTGAGGGGACATTTTCTGGTGGGATGGATTGCTTTTCCGGAATTGGTTCAGGAATTTCAGTAAATTCAGGTTCTTGAACAGGTTCAGGAGTGGGGACATTTTCAGGGGTTGCAATGATTTCATCGTTTGGAGTGGCTTCCACTGGTTCAAGAGACTGAACAATTTCATTTGTGACAATGTTTTCCGCTGGTTCGGGAGAATGAACAATTGCAGTTGTAACAATGTTTTCCGCTGGTTCAGATGGCTGAACAATTGCAGTTGTGGCAGTGGTTTCCGCTATTTCAATGGGCTGAACTGTTTCAGTTGTGGCAGTGGTTTCCGCTATTTCAGTGGGCTGAACAATTGCAGTTGTGACAGTGGTTTCCATTATTTCAGTGTGCTGAACTGTTTTAGTTGTGACGGTGGTTTCGATTATTTCAGATGGTGGTATCAGTTCTGTGGAAGAACCATTTTCTTCCGTTTGTTTTTCAGCACATCCTGATAACAGCATCATGCAAAGACATATCAAAAATATCAGTTTTGATTTCATAAAAAACTCCTTTTATAGAATACCGCACACCTCCATAAGGAAATGTGCGGTATTTGCTTGACTTAGACAATGATAATCGGATAGTTAATAGTATTATCATCTTCCGAGGTGGTGGAAGTGGTAATGACATCTTCTGTGTCAAATTCAGTGATTTCCATTTCAGGAGTGATATACTTTTCTTTCTTCATGGACAATATCTCCTATCAATGATATCAGCCAATAGGCAAACCATTTTCGTCAACATCCGGAGTTTCGTTGGAAGTCGTAATGACATCTTCCGTTTCAAATTCGGTAACTTCCATTTCAGGGGTAATATACTTTTTCATGGTTGTTCTCCTTTTAATCGCTTACAGGTTTCGCTGTCTGATAATAGTGATGCAGTGCCTTACACAGATTCTGTAATTTTCCTTCTGCATCTTCTTTCACAACATTGGTATTGAAATACTGTGCTACACACACATCAAAAGCAGATTCATCAAATGTCAATGTATGCATCTTTTCCAGCTGTATGATAGAGATGTTTTCCACACGAACCATCAAATAATTTTTATTGATGAGTGGTGTAACTTCGACACCATCCATCTTGAAATGTTCCTTCATGTAGGTGACAGCATCCTCAATATTATCAGACTCATTCTTGAAATACAATGTCATTGTGGTATCATTTTCCAATGTCAGACTCATGCCATAGTAGCTGATAGGTGCTTCTGCTTTGGTCAAAGCGGAATTGATAACTTCCTTGTCGAATACCATTTCCGGAACTGCAACATCATCATAATTCAGCTTGTCGCTTTCATCAAGAACGGAATTCGCAAGAGATTCTGTGTTATTGTTGAAATAAATCTGTGCAGCTGTACCATAGTTGAGCATAGCTTTCAAGGATGCCTTTGTTGCATCTGTCACAGTACCACTATCGCTATCAATGAGCTGTCTTGCATAGTCCTTGACAGAAACTGTACCTTCTTTTACAATCTGTCCACTACCGTCCTTGACTGCATAGGGAATATCGTCGCCCATTTCCTTAGCGGTTGCGAATACTTCAAATACACGGTCAAAGCCTTCAACAGATGTTTCTGCACAGTCTGTCATCGGGAACGGTACACCCTTGTATTCAACAGTATACTCATCAGCGGTTCTTCCTTCGGGAAGCTTGAAATACAGGTTGACAGATACCTTTGCACCGTCAGCAATTGCCACATTCATACCAGCCTTGACATGGTTTGCATCAGATTCCAGTGTGACAGAATCCTGCTTGATACCATCCTTGAACGGTCTGTAAACAAGACCAGTTTCATAATTTGTTACGTCATGCCACTCTTCAGTAGTCTCATCATATTCCCGTTCTAATACCGGATAGGTGTCTTCCACCTGCTGGATAGACCAGCCAATTGGCAGGAATGCTTTCAGCTGATTAAGACGTTCCGTTGTACTAAGAAGACCACAATCGGACAATATTCCATTGAGGGCATCCGCAGACAATGTGAGATAAGAGCCTTCTTCAATGCTGATGGTATTTCCACCAAAAACAACGTCATTGCCAACACCACCATTGATTGTAATGTGTGAATTGTTTTTCAGTTCAATATTTTCATCTGTACTGAAACTGTTTGTGTCCAAAGTAACATTATCAAATATGGTTGTATAACGACCATAGTAGTTATTCCAAGCACTATAGTTTTTGATATCAAACTTTGCATCTTTCAAAGTTACAGGCAAAGGCACAGCTTCATCGTTTTCATCCTTTTCAAATTCATGGGAGGGAAGATTAAGATAATTTGCTTTAACAGTATGACCATTGATTACCATATCATTTGCGCATTGGAAAGTTACTTTTTTGATAGCTTCTGCCAGAATATCATAACCTATAGTATCCCAATCTAAAGACATATCCACCTCACCGGACATATCCACATCTTCATGGAATTTGATTTTACTGTATGCAGGGCTATGACTTAAAGCTTCTGTAAGGGCTTCCCAAGAGCCGAAATATTCAGTTTCTCCGTCGGTGACATAATCCGTCACTTCAAAAGCGTGTTCATTCTGTCCGCAAAGGATACATTTTCCCTCTTCGTCCAGTTCATGTTCAGGAACAATGTACTTATAAGTAATGGATGTAGAACCACCAAAATATTTGTCCTTATACTTTTCATCGGGAACAAATGAAACCTGAATTGTATTTACACCATAGTCCAATGTTTCAGATTTACTATTGTTAGTAATCGAAATTAAGCTTAATGTACCTGTAACCTGTTCGCCGTAAATTTCCTTTGTTACAATCGCAGGGAAATTCTGACTGAGGAACTCTGCGCCCTTGCCGTAATCGTCATGACTGCCATACATGGGAGCAATATCTTCCAGATAATCATATGCATGGGGGTCTACTGTAAAGGTAAATTCACGCTCAAGGCTCTTATACTTGTAGGCATAATCGCCCGTAGGAGTAAACACTGCTGTAAAGGTGTAAGTGTTTCCGCCTTCCAGTACAGTATCAGGATTCTTTTCTGCACTTTCAGCCTTCCATTTCCATGTACCCTGCACGTCCCCCACAGGAGTATAGTTGTTAATCTTGATTTCACTGAGCGTCATGCCCTTGTGCCAACCATTATAAGTATACTTTTCTAATTCCGGAGTTCCATCGGGTAATGTCAGTTCTTGCTTCAAATAATTGATTGTAAATGAGCCATAAACTTGCTGATGACCTGATTCAGAAGGTTTGAATACCCAGTAAAGAACATTTTCACCCTCATGAAGCATTCCATAGCTCTTGTATTCCCATTCAACTGTACCTGCAATTTCCTGATTATTTTCATCACGGAATGTTATCTGTGGTATAAGGTTGTCGTTTACACTGATACCACCGAGTACAGCATCAATAGTGCCACCATCATAGTAAGTAGTATTACCATATTTAACGGTTACATCTGACTGACTATACGGACGCATCAAATGCTGACCCAAAAATTCTTTATCAATGCAATAACCATTTGCATCATAAGTGTGATTACGTGTTTCAATGACAGTATTACATCTCTTGCATACGACATTATAAGTACCGTCACCATTTGTGACATATTCGTAGTCATACTTTGGATTGCATCCATGTTTCACAGTAACATTTTCTCTTACTGCTGTAAAGACTTTTTCAGTATCTACAAATTCACTTGCCTGATATACTCTGTCATTCAAGTCTGTGTAACCGTCGGTAACATCCAAAGTCGCTGTGAACGTAATCAGACCATCCTGTTCACAAGTATCCTGTGTTGTGACTTCCTCTGTTACATTGCAATAAGCTCTGAGCCATTCACCATCTTCTTTACAACGGAAATATGCAATTGCAAACGGTTCGCCATAGAAGTCACCTCTTGTATTGTACATTCTTGTGAAATCGCCCCACTTGACAAGATTACCGTCTTCGTCATACACTGCGCCGTTGTCGATTTCTGGAATTTCAAGCTTTACAAATTCAAAGCTATGACCTGTAGCAGGGTCTACCACGTGTTCGGTATGGGTTACATTGCCTGTAATCTCGGAAATGGTAACATCATCATGAGAACCATCTTTTTCACAAGTAGGTGCAATAATGTTTTGTTTTTCAATGGTTGTAATGTCATCTACACCAGCTTTCAACTGCAACGGATGACTGATTGTTGTATCTCCAGTGATGGTAAATTCATAGTCATTCTTATAACCGGCATCAGCATTGTTATTCAGCCAACCAGTACCAGGAGCAAATTCTACTCTGCTATCGTCGAGGGAAACCTTAATCTTTGTATCACCCTTGATAGGTTCGCCTTCATAAGTTTTTTCAGCACCATCCAGCATATAGGTTGCTTTCAGAGCCTTGCCGAGTGTCAGCGTGTAGCTGTCTCTTTCATAAACTGGTGTATAGGTTATATCGGCAGTAACACCTGAAATATAAACCATTGGCGAAGTCAGTTCGTAAGTATTTTCGCCGGATGTTACAGACCACTTTGCAAAGTGATAACCTTCATCCGGTCGGTCTGCCATCAAGGTAAGATTGCCTGTAATGCCAAGCTGTTTTTCTGTGAGGTCTGTTGTAGAGTTCTCACCTTCAGTAATGGTCATACCACCATGCTGATTATTATTAAACTTCACTGCATAAGTATTTTCCACAAACTCTGCTTGCAAACTAACAGTTCTGTCAATTTTACCTGTGCATTTGGAAGCTGTACTTCCGTTACTCCATCCGACAAATTTGTAACCAGCAGCTGGTGTAGCTGTTACAGTATATTCTCTGCCCGTTTCATAAGCATTTGTAAAACTATCAATGATGTTTGTTTTTTCCGGAATTTTTGTTAAACTATCCACTACGGAAAGCTCAACTGTACCGCCTACGCCGTCTTTCACACCAGCAGTAACGTTATACTTTGTACCTTCTCTAATAATATTTGCCGTCCCCAGTTCGATATTGAAGAAGTCGGAAATCTTTCGGCTGTATCTGAGTTTATCTTCCCTGTCAGACCAGCAAGTGTCCATATAGTTGGCGGAATAAATCGGGAAACCATGTTCATCTGTCTTCATAGTTCCGTCTGCGTTGCGCAAAACTCCGCCATTATAATCTTTTTCAATAACAACCTGATATCTTCCAGTGCCGATATTTTCTACTGGTACACCGTTTGAATTATAGTATTTCAAATTCAGGAAGTCTTCCGGTACAATTGTTTTGCTGAAAATACCACCATAGTAGCTGACATTCAATTTGCCGATATGTTCCGGATTGAGATAGCTGGGCCATTCATCTATAGTGTATGTTACATTGTTCGGGTTACTAACGTCAGGGGAAATCCGGATAGTAGGCTTTTCAACGTGAATTGTCAGCGTACCATTAGTACCCAATTTCTGGGATATAATACTTTTCCTAATAGTCAGTTCGCCGACATTTTCAAGGTTTCCAAAGTAAACACCAAGCTCTCTCATGCCCTTGTCAACTTGCATATCCGGTGCAATTGCAATCAGACCGCTGTCTATATTGCCTCTGCTCCCCCAAGTAGCGTCGCTTTCTGCTTTCACCAGAGAAGCAACCGTGCCTTCTTCCACAATCTTGTAATCCATGACAGCATCTTTTTCAGGGTCTACATAGTACATGATTGAGCCATCCGTATCTTTGACAATATAACGCCACTCTTTCATATCAACACGTTCCAGCTGACCTGTCACAGGGTTCTTTTCGTAATAAAATCCCCGTAAAACTTCTTCCTTGTATACTCTCTTATATTTTTCCTGTTCTCCGTCATATCCATACGGGATATAAAACTTGTTGGGTGTATACAGTACAGAGACATATTCACCTGTTTCGGGGTCTCTCTCATACTCATATTCTCTCACCTGATACATTGGTTTTGCACCATAGCAGGTTTTAAGAGTGTAGTTTCCGTTTTCCCAATAAACAGGCTTATATTCCATGCCCTCATCAGAACACATGAACACTCTCTTTTCCGTCTTGAAACTACCATCATTATTTGTCAGGTTGTCGAAACGAACTTCACCGAGGTTCACAGCATTGAAATTACTGTCACCAGAATACTGCACTGTTACGGTATAACTGCCGGCAGAAGTAAGACCTGTAGCTTTAGGGTCAACTACAGCATATGTTGTACCGCCAACAGTTCTTGTTACAAGTTCGCCTTCAAAAACTTTGTCTTCCAAATTACTCTTGTAATGGAATGTGACAGTCCCTGTAGGAACAAAACCAGCAACAGATTTCAGGGAAACGCCATATGTTCTTAAGCTTACATTACTGAGACTATTTTCGTCATAAAGTTCAGTATCCAGCAAAGTGCGATTGACAGTGAAAGTTTCAGAATATGCCTGAAGTTTGACATCATGTGCCTTATAAGTCATCGTCATAAAGCAACGTACTTCTCCTTCAAAATGAAGGTCACTGTCTGTCAAAGCCCTTGTTCTTTCTTCCGCATTTTTTCCAAGGAGATTTTTGGAGAAATCAATGGTAGAACTTGTCTGATTACTGAAATTCACCCAACCAAAATCGGTTTTTCTCTGCCATTGATAGGTGACATCATCATATTTTCTGGTTTCACTGTTCGGATCATAACCATCTATAGAGGCTTCTACTATTTGGTCTTCCGTTCTGGTATTGGGGGTAATTGTCAGAACTCCGTCCTTTACACAGTCGTTGAAAATGATTTTCGGCATTTCTTCACTTGCGCCCTTTGTATAAGCAATGCATACATCACTCATCATGGAAACAGCAGGAGCTTGTGAACGAACGGCTTCAATATGATACCTGTAACTTTGATATGGTACTAAATCCTTGCTGTTGTCTGTAAATGTACGTTCAGTACCTGATACAGTACCAACCAATTTTCCCTTTTCGCTTTCATCCTGATTTGGTGCTAAACGATAAATATTGAAATTATTAACAGAACTGCCATCATAATCCCATTCCAGTGTAACAGTGTAGCCATCAGATTCATAGTCAGCATCATAATTCTGTACAACATTCTGAGGTCTCCGAGGAGGCTGGGACACATTGCTGACAATATAGCTAACAACAGGGAAAGTCACTTCTTTTCCGTCTGCTCCAGTATATTTTCCATCATAAGCGAATAACTGCCAATCCAGATTGTAGCCGTAAGGTGCAGCACTCTTAGGCATATTCTGCATTTCTGCGGAATATTCCATACCAGTAGTATTGACAAATGCATAACCTGCGCTAGCAGATGCACCTTCCTCAATACCTACAACAACACCAGCTGCACCGAAGCCGCCGGAAACAGAAACGGATACTTCGGAATTGAAACTTGCACTTTTTTCTTTAGAAATTTCAACGCTTTGTTTGATTGTCTGTCCGCCACCAATACCAGTAAAGCCAACACGTTGAGAACCCTGTCCGTAAATCCGATTTTTTCCGAAACTGGATGCAGTAGAGCGAGTTGGATAAGTTTCAGGTTTTCCGACAGTGTGCGTGACAGTTCCGTCATTGATTTTGGGAAGGTTGCTGTAATGTTCTGAAAGTTCCCTGTAATCGTCAAGTTCCATAAGTTTTTCTACAGGCTCTTGTGGAATGCATACTTTTTTCTTGTATTCCTTGCCATCAGCAGTGTGTACCTGATATTCATAAGTTTCAATGGGAACAGCATACAAAACGATACCGTCCGCACCGGAAGTAGTAGTATATTCTTTCGTATAAGTATAGGATTTACTTTCTTCATATCCGGCAGTAAATGCAGCATTCCAATGTGTTTCTGCTTCTGCATGGAACAGCTCAATTCCTAAAAATTCGCCTTCTTCTTCTATTTTTGCATAAGCACCAATCTCAATGGTTGCACTTGCACTGACAGTACCGCCTGTACTGGAAGACTTTGCATAACTGGTTGAAGATTCTGCATAGTTGCCGTCCTCTTGGTCTAACAAATCATTGAAATGCGGGGGAGATGCCAGAATTGTAAGAATTTGTGGGTCACTGTATTCATAAGAATGATTTCCATTATATACCATATAGGAAGTATCATTATCTGTATTTGGAACAGCATATACAGGAAGCGCACCATCAGGGTCATTACACAGGCTGTAACGCCCAACACTTCCCAAATTCAGAATATTGTTGGTGCTGTCATTTTCTTTCAGAACACAAAATGCTACATGACTGTCAACAAACATAGAAGCATTTCCGTCTCCGGATACGCCTTCAGGCACTTTGCTTCCCTTGCAGATGATAACAGCATCACCATTGCTTAAATTGGCAACCTGAAAATCACTGCGGATAAAATCAGCATTGACAGTTTGACCGCCACCAAGCTTTTTGTCAAAGTCATTGATTTGCAAACTGCCTCTCATGTTCGTTGCATACAGAAATTTGATTTCCGAATCAGAAACACTGTATACACAACCATTGACAAGTAAAAAGTGCTTATTTCCTCTTGTGCCAATCAACTGCGCAGAAGAACCGTAATGATAGTATGCCGTATCAATTCCGCCTGTAGAGCCACTGTCAGCGACAAGGTAAGAATTGATTTCAGTGAGTGTACCCTGACTTTTTTCATAGGAAAACAGCTTGATACCTGTATAATAGGTCGTTTCTTTAGAATTTGATTCCGATGTTGCATATGTTCCAGCAACTACTATCTGTGGTGAGCCTGTATTCAGAACATCTGCCAGAATCACTGTCGGTTTCGTTATTGTTTTGTTTTGAATTTGAGAAAAATTTACTGCATTTCCAATATTTGCTTCAAACATGGCACTGGGTGTTGCATTGCCCTTGTAAATGCCTCCGGATGTCTCACCATTTTTAGTGTAGCAGACAGCAAGGTCACAATATCCGTCACTGTCCACATCACCAGCAGAAAGGGACATTGCTGTGATGGTGTCAGTAGTAGTTCCCAATGCAACTGCCTTATGGTTGTCTACACTTGAATCCCATGAATCCGATGAGGGAATATATTTATACATCACAATTTCTTTTGTACTGGGGTTATAGATTGCAATTTCATCTACACCATCACCATTAAAATCGCCTGTGGCAATTTTCATCTGACTGATAATCTGTGTGTTGTGATTTTCCTGATACTTCATTGTTTGCTTGTTGACTTTTCCATTACTTGTGGTTGCGCTTTTGGGCGTTGGCATTCCACAAATCTGAATATCGTTTGACCCCTGACCTGTTTCAGCATTGCGCACACCAAGTTTGAGATGATAGTCTTTGTCAACATACAAGACGGCAATGTAATTTTTTCTCCCCTTACTGTCACCAGCAAAATCTCCCGATGCAGTTACAGAAAACTTTACATTACTAAGACCTGCCGTAATTGCTGTACCTGAAATACTGGAAGGGTCAAAACTTGTTGTTTCATTATTATGACCGAATAGTGTTGCACTCCCACTTCCAGCAGGATTAAAGAAAATTTCGTTTACCTCTGTTGCAGTGACAACTTTCTTTCCATATGGGTTTTTCTCTGAACTTGCAGTAAAACCATCAGGTGCTTTAAATGGTGAAATACCGATTGCCTGCAATGCAGCAGAATTGCCTGTGATAACCTCTGATGCTTTTACATCAATGGAAGAAGTATCGATACGATGCTCAGGGAAATAGAAATTCGGGAAAAACGCAATCCCATTGCTGGCAAGTGTCACAACAGCAATGATTCCACTGATACATCTTTTATGAAATTTCTTCATTTGCAAACCTCCTTTAAAATAATATCATATAAAGCCTGTCGCTTTTAACATCTGTATTATACCATGGGTTTCCCATTTTGTATAGTACCCCTAGGGGTACTTTGGCATTTTTTTCATCCGTGATTTTTCACAAACTTTGTTGAAAGAATTATCAGGCTGTTACAAAAATCATGTTTTTTGATTATTTTCTGACTTTTCACGAGGCTTTTTGTCTGTCTTTTTGTAGAGAAATTTATCGTTGCGGAAACTGATATTCAAACTGCCTGTTTTAATATAATCGTTGGCTTCTTTCTTAAAGCTGACCGATTTCAGGTCAGACCACATAATTCCGACAACGATTCCGGCAATCACTGCACCAATTATTAGGCTGACACTAACCATATAAAGTATGAAATAGGCAATCACAGCAATGATTGTCATGATGAGCAGAAATTTCTTGACAGCCTGACCTTTGTCAAGCGGAAGATTCCCGACAAATTTTCCAGTTTCGCCGTTCATGGCGAATTTATAGACCGTTCCATTCCAGCTGATATTCAACAGCCACACCGGATAAAGGGCATAAACGGCTTTTCCGTTTTCCAAATGAATTTCACTTTTTTCAGTGCTGATGCTTTCATAGCCGGTGACAGTCTTTTGAAAAGCTTCTTCCACGCTTTTTCTGACACGTTCATTGGCGTGTTTCATGCTCTGTTCTGAATCAACATCATATTTGTCAGCGAGGTATCCCGAAAGATAGGCTGTCTGAAATTCCACAGCATCTTTGAAATTGAAAGGCTCAATGGATTCCATTAAATCATCATCCATTTTGGAAGACCCATCCACCGGAATGTGTTCAAATGCCATTTTCCCCTTACGGACTGCGGAATAATAGCTTGTTTCTTCATAATCAAAATTTGCATCATGCCATGTTTTGGACTTATGCGCCTTGAATGTGATAGAAGCATCTGCTTCAGCATCGAACAGCCAGACAGGAACATAAACGCCCTTGATTTCGTCAATCTGGTGCTGACTTCGAAAAACTTTCGGGAGAAGTTTTTTCCCTTCAAAATGTTTGAGAAGGGCAGATTTCGCAGACTCTCTGTCCAGCTTAAACGGAATGACATAATCAGGGCGCAAATCGCCTGCGAACTGTCCAGTCATCACAACGGGATTATCACAGTAAGGGCATTTGGATGCGCTTGTTGTCTGGTCTGCGATAATTTCGCCCCCACATGACCGGCAGGAATAGACACGCATATTTCCAATTTCTTCCTGATTCCATTCACCGGATGAAATATCCCAGTCCATTTGTGATTCTTCTGGTATGCCGTCACCCTGTTCCTTGATGGCATCCATTGTAATTTCAGCATCACAATAGGGGCATTTCATCTGCTGACTTTCTGCATCAAATTCAATTTTCCCACTGCAACAGGGGCATTTATATTCCAAAACTTCTGTCATAGTCATCACTCACTTTATGATATTTTCAATGCCATGAAATTTTTTCACGGATTGCTCATCATGATAAGGCATATATCTTTCCTTTCTGACAGCTAAAACTGCCTACTGTTCGTTGTACTGATTGTTTGTGATTAGTCCTCGTCACCGTCCATTATATCTTCATCGCCACCTTCGCCAGTACCACTTGTTGTAATCACATCTTCTGTTTCAAACTCCTTGATTTCCATATCAGGAGTGACATATTTCTTTTCCATCATGCATTTTCCTTTCTATCATCAATCGTTATGATAAGGCATAATTCCAATCGGTTCTTCTTCAAGAAATTCGCCGTATTCTTCCACGAAACCAGCCATACGGAAACCTGCTTCGATTTCGTCAATCTGTTCTGTTGTCATGACGAGTTTCAGGAGGTGTGCATCATCAGTGACACGATTCTGCAAGGCACGAATAATAAAATAATCTTCTGGATTGATAGTTTTCTGATATTTATCAAACGTAACCGTCATTGTTTGTTTATCAAATTTTACTTGTTTCTTTAATTTCATAATTCTCCCCCTTTTCGGTGAACAATGCCCAACTGCATTGCTTTCCGTTCGGCTTCGGTTCGGTTCTTTGCGCCGAGTTTCTGATAGATATTTCTGTTATGTTTTTTCAAACCATCATAAGAAATTCCGCATTCCTTGCAGATTTCCTGCATGGAAAGCCCCTGACAAAGCAGTCCGAGAACCTGTGTTTCACGGTCAGTGAAATAAATATCTGGCTTAGAAACATATTTCAGATAATCTGGATAGTACAGAGCCATTTTTTTGACTTCATCCGTGACGGCTTCCCAAAATTTCCTTGAAACTTCGGAAGTTTTCAGATGCATCAGCAAAGGCTGAACCGCCGTTCCCTCCAGTGAGAACACACGGACGAAATGAAATTCTTCCGCTTTTTTCAATGCTTCTGTGAAAACAGATTGCCAGCTTTCATTTTCCATCCTGTACAGAATGATGGATTTCAGAATTTCATTTTCGATTGTCAGGTAAGTTCTACGATAATTTGTGAAATATCCGGTCAGGAAACAAGCGAGGTCAAGGGCTTCTGCAAGCTGATTTTCTGCAATCAGACAGCGAATTTTAATCATATATCGGTATCTGTCAAGAATATAAAAGCTTTTCTTTTCATCCGGTGCGGATTCCAGATAGTTCCGGATTGCTTTTTTATCGCCCGTATAGAGTGCAAACCATGTACAGAACGTCTCAAAATTAGGAAGAAGCTGATTTGCTTTTTCTTCTATGATTTTTTGACGGAACATATCAATTCTGCGTTTTGCCGTGGGGTGCTGTCCCTGTAAGAGATGCTGTTTCACCAGCAGACCAGTTGCGACGAATATCATTTCCATTTTTCCGCCGTTGGAAGCATCAGCAATGCCATTATTCAGACGTGTGACAATTTCGTAAGGATTGGCTGAACCTTTTTCAAAATAGCTTTCAGAAAGTGCAATATCCACCAAGCCTTTCCCATGCTTCCCAAGAATGACTTCCAACGGATGCCCTAAAAATTTCGCAATGGCATTGTCATTTTTTGACCACTGACAGAAATCAAGTCCGCCGTTCATGATTGACGGCAGATTGCTTGTCACGTTAAATTCCTGTAATTTGAGTTCTCCAGATTTAATCATCCGGAATGTATTCTGAAAAATTTTGATAATACCTTTTCCGGCACGGTGAGGAAGGGCAATATCAAGATAAGCCAGTCTATTTTTTGCATCTTTCCGCTGATGTTTGGGATTTTCTGGATTTTCGGCATATTCTTTCAGTTTCTGATACCATATTTCTGATTTTTTCGGATTCAACATCAGGGAACAGAGGATACTCATGCCGGAAATCAAGACCGGATTTTCCAAAATCGCCTGTTCCGGAAGTGCTTCATAATATTTTCTGGTATCATAATAATGACCTGTTCCGGGGTGTTTCAATGCGTTTTTGATTAAGATTTCTTTCACCTGTTCTTCTGCGCCTGCAAGACTGTAATATTCCAGTGCTTCACTGATGCGGTCATGTATTTCATACCAGTAAGCCCCACGATGATAATTTTCCCTCTGTTTTTCTTCGGAATACGTCTGTTTTCGTTTCCAGCGGAAAAATTTCCTCGCTTCTGGACGGAATCTCCAGACAAAATTTTCATCTTCAATTAAACACTGCCCTGTTTTCTGCAAATAAGAAAACCATTCTCTGACTGCCAGATTTCCGGTCACGAATATTGCAAAATCTTCTGAAAATTCGGGATATTCCGCAAGTGCAAGCGTTAAATTCCATAGTTCGCTGTCATAGCCTTCAAAGATATTTCTGTCCCAGAAACGAAAAATTTCTTCCCAGACTTTCTGAACAAGAACAGGGCTTAATTCATCACCATTCTGAATGTGTTTCAGGTACAACAAAACTGCTAAGGGATAGCCCTGTCGTATCCATGTCAGCAATATATCCATTTCTTCTTTTTGCAGAAAAACTTCATGATTTTCAAATAACTCTGTTATCTGGCTTTCCTGCATTCTGAATTCCTGTTCAGAGATGAAAACAAAATCCTGATACAGTGCCGTTTCTTCAAGCCATTTTGGAAATTTGCACCGTCCGGCAAGAATCACCTGAAAGCCTTTTTCATTGAGCAGAGAAATCACATACTGCTTGGAATTTTCATCTGCTAAAAAAGAAATATCATCTATAAAGACAATACTCTGTCTTATTTTGGAAATTTCTGGAATTTGGTTAAGTTTTCCGCTTTTTCCGCTGATGTGCAGGATGCTTTTTGATGCGTAATAATTCATGACAGCAGAAGTTTTTCCGTAGCCTATCGGTGCAGAAATCCAGACCGGACAGAATCTTGATTCTGCTGTTTTCAATTTTTCCACTACTGCTGGAATTTTGATATATTCCATGATGCATTCACCTCGCTGTTTTTTTCTGACAATTTTATTCTAGCACAAGATTTGAATTTTGTATAGTACCCCTAGGGGTACTTTGGCATTTTTTAAGGTGGTAAAAATGGAAAAATATCTCCTTGAAAATTGATTTTTTTATTTATTTTTCACAAATCAAAATATATCAAAATAAATTTCCTCATCTTCAATTGTGAATGAAACAGGGTCAGTCTGATAATAATTTCCGTAAATATCATTGATGCAGAAAGCATATAAATAATCACCATCCAGCAGAGTGGTGAAATAGAGTTCATTATCACCATCATATTCATATTCTTCGCCGTAGTAGTCATATTCATCATTAGAATTAAGGTCATAAGCTGTATACAGAGGTGTAATAATATCCCCCTCTGTCAATTCTCTGTTGATTCTGGAAACAGCTCCGCTTTCGTCTTGACCGTCCCAGACATCCAGAATCCAGACTTCCACTTCTTCTTCATCATAAGCAAATCTTAAATAGGTTTCCTCACCGTTGAGCAGAATGGGAGAAATATAAATATCATAGCCGTCACATTCTTCAAACAGATAAGCAGAAAGAAACTGGTCATCAAGCAAGCAGAACCAGTAACCGTCAAAGCCATCAAAGAAATAGCCGTCTTCCCAGTCTTCGTAGATTTCACCTGTAAAGCCGAGTTCTATCATTTCTTCGGCATCAGCATCGAGAAAATACACAGCCGCTTCGACATAATCCGTATTATACAGACTTTCTTCCGACAGCGAGAACCAATAATTTCCGTTCTCATCGAATGCCGGTTCATCTATGAAAGTTACTTCGGAGTCTGTTCCGGCAGTAAGGAACTGTGCAGAAATAAATTAGTCGATATAGATTGACAAAACAAGTGAAAAATGCTATCATAAATAAGAAGGGAGCTGAAAATAGAATGAAAGATAAAATAATTGAAAAGGTAAAGACAATGTTGCCATTATTG
>JAZAUD010000042.1:0-17775 GCA_036373775.1 Oscillospiraceae bacterium | reverse complement strand
ATTGGCTTCATATATTCAATTTGTTTTTTTAACTCATTTTCTGATATATTAACAGACATATTTTACCCTCGCTTTTTATGGTATATCTGTATTATATCACAATTTGAGAAATTTAGCAAGTTATTTGTTTAACATTCCTAGTATGCATATCTCTGTCAATATTTTTCAGGAAAAATTTATATTTAAAATGCCTTGCAAATTGTTGGAGTATTCAGCTTTGTATTGGAAAATCATTGACACATACATCAAAATATGTTATAATAAAGGTGCTATTAGGTTGATTTAATAATCATGAAAGGAGTAATCTGTTAAAATTTTTCAGATGTTTGCAATTTTAACAGCAAAAAATAATATGATGATGATTCATTCAAATAATTTCAATCGCTATATGGGAAATTCTTCAAAGCGTAATGAAGTTATCAGTCGAACGGAAAAAGAAATCGCTTGTATCCGTGCGTTGACTGACCCCAAATATCAGGAATTGCTTGGTGTTGTCAGACGAAATAAGCTCAGAGAAATGCTCCGCAAACTGGAAATTTTGCAGGATAAATTGAAGCAGAATCTCTTTGAAGTTTCTATTGTTGGGCTGGAAAAATCCGGAAAAAGCACATTTGCTAATGCTTACATGGAAATTGATATTCTCCCCACAAAAGACGAACGCTGTACTTATACGGCAACAAGCATTTGTTATGGGAATGAGGACAGCGCACAAGTATCGTTTTATTCCGAACAGGAATTCAATGCGGAATTTTTATCAAAAATCGGAAAGCTTGGTCTCCCACTTGCGGAAGTGCCGGCTGATTGGCGACAGTGGACAAAGGAATTGCTTGATGAAGCCATTCGACAGCTTCCGCCCCTTTCTGCTGAGGAAAAAAATTTACAGCGTGATTTGGAAGAGATTCTGGAAAATCGTAGTATCCTTTCCTCTTTGCTGGATGAAAAAGTGAAAGAATTTACTGGGATGGAATTGGAGTCGGAAATCAAGGCATATATTGAAGAACCTTCTAAAGCCCTCGCAGTTAAGAAAATTGTGATTTCTTCTCATAAGTTGGCGAAAAATCAGATTATTTATGATGTTCCGGGGTTTGACTCGCCTACAGAATTGCATAAACAACAGACCAGAGAATGGATGAAAAAATCTGATGCGGTCATTTTAATCGTAAATGCAGACCGTCCCAGCTTCAATGATTCTTTAGTGCAGTTTTTCGGAACAATTGACAAGGATGAAGACGGTATTCCTATTGGGGAAAAAGTGTTCATTTTTGCCAATCGTGCGGACGTTGCAAGCACTTTACAAATGAACCTTGAAAAAATTCAGACGGAGCTTGTACGGTATGATGTTGTGCCAAGAAATTTGGTAGAAAAAAGGTTGTTTGCTGGTTCAGCAAAGGCGAAATTAGAATCCGAAAAAGGAATTACTACCTGCATGGAATTGCTTCGTCAAAATGGCTTGGATAATGATGGGATTGAAGAAATCCGAAATAAACTGAATGAGTATAATGATACCACTCGTGTACAGGTCATGAATCGCAGAATTAACCATATCCGTCAACAGATTTTGGAATTGCTGGCAGAAATTCAAAAAGAAAATCAGGTTCAGGATGAAAATTCCCTTGACCGTGAAATTAAGTATCAGGCAGATAATCTTTTGATGACTTCCAAAGATAGAATTATTGATATTTTGACAACTTATTATAATGAAACACAATCCAAATATCAAGGCGAACGTCCCATTACAAAGAAAATGCGTGAGTATATTACCACATTGGTTGACCCTTCTACTTGTCAGATTACAGAAGAAGAATTACGCCGTGCAAAAAGTCAGGAAATCACCGAAAGCGGAACAATCCGGAATGCTGAATATACTGTCCGTGGTGAAAAATATGTGACTTTATATAATGAGTTCATCAAGCACGTTGTCAATCTTGCAGTGGATGAATATTATGAAAGCGAACAGGCTTTAATTACTTCCTTTGAGAAGGGGCTTGGAATTTCCGCTTCTCATCCTTACTATGAACAACTTCAAAAATCAATTAAGCAGTACATTAAAAATAAGTTCGAAAATTTTGCACCAGAGGGATATTATAACAGCTTGATTCGTCGTTATTCCGGAAATTTATTCTTGATTTTGATTCGTCAGCCCTTTACGGAAGAATCACGTTTTGATTTGTTTGAGGAGGAAAGACCGAATTTCTATAGTCTTGCGTTGTTTGGTTCAAAAGAGGCTTTGTCGATTCGTCCGGATGTCCAACCCATGCACGCACAAATTCTCTATCATGAACAGGCTGACGACAGACGGAAAGAAGCTGCTACTTTTGGTGAAAAATTGGTTCTGCTTGCAGAAAACAGAATTCATGAAGTCATTCCAGAAAATTCAGAGTTGTATAATCTCTTGATGCAGTTGGCAGAAATGCGGAAATCTGATGCTGAAACCGTTCTGACAACAATTCTTTCTGATTTACGCTCGAAAGATATTCGGGAAGATGGGCTTCCATTGTTTGCAGTAATTCCTAATCCTTTGGAAGAGGAACTGCTTCACCGTTTGCGTATCGAAATCAGCTTACCTAGCCAACAGATTAGTCAGGTTTCATTTACTACCAAAGAATATTACTTGAATTATTTCATCAATTATAAGAAACAACACAACAAGGGAACTGGTGTCAGTGCCGGAGGATTCCAGACAGCAGCGAAAATTATCGCTCAGGAATTTAAGGAAGATGTCGAAATTCTGAAAGATATTTTGAATCATCAAGTGATGGATGCAATTGCGATTGAAGTTCCTTTTTTGGATTTGGTAGAACAAAATGTGACAACGCTCAAAAAGAGTGTGCAGTCTTCTGATTTTATGGGCTTTATTCGTGACAATGAAGAGATGATTCTGTCAGAAGAATATGAGCGACTTCATGCGGAAAATGAAATTAAGCAGAAACGTGCCGAAATTTTGCATGAAATCGAAACTATCATTGAAACCGAAAGAGAGGAAGCTTAATCATGGGAATTATGAAATCGGGAACAAAAATTAACCTTGAAGATGGACATGGTGTGATTGAAATTGTCCAAAAACTCGGTGAAGGCGGTCAGGGGTATGTTTATCTTGTACAATATAATGGTAAGTCCATGGCTTTGAAATGGTACAAAAAGGGTGTTTTGAAAAATCCAGAGGCTTTCCGCAAAAATTTACTCAATAATATTCGTCAGGGCGCACCAACCAATAATTTTCTTTGGCCTTTGGCAATCACACAAGCCTATGATGGTTCTTTTGGGTATATCATGCATTTGCGCCCACAAGGATATTACGAATTTTCCGATTTTTTAATTGGAAAACAGGAATTTGATTCCATTGATAATATGCTGAAAGCTGCTGTCAACATTGTGGACAGTTTCCGGATGTTGCATAACAAAGGGTTTTCGTATCAAGATTTGAATGATGGTAACTTTTTCATGAATCCTTCCACAGGTGATGTTTTGATTTGTGACAATGATAATGTATCACAGTTTGGAGACCAGTCCGGAGTTGCTGGAAAATGTCGTTATATGGCTCCTGCGGTTGTTGTGGGAAGAAAAGCCCCTGATAAACGGACTGACCAGTTTTCACTTGCAGTGGTGTTATTCCTGTTGCTGATACGTAATCACCCATTAGAGGGAAAAATGTTACAAAGTAAATCTGTGATGACAGAGCAACGTCAAAAGCATTACTACGGAGAAGCACCGGTATTCATTGCTGACCCTGTCGATACTTCCAACCGTCCTGTACAAGGCATTCACAATAATTTTATTCGTCGATGGGTACAAATGCCTGAATATATTCAGGCGGCTTTCATAAAAGCTTTCAGCCATGAAGTCATGTGTGAAGATAAAATGGGCGTAACTGAAAAAGAATGGCTTAAAAATTTGCTCGCATTCCGTGCAGAAGTTGTGGAATGCCCAAATTGTGGAAGAGAAACTCGCTATTATCAGAAGAATATGCCTTGTGTTTGCTGTAAACAACCAATTCCACATTATGGATGGCTCAAAACCCCTTATTATACTATTCCAATTTTCTCTAAAATGGAGATTGTTGAGGCTTATATCACAGATTGTTATGACCGTAACGAAAGCAGCCGGACGGTTGCCATCATTTCAATGAATAAAACTCGCACCAAAGCTGCATTGAAAAATAAAGAGAATGTACCTTGGCAATTTGGAAATGTGGAAGTTCTTCCTAATGAGCGTTGTATTATTGAAAAGGGTATGAAATTGATTCTCAAAAATGAAGTAATTGAGATTTTATAATGATTTCAGGCTGTTGCCTTTTTGGCAGCAGCCTATTGATACAGGAGGATGATAAACAATGTTGAATAATTTTGGTTTTCTGGGTAGTGCAGATGCAATCCCTAAAAGAATTTGTCCCATTTTCTTGCTGATTGATACATCCGGCAGTATGGAAGGCGCAAGAATTGGAGCAATCAATTCCGCAATTGAAGAAATTATTCCCGATTTACGAGAACTTTCTAATTCACAAGCCGATTCAGAGGTAAGGCTTGCAATACTTGAATTTTCATCCGGTTGTGAATGGGTAACTCCCCGATTGATGTCAATGGATAGCTTCGATGATTGGGTACCCCTTCAAGCGAATGGATTGACTGACCTTGGTGAAGCATTTCTTGAATTGAATCGTAAACTTTCCAAAACAGGATTTATGGACAGAGATTCCGCAAGTTCCGGTTTTTACGCTCCAGTGATTATGTTGTTATCTGATGGAGACCCCACAGATGATTGGTTAGGGGCATTGAGAAAACTACAAGAAAATAAATGGTATCAGGCATCTTTGAGAGTGGCTCTTGCTATTGGTGAAGACCCCAATCTTGATGTACTGAGAAAATTCATCCGTAATCCTGAATTGTTATTTCATGTGACGGATATTAGCCAATTGAAAAAGGTTGTTCGCTTTATTGCAGTTACATCTTCACAAGTTGCTAGTACATCCGCAGCAATCACAGAGGAAACCGCTAGAATACCAGCAAATTCAAAGGATGTTTCTCCCACTTCTACAGAAAATACTTTGATTGGAACATTGCACCATCAAGAACCAGAAGAACCGGAATATTTTTCATCTTCATCCATGCCCTCTTATGCAAGCCGTAGTCAGGTTTCGACATCCATTCCACAGTCTGTGCCTTCTTCTCCCTTTTCGAATCTATTTGCTACTCAACCAGCAGCATCTCCGTTCCCTTCTTCCAGTCCGTTTGCAAATGTTACACCTCCTCAGCCTGCATCATCTCCGTTCCCTTCTTCCAATCCATTTGCCAATGTTTCAGGTTCACAATCTTCTCCGTTCCCTTCCTCCAATCCATTTGCCAATGTTTCAAGTTCACAGTCTTCTCCATTCCCTTCTTCCAATCCGTTCCCTGCTCCAGCACCCTCATCAAATAATGACAGTGATGATGATTGGGACGATGAAGATTTTTAATTGAATGAAATCATTTTGTCGCTAAGAGGTGATTGTAATTATGAAATATGAAAGTTTTGCAGTTCGTTGCAGAGGTGCATCTCATGTCAAGAAAAATACCATTTGTCAAGATTCTATCCAACAGATACAGGATTTGCACACGGTGACAGCTGGTGTGGCGGATGGTCATGGAAGTGCGCCCTATTTCCGCAGTGACAAAGGCTCAAAATTCGCCGTTGAAATTGGTTGCAGGAAGCTTTTTGATTTTTTGCATGACTCTGACTTGATTTCACTTTCTGAAAGTGAACAAGATGAGAAAATCCAAAAATTGACAGATGAAATTGTCAACGAATGGCGAGTTGCTGTCCGTGATGATTTTCTTGGAACACCATTCACAGAAGAAGAAATGCAACTCGTTCCGGAAGCCGATAAGGAAAACTATATTCCCTTTTCCGAAAGTCAACAGGATGAATTAAGTCAAGAGGATTTAAAAGAGTGTTTCGAAATTGAGAACCCTTCACCAAAAATCAGGAGCTTATTCAAAGCCTATGGCGCAACATTGATTTGTATTGGATTTTGTGATGATTTTGGGGTTGGCTTGCATATTGGTGATGGGAAATGCGTTGCCCTTTATTCCAACGGAACAACAGATGAACCCATTCCATGGGATGAAAAATGCCACTTGAATAGATGTACTTCTATTTGTGACGAACGTGCAAAGGAAGAATTTCGTCACCATATCTGGAAAGAAAATCTTCCTGTTGCAGTGTTTGCCGCTTCTGATGGGATTGATGATACTTTTGCTGACCGTTTGCATTGGTTTTATCTTCACATGGCAATGGGATTCACTGAACCGGATTTCCGAAAATGTGTTTCTGAAGTGGAGGCACAACTTCCTGAATTTTCAGAAAGAGGAAGTCAAGATGATATGTCAGTATGTGGTATCCTTGACATTGGAAAGCTTCGAACAATGACGGAAATCATTCAAGAGGAAATTCACGATTTTGAACGTACACAACAACTTGCACAAATTCAGCAAAAATTGACAGAATTAGAATACCGTCGAAATAGCGTTCAAAAACTCCTGAATCTTTCCATTGATGAACAGAAAAAAACGGCTAGTCTCGAAAAATTAACCATGTTAGAACAGGAAATTGAAAAATTCCAAAAACAAAAGGCTGTCTTGCTGGCTGATGAATCTGAGGAAGAATCAGAACAATCTGATTTTTTCGAATCATTTGGGGAATCCGGTGAGACGGAAGAATCACAACGCTTTGAGGAATCAGAAGAATTTGAACATTTTGAAAAATCTCCTGAATTGGTAACAGATGAAGATGATTTTGATGATGAAACAGGCGAAACTATAAAGTATACCGCTTTATCTGATAATGAGGAGGAGTGAATTCATGAAAGTAGAAGCACAAGTAGTTTTAACTCGCTGTAAAAACCGACAGCTCTACGGAATTCGTGTCGAAAAATATGGACATGACTGGAAAATGACATGGGCGTTTCCAATTGATGAGAGAAAAGCGGACTCGGAAGGGTATACAAGGGTTAGCTTGAAAGGAAGTTTTCTGCCAAGTGCCACTTACCCTGGTTGTCCTTATTGCCGTACAGATACATTTCTTGTTTGTGAACAATGTGGAAAACTTTCCTGTTATCAGGAGGGTGACAGAATTGTCACCTGTCAATGGTGTGGAAACTCTGGAACGGCTGTTTCTAAGGATGAAGTTACCGTTACTGGTGGGGCAATGTAATTGATTAAGAGGAGGAATCATTTGTGAAGTGTTCGGAATGTGGTTATGAATGGAATGCATTGTTACCAGATGCCATAATTGGTATGGAATGTCCATCATGTCAACAAAAAATGCTCATCAGCTATCAACAATTTTCTTCTATTGCAGAGGGAATTCGTTATGCAATGGGTATTTATGCGGAGAGAAACGGAAAGAATCCCTATGAACTATTGAAAAATAGCACTGCATTCAGCAATTACCTGAAAGATATGTTGGGAAATTCTTATCCTAATTCTTCATTGGTACAACTTGCAATAAAAAGCGGAGTTGGTAGTATTTTGTATGAAGCTGTCGAAAAAGATGAAAATGCTCAAAAAGTCGCTGCAATGCGTGCTGTTTCTATGATGCATACTGAATTTGCTACCGAACAAACCAAAGCAGAGGAAATTATTGGATTCTTTACCACCGCTCTCGGATGGAATCTTGAAGAAAGTTCTCACCACCATAATGTTACCTTGCAAGAGACACATACTCAAAGTGCAGCGGTTCATGTGCTGTCGCCTTCTTCTTCAGATTTTTCACCTCATACAACTCTCCAATCCTTTCAGTCACAGTCCCATCATGCCACAGTCTCTTCTACACCACATCAGAATTCTTCCCTCCCTGAACATTCCTATGCTTCTCCAACTCCCAGCATTCCGCCAACTCCCTCCAGACCAACTATATATATTCCAGATGAACCCAATAACAGAAATTCTCAAATTTTACCTCAAGAAACATCGCATAACTTTCCCCTTTGGCTGATACCATTCCTCCTGTTATTGCTCATTCTTGCTGTCTTGGGCTTCGGGCTTTTGCATAAGAAACAACAGGAATCTTCCTCTACTGCGGAATATTCCCAATCTTCCCAAACAGAAGCCAATGTAATGCAAGTTCCTCTTTCTTCCGATTCTGATGCTCCTGCTACTCAACAGGCGGAAACTACCCCTCCGCCTGTTCAGGAAACAACAGAGCCACAAAATGCGATTGATGATGCCATTCCTCAATATATTGTCGTCAATGGAAAATATACTTGGGAACAGGCTGAAAGCGATTGTGAAGCAAGAGGCGGTCATCTTGCTGCGGTTCATTCAGATGCGCAGTGGGATGCGTTAATGAAAGTTGTTCAGGATGCCAGTAGAACTAACTCCAATTTGCGTTATCTTTGGATGGGTGCAACTTCCAATATTGATGATGACATGAACCTTACCTTTTCTTGGATTGATAACGGTGAATCAAATTACATCCTCCAAAAAGAAAATGCTTGGTACTATAATCAAAAGCTCGGCATTCGTGAACCTTCCGGCTATGATGCCTATGAGTATCAACAAAATGGAAAACTTGTCCGTGAACCCTATCTCGCTCTTTGGATTGCGCAAAAGGGTGACGGCTGGACACTTAATGACCTCCCTGATGTAACTAATTATTCACAGTATCAATCAAGTAACATGGGATATATTATGCAACTTCCTCCAGATGCCGAAATTCCTGATGTTCCTATTCAAACAGATGCGCCAACCGTTCGTGCAGAATTGCCAAAGACTGAAAAACAAACCACTCCCCCTAAAAAGACTCCCACTATCAATTGTTCCGGTAAGGTCATTACTTATGAAAATACAGATTACTATGAGTATCACTTGACTGTCTCCGGTGGAACTTATGACTATTACTATGTGGAATGTTACGGTTATGGGAGTTCACTTGTCCTTTCAGGTGCTGAAACCACAACTGACTTGTATTTGACTGCTGGCTCAGGCTTTGATGTGATTACTTATGTTACCCCTTATTTCAATGACGGTACAAAAGGAAAAACTACTACCATAACTTCCTATCAAACGCAAGTTCTTAAAAATGAAGAGGTATTTGTTAAACCGGAAATTTATTCCTGCAATTATCGAGGTGAACTTTATTTTGGTAGCTATGATACTGTTGCCGGATTCACTACAGATTATGTTTGTAATGGTGGAGAGCGTTCAAAAGTCCGTACTAGCCTTGGAAATCATTGGCATGTCACTGCTCAGCGTTGGTGCTATTCCAGAGGGGTGACATGGTATGAACTCTATGATACTGATGATGGTGACTATTATGGTTGGGTCGATGCCAACTATATCTATTTCTACTAATAAGACAGATAACCGGAGGCTTTCAAGAGTCTGCGGTTGTCTTTCTTATTTCTATGAGGTTGGTTTCTGAATGCTCGTTTATAGGCTCTTGAAAAAATTTTTGAAAATTTGAAAAAAACACTTGACAAATTCATCAAAGTGTGATATAATAAAAAAGTCGTCAGGAGAGTTTCATATTTCAGTTGATTGAGTTTGAAGTTTCTTCGGATGCTTTTAGAACGCGGGGTGGAGCAGATGGTAGCTCGTCGGGCTCATAACCCGAAGGTCGTAGGTTCAAGTCCTGCTCCCGCAACCACACTGAAAAGCACCATACCAAACATAATGAGTGGAGGAAAGAGGCTCACGTTGTTTGGTAGGTGCTTTTCTTTTTGCCTGTTTATAGCCGAAAATTGAAATAGCAGAAACGAAATAAGTATAAAGTAATATTTAAAAATATGATGATATAAATTGGATTTTGCTATAGAGTTTTTTATCGTGCAACAGTTCGTGTGGCAAATTGCAGCAACCGTACATCAACCAGAAAATTTTTGTAGTTTTCATGTTTTGGTGATGCAGACATGATAGAGAAAAGAAAGACTCCGATTAGTATGTTGGTATCAGTGGAATATGCTTGTAGCCAACCGTGTGAATGGGAGTGTATACTTTGACCTGATAAGCACTATAAAATCATCAGGAGAATTTCAGGCGTACCAAATCTATGTGAGTAGGGGAGCTGATACCGGTTTTTATAAAGTGACAGGCAGTCAGATTCAATTTTTTACGAAAATATAATTGACGGATTGCATGATTGATGGTATAATAGAAGCAGGGCAGTTTTATGAGCTGCCCTGCTTTTGAGTTTTATTCTGTGGTTGTTTCTAAATTCGTGAGCATACTGGATTCTGAATCAGTAGCTATGTCGGATGCTACATCACTGTTGGATTGGGTTTGAAAATTAGAGGCGTAGAAGGCGTCCATTTCTTCTTTACTTTTGATTCTGAGACCGTTGAAGCCGTTGACTCTGCCATTGCGGGATACTACTTTTCCATACTGAATTTCCTTGCTGTAGTCTCTGATATGCTTGTAGAAGTAGTTCCTGCCGATTGCTGGAATATTGTTGGCATGACACCACTCTTCATAGAGCTTGTTCAGTTCTGTTGAGGAGATACCACTATGAGCATCCAGTACTGTATTCTCATCAAGGAAGTCTTCTACACTATGGAGGAAAGTTCTGTGCTGTTGGATATATTCTTTAGCTTCTTTTGATTCATGGAAGTCATAACCAGATTCCACAAGCTCTTTCAGGTTGTCAATGATGATGGAGAAGATGATGTCTTTATTTTCTATCATTTCTTTACCTAAGTCGATGTCTCTGTCTTCGAGTTTAATCTCCTTGTTGAAGGGAATCACAATCATTTTGTCATAGATTGCATCGTCAGGATTGGTGAAATTTGGTTCACCATTGAAGGCGAAAATGAATTTCACTGGTGGTTGGAAATATTTTCCGCTTTCATAAAGGTTACGTCCATAGGTTTCTTCATTGGAAATCAGGCTCTTGAAGCTGTCCTCGTGCTTCATGGGGATACTGCTGTTCTCTCTGGAAATGTTGATTCTCTTGCCAGTATACTTGGCTTTGGAACGTTCGCTTCCCATCAGATGGAAAGGCTCGTTGGAGACAAGGTCAGGGCTGGTAACAGATTGCAACAAATTCAGAATGGTAGATGTGCCTGTTTTTGCGTTTCCTAAGAGGATGAATGCCTTCTCGGCTTGAGTCAGGGAAGACAGGCAGTAGGCGAGGACGAATAACAAACATCTGCTGCCTTCTTCATCAAGGCTGGTTTCGAGGAATTTCTTGAAGCAGGAAACATCATCAAGCTTGCAATTGGGCTGATAGTTGAAATTCAGTATATAGTTGAACTTATCTTCAGGCTTACGTTCACGGAGCTGTTGAGTCATAATATCGTAGACACCGTTCTGTAAATTCAGCAGATTTTGATTTTTCCAAAACTCTTCTGTCAAATCCGTTTGAAGCTCAGGCAGGAGTGTGAGGCGTTTTACACATTCCGTAATGCAGCTAGTGGGAATTTGAGTTCTGATGGAAGGGTCTAACAGCTGAGGAATTAAACGGGGGATATTTTTATCTGTGATACGCTGATAGTGAGTTTGGGTACGGATGTGAGCATCTGTGTCATCAAATACAATGATGCCAGTTTTTGCAATTTCATCTGCAAGAAGTGCAGGTGCTTTTTTAGAGAAATCCTTTTGACTGGGGTCAACATAGATATTCGGTGAACCATTTTCACCAACAATTTCACGGATATTAATAGTTTTCATAACTTTTTCCTTTCTGGGATATTTCCCTGTGTGATTGAGAATTTAACAGATTTTGAATGTGGCTTTGACAGTGTGTCATTGCCTGATAGCTGCCTTCAAGGTCGGTGTGAACATAGACTCTTGCAGAGAAGTCTGTGCTGTAGTGACCGAGCAGGGAGCTGATGTTCTTAATGTCCATTCCGTTTTTCAGACAGTGTGAAGCGAAGGAATGGCGCAGTTTGTGAGGGGTGACTTTTTTCTGAATGTCGGCTTTTTTTACAATCTGGTTGAACCAGTTTCTGAATGTGGATGGGTCAAGACATTCACCAATTTCATTGCTGATAAGATAGGGATTCACTTCATAAAGTCCGTAGCTTTGGTCAGCAATGGTTTTCTGTCTCATAATGTGTGTCTGTAAAAGCGTGACAACTTCGGGCAGGAGAGGAATTTTCCTCTTGGAGTTGTCTGTCTTGGGGTCGGAACAGCGAAGAATCGTACTATTTTCGCCTTCTTTTGCATGGAAGTTTTTGATTCTCTGTAAGGTCTGACAGATATTCAGACACCAGATGCCTTCTTCACAGCAGATACTGTCCTGACGGAGTGCTAACAGCTCCCCGATACGGATACCTGTTGCCATCATCAGAATCAAGCTAATCTGCCATATTTTGCCATTGCTGGCTTCAATCAGGCGGTGCAGTTCATCGGCTGACAAGAACTCAACCTCTTTTTGATGTACCTTCGGAAGCTCTACATAGTCTGAGGGATTTGACCAGATAATCTGATTGCCGACCGCCTGTTTCAGAGCCTTATGAAGCATCTGAAACAAGTTGCGGATGGTTTTGGCACTCAAACCACCAGAGTTGTTCAATTTCCCACTGTCTTGCAGAAAAAGGATAAAATCTTGAAGGTCATTTGTTGTGAGCTTTGACAGGGGAGTCTGACCGATTCTGTGTCTTTTGATGTGGGTGAGATAAGTACTATAGTTCATTCTGGTGCTGTCTCTGATATTGATGCAGTACTTTTTGACCCATTCATCAAGCCATTCCGTCAGCGTAGTGTCAACAGCAACTACAGGCTTACCAATGGAGACTTTGTGCTGCATTTCAGCGAGCCAATCTGCACATTCCTTACGAGTGTCGCCATAATAGTAAATCCTCTTACGTTCACCTGTGGGGAGCTGTGCAGAAAAAGCAGCCTGCCATTTTCCATTCTTGCGTTTGGAAATAGAACCTTCACCGTTTCCACGTTTTTTAGCCATTGTAATCACTCCTTTCCAATTGTGATTGAGTAGCTTGCTCATGAATCCAGTTTTCCAGCTCCTTGACGGGAATCAGGATTCTGTGTCCGACTCTGATGTGAGGAATCTGGTTTTCTTTTAGCAGAGCATAAAATTTGGTGCGCCCAATGCCGATTTGCTTAGCTGCTTCGGTGGGGCTGATGCATTTAGCTGTGGAAGTCATTGTTTCACCCCTTTCAATTGGTGTGATTGTATTATATCATGTTTTGAAGTATTCGTCAAAAGCAATTGTACACTTTAGCATACTAAAATTGTATAATTTAAAGTTTTGACTATATTTCGATGAAAAGGAGATTGCGATATGAAAAAGACTATTGATTTCACCTATAAGGAAGTATCTGATAATCAGGAAGGAAAAAGTCTATTCGGGAAATCTACACAGACGGTTAAAAAGACAATTGCTGTATTGGAGAAGAAATATTTTGCAGGGCGGAATATTTTCAGAAATGATGATGCCACCTCTGATTTTCTCTTTCGGTATGAAATTAAGAATTTGCTGTTATTGCTGATTAAGCTAGAGATGGATGATGTGTTTTCAGATGCTAAAGCAAAGACAAATGGTGTAAGCACTAAGGGGATTAGAAAGATTCTGGAATCTTATGAGTTGCTGAATGACGAGGAGCTGCTCAGGGATTATGAATGTCGGGTGCTGTTTCAGTCGGTCAATGCTGATGAGAGTGTGCATTTTATGGAAACAATCAAGGCGTTTCAAACGGCATTAGCTACATTTTTGACCTTGAGTGTAAAGTACTACAACAAATTTGCAACAGACATTTTTGAGGATATTATCTATCAACTGAATCAATGGTCAAGAAATATTATTAGCTGGTCGCACAAAATCAATCAGCTTGAAAAAAGCCAACATCTGATTATTGATTTCAATCCATATCACTTGAATTTTCATGCAAGAACTGAATCACTGACCTTGAATTTGAAAACGGCAGTCGTGAAGGCAATTAACAGAATTGCTGATGAACTTTATGAGTTTGACGAAAATGGGGTCTGCATCAGAAAAAATCTTGAACCTTTGGGAGAGAGTGTAGAAAATAAAAGTATTGAAAATCCTTATACACAGATAGTAGAATATGATGAGAAGCTCAATGATGAAAAAGCAGATGAAATTCGTGCTGGTATGGATAAAGTCATGGACGGCTACTGGAAAAAAGTATTCCCGAATCAGGGGCAACAGCCACGTTTTCAGCATAATACAGAAGAGAAGATAGAAGAGAGATTACGGAATTTAAAGAAGACAGCATGTGGTTATCTGATGCATTATTGTGGTGGAAAAGCACTGATAATTGGACGTTTATATATGTCAACTCCCCCAAATGCTGATAACATGAAAGAACGTGAGGCGGATTTTGAAGTATTCGAAGGTCTCAGAATGCAGTTGGAAAATTTTAAACTTTCTGATTTGTCGTTTGAACCATATCTTAGAAAATTGGAAAAATCGGCATGGGCGTGGTGTCTTGAACACAAATTTGAGATGACACCTTACTCCTTTGAGGAAATGGCAGACCAAAGTATTGAAGAATTTAAAGAAACCAGCGATAAACTGCATAAAACGGCATGGTCAGAATTCGATAAGATACAAGATAAAGATTTCAAAGAGACGGAATTGGAAGGCACAGAAAGTAATATCACAGAGCTGTATAAGCAGTGTGAGACTCTTGCTGAAAATATGCTGGCAGTAATATTGAAAATTGAGGCTGACAGAGAGAAGAAAAGCAAAAGTAGCCCAGCTTCATGACAAAGCTGGACTATCTGAAAGCGGATTTGTATTCAACATTTCTGGATGTAATCTATCAAATCAGAAGCCTTGATTTTGTATCTGTTCCCAATCATGATAGCAGGCAGCCGACCAGAATGTATCAGTCTTAGAACTGTGCCGTAATTGATACATAACAATCTTGCTGTTTCAGATACAGTGAGGAATGCTTTCTGCTCCTGATAGTTAATATACTCAAACATAATTTTCACCTTCCTTCTGTTTGGTTCATACGGTTGATGATGTACTCGTCTACTGATGAGGACGGCACTTTATAACGGTTGCCTTCCTTGAACGCTTTGAGTGTGCCATCATGAACCAATTTGTAAAATGTACTTTTGCCGATTTTCAGCACTTCCATGACTTCTTCACGAGTTAAGATTGTTTCTTTCATATTAGTACCTCCTAATATTATTGTGATTTGAATCATTTATTTTAATACTATGTTATGTTGATTCTGAATCAAACCAACGAAATCCAGTTGCTGAAACTGACCTTTCCTATCTGTTTTTGATTTGATTGTATTATATGATTATTCGAAAATCATCGAAACACCTATCAATAGTTAATCATTTTTATTGATGTTAATATCAATAAATTAAAATAGTTGTTTCTCAACCGACATTGTGCCAAGGCTGAGAAACCGTACTTTTGCTGTAATGCGCCGATTTCAGTTATGGGTCAGTTTGTACTTGTTTACTGCTTTGAAGCGATTTGTTGACATATTCCTCTACGGATTTCTTTGGTATCTTCCAGACCTTACCAATTTTAAAGGCATCCAGTTCGCCACTTTTCAGAAGTCCGTACAGCGTATTTTTGCCAATGTCCAGATATTGCATGACTTCTTCCAATTTCATAATATCATTATTTTCCATAATACTGCCTCCTGAATTATAAATATTATTTTACTATTATGTTATGTTATTTAACTACGAAATTCAGCCTGTTCTACTGGAAAACCTGCATAGACAGTGACAGTGCAATCGTTTCTCAATAATCTTGCACGCCCTACTGCCTGTTCCAGTTGCGATGACAGCATCCAGATTTGAATCTTTTGCAAAGTTTCATCTTTGAAAGTATTGAGAGAAAAGCTGTAACCGTTCCATTCAATTCGCTGGTGGTGCATATTTTGCGTTTGATTCAGCTCCAGACCTGCCCTCATACCATACAGACAATAGACAAAATCTGGCTTATTGGGTAGACTAATCACAGACAGATTCTGACCGCTCAAAGAGTTCAAACCCTCCACATTTCCAAAATGATACTTGGTATTGAACTCCTGTTCAATATTCTTAAAAGTAATAATAGTATCACATTTAGCCGAACTGTAAAGACTGCTGATTCGGTCAGGATTCTTTTCAAGGACATATCCGCTATAACTGCAATCGGTATGTTGAATGATTTTGCCTTTGTATTGGGCTTTTTTGCACTCATGAAATGCAATCTGTCTGTCGGGGTAAAACATTCTGTACAGCTCCATATTTGCGGTAGCGGACATGATTATCAATTTGCACTGTGGCAATGGATTATCAGTTAAGTAATGCACCATATTTGACGTAATATAGACATATTTTGAGTTCAATAAATCACAAATATTAGATTGCAAACCGCTGATTTTCTTCATAGTAGTATCATCTTTTTCAAAATGTAATCTGTCTAAGTTGCGATAGCCGTGATTCATACAAAAATAATTCAATCGACTTTGCACAGCACCATCAAATATTCCCGAATTATGGACGATTTTCAGTTCTTCCATATTGACAGAGTTCGCATTGATAGCGGTTCTCAAAACATCTTCATCAATGATAACTTCGTGGTTATCAAGCACTTCCTGTTTCATGTGCATCAACCGAGCATGAGTGGTGATAATGTGACCTTTGGAGCGGTAGGCATATTTCAAAGCATTCAAATAAGCCGATATTTGGACATAATCATTGTCAGTATGCTTTAGTTTTTGGAGCTGACCTGTCAAATATTTCAGGACATATTCACCAGCACCGATTGTGTACAGGTTATCAATTTCATGCTTTAAATCATCAGATAGTGTATAATCATCTAAATCAGGGGTACAGCAGATATTCTCAATGCCCATATTCCTTGCTTTTTGGAGTATCTCTTTTTTTAGGTCATGAGTCGGAACAGCAATCAATAGCGGTTTATCGGCGTTTTTCATATGGTTTAGATAGGTCTGCGTCTTGCCGATACCTGTCTGAGCTTTGATGATATAAATGGCTTGATTTGGTGCATTGATTGCTTTTTCAAATGCTTGATTTAATTCCTGACTGACCTCATCAATAGATACATATTTTTCCTTCTTTGTTTGACGAATTTCAGTTCTTTGTGGTTTAGCAGTAGAAAGCATATTCTCCGAGTGCTGACACCAATCGAAATATTCACATTCTTCACAGGATGCAAGCGGAATATTGCCTTTGATAATTGTGGTCAGAATTTCTTTCCAATTCATATCAGAGATGTATAAATTACCTGACTGCCGATTTTCGATAATGTCAAGAAAATGCTGTTTTCCTTTCTCAGCACCACATAGATTCCGTGCAATTAAGAATATTTGTTCAGTATCATAGAGTTCTTCACCATCGCAAAAAGAACGATATAAACTACAGCTTTCATAGAGATTATCGAAGCTAAAATTACGATATGTAGCCCTTTTATTCTTTCTTCTATTACTTGGTTGCTTTTGAGTGTTGCCTTTGAGTTTTTCAGGTGCAAGACGTTCTATAATATTATATCCCTGTTGCTCATAATCAATGGGTGTGAGCATATAATTACCATTTTTGAGTTGATGAATCACAGGCATACTATCAATTGTTTCTATGCTTCTATTATCATGAAATCTTTTGATGACTTCTTTATAGTGCCGTTCATTGTAATTATTACGGACAGAATCAACAAAAGCAAGCAATATCGTGTAAATACTGACCTCATCAGCAGTAGAAGAAGTGTAAAAGTAATTTGCTGGTTCGGTATTAAATATATAGCATAATAAATTTTGAAAATACTCTGTTGTTCTGGTATCTTCCAGTTCTTCTCGTAGATGAAACAACATAACATAGCCGTTTTTTTCTTCTGTTTGT
>JAZAUD010000041.1:0-18379 GCA_036373775.1 Oscillospiraceae bacterium | reverse complement strand
GGAAAGAACCAAGTGTCCGGTTTCGGCTGCGGTTACGGCTGCGGTGATGGTTTCAAAGTCACGCATTTCTCCCACGAGAATCACATCGGGGTCTTCACGAAGTGCAGCACGAAGAGCCATTGCAAAGTCGGGAACGTCGTCGCCAACTTCTCTCTGGTTTACCATGCAAAGTTTGTGCTGATGAATGTATTCTATGGTGTCTTCTACGGTGATAATATGTGCACTGCGGTGTACATTGATATAGTCAATCATACCAGCCAATGTTGTGGATTTACCAGAACCAGTAGGACCTGTTACCAATATCAGACCACGAGGACGCATTGCAAAGTCAGCCAATACAGGCGGTAACATCAAGTCGTCCAGTGTCGGAATGTCGTTTCTTAAAAGACGAATCGCAATCGCTGTTTTGCCTCTCTGGAAATACACATTGACACGGTGACGGTATCCAGCAGTTGTCTGGAAAGAAAAGTCGGTGTCTTTGTGCGCACGGATGCTCGCCATCTGCTGTTCATTGGTCATCTGATTGGCAATATCCAGAATTTCTTCGTCGTCCAATTCTTCATACTTTGTCATTTTACGGAGTGCGCCGTGCAAGCGTACAATCGGGTTAATGCCATAAGTAAAATGCAAGTCAGAACAGCCGATAACACGGGCTTCATTCAAAATACGGTTAATTTCAATTGCTCCCATTGGGTTTCCTCCTATCATTATGAATTTTCGTAGCAATTGTATTACACTGTCTGCACAGTCTCACCCATGCAGACAGTCAATAACTAAAATTATACAGCGTAAGTTACACGAACCAATTCATCCATAGAGGTAACACCCTGCTGAACCAGTTCGGAAACGTTATCACGGAGCAAACGAGTACCGTTTTCTTTTGCCTTGTTTTCGATTTCTTCCTTAGAACCGTTACGGGCTACAATGGTAGAAATACCAGCTGTACAGTGAATAATCTCATGGATTGCGGTACGCCCACGATAACCAGTATTATTGCATTCTGGGCATCCACAATGCTCATATACTTCAATCGGTGTATCCAAATCAGCCAATTTCATCAGCTCATTTTCATCTCTGGTTGACATACGAGGACGCTTGCACTTCGGGCAAAGTACCTTAACAAGACGCTGTGCAATTACACCAATCAAGGAAGTTGCTACCATGTAAGGCGCAACGCCCATATCTACCAGACGGACGATTGTGGAAGCAGCGTCATTGGTATGCAAAGTTGAAAGTACCAAGTGTCCTGTGATAGCGGCACGGATACCAATATCAGCCGTTTCAGAGTCACGCATCTCACCAATCATAACAATGTCAGGGTCTTGACGGAGGATGGAACGCAAAGCGGCTGCGAATGTCATACCAGCCTTTGCATTAACTTGTACCTGATTGATACCGTCAATCGCTTTTTCAACAGGGTCTTCTACTGTAATTACGTTTACGTTTGGTTTTGCCAATTCACCAAGAGCCGCATACAATGTGGTTGTCTTACCAGAACCAGTAGGACCAGTTACCAGAATAACCCCGTGAGGACACTTAATCATGGATTCAAACAAATCATAGTTATAGTCAGACATACCAAGGTCTGTAATCTTACGGAGGGCAATGTTACCCGTGGACAAGATACGAATAACGATTTTCTCACCATTAACAGTCGGCAGTGAAGATACACGAACGTCGAGGACAGTTCCGTCAACTGTCTGTGTGAAACGTCCGTCCTGCGGGATACGCTTTTCAGCAATGTTCATGCCGGAAATCAATTTCAGACGAGTTGTCAAGGCATTGTGTACTACATTGGAAACGTTCATCAATTCTACCAAGTCACCATTAACACGAACACGGATTTTTGTATAAGTCTTAAAAGGCTCAATATGAATGTCGGTTGCATCCGCACGGTAGGAGTTTTCGATAATGGTAGTAGCCAGTTTAACAATAGGCGCACTATCCACACGGTCTTTGGCTTCTTGGTCTTCCTGTTCCATGTCACGGAATGCCTGAACACCTTCCAGAACGGCGTCTACATTTTCCATAGAATAATGCTGACCAATTGCCTTGTTAATAGCGGTTCTCGTTGCCAATACAGGAATGGTATCCATACCAGTTTGCATCTTAATATCTTCAAGGATATTGAAGTTAATTGGGTCATCAGTTGCAACTGTCAGACGGCGACCCTGAATGTTAATTGCAATAACGGTATGTTTCTTAGCAAGGGACTCCGGAATCTTGCGGACAGCATCTTCATCAATTGGAGTGTTGCCAAGGTCAACGTAAGGAACACGCATTTTTCCGGCGAGGGCTTGTGCAAGCTTGACTTCTGAAATGAAACCAAGTTCCACCACCATTTCACCAAAACGTTTTGCACCATTTTGTTCCTTCTGGGCTGCGAGTACCTTTTGAAGCTGTTCATCTGTAATCAGCTTCTGTTCTACAAGGTAATCACCAATACGAATGTTTCTCATAAAATAACCTCCATACTTTTTTTGATTTTCTACTTGTAAAATGTTTACCTTTATGATATAATATATATGTAAATCGATTTAAAGGAGGGCATACTAATATGCTACACAATGAATTTATGGAACTGCCGTTCTACATCATGTTTTACCTCATCGTTTTTTTCTATGGGATTTGCATTGGCAGTTTTCTGAACGTTGTCATTTTCAGGCTGCCAAAAAATGAATCGCTTGTCAAGCGAGCCTCACACTGTATGACCTGTGGGGAGAAAATCCGTGCGAGGGATAATATTCCTGTTCTAAGCTGGATGCTCTTAAAAGGCAAATGCCGGAAATGCGGTGAACCTATCTCAAAGCGGTACCCAATTGTCGAATCTTTGAACTGCATTGTTTATTTAGTCACATTTGCAGTAAAAGATTTCAGTCTGGAAACCATTCTCCAGTGTTTCTTTTTCTCCATGCTGATTTGCATTGGCTTTATTGACTGGGACACACAGGAAATGGATTTACGGTTATTATTTGCAATTGCAGTATTGGCAATTCCGGATATTGTTTTCTCAATCATGAATATGGTCATTTCGCCGGAAAGTCTTGCAGGAATGCCGAACTTCCTTCAAGATTGGATTACCAACTCTCACGGTTTATTATTCCATTTGATTGGAATGTTGAGTGTTGGGCTTCCGTTCTTCCTGATTGGGGAAATCAGCGCACCGATTATCGAAAAAAAGTTCGGTGAAAGATTCCGTGCAATTGAATTGGGCGACACCATTTTAATGGCTACAAGCGGTCTTTTCCTTGGATGGAAAACCACTGTATGTTCTGCATTCTTCGGGATTATCATTGCAGCTATTTGGGGGATTATGAACAAGCGCAAGAGTGGTGAATCGAAATTCGCTTTTGGTCCTGCACTTGCAATCGGGCTTTTCATTGGGACATTATTCGGGGAATCGATTGTGGATTGGTACATCACAACACTCACCTACAACCCTTATGAATAAGCCAATCAAATTACATAAAACTGAGGCAGTCGGAAAGCAATCTTCCGACTGCCTAGTTTTATTATGTTTTTCATGCGAATCTTACGGACGTGTGTTGATTTCGGAACTGTAGCTATAGATGATGCAGTAGCCATTACTGCTTCCACCATCATACAAATTTACCGAATTATCATAGTTATCTGCATGAGTAGCAAGGTCTACGAAACCATTTACCATGACAGGCGCTCCAGTAGCATCAAGCACCGGATTTCCCTCGGCGTCTCTATCCGCTACCAAATGGGGAATGTAATAGCAGTCTTTCATGTACTTTCCGCTGGATTTGTTATAAATGTTCACGAGAGACATTGCAGAATGTTCCAAGAAAGAAAGCGGTGTTGCACCACGAGCAATTTCAGAAGCTGTCTGATGTCTAGTTGCCTTGATGGTGAAAACGGTATTTTGAGAATTGACACTTACTGCCAGTGAACCAAATGTTTCAGGCGTTGTCAGTGCTGCATCAAAATCGTCAACAGTGTCAAAATTTCCGAATCTAATTGCAATATCATAGTCTTCATAATATGCCCTGTTGACAGCCAATTCCGGTGCGTTTCCAGTGGAAACAGAAGGAACATTGAATACAGAAGGTGCTACAGAAGTACCACCGGATGCGAAAGGCGGTGCGCCACTGCCGAAAACAACATTATCATAATCTACTGTACGGATACGCCCATTCAGCTCATTTTCAATAAACATGACATGAATTGTTCCATCAGCAAACTGTGGAGAATCAGCACTGGTATTTCCCTTGACAATGCCAGCATAATGCTTTTCGACATAATCATAAACCCAGCCATCTACAACACCCATGTCAATACTTTCGCCCCCAGCATAAGGAACTTCATTATAGACGGTCATAAATTCCGCCGGTGAAATTTGCCCCTTGATGTAGGAAGAAATATTTGAAACAATCGCATTACCGTTTTCCACATTCTCTGCCAACTGTAACTTTTTCGAAACAGGTGGAATCAACTGCGCTGTAGCTGCCATAATGACTCCGAAAATTGCCATTACAACAATTAACTCCATGAGCGTAAAGCCCTTTACTGTCTTCTTCATAGCAGCCTCCTTATGTACTTGGTTCTGTTGCAAAAACATAAAATTCCAAATTACCACTCATCTGTGTATCAGTATTGAGGTCAGAATCCGCTGCAACTGCTTCTGTAGAATACTTCTGAACCACATGGCTACTTGAACCACCAGCAGGACCATCCACTGTGATAGTAACAGAACCATCTGAAACAAGCGGTGCGCCCGTCTTATCTTTCCAGTTGTCATCACGAACCAATGCAACAGGAGCTTCTGCATCCGTCTTATTATTGAGGTGATTGGTATCAATCATAATTTTGCTGGCTACAGAACCAACTTCCGCCATAATCAAGCCCGCAACCCCCAGCACAAGCATGGAGATAATGCACTCAATCAGCGTGATGCCTTTCACCTTTTTTGGCTTTTTTTCAGAATTTTTCAAATCCTTCATGCTAATTCCCTCCTTAATAGTAGTCATAGCCGAGGATAGTAGATTCTCCGGCGAATGGATTGGTTGAACCAGGGGACGGAGGTGTTGGAACTAGCAAATTAGGTACAGTTACATAAATCATACCCCAGTTTCTGCTGTTGTTGAGCTGAATTTCTTCTGCAATCAACTGACCAACCACACCAACAGTATCCAATTTAGTTTTGTTAAACGCTGCATCTCCTTGACCATCCCATGTCATAGCCTGTGAAGTTCCGCCTGCAATATACTTCATAATTCCGCCATAAGCGTTTTCATAATTGATAGTGAAACCTCCGGTAAAGCCCTGACTTTGCTGGAACAGCATCTGGGGCGCTCTAACCATAGCAGTAACACAAGTCTGATTGTTCAGATGCATTTCTGCACCAGCATCAGAATTGATAATCAAATTCGGATAATCACCATCAGAAGTAGAAGTATGCATCTGCTTAATATCTAAGGTGCTACCTGTAGTAGCAGGGAAATTGCCATTCAATGAACTACCTACCATGTTATTCCAATACCACTCTGTAAAGATACCGCCGTTATTGGGAATATTGAACTGTCCGATAATGTACAATGTTACCTCATGGGAATCATCAGCAATAATGCTTCTGTTACTTCCCATACTGCAATTTTCCAGAACAACCTTGAAATCGCCCTTAGGTTTGATGTACAGATTTCTGTCAAATGAAATATTTTTGAAATGACAAGCATTTTCTACCACATAGCAACCATCTTTGATATAATAGGGGCTTGTTCCTTCAGAACCAGAACTGAAAGCACTAAGATTTCCGTCAAACATCTGACCATTGGGGAGGAACGTGGAAGAATCTGTTTTCATGCTGGAATAATCATCAGGCTGAGGAGCCTCTAGCTTGATTGTTGTCTTGACGTTTGTGGAATCGTACTCATCAGGATAAATCGGACCTACACCAGCAGGGAGCTTGCTAGTGATGTCAAAATCCAGAATGTCTTCTGTGACAGAACCAGCAGCAGCAGCATTCAATGTTGATTTCAGATTTTCATACTTTGCCCAACGTCCAGCGTTCACAAAGTCCTCAATATTTGCCATGGACCAGTCATAGCCATCAATTTCCCACTTGAAAGCCCTTGTTGATTCCACAATGGGAGTTGCAGGTGTGGAAGTTGTCACTCCGTTTACTGTCTGAACAACAGATGAAGTATAATTCGTTTCCAGTAATACAAACTGATTTCCGTATTCATTCCCGTAAGATATTTTGATACCATTTACATAGCCGTCATCATTTTTCAGGGTATAAGTTGTTGTTTTTTCGCCGATTTTTGTACCACCACCGGTATATTGTGTCCAGTTGGGCATACCGCCACTTTCCTCAAAGGACTGAGAAGAAGTGCAGTTGATATTACCATAGGTTTTGACAATTTTACTAGCATAGATATTTCTGCAATTGATATTTGCATTATTCAGGTAGAGTGTGCCATTGCATACAATGTCACCACCAATATCCAGATTTCCGCCACCGCCATTGAATGTGATGTCTTTTTCAGAGCGAATATCGCCCTCAATCCGGATGCTGTCTTTAATGTGGTAAGTGATATTCCCCTTGGAGAACCAGCTTCCGTAAACGTCACTTCCGTTCGGATTATCGCTGATTGTTAAAGAAGAGTCTGCCCACTTGTAAAGGCTGGAAACAACACCAGAGTTACCAGTATAGCTGTCTTTATTGGGGTCAAATGTGTAAATATCGCCATAAATCTGAATTTGACCGGACTCTAAATTTCCGCAGTAAACATTTGTCGGTGCAACGGTTGAACCAATACGAGTTTTGGAGTTATCATGCAATTTCATTGTACCCTCAATATAAATATAGGGAGTATCTGTATTATATTTCAGTGTTGTTTTATTCCAGTTGAATCCGGTATAATCTGTTTTGAACTGGTTAGCCTTATTTTCAAGGAATGAACCAACTACAACGAACTTTTCGCCGGGGGCTGTGAAATGCAGTCCGAGACCCTGACCACCACCAGTCCAAACATCACCATTGATGTAGTAAGGAACATCTACCAATGCTTCGTTATCTGCAACAGTATAATGTCCTGATGCTGGAGGCGGAAGAGCGGGGTCAATTCCTACATAAGTACCGCCGGTAATGAAACCACCAGTACCGATTGTGGATGTACCACCCATGGAGACGAACGCACCGTAGCCATCGTCATTATCAGTAGGCGGTGTGGTCTCTGTCTTAGCTGTGACAAATGCCGTATAAGTTGTGTCTGCTCTGGTCTTGTCAACAGTTACGGAAAGCTGGTATATATCTCCTTCTTCCCAAGAGTGTAAAGTATCATTATAATAACTCCGCTTATAACCAGCATTAGCAACTTCAACAGTATAAGCGACACCTTCCAAAGTAACTGTAATATCATTTTCGGAAATAACATCCTTTCTGATACCACTAACAGTTTCATCCTCTTCAATTGACCTGACAGCTGCATCTAATACGGTTCTTGCGATAATTTCCGTCTGCGCCTTCTGATAGTTGGCGTTTGCTCGATTGTTAGCAGCAGCCGCCAAAGAAAGCACGCTCATCAGGAATACAATTAAAACCATCATCACAGCAACTACCGTAAAGAGGACGGTACCCTTAACCCTTTTGGGGCTTGCATTGGGAATCGTTTTATCCTTCATCCTTCTAACCACCTTTCTGATGAAGTCTCTTTTGTCTTTTTCTCTTACTTATCAAGCACAGGTTCATCAATTTCCTTAGCATTGTAGAATGAAACAGCAATTTCAACTTCGGAATCGCCATCTGTAGAAGTAGGACCTTCTGTGATTACAGTCACTTCACCAGTTTCGGGATTGACTTCTTCTCTGGTAGTGGATTCCAGACCACCACTGAAAGTATAGTCATCAATTTCCAATTCTGTGATTGTGATAGCGTTGGTGTCTTCCTTAATCTTATCTACAAATGTAAGAATATCTTCACGCTTACCAGTTGCGGAAATTTCAACATTTGTCACCATCACTTCTGCCATCTGCTTTTCATTCAGAAGGCTTTCCGCCTGAATCGCATCAGCAAGTTTTGTGCTGTAATTTCCATTAACGTCCGCAGCTTCCAGCAATGAATAAGTGACTACATTCGGGGAATAGTAGTAATATTCAACAGTCTGAGCAACAGGCGCAGAAACCGCAAAATCATTCACTTTCAGATTGCTTTCATCAATTGTGGGCTGAATGTACTGCTCAACATGGAAACGAGCATCATCCACTGTGAAGCTATTATTTTCATCTTCAAATGCAGTATTGACGAACACCTGAGCAGTTGCCTTTGCTTTCTGATAGGCTTCTTTGATAGAATCCTGCAAAGGCTTAATCTCGTCCAACTTACGCTGTACATCATCAGCATCAGCCTTTGTTGATTCATAAACTGCCTTATCAGCCACCAAAGCTTGATATTTCGGCTTAATCAATGCAAAGAAACCAGCCACAAGCACAACTATGATAGAGATGATTAACAGCATCATCTTATCTCTATAACTCATATCACCCATTGTTATCACTCTCCTTAATTAGCTTCTGATTCTGCTTCAGCATCTGCCTCTGCATCCTCATCAGCTGCCTTTTCTGCTTCAAGATTTGGTGCTTCATTCCACTTTGCAGTTAAAGCAAGCACAAATTCCACTTCCATTGTATCAGCCACAGGCTGACCATCTTCTCCAACCATAGGTGAAACGGAATAATTATCATATCCAACATATTGGAACATATCACCATAATTATCATAAATGTACTGAACCAGCGCACCCGGATACTTTTGGGAGTTTGCCTCTGTTGTTTGTGCAGTAACAGGAATTTCGAAGACTCCGTTTTCATAGGTGATACTTTCTGCAATACCTTCCTTTGAATCTCCAGCCATTTCGGTGCTTGCAGCAGATTTGAGTGCATCCTCAATTGCATCATATTGCTCACGAGAAAGAACAGGATGTGTCTTATAAGCCTCACTTGCAGTATCAATTGCAGCAGCATAATCATTGACTTTAACTTTGCGTTCCTGCAAATTATCATACAATGTCAATTGTGAAGAGGTGTCAGGAGAATCAAGGAAATCACGGAGTTTCTTTGTATCCTGCTTTGTGTTGGAATCCAATACAGAAAGAACTACGAAAGCACCAACTACACAAACAATGCTGACTGCCAGACCAATTGCGGCATAAACTGGGAATTCTCCATCAGATTTCACTCTACCGCTTTGACCGGAGGAACTTTCTGTTTCCAGAAGATTGATATGTTCAGTAAGCTTATCACGCTTGAACATTGCACCGACAGCATTTGCATACATCTCGAATTCAAGAGACTGATAGCCGTGAATCTGTGGTGGAACGGTCAACTTACTAACGGAAAGACCATCTTCATCCCCTGCACCACCGCTCAATTCTTCTACTAAGCGGTCATACAAACTATCAGCACAATTCAAGTCACCATAGAAAACAACGTTTTCAATTTCCTCAGGGCTTCTGCTTCTAGAGAACTGGAGCATACGCTCAACGTTTTCGAGAACGGCTTCAAATACATAATCGTCGGGATTATCGTAGTCTTCTGGGTCAATTGCTGCGAAACGTGAGAATGACAACTGATTATTCTCATAAATGTTCAATGAAATGAAATCTGTGTCAACCTGTACAGCCAACAAAGGCATTTTTGCTTTAACCTTAGAATCTGCAAGCAGTACCTTTGTGATAGCGTTACAGCCAATCATAACAGTTTTCAGTGCAATACCAAGCATATGGAACACACGCTTGTAGCAATCTACCACATCATAAGGACAAGCTGTAACCAATACACGCTGTTTCTTCTCGCCTGCTTCGTCTTCTTCTGGGTCGCCTACAATAACATAAGCAACGGAATAAGAATCGTCAACGTTGATTTGTACTTGAAGCTGTGTGCGGATTTCCTTCATGAACTCTGCTTCTTTTGGGTTGGGAGTAATCAGGAGTTCCTTAAAGACAGTCTGGTTAGAAGCAATCGCAACAATTGCCTCCTTATCGGGCATATTTTGTGCTTTCAGCACTTGGTTAATCATAACCGCTACACGGTTGATGTCATTGACATGACCATTCACAATGACTGCTTCATCCAGAGAAATCTCAGCGGCATTACTGATTTTAATTTTGCCGTTGCTCTCCGTACCTTTGATGATACGAATTTTTCTATCTGTAATATCAAATGAAAGCATTTAGTTTTCCACCTCTCTGTATTTATTTTTATTAAGCTGCAATTGCATCGAAAGAGCCATACAATGCGGGGAAGATTGCCATCAACAATAAGCAAACCGCAATACCCATGATAATAATCATGACCGGCTCTAACATGGAAACCAAAGCAGCAACAGCTGTATCCGCTTCATCATCATAGTATTCAGCTGATTTTGTCAAGATACTATCCAATGCACCAGCTTCTTCACCTACGAAGATGATAGAACAGAACATAGAGTCAAAAATTTCTGTTCTTTGGATGGAAGACGCAAGAGTTTCACCCTGCTTTACTTCATCAATGACATTTTCGAAACATTCACTGATATAGCGATTACCCAAAATTGCGGAAGAACGCTGTAAACATTCTACCATTGGAATACCAGAGGAATACAGAGAAGAGAATGTTCTTGAAAAACGTGCTGTATAAATCTTAACTACTAACGGACCAAACCCCGGACCTTTGATAATGAACTTATCAAACTTCAAACGAGTACTCGGAATTTTCATGATGTAAGTGAACCCAAATACAATACCAGCAACGATACCTATGTAGACATACCAGTAATGGATTAAGGAATCAGAGAATCCCATCAAGACTTTGGTCAGTGTCGGCATATCATCAGGGCTTTCATACATACCTGCGAACGTAGGCAAGATGAAAACGGACATACCAATAACAACCGCAATACAAAGGAAACCAAGGATTAAAGGATATGTCATAGCACCCTTAATTGTGTTGTTCATTTTCTGTTCCTTCTGATAATGGTCAGACATACGCTGCATGATGCTGTCCAACTGACCAGAAGATTCACCAGCGTTAATCATGGAAATCAGGAAGTCAGGAAACACACCACGATACCTTGACATTGCATCAGAGAAGGATTCACCTTTCTGTACATTTTCGTAGATGTCCTGCCATACCGCTTTTGCCTCTTCGGTCGGCTGTTCCTTGCTGAGGATGTCAAGTGCTTTTACCAATGTCAAACCGGAAGTCAACATGGCTGCAAGCTGACGACAGCAGAAAGTCAAATCTTCCGTTTTGAATTTCTTGATTGTCTTTGAGCCTGCTACTGCTTTTTCCTCGTAGGAAGTGACTTCAATCTCTTTGGCTTTCGCCTGACTTTGGAAGTCCTTCACGTCCTCTGCGTTGATAGTCCCCTTGACCTGCTTACCGGTTTTCTTGGACTTACCAACATAAGTATAACTTTTCATTCGACCACCTCCAAATGGTTCTTAGAATCTTGTGAGTATATTTTAGCATAATACTCCAGTATCTTTATTATACCATTTACAACTTAAAATTGCAACTGGTTTTTTACATAAATTGAACACATTTTTTTAGAAAATTTCACAAATCAATGCTTATTTTTATACTCTAAGTAAAATATGATGAATTTTTTTTAAATTTTTATCGACTTTTTATTACATTGATTAACATTTTTAACTTTATAGTTTTTCCTTTTGTGACAATACATTTGTATAGTTTCAACAAATATCCTATTTGATGTTCAGAAACAATCATACGAATTGGAGAGATATGCCCGAAAAAAGACACAATTTGTTTACATTAGTGCGTTTCTTCTGCCGGAACTTCCTCTTTTTCTTCCATTTTTTCGACATTTGTGGGGGTATCATTGGCAGTATACATTTTCAAAACGGCTGCTGCCATGGTATCAATCATCAATAAGACGGTTTTCGGGTCTTTGTCACGGTACTGCATATAGGCATCATAAGCCCCATGAATCAGATAAGTGAGAATGACATTTTTTTCGAGGTCATCACGGTAATCAGGGTGACGGTCAAAAATATAATCCTTCAGACGCTTTTCCAGACGAACAGCCAACATCCCTGCACGGCTACCAGAATACAAAATACTCAATAAGCTTTCATGTGCCATCAGTAAACAGTACAGCTCCTCATTGAAACGCTCCGTATCTGTCAGGAGCTGTGTCGGGTCAGTCAACCCCTGCAATACATCATCAATCACTTCTTTTTCCAACGATTCCGAAAGCTCATAAATATCATGATAGTGTAAATAGAATGTCGCTTTGTGAATGACGGCTTTGTCTGTCAGCTCCCGAACAGTGATTTTCTCCAATGGCTTTTCACTGCGTAAAGCAAGAAAAGCATTGATGATGCTCCTGCGTGTCCTCTGTTGTCTTAAATCCATAAAAATTTCCCTCCCATATAATTTAATATACGTTTTTAATAAATTGTCGTTTATCCGACTGCAATCGAAAAATGCAGATTGCAACCAATGCGAAAATCTTGTATAATAAAATTATAACATTTTTATTGGACAGATGCAAGTATTTTTTCAGAAATTTTTAAAAAGAAAGGAAAGGTTAATTTTGGATATTTATAGTTTTTACACTGGGAAAACGTTTGATGCCCACAAATACCTTGGCGCACACAAAGCCACAGAAGGAGGTTATGTTTTCCGAGTGTATGCTCCCCATGCAGGAAGAATTACCCTTGTGGGGGAATTTAATGATTGGCAGGATTGGGAGATGTACCACTGTTACAATGAACATTTTTGGGAAGTGACTGTACCACAGGCAAAAGCCGGACAGCGTTATTTATACAGAATTTGGCATAATGACAATGATTACACAGAACATTGTGACCCTTATGGATACGGTATGGATTTAAGACCGGCATTTTGTTCAGTCATCCGTGACTTATCCGATTATCAATTTCATGACAGCACTTGGATGCACCAGCGCACCGACTGCAAAGACAGACCCCTTCATATCTATGAAATTCATTGTGGTTCATGGAGGCAAAAAAAGAAAAACCCTGATGATGAACAGGGAGAATGGTACAACTATGAGGAATTAGCAAATTTGTTAATCCCCTATGTCAAAAAGATGGGCTATAATTATATTGAACTCATGCCAATTGCAGAACACCCCGCAGATGAAAGCTGGGGATACCAGAATACTGGATTTTTTGCGCCCACTTCTCGTTATGGGACAGCAAGACAATTGAAAATTTTCGTGGATAAATGCCATCAAAATGGCATTGGGGTATTATTGGACTTTGTTCCGGTGCATTTTGCAATTGACAGCTACGGTCTGGCAAAATTCGACGGCGCACCCCTCTATGAATACCCTGATACTTCTTCCAGTATGAGCGAATGGGGAAGCTATAATTTCATTCATTCCAAAGGCGAGGTACAAAGCTTTCTGCAATCAAGTGCTTGTTACTGGCTGGAAGAATATCATTTTGACGGTCTGCGGATGGATGCCATCAGCAGAATGATTTACTGGCACGGAAAAAAAGAATGCGGTGTGAATCAATCCGCCCTCAATTTCATCAAGAATATGAATTCCGGCATTAAAGAACGTTTCCCAACTGTCATGCTTTGTGCAGAGGATTCCACCGACTTCCCGAAAGTCACAGCCCCTGTATGGAGTGACGGTCTTGGATTTGATTATAAATGGGATATGGGTTATATGAATGATACTCTCTCTTATTTCCAGACTGACCCCTTATTCCGGTTCGGGAATTATGACAAGCTCACATTTTCTATGATGTATTACCACGCTGAATATTATATTCTCCCCTTTTCCCATGACGAAAACGTCCACGGAAAAGCGACCGTTTTACAGAAAATGCATGGACTGTATGACGGGAAATTCGCTCAGGCAAGGGCATTTTATATGTATAATGCCATTCATGCCGGAAAAATGCTTGACTTCATGGGGAGTGAAATCGGACAGCTCCGTGAATGGGATGAAAGCAGAGAACAAGATTGGTTTATGCTGAAATATCCTATCCATGACGCTTTTCACCGTTATATCATGGAGCTGAATCATTTGTATCTGAAACATTCCGCACTTTTCGAGCGTGATTACACGGACGGCGGTTTTGAATGGAAAGACTGTAAACAGAATTACCCCTGCTGTTATGCCATTCAACGGTATTCCTCGAAAGAATCCATTGTGGGAGTGTTCAATTTCGCCGGAGCACCTCAAGACCATTATGTATTGCACTGTGATGCAAAACGCTTGATTGTTCTTATGGATTCCAGTGCAGATATTTACAATGGCACTCGCCCCAATACGGCTGGAACGGTTTTAGAAGGCGATAACGGAGAATTTGTTGTTTCCCTTCCACCATTCACAGCAATGTGCTTTCAAGCACAATAATTCCACCTCCAAAAGGCTACCGCACTCATCATGCGATAGCCTTCTTTGACGACAAACAATTTGAAAATATCCTTGATTTCTTGTTTTAACTATGCTATAATAGAATCATATAGCTTGAGAAAATATTATATATCTATATGTGAGGTGAAATTGATTATGAAATTGTCCTTAGGGCGAAAAATTGTTTTTTCTATTATTTTCATTGCAATGCTTTTAAGTGGGGTTTGTATTGCTGTTAGTAGTACCGTGTTCCGGAAAATCATGGACAGAGAATACCTTATCACAGCGGATTCCATGGCTGCAACCTTGGCAGTGTCGATAGACGGCGATAAATTGCAGAATATTACAGACAAAGTCATGGAATTGTATCGCCTTTCTGATTTGAAAGTAACTAATTCTGAATGGGAGAATCCTAACTATGAAACATATATCGCTCAATATGATTCATTAACGGAAGACGAAGATTATATTACCATCCGAGAACAGCTCCGTAAAATTCAAGATGTGAGTGAAATTGACTGCGCTTATACAGTATACGGCAATCCCGAAGACATGACAATGATATACATTGTGGATGGCGCATATGAAGACGTTGCTCCCATTGGTTCTTTTGATATGGCTGAGAAAGAATATTATCCTCATTTGAACAATCCGAAAGACGGGATTCCAGCTGTCATTACCAGTACACCAGAATATGGTTTTTTAGCCACTGCCTGTTCTCCTATCTACAATAGCAAAGGCGAAATTGTTTGTTTTGCTGCTGTTGACATTAGCATGAATGATGTCAACACCAAGGAAAATCAATTTATTTTCATATTATCAGCAATGTTACTGCTTTTAGTTTTTATCATTTGTACAATATCAATTATTTACGTTCGGAAAAAAATCGTCACACCAATCAATATGCTTTCAGAAGCTTCCAAACAGTACGGACAAAAACCGCTCAAAGAACATCATGAATTTAGTACATTGAAGATTCATACAGGTGATGAGCTTGAAATTTTGCTCAATTCTATGGTAAAAATGGAGCAGGATATTGATAATTATATTCAAAGTCTCACACAAACCAAAGAACAACTTAATTCTGCAAGACAAAAAGCAGATGATATGCAAGAATTAGCACATATGGATTCTATGACAGGTATTCGCAATCGTTTGGCTTATGATAAGGAAATTATCAAAGTTGACAATGAAATCAAGGAAGGTTTAACATCTTTCGGCATTGCTATGATTGACTTGAACTTTTTGAAACATATCAATGATACTTATGGTCATGAGCATGGAAATGAAGCAATTATTTCTTTAAGTCGATTGATATGTAATATCTTTAAACATTCTCCAGTATTTCGCATTGGTGGTGATGAATTCGCAGTTGTTCTAAAAAATGACGATTTTGACAGAATTAAAACATTATCTTCCGATTTTAATCAACATCTTGAACAAATTGCATTAGATACTTCATTGCAACCATGGGAGAAAATTTCCGCCGCCTTTGGCTATGCTTTGTTCGATGCAAAAACTGACCACTGTGCAGAGGATGTATTCAAACGTGCAGATTATCATATGTATGAACGTAAAAAAGCCATGAAAGCCGTGAGAAGATAACTTGAATTTATCGGTTTCAATCGCTAAAGTAGTGTACAATTATACAGCGGCTACGTGAAGGAAGTTGATTGCTTCTTTCTGTAGCCGCTGTTGTGTCTATTAGGGTGTTGCTGGAGTATCATCTTTGAGGAATGATTTCCATGCATCTTTCCAATTAGGATTGCTGTATTGTGTGCCACTTGTGTTGATTTCCACGGTCTGCACGCTTTCGCTGTACACAATGACATCAAAATCCGTGATGTTATCAGTATTTCCGTCGTTGCCAAAATTGGTGTTGATGCCTTCAATCAATGTTGTTGTGATATTATCCGGCTCATTCGGTGTGAGAATTTTGGTATAGTAGAAATAGCCGCCGAGAATTTTATCCTGTGAATCTGTGGGATTTTCCGGAATATACACCCAGTTGTCCGGCAGATTATTCAGGAAAGTATCCCAATTTTCTCCTGCTCTATTTTTTGATGTGATAATCGTTGACTTACCCTTCACACGGGAATCCGAAAAATCCAGATACACACGCACAAACTGGTCAGAAGAACCGGTGTTTTCTACCATGACTTTCTTTTGAAAGGCATTTTCCATCTCCATTTTTTCCGGTGGTGTGAACACCTCCGTAACCTCCTGCTTGTCCTCTCCAATCCTGAACTGGTTTTCCTGCTTTGGTTCACTTTGCAGGTATGCATAAACAGTCAGCGGAACTACCGCCACTATCAGAACAGCAGCAAAGATGGCGGCAATCTTTTTTACATTTTGCTTCATGATGAACCGCCTCCCTTTGCATTGCTCTTGTTTTTGACAATGGTGTAAATTGCAGTCAGCTCCTCTTTCGTAAAAGTATCTTTTGTAATTTCGACCATGGGTGTCGTTTTTAAATTCTTCGCCTGAATGCCGTATCCGTAAACACCAATCGTAAAATCATCTTTCACCTTTCCATCAATAAAGCTTTTGAGCTGTACCTCGTCAAACAGTGTGATGGTTTTGTCTCCGGCTGCCAGCTTCTTGTTATAACCGAATACATATTCGTCCCAGTAAACGGTTTTTGTCTGCGGAGTTCCATCAAGCCCCGGAAGTTCCGTCTGAATACCGAATGCCTCAACAAGTACGCTGTGGTTAGCATTATCTACAAATCCCTCTTCACTGAAATTCCAGAGATGCAGTCCGTCGAACAGCGGTTCAGTGGTTTCACCATTTTTCAGCGGAGTGAGCTTTTCATTTCCGTCTTGAACTTCTGCATATGCATATACATATTCATACGCATATGGCTTGTTGAGAGTGTCTTTTATAAGATTTACTTGAACAGGACGCCAGTGTGTACGCACAAACTGCTCCGAATTAAAATTCGGCTCAAATTTGGGTGTTCCGTCTTGATTGTACAGAAAAAACTTATACATCGGCACATTGTCGCTTTTTGTTCCCTTCGGATTTCCGTTATCCTCATCAACCATCTCCGTATCACATGGGACAGTCACCCGCAGGAACACATAAGCATCTGTGCGCTCGTTATTCGTAATTTGTGGGTTCTTATCCAGTGTATCGCCGGGAAGTACCCCCCGTGCCGTTTCAGGGTTCCATTTTGTCTCTGTCAGAATGATGTCAAACCGATTACTAGAAAATGTGTTCGTCACCTCGTCGTTCGAGGAGAAATATGCCATCATAGAGCTGATAAACATCAGCACAGTGATAGAACAGATTACCGCAATTTCCCGAATATTCGTTTTTCTTTGCTCTGCCAATGTCATCAGCTCCTTTCTGGGTTAAGATTAGGGTGTTGGTGTTATTGTTTTGTCTCTCAGGACAGGTTTTACCGTGATGACTGCATTGGACACTGCTTCATTGATAGCGGTAAGCAATGTAGCATTATCCGCCGTATACTTTGTGTCACCATCATTGATAGAATACGACCATTTGTCAAATTCCATTTTATCGGTAAATATTGAATAGTTCGGGAATGCATCCGAATTCGTCTTATTGGTTGACGTGCCATTGTGCAGAATCTTATTTACAGTGTCTCCATGATAAATGAAAATCAGCGTGTAAACGTCGTTCTGCTGCTTGTCGTCCACATAGTACGTCATATTGGCTTCATCCGTCTGGAAGATAACGGTCTTTTCGTTCTTTGTCACCATCGAATTAGCTCTGAAACCGAGTTCAAATGTCGTTGTGAAGCCTTTATAGGTTGCTTCCAGTGTGTAGATACTGCCGCAAACATCTTCTTTTCTGCCAGTTACGGTAATTGAAGTGTAATTGTCAACCACAGTGATTTCACTTTTTGGGAACCTCTAAAAACTATGCGAAAATCAGCAGTATATGAAAAATTTGCAAAAAGAGAACGTCAAAATCCATATAAAAGTGGAAATTGACGTTCTAAAGTAGGATATATCAATGATTTTTCTGCAAAAGGGTATAGTT
>JAZAUD010000040.1:0-19774 GCA_036373775.1 Oscillospiraceae bacterium | reverse complement strand
CTGCTCCGAAAGTGGAAAACAGATACTCTTGATTTACTTCATGCTGCGATTCCTGCTGCTTTTTCTGCTGTTTCCACATCTGATATTTCTGGCTGGTTTTCTGCTTCTGGTTATTCTTTATCTTAAGTGGAATTGCTGTAGATAAAGAACCTACATCGATTTAAATATTGATTAATATCGGTATTCGTAATCGAAGCAGCTTCTCCTTTTTTTTGTATACCTAAGTACATAATCTCTAATCGTTCGAGAAAATATCAATCTATATTTTACGACCTTTTCTCCATTGCTGTTAACTTCGTCATATTTCTCTGCACCATACAAAAGAAACCCTTTAAAAAGCGACTCGGTATATTTTATAAAGTCACCAATACAAATACGAAATAATGGAATCATCTTACTCACCTGCACTCACTGCTATTTTTTCACAAATAAAAAGCAAATATTAGCTATTAAAGAGACTACAAAAACATCATGTGGACATATAATCTGCACTCATTGCTCATTTTGGTTCTGCCTATTGCTTTTCGTGAAATTTTATGGTATTCTAGATATTGTAGAAAAGAAAAACTTCTACAATATCAATTATACCACACAACTGGTATAAAATCAAGTCCTAAAAAAAGAATGGAGGAAATTTTATGAACACAAATGAATTAAGGGCAATATTTCTTTTAAACTATCAGAACACTCTGATTGAAAAAATCAGCAGTCTGATTCCGTTTCAAAGTATGCCTACAAGACCCGATAGCAAGGAAGTGAAAGAACTAATTTGCTACGAAATTGCAAAAGTTTTAGCAAGTGAAGAAGCGATAAAACGCTGTTTGCAAAAACCTTATATGTACAACGGTCTTTTTTATGAACTACTTAATACTGACAATATGAAATACTTCATCTTCGATACAGCATATAAAAGTGGTATTATTCTCAATGAAAGATTATGTAGATTTATTCTAAAGGAGGTTATACTTCGCATACCCAACTACGAAGGAATAATGAATGATGAGCGTTATACCTTATTCCAGAATGGTTATGTTGATAATGAAACTGGACAATCGGTAAAAATTGTTCCTGACTACTTCCCAACCATGTGCGTAGAAGCAAACTATTTTCCCGATCAGCCTTTACAACATCCCGAAATGGATAAGTTTCTTGACAGCATTGCGGGTGGAGACCCGATGTTAATCCAAAGACTTTGGGAAACAATCGGTTACTGTATTTCTTCTGATGCCATGGCAAAAAGAATCTTTCTGCTTATCGGAGAATCAGGAGATAACGGAAAAAGTACGTTCCTCAATGTGCTTTCTTTACTGATTTCTTCGTGTGGTGTAATTCAAATGAATATTACCAACCTCGTAAAAGGATGGTTTTCCGAGAGCGAACTTGCAGAAAAACGCATGCAGGTCTCAGCAGACGAAGGCAATATGAATCTTACCACAGAGCAAATTGCTAAGTTAAAATTTATTTCTGGTCATGACTGGATTACTGCCGATGTCAAGCATCAATCGCAAATTAAATTCTTGTCTACCACCAAAATTTTGATTGCTTCCAACAACAATATTGGAGCTGCTTATAGTGTCAAAGACCCTGCATTTTCAAGAAGAATTTGTAGTCTCCCCTTTGATGTCAAGATTCCGAAAGAAGAACAAGACCCATATCTTGTTCAGAAATTGTCAGCAGAAAGGGATGCCATTGCCACACATGCATTTCTTGAGTTTCTGGCACTCAAAAATAGAAACTATGTTTTTACAGGTGATGGAGTTTATGATAAGAATTTCAATATGCATCCAAACAATCCGTTATATCACTTGATTACTGAATTTAGCAAGGAATACTGCTATTTCACACCAGAAGCCTTTACTTACACCGAAGACCTGTATTTGACATTTATTTCCAAATATGGTGAAACGATTTTCAAGGACATTACAGCCTTTTCTCAAGCTTTCTTTAAAGCCAATGAAGCATACATCACAAAAAGAAAAAAGCATACCAATCAAAAAAATGCATGGGGATTTTGCGGTGTAACATTAAGAGGATAATACGCACACTGCTGAAATGGACAGCCTCGTTCAGAGGCTGCCCACTTCAAAAACATATTACGGAAAGGATGATGATTTATGCTTATCGTTCCTGACGGTATTGATGATGATAAAATAAAAATACTCGCCAAAGAACTCTGTGCCTTCAATCTCTCCCTGCTCATTGCAGGGGTGAGCTTGGCAACAGAATACAGCCTCGGTGAAAGTGACCAGTATCTGACGTCTATTTTCAACGCTGAAGATGTCAATCATCTGGAAAATGGAAACGCTATTGCCATATTTTGTCCTACAGGTGCAGGAAAGACCATTGCATCAGAACAAGCAGCCATTTTTGCTACCACAGATAGAATGGTAATTTTCTTAACCAATCGTATATCATGCAAAAGTCAGCTGATTCAGGATTTCGGCAAATTGTATGATATTGGTAATATCCCTGAAAATCTCATCAATAACATACAATTTTCCAGTAACCTGAAAATCATGACTTATCAGCAATTTGCACTGCAAAGATACCACTATCAGCATAAGGAAATAGTGCTATTTCTTGATGAATGTCACTGTTTATCAGAAGATTCGACATTCTCTGTTTATCCTTAGCAAATAGTAAGTTATCTACACAATAATCTTGACAATACCATTCGTATATACATGACTGCAACGCCTGATGCAGTTCTTCCACTGATATGGGAAATCGAAGCACGCACGGAAGAGGATAAGAAGCTTTATCCCCTAATTCCCGATAATCTTGAAAAGTTTATCAGAGATATGCCTACAAAAAAGAGTACCAGAATTCAGCACACCTATCTGATGAAGTCCAACTGGAATTACATCACTTTCAGGATTTACCACCCCGAAAACAAAGAACAACTATTTGCATTCATCAAAAATGCAAGTCAGGACGGTAAAAAATCACTGATTTACATCAACAACATTCAGGAAGGCAAAGCCTTACAGGAACAACTTGGAGACAGTCAGCACATCTACTCTGATGAAGACAAAAAATCAGAAATTTACCAGATTGCCATAGATGAAAAGTTCAGCTCCGATTATCTGATTACAACAAAAGTCGCTGAAAATGGTCTTTCACTACATGATGAAAGTTTAGCAATCATTGTCGCTGAAACCTATGATTTGATTACTTTACAGCAAATTATTGGAAGGGCAAGAGTCAGCCGTAAAAATCCGCATGAAATCATTGTGCTGATACCTGATTACAACCTCAGCCAGCTAGGAAGTATTTATGGAACACTTTGCACACAAATCAAAAGATTCTATGAAGCACACGAAAATCCCCATTTTGCTATGGCAAAGTATCAAGAGCCATATGTTTATTATGACCCCATCCAGCAAACACCTGTTGTCAATGAAATCGGTCGTCAGGAGCTGCAAAGACAAATAGACTTTATCCAGTCTTTGAGAGAGGAAGAAAAGGAAAATCCACATACATTTGTCCGTCATGTTCTGGAACTTTATGGAAAGGACATAGACAATATTGAAAAATTGTTTATCGATTATGACAAAACACAAGATTGTCATAACCGTATCAAAGAGGGATGGGAAAAGTTTAAAATATCGTCAAAAGATGAAGAATCACTCACAAAGTTAAAGGAATGTCTAAAAAATGCCTGCAATGAGACAGGGGCATACGGAAAAGAATTGAAGTCCAATATTCAAATCGATACCATCAATAGGATTTTACAATTTGCTGGTATCAAGGAACGTTTACAATCTGGACGTATGGTTTTTGAAATTTGTCCAACGAAAGAGAAAAATTGACTTTTAGTGAAATTACAATTGTATATTATTATCATGAAAGGAGGCAATTCAAATGGCAACAAAAAGCAAAAACAAGCGTATTCCGCTCCAAAAAGTAATCTGGTGTAAAATTCGCTACTGGCAAAATCTACACGATGTCAGCAATGAAGAACTTGCAGGGTATCTCGGATGCAGTACCAGAACTTTGCAGAACTACGACAATGACCCCAGCAACGTGACATTAAAAACAATTGATACGTTCCTGTATGTAGCAGATATGTCACTCACAGATTTCTTATCCGCAGCATAAATCAAAATCGGACAGGCTTTCCATGATAGAAAGTCTGTCCGTACTCTTAGAAGGAGGAAGAACGAACATGAAGAAGAAAAAATTCAATATCACCCAAACTGAAAGTGGAAGCTATGTCACATGGGTTTCTGAAGGATGCGGTCAGCACAGGAAGAAGGCTAAAATCACAGGCAGTACCCCCGAAGAGGTGGTTATCAAAGCTCAGAAGTGGCTCAATCACAGGGAAGAGGAAGCACACACTCCCTACACAGTCAAAGAGGCTATGCTTGACTTTATCGATAGCAGAAGCAAGGTACTTGAACCAACCAGCCTTTGCAACTACAGAGAGATGACACGAAACAGACTGCAATACATCATGGACATCAAGTTAGAGGAGCTGACTGTGAAAGACATTCAAATGGCAATCAATATGGATGCTAGAAGATTGAGTCATAAGTCTATTAAAAGTGCCTACGGATTTTTGAGAGCAGTATTAAATGCGAATGACATTACATTGAGATTATCCAGCATCAGACTCCCCAAAAAAGAAATCAAAGAACGCAAACTCCCTACAGCAAGCGAGATTTACCGCATTGTCAAGGGGACGGAAAGCGAATTACCTGTTTTGTTGGCAATGTGGCTGTCTCTTCGTATCGGAGAAGTAGCAGGGTTACAGTTTAGAGATATAGACCCTGTGCGCCATTGCTTATACGTTCGCCGTGAAATCGTCAAGGTAGATGAAGGCTGGCCGGAAGTAGACCATTGTAAAACAGAAAAGAGTGTCCGCAGTGTGAACCTTCCTGCACATATCTACCAGCTTATGCAATCCATACCGCATGAGAAGGATACAGACCGTATTTTGAACGTAACGCCGAATACAATTCGCAAGCGTTTTAAGAAACTGCTCAAAGAGAATGGGCTGGAAGATATTCGTTTTCATGATTGCCGTCATATTTTCGCCAGTACTGTTGCCATGCTGAATGTACCTGAAAAGTATGCTATGGAAATGGGTGGTTGGAGTACTCCCGATGTGTACAAAAATGTTTATCAGGAAACCTTCGACAGCGAACGCCAAAAAGCAGATAGTTTGATTGACAGCTACTGGAACAGCATCATTGAACAGGATGATTGACTTTTTCGAGTTGGCATTTTGAGTTGGCACTTTTGAGAAAAAGTTGGCATTTTATTGAAAATCCCTTCTGCCATCCGAAACACAGATAACAAAAAAATGGCTTAGATACGTTATCATTTCGTATCTAAGCCATCATGATATGGTCGAGGTGACAAGATTCGAACTTGCGACCTCTGCGTCCCGAACGCAGCGCTCTACCAAGCTGAGCCACACCTCGTTCCAACAAGTAACATTATATCACATTTTCACAAATTTGTAAAGTGGTAAAATGCACAAATTTGAAAAAACATTTTATGCGTTTTTATTGACTTATTCTGAAATGTATGGTATAATAGTAGTGTATTGTCGTTTTTCGCAAACAGACCAAAAGAAAGGAAATGATTTTTATGCCACGTTATGATTATTCGACTTTGAATTCCTCTGAAATTGATGCACTTGCAAAACTTTGTACACAAGAGTTCCCCATCAATCCAGAACTTTACACACAGTACGATGTTAAGAGAGGTCTTCGTGACCTGAATGGAAAAGGTGTCCTTGCTGGATTGACACATATTGGAAATGTAGTAGCCTCGAAAATGGTAGACGGAGAGAGCGTGCCATGTGACGGGAAATTATATTACCGTGGCATTGATGTAGAGGATTTAGTTGCTGGATTCATTGCCGATGACCGCTACGGATTTGAAGAGACAACATATTTACTGTTATTCGGGAAACTTCCTGACAAACAGCAATTGAAAGAATTTAATGAATTATTAGCTGTCCTGCGTTATCTTCCGCCGGTCTTCACAAGGGATGTTATCATGAAAGCACCCAGTGACAACATGATGAATACCCTTGCAAAATGTGTATTGACGTTGTATTCTTATGATAAAAAGGCAAATGATACCTCCATACCGAATGTACTTCGTCAAAGTATGTCATTGATTAGCCTGTTCCCGCTGATTTCGGTATATGGTTATCAAGCATACAATTTCAAGGCAGGAGAAAGCCTGTTTATTCACCAGCCCAACCCCAAGTTATCATTAGCCGAAAACATTTTATATATGTTGCGTCCTGACTGCCAATTCACCCCATTGGAAGCGAGATTATTAGACCTTGCATTAGTACTTCATGCAGAACACGGAGGCGGTAACAATTCAACATTTACTGTTCATGTTGTTTCGTCCTCTGGAACGGACACTTATTCTGCCATTGCTGCGGCATTGGGTTCGCTGAAAGGACCAAAACACGGCGGAGCGAATATCAAGGTATGTCAGATGTTTGACGATTTAATGGCACATATCAAAGATTGGGAAGATGAAGACGAACTCCGCAACTATCTGAGGGGGTTGCTTCATAAGGAAGGCTTTGACCATTCTGGTTTGATTTATGGGATGGGACACGCTGTCTATTCTCTTTCTGACCCAAGAGCGAGAGTATTCAAGGGATTTGTACAGAAACTTTCCGTGGAAAAGGGACGTGAAAAGGAATATGAACTTTATGCAAGAGTAGAGCGATTAGCAGCAGAAGTGATTGCACAAGAACGCAAAATTTATAAGGGAGTTTGCGCAAATGTCGACTTTTACAGCGGTTTTGTTTACAGAATGTTAGGTTTACCGGTGGAACTGTACACGCCAATTTTTGCCATTGCCAGAATTGCCGGATGGTCAGCACACCGCATTGAAGAACTGATTAACTCCAATAAAATCATTCGTCCAGCTTATAAGGCAATTGACGAGCCGAAAGCCTATACACCCCTTGAAAAGAGATGATAGTATGAAATATGTCAGAAGAATGTTTTGTGATTGCTTGTGGATTTTAATATTGATTTGTTTCTTGACAATTTTCAGGGCGATTTCAATTCCTGCAAAAGTAGTAGTGCATCCGCAAACGGAACAAGGAGAAATCAACAATGAGTAATGATATCGTCCTCAACCAAAAATATTTCAATGCCTGCACGGAAAAAGGGGAAGAGTTGAAAAAATATCGTACTGAACTGAAAAAAAGAGCGATTGAACGTTTTTCAGTTGACAGAGTAACAATTTCGTCAGCGCATCTCACCCCCAGCGAAAATGCAGATTATTTTCTTTCCGTGCAGATTCATGCGAAAAATTCCCAAGAATATGCTACTTTTGCGGAAGCCTACCTTGACCCTGACGGCTGGAGAGTTGCCTTATTTGATTATCATGGGAGAAATGCCATCCGTTCGAAATTGGAAAAAGCAGGCATTTTGACCGTCCCAAGCACAAACACTTTCCACCGTGAAAACCGCATCCCCCTGACAGGATTGATTTCCTTTGAAGATTACGATATTGTTTTAAACGAACTTGACAGGGCGGTTTTCCTCATAAGCAAATATTTTCCGGAAGTGAACAGTTAATGCCATTCAGTAAAAAAACAGCCGAATTTTTAGAGTGTGAGCGTTGGTGGATATTGGCAATCCTGATGTATATTGGTGGATTTTTCGGCGGATATACATACACCTGCCGAGGAGGAATTTTCTGTAACGCTCAAACAGCGAACTTTGTATTATTAGCCATGTCCATTGGTAATGGAGATTGGGCAATGGTCAAATATTTAATTATCCCCATTACAGCATATTTTTTAGGTGCAGTGGTATCGGAGTGGTTAGCCGGTTCAATCAAGCGTTTCAAGCTGATACGCTGGGACACATTATTGATACTGATTGAAATCATTGTGGTAGTGATATTGGGCTTCATTCCGGACAGCGCACCATTCCAGATTTCACAAATCGCCGTCAATTTCATCTGCTCCATGCAGTACAACACATTCCGACAAGCAGACGGCATCCCCATGGCAACCACATTCTGCACGAATCATATTCGACAAGTGGGAGTATTTTTCACAAAGGGAATCCGCCACAGCGAATTAGACCATTTCAAACGGATGTTCTTTCATGTAGGAATGTTAGCATTGTTTGTATTAGGGGGAGTAACTTCAACAGTATTATGCAATCATTTCAGCGGAAAAGGGGTATGGTTTGCAGTTGTTCCCTTGTTGATTGCTTTTATTGATTTGTTATATGCTGACCTGAAAACGGAAAAAGACATGATGGATATGAAGCCCCGTGGACATTGACAAAGTAGTGCAGTGTTATAAAGTTACAATAAACCAAAAGAGCTAACCGATTTTGAAAAATCAGTTAGCTCTGAAATATTTCTTGGAGATTTGGGATTATTCCCACTCGCTCCTTAAACTATCGTCTTAAACAGATTCAGTTAAGAAATATCGCTTGTGGTATTTCTATTATTCGTGTTATCTATCAGATTTGAACTATCTGATTTTTTGTTGCCATTGTGTTGCCAAAAAAATCGAAATAATCATTCATCCGTCTTATACAAATCATTTAGCAAAAGTATGAACTTTTCTTGCAAATCAAAACGGTAAACTTTCATATTGTATTCAAAATCTGTATCAATAGAATATTTTTGGTCAATTAAACTTTGGTTTTGTTGCAAGTCATCTAATTCAGTCGGTGATAAATCACAGGTTTCATCTAAATGACTTCCTATATATTCACGAATTTTATCAGTAATTTCAGGAAAGGATTGGTCAATTTTCTGCATCTCCTCTTTTCGTTTAGAATATACATCGTCCAACTTTTTCATTGTTTCAATAAATTCAATAAAATATTCAGATGTAAGCAGTTTATTTAACACAGCACGATATTCATCAGAATGATATCCCCAATGAATACAATCTCTTGTTTGACCTGTAATTTTGACGATTTGCTTGAGTGCCTTTGAGGATAAACCAGTATAGTTTGAAATAGCAGTAAGGAGTTTCGTTCCCTCTGCATAGCTACTTTCTCCGAGAAGATAGCCAAGTTCACAGCCGAATATTTCGCATAGTCTCAATAGTATATCAAGAGGAGGGATAATTTTCCCTTTTTCATAAATTGAAATTTGTTTTCCAGTAATGCCAATTTTCTGTCCAAGTTTTTCTTGCGAATAACATAGCTTTTTTCGTTCTATCCTTATATTTTTACCAATTATTTCTGAAGAATACTGCATATTCAATTTCACCTTACCTAAAAAGTAAATTATTATTTTTAAAATTACTTGACATTTCCGAAATGATGATATATAATAGAAATACACACAAACAAATCATACATTTCAGGAGGGTATGAATTATGGAAAATAAATTTGTAGAAAAGCTCATGAAGATTGCGGAAAATTTAAGTGAGGCACTAAAAAGAGGCAATCTTAGTGTTCATGTATCTGAGGAAAATGTGGTTTCTATTGTAAAATATATTTGCTGGGCTTTAGTAATGGTAACTGCTCTCAAATATTCAAATATGCACCAAACTTAACCAATTATTGGATTCATAAATATCAGTAATGAGAATTTTGTTGGATTGATTAACTTCCTTTTCAATTATACCACAAAAGTATCTGCACGTCAACCAATTTTTAGGAGGAAAATCTATGGAGAGCATAAATGAGACAAAGTCCCATTATGGTGGAAAACCGCAGAAAAAACATGTCTGGATTTGGGTACTGGGTTGGATACTTATTTTTCCTATACCTCTTACGGTGCTTATATTACGAAATAATACTTTGACCAATAAACTCCGTTGTGGGATTATTTCTGTCGCTTGGCTTGTATACCTTGTCTTAGCACTTTTCAATCAAAACAGTGGTGGAAATCGTATTCCGGAGAACCGCAGTTATTATAATGAAAATTCAAGTATTATCATATCAGAAACTGAATCTGAAACTTATGAAACTGAAACAACGACCACTACTATGCCTGAAAGCATAATTTCCGAAGTAATTTCGGAGGAACAAACCGATGAAGTATCTGAAATTCCCGAAATAAGCACGCAGTCTGCTGATGAAATAAAACAAGCAATTGAAAATGGCGATTATTCGCTTGTAACTCCTGAATTTAAGGAAACAATGGATGCCTACGAAGCATTTTATGATGAATATATTGCCTTCATGAAAAAATATACTGAATCAGGGAATTTAATGGATATGATGAGCGATTATATGAGTATGCTCTCAAAGTTGGAAGAGTGGAATAGAAAAATAGATGCCATTGATGAAAATAAATTGTCTGAAGCTGATGACCTTTATTATTTACTCGTAACCTTGCGAATAGAGCAGAAAATGTTAGGAGCAATATATTGATATTACATTTCTGAATTATCAAAACAACTCCAAAGACCTCTAATTTGAGAAATCTTTGGAGTTGTTGTTTCTGGATAATTATTCCAAATCTCCGTTACGATGATGTAAGTAATGGCTTAACTGAAAAGAAAGTCCCATATCTTCGATAAACGCTCGTAGTTGCTGATTTTCACGCTTATAATTCCGCTGTTCTGCATCTTTGGCGGAGGCTTTGAGCTGTTCTCTTGACATGAATCCCATTTTCGGACTGATTTTCGCCTTGAGTTCGGCATTTTCACTGGTGAGCTGTGCAATCTGGGAATCTTTCTGTTTGAGTGCCTCGGTGAGTTTTTTCTCTTTGCTTTCATGTTTTTCAGTCGCAACCTGTTTTTTGGCAAGTCCCGAAATTTCATCATAATCTTCTCTGCTGAGGACAACTTTTCCGGTCAATGTTTTACCAGTTTTGACTTCATCAATTGTCTTGATTTTCCGTTTCTTTTTGGCACTCTGTTCAAGTTCACTCCTGATTTCAGCGAGTTGAGTTTCAACCTGTTCATTTTCTTTTTTCAGTGCTCAGTCTTGTGAATTTGTTCTTTGTATTCCGGAATTTCGAGTGTACCTCTGGACGTTTCAGGCGGTAACGGCTCAATTCCATGTTCACGACAAATTTGGTTGATGATTTCAATTTCTCTGGCTCTCCATCTGGCGATAGCATCTTTCCCGATACCAAACCCCATTTCTTTGAGTGCCTGAGCAATTCCATTTTGCGTGTCCTGACCTCTGGAATAGTGACCCACTGGAATATAGTCAATGTGCAGATGTGGAGTTGCTTCATCCATGTGCAGAACGGCATTGAATACATAGAAATTTGGATTTCTTGCCTGAAAACCGTTCATGTACTCTTTCAGACACTCTGCAACAAGTTCGGCATCTTCCGTGCCAATTCCAGAATCCTCCATTCTGCCAATCTGCATCACATCCTCATAAAAACTGTTCCGCTTATCCGCAGCAGTGACTACTGAATTGGACGGCTTGCAATGAAACAAGTGTTCATAATAACTCCCCTGAATCTTCCGGTCATTTCTTTTCTGACGAGCATTGTATCGTCTTGTGGATTCGCCGAAAAGCTGTTCATAAGCCTCAGCAAGTGGCTGACTGATAAATGTGATGTTGTTACAAGTTCGACTTGCATCAACATTATTGGCTCTGAACTCTCTGTTGTTGTGGGACAGTGAACCATGTCCCTGACTGAATGATATTCTCTTTTTTTTCAAATAACTCTCTCCTATCATAAAAACTAAATTTTTAATAATCGGCTTTGAACGATAGGGACATCGCAAAGCCGAAAACCGGAGAGGACTCCGGAATTACAAACGGCATGGTTGCCGATTGTAACGCCATAGTACTTGTGACATCTGCCACAGAGGGCATCTATCACAAGTACATGGCGGCAGCTGGTCCCTCTGCACTCCCTTTTGACGGCTGATGCCAAAATTCACTTTAGCGTGACGATGTGTGTCGATGGTGACGGTCTTTTCGTGACCTCAAAAACATCGTCACGACCGTCACGGTGCGTCACGCATCAGAATCGCTGTCAGATTCTTCCATTGGTGTGATTTCGTCAGACGAGAGCGAACTATCAGTTATTTTGCTCACAGGTGTAGTCGGTTGAATCATAATCGGATGATTGACATCATAGCGGAGCTGAATCATTCTGCCATTGTGGGTTCGCTTATTGGTGTACCAGATATAATATTTATGATACAGCTTGCTTGCGTTGACATTCAGTTTCATTGATAAAACATTCGGCTGAATCTCAATTTTGAGCTGCTCAATCAGTTCCGTAGCAGTACCTTCCCAAGACAGATTGTTTTCAGTAATGAAATTTCCGATTGCCTCAAGCACAGGCTCAGGCGGTTCTTCACAGCAAGGTGATTTTGCACTTTTGAAATCCCAGCACAAAGTATCTTTGTTTCTGGTAACCTGATATTTTTTGTCAGGCTGGTCACGACCGGAAACCTCAATAGTAGCTTCACTTTCAGTACGTTTGGATTTGTACATCACGAAAGCACCGTCAGCAGCACCAAGCAAGCCATTTGTTCCCGAAATTCTGTCGAAATTATCATCAGATTTCTGTTTTCTGGTATGATGAACCAGTATCAGACAAATACCAGTTTTATCCGAAAACGCTTTCAATTGGGCGATAATGTCATAATCTTTCGCATAACTGTAAGCATCACCTTCGGCATCACGGATTTTCTGTAAGGTATCAATAATAATCAGATTGGTATCAGAGTGTTCACTCAGGAACATATCGAGCTGTTCAGTCAGTCCGTTGTTCAGCGATTTAGAAGCTACTGAAAAGAAAAGATGTGATGTGGTTTCCGTTCCGAACATTCTGTAAAGTCGCTCCTGCAACCTCCGATAATCATCTTCTAGAGCCAGATACAGTACTGTCCCCTGACGAACAGGATAATTCCACATCGGCAGACCAGAACTCACATGATAGGCAATCTGTGCCATCATGAAACTTTTCCCGACTTTGGGTGCACCTACAAACAGATAAGTACCCGGATACAGAAAATTATCAATAACAGGCGGTTTTCCGGAATAGACCATTTCATAAAGTTCAGGCATGGAAATTATCTGCATATAGTTCGGAGAGCTTTCACGCTCATACTGCATCTGAGCTTCAAAAATTTCTTCGTCATGGGGGTTGAAATATCCCTCATTTTCTGGTATAATAATAGTGTTGTTAGGATTTGACTGCTCTGCACCTGAGCCAACAGGTGCAGAGCAGTCATTTCTTTTTCAGAAGGCATAATCATTCTCCTTTCATGCCGTTGAGAGTTGTCGTAATCAGATTGATAGTCGTGAGCAATTCATCATCAATTGTACAGCCGTTTTCAATCCGCTGTAATTCGGTCAGAACTTCGGCAAGCTGATTTTTCAGAGCCTTGTAAACTTTCGAATTTCCCTGCACTACCACATCACGGCAGAGCAGACGCTTCACAATGTAGTCCTGCTTCGTCAGTCCTGAAAGTGCCACAGCCGAGTTAATCAGCTTGTTTTCTTCGGGCGAAACCCTGAATCCGATTGTCAGATTTCTGAATCTGCCCTTGTTATCAAGATTTTTTGCTGACATTATTATCACCTGCCTTTCCATTATCAGTATTATCATCATTTCGGAGTTCACTCAGCTTGTCAGCCATTTCCGTCTGTGTACTCGGAAATAAATGTGCATATTTGTAAGTAATATCAATACTTTCATGACCTACTCTGTCAGCGATTGCCACAGCAGAAAATCCCATTTCAATCAATAATGAGATATGCGAATGTCTGAGGTCATGAATTCTGATACGTTTAACTCCTGATTCCTTAGCACCTCTGTTCATTTCATGATGAAGATAACTTTTAGTCACCATAAACATTCGGTCATATTCTCCAATTCCATAAAGCTGACCGAGAAAGTCTTGAATTTCATCTGAAAGAAAATCAGGCATTTTGATAACTCTGTTGCTTTTAGGTGTTTTCGGGTCAGTAATGACATCTTGTCCCTTAATACGCTGATATGATTTTGTGATAGAAACTGTCTGTTTTTCAAAATCGAAATCAGCAGGAGTAAGAGCAAGCAATTCACCCTCACGAATACCGCACCAGTAGAGCATTTCAAAAGCGTAGAACGAAAGCGGTTTGTCCATCATGACCTCAGCAAATTTCTTGTATTCCTCCTGTGTCCAGAACAGCATTTCACGGCTTTTTGCCTTGCCCATGTTGCCTGCTTTGGCAGCCGGATTGCTTGCCAGTCCATAAAATCTCACTGCATAATTGAAAATTGCACTCAACTGATTGTGAAGTGTTTTCAGATAAACAGGAGAATAGGCTTTTCCTGATTTGGTTGAACCACTCAGCATTTCATTCTGCCATGCGACTACATCTTTGGGCTGAATGTCGCACATCTTACGCTTTCCGAAAAATGGGAGCAATTTTGTGCGGAGAATGTGTTCTTTCGTATGCCATGTATTTTCTTTCAGACGTTTCTTCATATCTGAGAAGTAGATTTCCGAGAAATTTTCAAACGTCATGTCGAGATTGGATTCCATTTTATTCATCTGCTCACGTTCCCATGCCTGAGCCTCTTTTTTAGTGGGAAATCCACGTTTTTGTGTTTGTTTGCGTTCACCTCTGCTGTCAGTGTAGCGATAAATCACACGCCATTTATTGCCGTCTTTGTAAACTGACATACTATCCCTTCCTTTCCTGATTTTCCGAAATACTGCCGTAACAAGTTCTTTCAAGAAAATACTGTCTGTTTACTCTGCCTGAAATAGTGATATAGCCCTTATCTTCCAGTTCCTTATTGAGTTTCTGAACAATTTTGTAAGCATAGGACTTTGAAACATCAAGTTCTTTGGCAACATCTTCCACTCTCATGAAGCTTTTATCTGTCATTCGGATTACCTCCTTTCTGTAAATTAACTCATTTTGTTTAAGCTATATTTTTATTATACTAAACATTTTAAGTTATGTCAAGTGCTTTTTTACTAAACTTTTTTATTTCTACTATCTTGACAAATACTAAGCGAATATGTTATAATAGATTTGTGAAAAATGGCGGTTCAATCTGTTCACAGATGAAATGGGAGGTAATCAAAATGGGAATCGGTGAAAGAATCAGGTTTATCCGAAACCTGAGAGGAATGACACAGAAATTTTTAGGCTTGCAGGTAGGATTTTCCGAACGGACTGCTGATATTCGCATGGCACAATATGAATCTGGTTCGAGAACTCCAAAGGCTGACCTTGTAGAAAAATTGGCAGAGGCTCTTGATGTATCAACAGAAGCTTTGAATGTGCCAAATATTGACAGCTATACAGGATTGATGCACACACTCTTTGCTTTGGAAGATTTATACGGTTTCAAAATTGACCGCCTTGATGGAGAAATCTGCATTAGACTGAATAAGCAGATTGGCTCAACCTATGCCAAAATGTCAGGACTGATTCAGCCGTGGGAGGAAATGGCTCAAAAGTATCGCAACGGAGAAATCAGCCGTGAGGAATATGACCAGTGGAGATACAAGTATCCGAGGTCTGAGGCGGAGCGGAATGAAGAAGCATTAGAAAAACTGAAAAAAATGGAGGATTAACATGGATAAAATACTTGAACGTATAATGGATTCAAATAACTGGCCTTCAATTCAAATCCCAGAAAATTTGGAATTATTGAATGAAATGGCTGATAACAGTTTTAATCTTGGAACATTTGAAGGAAAATTATCTGCAACGCTCATGTATCATCAAATTCTTGAAGCTATGTGTATGCATCTGCTTGAAGATTGTCATTTTCTCATTCAGCTTGCAGTATATCCTAGTGAGATTGAATTTACTGTTCCAAGTAACAAGATGTTAGGGTTTTATGTCAAAGAACTTAAATCTTCTGTCAGTTTTTTAAAGAAAAAAGAATTTATAGAAAAAGTAGAATTATTAAATTCCTATAGAATAGATGCTGTACATAAAATGAGACGTTCTAATTTAGAACTGCTCTCTAAAGAACTTCAGAAAGTAAAGCAGTGCTTTGATGAGATTTATGATTTATATGATGAAATTCAGGATGATTTTCGTGTAACTTTTCATAGCTACCAAAAAGATACTTTTATTGATTATTTAGATGATGAAGAATAAATAAGATAATAATAAAGAGCTAATCGATTCCGAAAAATCAGTTAGCTCTAAAATATTTCTGATAAGATTTTAATTGTTGTTGCCAATAACGGAAAAATGTTGCCAAATCGTTGCCAATCGGCAACATAATAAGTCAGAAAGCAAGTAGTTCAGCCATTTATTGAAAATCTGGCATTATTCCCATTCAATCGTAGCCGGAGGCTTTGTAGTGATGTCATACACAATACGATTCACGGACTTGACTTCCCCCACGATACGAGTCGCAGCGACAGCGAGCGTTTCATAGGGAATCTGAGCGAAATCAGCGGTCATGAAGTCGGAAGTCGTCACTGCACGGAGCGCAACGGTATAATCATAGGTACGGAAATCGCCCATCACACCAACGGAACGCATATTTGTTAAGACGGCGAAATACTGATTGATTTCTCTGTCAAGACCAGCTTTGGCGATTTCCTCACGGAAAATAGCATCAGCATCCTGAAGAATTTCGAGTTTTTCGTCCGTGATTTCGCCAATAATACGAATGGCAAGCCCCGGACCAGGGAACGGCTGTCTCCAGACAAGGACAGGACTCAACCCCAATTCTACACCTAATTTGCGCACTTCATCCTTGAAAAGCATCCGCAAAGGCTCAATAATTTCCTTAAAATCGACGTAATCCGGCAAACCGCCAACATTATGATGGCTCTTGATGACGGCAGCATCACCGAGACCGCTTTCAATGACATCAGGGTAAATTGTCCCCTGTACGAGGTAATCGACCTGACCGATTTTTTTCGCTTCCTGTTCGAATACACGAATGAATTCTTCTCCAATGGTTTTGCGTTTGGTTTCGGGGTCAGAAACTCCACGGAGCTTAGACATAAATTGTTCTTTAGCGTTGACACGGATAAAATTCATCCCACTGTCACGAAAAGCAGCTTCTACCTCGTCGCCTTCATTTTTTCTCATGAAACCATGGTCAACGAAAATACAAGTCAACTGATTTCCGACAGCTTTCGCAAGCAATGCCGCCGCAACGGAGCTGTCCACACCGCCGGAGAGTGCAAGCAAAACTTTCCTATCACCGACTTTTTCACGAATCTGAGTAATTGCCGTTTGTGCGTAGCTTGCCATAGTCCAGTCACCATGACAGCCACAGACATTCTTGACAAAGCTGTCAATCATGCCGACACCTGCAAAGGTGTGATTGACTTCGGGGTGAAACTGAACGGCATAAAATTTTCGTTCTGCATTTTCAAAGGCAGCGTTCGGGCAGTCGTTAGTATGTGCTGTATTGCGGAAACCTTCGGGGAGTTCGGAAACGTAATCCGTGTGACTCATCCAACTAATGGCAGTTTCAGGGAGATGAATTCCGCCAAACAAAATACTTGAATTATCATAATGTGTTTCGGTCTTGCCATATTCGGAATTGTCGCAGGAGCTGACTTTTCCGCCGAGGGTATAAGCCATCAATTGCGCACCATAGCAGATGCCAAGAATCGGAATCCCCATCTCAAAAATTTCTTTGCTGATATGAGGGGATTTTTCATCATAAACGCTGTTAGGCCCTCCAGTGAAAATGATTCCCATTGGATGCAATGACTTGATTTCGTCAAGAGGGGTCTTGTAGCTTTTGACTTCGCAGTAGACACCGCATTCACGCACACGTCTTGCAATGAGCTGATTATACTGACCGCCAAAATCAAGAACAATAATTAACTGATGTTCCATTGAATTTCTCCTTTCATCATAGAAACGGAAAATCACTCATGAAAAAGCAATTTCCGGCAATCTTTCTTTCATTATACCATGATAGGGGAGAAATGTCAAGGTAAAACTTCAGTTATTGTTTTCTGTAACCGCATTTATCACATTCTTTGGTGTTGCACTTTGTGCCACAATTGGGACAAGTCCATGAATCAGTGACAGGAGCATTATTGTAATAGACAGGTGTATTGCTGGAATAAATTTGATGAGATGCATCCGATTTTTTCGATTCTCTCAAAAAATCACAAACATTACTCAAGCCTTCCCAAGTATCACCAATTGTATAGATAACAATCGAACTCAGCCACCCCAAAATCGGACTTAATATCATAATAATCATTCCTAATGCTTCAGTGTGGTAACTAGCCTCATGCACAGACCAGCCACCCTTCAAACCTGCAAGCGTTTCCAATCCGAAAACCACATATGCCAATACTTTCAGCTTTTTGCCACAATTATTAAACATTAAAAATTCCTTCTTTCTGAAATGATTTGAGTACTCTACGAATATTATACTACAAATCATTCAGAAAGTATAGACCCAAAAATGCACTTTTTTCCGCTTGCAAATTGCACTCATTCAGATTCTTTTGTCAGCACTTTCTTGTGATAGCCTTTCTGGTTGCAGTAAGGGCATTTCATAGAACGACTGCGCCCAATGTGCGGAGCAAGCACAACTGCTTTCATGGTAGGTACATACTGTTTCTTGCAATGAGGGCATTCATAATAACCTGCATCATGCTCCAGCTTGACACAATAGAATGTACCACCCAAGAAAATAATGGTACTGACAATGAAAAATACAACCTTCCAGCCTTCCATGTCACTGAAAGAAAGACGTGTTTCGCCTTCTATGAGTTTGTCCCAGCACAATGCAAAAATCATTAAGAAATAGAATACCACACTAACAACACCAATCACAATTTCCATGTTCAGGAGCTTTTTATTGTTAAGTTCCTCTTGCCGTTGCAGTTTCATTAAATTTTCCTCTGCGATTTTCTGATAATTTGTCATAGTAATGCGTTCCCCGCTCAGGAGTTCGTTGATATTGATTTCCAACAGCTCACACAGTTCCAGCATGATGGAGACATCCGGCATACACTTTCCAGTCTCCCATTTTGATACGGCTCTGTCAGTGATGCCTAATTTTTCCGCTAGTACAGCTTGTGTATAGCCTTTTTCTTTTCTGCATTGAGCGATGAATTTCCCGACCTTCTGTTGATTCATGGAGAACCCCTCCTTTCAAGTATCATCTTACCACAAACCAAAGAAAAACACAACATACCAGCGGTTGAGCTACAAAAAATGCCGATATTGCTTATATTCTACCGCTGGTTGGAATGAATTACAAGATTTTCAGATACTCCATAAATTCCTTCATATCCCCATCAAAGCCTGCGCCCTTGAAAGCGGCATATTGGAGAATGTAAGAAGCGTCCGAAGCACCAACGACTCCATTGCCGTCAATATCACCAACTGAATCAGCATTTTCTCCGATTGTCTGATTTATAACATATTTCATAAATTCTGAAATACTTCCTGAATATCCAGCACCCACCTCAGCAGCATATTGCAAGATGTAGGACGCATCAGAAGAATTTACGGTTTTATCTCCGTCAATATCCCCATTCAGAACGGTTGTTTCTGTAGTTGAGGGAGTTGTTGTAGTTGTTGTTTCTGTGGTAGAGGTGGTAGTTGTTGTTGCTTCTGTGGTAGAGGTGGTAGTTGTTGCTTCTGTGGTGGAAGTGGTAGTGGTTGCTTCGGTGGTAGAGGTGGTAGTGGTTGCTTCAGTGGTAGAGGTGGTAGTGGTTGCTTCTGTGGTAGAGGTGGTAGTGGTTGTTTCAGTGGTAGAGGTGGTAGTGGTTGCTTCTGTGGTAGAGGTGGTAGTGGTTGCTTCGGTGGTAGAGGTGGTAGTTGTTGCTTCTGTGGTGGAAGTGGTAGTGGTTGCTTCTGTGGTAGAGGTGGTAGTTGTTGCTTCTGTGGTGGAAGTGGTAGTGGTTGCTTCTGTGGT
>JAZAUD010000039.1:0-20039 GCA_036373775.1 Oscillospiraceae bacterium | reverse complement strand
GCATCAAAATTTCCGGTTGCAATTTTGGCGAATAACTGCTGACGATTTTCTTTCTTGAAGTCGTTTTTTGTTGCGACAAGAATATGTGCGGACGGATATAGTTTCATAAAATCATCGCCAATCTGTTCCGTCAGATGGTTCGGAACTGCAAACAGGGATTTCGTACATAAGCCTAACCTCTTTGCTTCCATAGCTGTTGCAATCATTTCAAAAGTTTTTCCTGCTCCTACTGTGTGAGCGAATAACGTATTACCGCCGAAAAGTGCATGAGCCACAGCATTTTTCTGATGTTCATGAAGCTGAATTTCGCTGTTCATCATGGGAAATTTCAGAGCAGAGCCATCATATTCACGAGGTTTTACAGAATTGAACTGTTCATTATACTGATTAACAAGCTGTTCTCTCCGCTGAGGGTCTTTGAAAATCCATTTGCTGAACTCCTCACGAAGTTTTTCAGCTTTTTTCTGCACAACATGGGTTGCATCACTGTCAATCACACGCTTTTCCTTTTCCGCACCATATTCATCATATTCTTTTACCGTCTTATAAACTTTCGGCTCTTTCAGATTCAGAAGATGTTCCATAATTTCATAAGCGTTCATGCTCCGAGTACCGAAATTCTGCATGGAATTGACGGACATATCTTCTCTTTTGTGTTCAATATGAAAAGTTCCGGTTGCTTGGGAATATTCGACCTGAATCAGTTTCGGCTTTCTCCAGAATGGGGAAGATTTTTCGCCAGTATCACGGTACTGATAGGGGGTGTTCAGAGTTTCGTACAAGAACTGCTCATATAACTTCGGGTCAATCCATGCTGCACCGATTTTCACCTCAATATCTCCTGCTTTCAGAGGTGTCGGAATTGCCTGTTTCAGTGCAGATACGTTAATACTGAAATCGCTGTCATACTCCGCAATTTCTTCGGCTTCTCTGAGTTTTTTATAAATATCGCCGGATAAGTATTCACTTGCAGTCTGATATTCGTTTTCAGTGTGCGGAACTTTGAAAATTTGTCCTTCCAGTTCTTTTTTCAGTTCATCTTCGGTCAGTCCAGTCAGTTCAGACATATACTGAAAATTGACTTTTGCTTTTTCAGCCATTGACAAAGTCAGAGCCTCTGATGCAGAATCAACGTGTTCCACAGCCTGTGGCGGTCTGATGGTTCTCTTTGTGAATAAGTCCGATTTTGCGACTAATTTATCTTTGTCAATCTCCTTTTCCAGAGAGCAGACCAGATTATAGGAAACATCTTCGGAGAATAATTTCTTGTTGGTTCTGTTATGGAGCAATCCATATTTTTTATAGAAATTATCATAGATTCTGTTGAGTTTCGCCTGTAATTCCTTAATTTCAGAATCAGGCTTGTCAAGTTCCTGTGCCGTCAGAAGTTCACGGGTAGTGTCACGGAGTTCAATAAATGCCTTTGCCCGTCTGTGATGAGAGTTTGTCCGGTCAAATCTAAACGAGCAAACTCTGTCAGAAGTCTTGAAATAAATGTGATTCTCATGCTCGAAAAAGCTGTAATTCCGCAGATTAGAGGGGATTTTCACTTCTCCATGCTCTGTTTTGGCGTATACATCTCTTGCACGTTCATCACTGATTGTTGCTGATAATTTTGATACGGCAGTCTGCAATTGTTCTTTCAGGTCAGCACCCTCTGTCGGAATCACCATTGTACCGGATTTTCCGTAGAGTTTATTGCCCTCTACCACAGTACCCAGTACCATGTCAGGATTCCGTTCAAAATATTTATTGATTGGCAAGCTGTTTTCCGTTTCACCCAGATGAACCCATTCAGGAAAATCAAGCATTTCAGAAATCGGTTTATCCCCATGTTTCTGTAAAAAGATAATATCCGTTGTAACTTCTGTATTGGCATTCTGCTTAAAAGCCGTGCTTGGCAGACGAATTGCACCAATCAAGTCAGCCTTATCAGCGAGTGCCTGTCTGGTTCGTTCATCAGCTTTATCAAGTGTTCCGGCAGAAGTTACAAATGCAATGATACCGCCAGTTTTAACTTTGTCCAGAGCCTCAGCGAAAAAGTAATCATGCAGTTTAGTAGTCTGATGTTTATCATCTTTGAAACTCAAATCACCAAACGGCACATTGCCGACAGCCACATCAAAGCACCCATTCTGGAACTCATTTTTTTCAAAGCCCTGAATTGCAATTTCGGCATCGGGATAGATTTTCTGTGCAATTCTGCCGGAAATGCTGTCCAGTTCCACACCGTACAAAGCTGATTCTTTCCGCATATCTTCCGGCATACAGCCAAAGAAATTGCCGACACCGCAGGACGGTTCAAGAATATTACCGCCCTCAAAACCGAAATTCTCCAATGCCTGATAAATTGAATCTATTACAAGCGGAGTAGTATAAAACGCATTCAGGGTTGAAGCACGGGCAGAGGAATACTCCTGATTTGTCAGAAGTTCTTTCAACTGCTGATATTCTGTACTCCATTTCTCATTGTTGGCATCGAAAGCCTGAGCAATACCGCCCCACCCTACATATCTGGAAAGTGTTTCTTTTTCTTCCGGAGTGGCAGGACGTTTTTCTTTCTCCAGAGTTTTCAATGTCTGGATTGCCTGAACATTCGCCTGAAACTTTGCTTTCTGACCGCCTTCGCCGAGTGCATCATCTGTGATATGGAAGTCTTTTTCCGGTTCATCAGGAACTTTAGCAATTTCATCTCGTGGAGCAGTCAAATCAATCACGATAGACTGTAATTTTACTTCTGGTTCAGGAGTTTCAGGAATAACATTTTTCTCCTGCCGTTCTGCAATATCCTGATTCACAAAATTTCTTGCATCATCAAGGGTTTCACAGAATCGTCCATTTCCGCTATAAGAGAAGTTTTCGCCGTCTGTGCTTGTAAGAATCTGCACATTATATTTGTGCTGTTCGTCAGAAGTTTCAGAAATCTGATATTTTGTATGCTTGTCTGCTCCGGCAATTTCCTCAAAAAAAGGCTTGCTGTCCTGTATTGTAGTTTCTATTACTTTCTCTTTGTCTGAAATACGCTCAAACTTATCAGGGTTGAGCAAATCGCTGTCACTGATATTTTCCGTCACTTCAAACATTCCGCTTTTTCTGGAAATGGTACACTGGTCTGTATAAAACGGCATAGCACCTGTCAGAGAAACGACTTCGCAGACTTCACCACTGATTTTATTTCTGAATTTATCTCCAATTTCAATCCCCTGAACAGGTTCGTTTGCAGAAAGCCTGCTGTGAGTTTCTATATCCTGCTGTGTGAGATATTCACCCTTATTGATTTTCTCAGAAACCATTTCAGCGACTTCCGACCATGTAAATTTGAATTTTTCGCCTGTTTCAAGGGTGAAAAACATTCCTTTAGAATCCTGATGTACAAATGAAATATCGCCGTCACCGCTGTGACCGCCTGTGCCGTAGGCATTGCTCAAAAAATCAGCAAATTCCTGATTTGTCGGATGATTTTTCTGATAAAATTCCTGCACACGAAATTTTCCGTCCTGAAAGCCTGTCCCACGCATGACATCATCACTCAGAGCCTTGAAACGGTTGACATTGCCGACAATTAAGCCTGTTTCATATTCTTCTTTTTTGGGTGTCTGCATTGGTTCAGAATCTCCGAACAAAGAAAGCTGTTCGCCCTCTGTATCAAGATAAAGCCGAAAATCGTCAGCGTGTTCATTCTCCTGAATTGTCTGAATCACATCTGCATCGGTAAAAAGCGGAGCATCTTCATCAATTGGCTGATTATCAGAAACTTCCTGAATTTCAGGATTATCATCACTTTTTATTTTTGCTTTTTCCTCATCGGAAAGTGTGACAAGTTCATTGAAACGAAGTTTTTCCAAATCTTCACACATAATTTCAAGACTGTCATAATTGGTTACGCTGACAATCTCATCGTTATATTCCTTGATGATACTGAAATTTTCAAGGTCAGCATAGACCATAATCGGCAGTTTGGTTTCTTTATCAAATCGAAACGCAAGATTGACATGAGATAAATCATCAAAATCTACACCAACATCAAATTCTTCTACATAATCACGGATAAGCTGTTTTGCTCTTTCAAGCTGATTATCATGATTATCAGAAATTTCCTGCTGGCTGATTCTTTCCGCATCTGCCATGACCTGTTGAATAAACGGCGAATCTTCCGGATTTGTTTCTTCCAGATGTTTTTTCATAGCCGAAACATCAATATCGCTGAAATCGTCATATTCCGGTTCAGGTTCAGAAATTTCTGTTTCGATTGCCTTTTCTTTGAAGAAATCCGGCATTTCGGTGAATCCGAATCTGTCACAGTAATAGGCTGTCTGTTCGCCGTTAATCTCTGTCACGATAATGTCGCTCATGGAGAGAGAATGTCCAGTGAAATCGGCAGGACGGTCAATATTGAACTTCTCAAACAGTTCCTCAAGGGTCTGTTTTCCCTTGAAATCAGATAATTCGCCCTCATAGACTTTTTCATAATCTTTATGATTGAGAACAATATTTTCTTTCTGGAGAGTTTCAAGACTTTCAAATCGGATTCCGTGATATTCCTCACCGCTGTGCAGTTGATAGATACTGTATGTTCCATTCTGCGGAATTATATCATAATTCTGCCGTGCATAGGAAGAATAGGGATTTGTAGAATCAAGAAATGCAGAATAAACTTCTTCTGTCTGTTCCTCATCGCCCAGAATATCAAACATGGCTGCTTTCAGTTTTTCCTCTTTTACAGGGTCATCATCTGCACTGGAAACCGGATTATTTTCAAATGCTTTCATAAGTTCCGGAATGAACGTGTCAGCCTGTTCCTCACCTAAAATGCGTGTCAGGTCATTTTTCAAAGTGGACTGCTTTTCTTCCTCTGTTCTGACATTGACAACAAGTTCCGGTTCAGGTCGTTCGCCCTCTTTGAAGAATACAAACGGCATATATTTTTCGATACGCTTATCGACAGGAATTTGTTCTTTGAAAATATTGATTTGCGTAAAAATATCCGCAGTATCAATCATTTTTTGATACTTTTCATGCAAAGAAAGTTTATTCCAGTCCTGCATGAACCGTTCACGCTGTAACTGTGCCTCATTCTGGATTATTTGCATATCAGAATCAGAAATGTTATCATCATAGATATTGAGAACACCCTCCGGCGAAATATGGGCAACTGTCACATAATCATTTGTTTCCAGATTGATTCGGGAAGTATCATAGACAGTCACACCGTTTCCGAACAATCCAAAATGTATGGGACTTTCCTCAATGACTGGTTCTGGTACAGATTCTTTGAAATTATATTTCATATCGGCAATGGAAGCAAAAGCCTTTTCAGTTTTCTCCTCATCATTCAGAATATCAAAAAGAGATTTTTTAATTCTTCTTATTTTGATGTCATCGCTCTTCCATCCTGCCATTTTTGCACTGTCAAAAGCCTGCATCAGATTTTCAGCCATTTCGTCAGTCAATTCCGGCATGATGTACTGCAAATCCTGTACTGTGCGGTCATGTACAATATCTTCATATTCATTCTTTGCAAGCTGATAAAATGCCTCGCCGAGTTCCTCATAACTGATTTCACGCTTTGCATTGCCGAAAGTCACAGTAACAGAATTTTCTCCGTATTCTGCCTGAAATTCATCATCCTTATTTAAGACAGAATCATTGTTCAGGCTGAAACTTTTCTGACCGCCAAGCAGACCAACTGCAACTTCTTTGCGAATATCCTCACCATCACGGTTCATTCTTAAAGCAAGGTCATATAATTTCGACCCTCTCATGCCATTGCCGAAAATAGAAGTATCGGAGGGCTTGTATTTTTCAAAGTAATTTTCCTCAAAAAACATATAGCCGATACTTTCTATTTCGTCCCATGCAAGCACAGATTTCGCCATGATGGGAGAAATATCAGTATTCAGAAATTTTTCCTCTTTTTCAAGCTGAACCTGTCTGGCACGTTCATTTTCAATTTCTTCATACTTTTCATTAAACAGCCAGTCAAAGGCATCGCCCATATCCTCATAGCTAATTTCACGTTCTGCATTGCCAAAACGGACGGTCATGGAATCTTCGCCATATTCTGCATGAAATTCACGACCTTTTTTTGTCCTGAAAAGTTCCTGACCGCCAAGCAGACCGACAGCGAGTTCTTTATTGATATTTTTATTTATTTTCTGATGAGCTAAATCACGCAGTTTTGTTTCTGGCAGAGCATTTCCGAAAATTGTATTCTCATCGGGATTCTGATTTATCCAATAGTCCTTTTCGCAAAAGTAAAGGCTTAAAATTTCAAGTTGTTCGGGAGTCAGGACTGATTCTGCTAAAAACAGGTCTAAATTATAGCCAGTATCCATGAAAGTCTGTTCGAGTTCTGTCAATTCCGGCTTTTCTGGTGTTTCAGCCTGTTTTTCGGCATCACGGTATTTCTGAATATCGTCATATTCTTCCCTGAACATAGACAGAAACTTGTCAGAAAGTTCCTGATAGGTCACATCACGCTGAACCCCTCCATAGGTCAGATGAAAGCCTGTGTCCGTCTGTTCTTTTGAAAACTCGATATAGTCAGAATAAGTTTCACCATAATGAGCATAGCCGTTTTTCGCAGTTCCAATCAGACCAACAGCAAGGTCTTTTGAAATATCGTTACCGCTGTACATATCATAAATCAGGTCATACAAATCATGTTCTGCCAGATGATTCCCATAAGTTACCATATCAGACGGAGCATGAGTTTCAATGTAGCCGGATTCATAGAATCTGTATGCCAAATCCTCAATCTCATCACTTGCAAGAACATTTTTTGTCATGACAGAAACAATATCGCAGTCCTGAAAAAATTTCTCCTCGTCAGTCAATTCTGTTTTTGTTTCCGGAATATCGCCAAAATCAATGAAAGAATCGTCAATTTCGTCTGCAATATCAGGATTTTCCAGACCGTCAAGAATATAGCCGTTCTGCTCAAACCATCCGCTTTCAAAAACATTGGAAATCATGACTTCCGGACTGTCAGCCTGAAAATGATAATGAATCAGGTCGGTTTCGTTTTCAGTATCGCCAACAATCACAAAGCCGGAATCTTCATGAAATTCGATTCTTTCATTCTGAAACTCACTTCCGGATTCCTTGTGCAGATAAACAGGCTGATGATTGGAAAGTGCAGAATAATAGTCAAGCATTTCATCACTCATGCTCATCATCATACGATGATTCTCAACAAATTTTTCAGCATCTTCATATCCCGTACTGCGGAGAATCGTAAAATATTCGCTAATCTGGTCGGGATTGAAACTTTCGTCAATCAGTTCAAACGCACTCGTTGATTGAATCAAATCATAATTTTCTGCAATAGCAGATTTCTGTTCATCATCATAATCATGATGAGCGAAAAAATCGCTTAAATCAGCCTGTTTGTCAAATTTTGCTTTCAAACTCTGCAATTCAGAATTTTCAGGTGTCTGAGCCTTATCCAGATAGGCAGATACCGCCTGTTTCATCTGTTCAAACTGTTCAGCGGAATATCTTGCATCAAAAAATGTCGGAATATAAGAAAGATTCTGCGTTTCTGCACATTTTTCAATCAGGTCTTGCAGAGAGTTGATTTGTTCTTCAGAAAAATTTCTATGCTCACATTCATGACGGATTGCAACGATATTATTCGCACGTTTCAGCAGATTTCTGAAATTTGTTTCGTTTTGTTCTTCGGTCATGAACATAATTTTGCCGTTCTGAATTACTCCGGCATACTGCATCTGGTTTCCGATAAACGGTTCACGCTCCTGAAACTGTTCTCTTGTGTAATCAGAAAAGATTATCTTTCTATTGACAATTTCATGATAATCTGTATTGCCAACAATGCCCTCACACGGAATGTTCTCCATGTAGCGTTTTCTCTGATGATAAAGATTTTCTTTCAGGTTTTCGACAAATCTCCGGTCATTCCGGCTGACAGTCAGGGTTGCTTTTCCGTTGGGGTAGATTCTGCCGGAGTAGTGAATACCCTCTTTTTCAAGCACCTGAGCCAGTTTCAGGGCAGTATCACGGTCGAGGTTGATGTATTCTTTCGGGTAAATATCCCTGTAAGGTGTGTTTCCGATGATATTTTTCATCGGAGGAGTATAGGGACGGTTTGATTTTGTGGTCTGGAAATTATTATCTCCGACAATCCGCTGTAAATGGGACATATCATTATCATTTACTGCCATAATTACTTTGTTCTCGTGGAGATAGGCATAGTAATTCAAGCCTGAATCTTCCAGACGGGCAACAAAATCCTTGAATCTGCTTTCATCAAAAGAAATAATCGTTTTATCAGAATTATCCGTTGCATAATTCCAGATTTTATTTCCATAAACAATCATTTTTTCAGTCGTTACCTCCTTGACGGGAATATCTCTTAACTGGTCGTTCCAGTCTTTATATTTTGGGTCGGAACACAGCCGTTTCATTTCCGGATAGACTTCTTTCAGACGGTCAGCGAAGTCATTTCCGGCAGTATCATTGTCGCTGCATACGTACACGTTTTCCGGCTTGATTCCGTATCGCTCCATTGTTGCCACCACAACTGACGGCTTCACACCAATCATGGAAACAAGCCGATGATTGTCAAGTTCAGGGTGCATTTGCAGATAGCTTAACATATCAATGGAACTTTCAAAAAACAAAGCGTTTTCACCGTTTCCCCTGACGATTTCAAAGCCATATCCGCTTGCAGAGCCTTTTTCAATGCTCTTGAATTTTTCGCCCTCATTCGTACCGCATTTTTCCGCACCGACTAATTTACCATTTTCATTGAAATATTTGAAAATTGCATTTCCATAATAACCGGATTCCTGCGAAATTCTGCCCTGATTGACAAGTTCTGAAACAAGTGAGAAGTCTAAACCTCTCACTCGACAGAGATAATCAATGACTTTCCGGCAGTCCGGATTTTCACGGAGATGAATCTCCACAGACTTATCCGGTTTTGGCTTTGATACTTTGAATTTCGGCTTTTGGTGCGGATAAGGGCGAAACTGCGTATCAATGTAGGTTTCATCATTCAGAAGTTCTACTGCCTGACGGAAATTCAAATCCATATATTCACGCACAAAAGCGATATTGTCACCGCCGTGATTTTCACTGAATCTGAACCATTTTCCGCTTTCTCCATTTTGATTATCATGAATAAAAAGGCTCTCATGTTCTTTCCACATAAATTCATCACGGCTCATGCGTTTCAGTTCAAAGCCGTGTTCTATTAAAAACTGCGGTAAATTGACGGCATTTGCCCTGTCAATCTGTTCCTGTGTGATTCTCATTCAATCCCCTGATTTCTTTTTCTTTGCTGTTGTCTGGACGGTTCGGACGGATTTTCATGCTGTCTTTGCGATTCCCGTTTTAACTGATTTCTTGAGAAAAATGCAACTTTAGCATCTTTTTTCTGAACGGTTACATACGACTTATCACCCTCCAGAATTGCTGAGTGCGGAATGCCTTTCTGGTCGAGTTCTTTCATGGTGTCGATGGCTTGTGATTCCGTCATTCGTTCGGTATGCCGTTCTTCTTTTGGCAGAGACTTGAAAAATTCCGGATTGACGAACTTTCTGGAATGTTCCGCTTTGAACTGCTTTTCAACGGAACGGAAAGCCGATTCATTTTCTTTTGAAACAGTAATCGCTATGGATTCATTTTTGCATTCCACCGCCGAAAACGGGATTTTCATTTTGTTGAGTTTCTGCATGATGTTTTCAGCGATATTTTTCGGCTCATAATGCACTGAGCGTTCTTCTTCCGGCAGAGATTTATAATATTCCGGATTTACTTTGAGAGGTTCATTTTCCGGAGTTTTATGTTCCTGTTTCTTGATAAACTGCGAAATTGGCATAGTCTGAATGATAGTATTTTCTTTATTCCGGTCAGGTTCAGCAATACCGCCCTTTCCGTTGTTGACCGCATAAAGATGAATATTATGCTCATCAAAATTTACCTCAACGGAAAATTTGAATTTATCACTCTGCTGAATTTCTGCATATTCCGGCTCGCTGATTTGCTGTCCCATCTTCATCATATCAGCATAAGGGGTTTCACTGCTTGCTGCCGTATGGAGCAGTTCATTTGCCGTGATAGTTTCAGATTTATAAAATTTCTGTTCGCCGTTCTGCTCAATTGCAAAAAGTCCCGTTTCTGCACCATTATTCAAAACTCCATCAATTGAATTAGGATTATCTTCAAGCAGTTCTTCTACACTTTTCAGAGGATTTTCAGAAACGGCAGGAATTTCCGGTTTGCGTTCAGGAATTGAAGAAATTTCCGGCTGTAATTCCGGCTTTTTGGCAGACAGAGCCGAAATTTGAGTATCCAGTTCATTTAATTTTTTCCGTAATTCCGGCAAATCTTCTTCCTCTATGCCCTCTTTGAAAGTATCCCGTATCCGTGGATTTTTGAGCATTTTGATTTCTTCATCAATTGTGTCCTGAATCTTGTTGCGCTCTTTTTTCAGTTGGCTAATCTGATGTTCAAGGACAGTTTCGCCTTTCATAGCCGCCTCAATTACATCTTCCGAAAGCGCAGGCATGGAGATTTCCGGCTTTTCGCTTGCGACAGCGATAACGTCCGCAGTCGCATAAACAGATTTTTCAACCTTGACTTTTGGCTCATCAGGAGAATCCAGCTTTTCAATTTTCTTGGAAAATTCGTCCATTTTCTGCCCTAAATCGTTGATTCTCTGCTGTAAGCGGAACTGCTGAGAATAACTCGTTTCCGGCTGATTATAGCGGTCAATCAGATTTTCACGCTGTAATTTTATGGCATTATATTTATCCGTCATGCAAGCGGAGGTGCTTGCTCTGAAATTTTCCAACGAAGCAGAAAAGGCTTCGTGCCGTGCTTGATTGTTGGCGATTCCGAAACTTTTGATAATGCCGTTCAGAGAAACTATTCTGTCGAGTTTGTGCTGAATCAGTTTTCTTTTTCCGGAAAGCTGATTGATTTTATTGGTATGAACTTTGATTTTCGCCTGTTTTGCAGGAATTTTGACTTCACGGATTTTCTGAATTTTCTTTTCGTTGCTCTCAATCATGCCTTTGAGCATAGGCAGTTTATCGACCGCCATTTTGAGCATTTTATTTGTATCTTCCAGTTTGTCGGCTCTTGCAGTCAGAAAACCAATATCATCACGGATTCTGGAAACTTTCTGCTGTAAGCCGGAAATTTTATTATCCAGTCTTGTGATACGGCTGATATGATTTTCTGCTTTGGCATTCAGAAACGGCAGAAGTTTTTCACTCTTTTGGAAATTCTCCTCTTGTAGTTGCTGTTTTCTGCGTTCTGTTTCAGCCGACAAATCGGCATTTTCAGAAGTCAGACTGTTTTCTTTCACGGGCATCGGTTACGCTCCTTTCGAGTTGTTTTTCATGCTCATACGCCTGATTCCTGTGAAGTTCCTCTGCAAACTGTTTTTGCATTTCTCTTGAAATATGGGCGGTCTGCTGAGATTTTTCAGGAATATCAGGTTTCAGGACGGTTTCAGCAAGTTCATTTTCTGTTTCACGATTCAGGTCAGTGATTCTTTCCAGTGCGTTCTGAATTGCCTGACGGTCAGAATGCCAGTAATTGATGTAAGTTTTCGTCAGTATATCAAGCATTTCATGAGGTCTGGACTGCAATTCACTGACAGTACAGTGCAGAATGTCAGCGATTTCCGGCAGTAATGACAAGTAATCAGAATCCGGAAATTTATCAGATTTTCTGATGATTTCATCAACAGAATCTTTATTTGCAGATGAGAACGTGAGGTAAATCACGCTCTCATCAAACTTTGCAAAATAGGGAATACCGCTTAAATCCAGACCTTTGACGATTTCCGCACCATAACCGGAATTGACGGTCAGATATTGCTTGTCAGTAATTGCCTGAATCAGATTTCCGCTTTCCGTCATGCACACAGAGTTTCACGGAGATGAGAAATTAACTCCGAATTATCACCGTTTTCATCATATTCCATCGAGTACATACCGCACAGCCGTTCCTGTTTTTCAATGGGGAAAGCCGACAGTTCCACAAGCGGAAGGTCAATCAGCTTTGCTACTTCCGGCAGTTCTTTGACAGCGAGAGATTTTTCTACAATCTGATGAAATCGGTCAAAATTGGTGCTGTCCATAGCGTACTCAAAAACGAGGGAATACTGAGCATTTTCGCTCAGACTGCACAGAGCCGTGTAGTCCATTCCGGTACGCTTTGCAATTTCACGCAGACTCTCCAGAATCATGCCTTTTGTCCAGAGTTCATTGAGGGCATTGTAGAGAGATTCCGCATTTTCTTCCGTATTGGTATCATTCAGATTCACAGCCGACACCATAGCATTCTGAATTTCTTCCGGAAGTGCCTTAATACTGTCCTCAGATACATCGAGAACTTTTGCGATTTTGGTCAGATTTTCATTGTTCATGATACATTCTCCTTTAGTCTAATTTCTTGGTTTTCCATTGATAATATGTCTTGCCGTTATACTCGTTAGAAACAAATTCCGGCAGAACAGCGTACTTTTTGCCCCTTGCAGTATAGCTTGTCTGCTTTCCGTTCAGCAGTCCGGCAATTTGATTCTCTGTCAGACTGATTCCGTAAAGTTTAGCGACAGTCATTCCGCATTTTCCGGAGCAGTAGAATCCATACTTGCCATTGATAACAGGCTGACCGCATTTCGGACAGTTGCCGATACTCTCTGCACTTCCGCTGAATTTCACGGAAGTATCGACAGAACCGTATTTCTCACAGATTTCTTTGATGAAATTCTGAATCTCATTCATGAAGTTTTCAGCGGAATATTCGCCGTTTTCCACAAGTTTCAGCTTGTTTTCCCAATCGGCAGTTAATTTCGCAGACTTGACCTCATCAGGCACGACAGCGATTAAATTTTTCCCTTTTTCAGTCGAAACAATTTGCTTGTTTTTACGCTCTGCATAGCCGTTTTTGACAAGCCCCTCAATCGTGGCAGCTCTGGTTGCCGGAGTTCCCAGACCTTTCTTTTCGGTATCATCATCAAAATTTTCCTGTCCTGCGTGTTCCATAGCAGACAACAGTGTATCTTCTGTGAACGGTTTCGGAGGACTTGTAAAATGTTCCGATTTGACGGCTTTTGCCGGAAATTCCTGACCTTGTTTCAGTTCCGGCAGAGTGTTTTCAGATTCTGAAACTTTTCCCATAACATAGGATTTCCAGCCGTTTTCAAGAATTGTTTTTCCGGATGTCGTGAAGTCTGTATTTCCGCATTTGACAGAAACTTTGACGGATTCATACCTGTGAACCGGCGCAGAGGCACATAACAGACGGTTGGCAATCAGTTTCAGAATATTCTGTTCTCCAGTCGGAAGTGCAGAAATATCGGCATTTTTAATATTGACAGTCGGAATAATTGCATGGTGTCCAGTTACTTTACTGTTATTGACACATCTTGAAATATCCGGATTTGCGACACTTCCGAAGTCAAACACCTCTCCGATAGCCGTCACCACATTGAGAGCCGTCTGTTTCATATCATCAGACAAATACTGCGAATCCGTGCGAGGATAAGTTGCCAATTTTCCCTCATAAAGCGACTGGATAAAATCAAGCGTCTGCTGTGCCGTATAGCCGAAAGCCTTGTTTGCATCTCGTTGAAGTGTAGTCAGGTCATAGAGTTTCGGAGGATTTGCCGTCTTGATTTCTTTCTTGACTTCCGAAATAACAGCATTACCGCCATTGCAAGCTGAAACAAGAGAATCAGCCATGCTTTCACTGTCGATACGGTCAGAAGAAACCGTAACACCATTGATATTCAGTTCCACCATAAAAAACCTCTGTTTCACAAAATGTTCTGTATCATAATCACGCTTGACAATCATTGCAAGAGTAGGAGTCTGCACTCTGCCGAGATTCAGTTTGTCTCTGTATCGGCATGAAAACAGGCGAGAGCCGTTCATGCCAACAAGCCAGTCAGCCTTTGCACGACAAAAGCCAGCCTGAAAAAGATTGTTGTATTCAGACAAGTCTTTCATGTTCCGGAGAGCATTGCGGATTGCAGATTCTTCCAGAGAGGACACCCACAAACGCCTGACGGGCTTCTGACAGCCAATCAGATTGTAAACATATCTGAAAATACATTCGCCCTCACGGTCGGCATCGGTTGCACAGATGATTTCATCCACTCTTTTATCATTCATAAGATTTTTCAGAATGTCATACTGCCCTCTGCCGTTTTCAGAAATGCGGAATTTCCATGTATCCGGAATCATGGGCAGTTGTGAGAAACTCCATTTTTCAGCCCACTTTTCGCAGTAGTCATCTGGAAATTTCAGACCGACCAAATGTCCGAAACACCATGATACAAGATAACCATTTCCCTCAGCATAGCCGTTTTTCTTGTCAGTCGCACCCACAACAGGAGCAACTGCATGGCTGACCGAAGGCTTTTCGCAAATAATTAACTTCAAATTATCAAATCCTTTCTTGATAAAATTTTCAATTTCTATTGATTTTCCACAAAATGTATGGTATAATGGATGTAACAAAAACACATACTATGGAAAGATGGTGAATCCAATGGCTTCAAAAAAGAAGAAAGCAGAAGAAATAAAAGAACTGACTCCCGAAGAACAACATCAGCAGGATTTAGAGCGATTGGAAAAACTTCGCCCAATGGATGATACATTCATGCGTGAGCTTTTCCGGAATGATAAAAAACTTGCTCAATTTGTACTCCGTATCATCACTGGCATCAAAGACCTGAAATTAACTTCCGAAGAAACACAGTATGATTTACAGCATCTGTTTGGTGCAAGGTCAATCTGTCTTGATGTGTTCGCAGTTGATAAGCTGGGCAGAATCTACAATCTGGAAGTACAGAGAGCTGATTCAGGTGCAAGCCTTCAAAGAGTAAGATACCATGCCGGAGCATTGGCGGTCGAACTACTTCCGACCAATCAGGATTTCAGCGAACTCCCGATTACTTATGTCATTTTCATCACGGAAAACGATGTCAGAGGAAAAGGACTGCCCCTGCATCATATCGCACGTTATGACTACACCACAGGAGAACCTGTTGACGATGGGGAGCATATTATTTTTGTGAATGGTGCGTATCAGAATAAAAGTGATAAATCAAAACTGGCAAAGCTGATTCATGATTTCAACTGTTCTGACCCTGATGAGATGTACTTACCAAAAATAGCCGAGAAAACGAGATATTATAAGAGAACTCCAGAGGGGGTGAGCCGTATGTGCAAACTGATGGAAGATATGAGAAATGAAACCACAATGAGAGAAAAAATTCAGACTGCTCTTAGAATGCTTGCGAAAGGCAAATATTCATTGGAAGAAATTGCAGAAATTTCTGAACTTTCTCTTAGAGATGTTCAGGAACTCGCTGATAAACACAATTTTGTTGCAGCATAATTTTACTGAAACTGTACGGCATCACAGCCGTACAGTTTTTTGTAATCTTCCCAGTTGATATAGACCTTTCTGCCGGAATGATTATCCTTTTTGCTGATATATCCAGCATTTTCAAGGATAGTGAGAATTTTATCTGCCTCATCACTTTCAATGAACAGATGGTCACGCAGAGTTTTATTGAAGATATAGTTTTTTTTGCTGATAACCTCAACGGCATAAATAAGGTCGCCAATGTAAACATTGCCAATATCAACCTTAGAAAAGTGCTTGAAGCGACTTGTTTCCTTAGAAGTATCAGGAAATTCCGTTTCTGGTTCGCAAGGGAGTTTTTCGGTATCATTCAGAGAATCCGAATCTTCATCAGAATCATCATCTTCATCACCAGTGCCGTCAAACTCGTCATTTTCGGATTTTTCAGGCAGTTTTGCATTTTTTCCGTTCTGATAGCCTGTCCTGTAAGCGACATAGGCAGTTCCGACCAGAGTACCTACTCCGAGGATTGTTTTAAAAATTTTCTTTGCGTTCATATGTAATACCTCCATTTAATAAGTTACGGGTTCACCGTAATTGATTTTTTTGATTGAACTGATATTTGCTCCCAAATCAAGACCGTTCCAGTTGAAACAGCCGTAATTTCCTGTAAATCTCACACAGGAGGGAGGGTTATAGCCGTCATGAATAAATTCAATTACGCTCTTTCCGGAATTTCCGAACCAGTGAAAACGGCCGTCAGGAATGCCGTCACCGTCTGCATCATCTGCCCAGCCTTTGCTGTCACAGATTTTCACAGTAAACTGTGTACCGTTTTCCAGTTCCACAAGAAATCTGTCCCCGCAAGTCCCATAGAACAAGCCCATCGCACAGCAGTAATCGCCGTATTCATCACGCCTGATTCCTGTTCCGGTAATTGGGTCAGGCACAGAGCCGTAAATTGCCCCTGAACTTGGCTGACGGGTTAAACCTCCGGCACGTTCATAGCTCATTGCATTTGTCCAGCCGTCCTCATGCGGAAATTCTTCAATCACTTCTACTTTTTCAGTTCTGCAATTTTTAGAAATCGGCTTGACTGTGTATTTTTCATCGGATTTCAGTTCAGGCTCAACTGTGATTTTATACTCATTATTTTCACGCAAGCCCGTGAGATAGCAGGTATCATTTCCATGAAAGACAAAATAAGCATTGTCAATGTAGGCATAATCCGGAGCGAGTGCTTCAACCGTGACGGTGTAATCCCTGTCTTTTTCAGCAGTCCATGTCACTTTCAGGCAGGAAACCGAAATGGCTGATACTTTTAAGTCTTTCGCTGTCAATGTCTGCTGTTGTACAATCGCTGATGTATCCTGCACTTTATCAGGTGTGGAAATGGCTTTTGCCGGAAGTGCGGAATGCTGCATCGTCAGAGCAAGCAGACCAGCAGTTACTTTTCTGGTGACAGTTGATTCAAACATGATTGTTTCTCCTTTTCTTTCCGCTTCATTTCTTTCTGAAATTCACGGTATTTCTTTGTATATTCGTAGCTTTTGCCGAATACTGCCACAGCAGCCTGATATAATTTCGGCTCATGTTTTTGAATGATTTCTAATTCTTCTGTAATTTTCGGACTGTAAGGACAGCCCACACAGCCTGTTCTCCTCATCCCATATTCTGTATAGCATCTGCTATGGGTAACATCAAAATGCTCCTCATAAATTTTCTTGTCAGTGTCCGTATACCAAAATATCGGTCTGAATGTATTACAGTTTTTCTTTTTACTTTCTGAAAAACAGGTCTTATAGCTTGCAGAACGAACACCGCCCTCTGCCTTGCGGATGCCTGTCAGTTCAAGGTCTGCCTGATATTCTTTAATCAGGAGCATTGCAGGCTTTTTCTTGGCAAATTCACAGCACTTGTTTGAAACGGGAAAATCGGGAGGATTCTGCATGATGAACTCTTTCAGCCATTTATTCCGGCTGATGGAGAATCTGCTCATTTTCTGTACTCCTTTTTCGTCAGAATAATAAGCATTGCACCACCACTGGAGAGCCGTCTTGCAGTCCGGATATTTTTTCATGAGAACTTCCAGAGGTTCATCTTCCCATTGGAAATGGTGTTTCTGCAAACGCATCATCTGTTCCGAAACGTATTTTGACAGAAAAGGCACACCATACTCTTTCACACAAAGCAGAATCGGTTTGACGGCTTTGATTCTCTCAATCTGAATCTGATATTTTTGTTCGAGATAGTCCAGATGTTCTTTTGTTGCCTGATATTCCAAGCCAGTGTTGACCCAGTAATAGATAATCTGTCCGGTTGTTTCCAGACGGGAAAGCATATCCAGAACAATATCACTGTCACTTCCTCCGCTAAGACTGCAAAGTGCTGTATTACTGCCGTTCATCACACTTTCACACTTGATAAAGCTGTCAAACACAGCCATATTATGAATTTCTGAAATTTCAGACATCAATTTTTCTGTCATGATTTTCCCTCCAGACCCTTGAAAATATGAGCGATTACATCAACCGTCCAAGCATTTCCGATACATTTATACCGCTGTGTATCAGAAATTCCGGCTGTATAGTTATCGGGCAAAGTCTGTAGCCGTTCCGCTTCGATGGGTGTTAATTTCCTGATGATGTAATCACCATCCGGCAAATCAATTTTATACAGCCCTGTTTTTGCACCCTGACCGCCTCCGTTGGCTGAAAGCGTGACCGATTTTCCATGCACAGAATAAATTCTCTGTCCCTGACCGCCTTTTCCATATTCGCCAATCCGAACAGGCTTGCAGATAAGTGAATCTTTCTGCACAGTAGTCAGGCAGTTGGATTTTCCGTCATTCCGGATTTCAATATGCTGTTCTGTTGAGCCGTTTTCTTTATAACGCCCTCTTTGAGCTGCACCATAGACCGGAACGGCTACCATTGTTCTCTGATTTCGTTTCAGAGAATTGTGCAGAACCGCTTTGGAATAGCTTGCGGTCATACAATAACTTTTGTCATGCCAGCCGACAGCATTCTCCAGAATATCATTCAGCAAAATTCCCTTATCTTCCGGCTGAATAACATCTGGAATATTCGTCCAGTAACAGCGTTTTCTCTGCTGTGCTGAAACAAGAGCAGAGTTAATCATAATCGGCTGAACACCGAGTTTTTCGGAAATTTCATTCTTGATATTCCGGTGAATCGAATAGTTGTTTTCGTACAGAAAATATCTGCATTTCGATTCATTCAATGCCCTGACATACTCCATAAAAAGCCGGAAACCCTCACCATCGGACGTGATTTCTCTATTCTTTTTAGAAATGCTCCAGTAAGTACACGGTGAACCGCCAATCAACAGGTCATATCCCTGAAAATCCTTGAAATTTCCGTCAAACACATTCCCATGCTGAACGATTTCAGGAAAGTTCTTTTTTGAAACTTCCATTGCATATTTATCAATCTCAAAAGCATGATACTCCTTTACGGGAATACCTGCCCTGTTCAGAGCAAGCATACCGCAGGAGATACCGTCAAACAAACTTAGTACTCTCATTCAGAATCGTCTGTGTCAGAATCAGAAATACTCTCGTAAAATTTGGCTGTTTCACGTTCGATAAGCATTTCCTCGTAGTCGGCAAGCAGGGCATCATAGTCGGAATTTGCCTGTTTCAGTTCGCTGGACAGTTCATCATAGTTCCGGCAGAGATTACGATACTTGTAGTTCATCTCACCAAGTTCAGAGAGAATTTCCATATCGAAATCATCACTGGCATCTTCCACACCGTCACGGAAACCCTCTGCATAGCCTTTCTTTGAAATTGCGGTACATACTGCACCAACCGCTGTAACAATCACAGCACCGATTCCAAGCATTTTGATTTTGTTCATCATTCATGTTCCTTTCTTGTTTTGAATTTATCTGAACTTATGCCCCATTGGGGCAGAAGTTGTCAGCAGTTAAAAATCATCATCTTCGTCCGAATCATCATAATTCAGTTCCGGTTCAGACTTCTGCACAGGCTTTTTCTTCATTATGAGGAAAGCGACAATTCCGGCAGCAATCAGAGCGACCGCACCAATGCCGAGCATCATCATATTATTCATGCCGGAATTTGGCTGAATTTCTGGAGTTTCGGATTCTGAATCCGGATTTTCTTCTGTTTCGTTGATATTATCAATACCGTTCTGAGAATTTGCCCAATCAACAGCAGCCTGTTCTGCTTTTCGTACACGGTCAGTATCAATGCCGCTTTCTTCTTCCTCATCAGTCATGTACAACAGGGCATAGAGGTCGAGGGTATCTACTTTATTCAAGAAATAAACCGAATCTTCCTCATTGTCTGCTGAATAGTTAATCAGCACATAGAACACATCACCAGATTTGGTGGTTACGGCGATGAACTGCATCAACTCTGTATCATAAATGATACGTTCCGATTTGATGAGTGTTGCATTTCCTTTTGTGTCGTAATAATCGTCAAGGTAATAATCAATTTCGTCAGAAATTTCGGGCATTTCTTCTGATTCTTCTGTTTCCAGTTCTGAAACAGATTCTTCTGTTTCCGATTGAGATTCAGTTTCGGAAGAAGTTTCTTCTATCGTTTCTGATTTTGTTGTTTCTGCCGATTCTTCGGCATTTGCTGTGATAGTTACTGCACTCAGGACAGAAAGCATAAAAGCAAAAGTCAT
>JAZAUD010000038.1:0-20208 GCA_036373775.1 Oscillospiraceae bacterium | reverse complement strand
TTATGCCCGAATTGATATTGAGCGCATTGAGCCACTTACTGATTGGAATTATATCATCCGTGGTTTTAAACATCAATAAAATATCAAATTATTTATTTAACATTCCTAAGCATGGTACTAAATACCATATTTGCATTTTTCTCATCAAATACAAATTGCGCCTGTTCTGGAAACAGATTCCGGAAGTGTGGCATAAATTTGTAAATTTCCACACAACTTTCAATCTTGTCTCGCTCTTCTGTTGGTTCAAACAGAATGATGAATTGCAAATCATCCGGAGAATGATAGAAACACAAATCAAATACCATTCTCTGAATTAACCGCTCCGCAAATATCGGATTTGGTGAAACAATTCCCAAAGCTCCGCAATCCTTCAACGAATAAAGCAACGGCGCACGTTTCATATATTGATACTTATTAGAAATATAGTTCGGAAGATTGGTCAAGTAAAAAGTTTCATCTTCCTTGTTGTCATACTCTTCATCATCAGTGATATAAACTTTGACCTTATCGAACTTAATCTTAAATCCTGTTGAGGAAAAAATCACATCTTTTCTACTTCCACGAATTTCAAATTGATTATCAACCATATCTGAAATTCCGAGGCGAATTGTCATATAATCAAGGTCTTCACTGCATCGGCTGAACAAATCCCCACAGACTTCATAAATGCTTCCTGTCTTGTTCTTATCGTCAATCAATTCACAAATATCTGGATATAGCTCATCCAGCTTATTGGTATCCTTTTTCTGTCTTTCCAAAATCTCATTGACTAGCTTATCAATGTAATCTTCGTATTCTTTGCGCCATTTTTTAAGGGAGTTTTGATACTTTTTCCTTTGTCGAATCCAGTTGGTAATTGTTGTCAGAATTGTGACAACACTCATGGAAGCACTGAATAGAATCATAGAAAAAGCCGACTTTTTGTCAGTGATTGTAGCCGTTCTTGCAAAAATGAGTACAAACACCATCAAAACTGTAGGCATGAGCATGAAAAACAAATTTTGGTCTGGCTTCAACGGAGGAGCAGATGCAGGAATAATTTCTACAGGTGTGTGGTTAAATTGATACAATTGCCTTGTACTGATATTATAATTAGGGAATGTGATTTTGTCGTATCCTTCTGAATGTGGATTAAATGCGGGGATAATGGCGGAAGTATTCACTTCATAGGAACGATAAGATTCTGTTGCATCAAATACAATTCGTGTGGAAGAAATAAAACCAACTTCCACCAGCTTTTTCTTCATATCAGATTCCCGAATAACAGTGTTTTATCTGACGATTTATCAATTCTTCAAAGCATTCTCCTTTCCTTCAAAATTAGAAAAAATGATAACAAAACGAAAAACTTCAATCTTAGTGTAAATTTTGTATATACTGCTGAATTCTTCACTTACAATTCATCAAAAAGTTACCATTTTTGCCATTTTCTATACATTTATTTTAGCTTAATCTACTTCTTTTGTCAATAGTTACTACAATTTTTTTACAAAACGATTGTAGATTTCTATATTTCTCACATAAAAACGATTTGATTATTGTGCATAACGTCCAGTATTCACCCGAACCCGACTGTCAAAAGTTACGCTTGTACATACATTGAACAAAGTGTTATTTTGTACACTATATCTTCATATTGTGGGTTGACTTAGGAAAGAAAACGTTTTATAATGATGATAGTAGAATTTTATCAAAGGAGCGTGGACATGATGGGGAAACTCACAAAATCTGCATTATCTGTCGTTCTTGCAGGTGCAATGATGATGTCAGGGGTATCATTGATGCCACAAATCGACATTCAGACCGAGGCGGCGGATTTATGCACTGTTGACATCAGTAAGACTTACCAGACAATCCGTGGATTTGGAGGAATTAACCTCCGTGAATGGACTGGTTCAGACCTCACAGAAGCACAGGTGCAAAAAGCTTTTGGAAACGGCGAAGATGAATTAGGATTGTCAATATTAAGAGTTTATGTCAATGACAATAGCAATCAATGGAATTTAGCTGTTCCTGTTGCAAAGCAGGCGCAGGCATTAGGGGCAACAGTTTTCGCAACACCTTGGAATCCGCCCGAAAGCATTCGTATCAATGGAGACGGCACTTTGACAGGCGGTAAATACCAGCTGAGAAAAGACAAGTGGGCTGAATATGCCAATCACCTGAATAGCTTTGCAAAATATATGGAAGGTCAGGGAGTCAATCTGTATTCGATTTCCGTACAGAATGAGCCGGATTATGCGGAAGATTGGACATATTGGAATCCTGATGATTTGGCTTCTTTCATTGCACAATATGGTAAAAATGTGACCGCTGGAACAAATGTGAAACTCATGTCTCCTGAAAGTTTCCAATACCGCAAAGATATTTATACACCCATTTTGAATAATCCTCAGGCTATGGCAAATTGTGACCTGTTTGGTACACATTTCTATGGAACACAGCGTTCCGGTATGGATTTCCCTGCACTGGAAAATTCCGGAAAAGAAATCTGGATGACGGAAGTTTATGTTCCGAACAGCAGTTCTGATGCAGACACTTACCCCGAAGCCCTTGACGTAGCAGAAAATATTCATAATGGCTTAGTAGTTGGCAATCTGAATGCCTATGTTTGGTGGTACATCCGCAGAAGCTATGGACTTATCAAGGAAAATGGCAATATTTCAAAACGTGGCTATTGTATGGCACAGTATTCAAAATTTATTCGTCCGAATGATGTTCGTGTAGAAGTCACTGAACAGCCTGAAAAGAATGTCTATGTTTCCGCTTTCAAAAATAACAAAAATCAAGTCACCATTGTCGCAGTAAACAAGAGCGATAACGGCTATGCACAACAATTTTCATTGGGCGATAACAAAATTAAGAATGTCGACAGATGGCGCACCTCTGGTAATGAGAATCTCGCTAAAACTGAAAACCTCGAAGTTACAGAAAATACCACTTTCTGGGCGCAACTCCCTGCGCAGAGTGTCTCCACTTTCGTTGTAACATTAGATGGTGATATTGTTCCGTCTGAACCTACACAACCTACACAGCCCACTGAAACCACTCCAGACGAAAACGGCTATTTCTTCCATGATACTTTTGAAGATGGGGTGGGCAATTGGCAACCCCACGGCGGAACGGAAGTTTCCCTTTCTGGAAGAAATCCTTATGAGGGAAAAGAAGCCCTGATTGTTCAGGGACGTACCAGCGCATGGACTGGCACAGAAAAGAAACTGCCCTCTTCTTTTGTTGCAGGGAAAACATATAGCCTTTCTATCAATGTTTGTGAAATGGATGGTGCAAGCACAGACACCTATTATTTCAAGCTCAATTATACAGATGCCTCTGGTAAAGCGCATTATGTGACCATTGCTGATGGTACAGCTCCTAATGGTAAATGGATTCAGCTGTCTAATGAGCATTTCACCATTCCAGAAGATGCCATTGACCCCATTATCTATGTAGAAACCGCTGATTCTACCACGAATTTCTATATTGATGATGTCGTTGGCGCAGTGGAAGGAACAAAGATTCAAGGCGCAGGCACTCCCCAAATTGAAGAGGAAAAACCAGTGCTTCTGGGGGATTTGAATTCTGATGGTGTTGTCAATGTTATTGATTTGGCTCTGATGAAACATCACATGGTAAAGGGATTTTCCAATAAAACCGCTGAAAGTGCAGCAGACGTTGACGGAAATGGAACAGTCACCGTTTCGGATGTCATTATGATTCAGAAATATGTTACTAAGAAAATCAAGTCATTTGGTGGCGGAACAACTCCCGCCCCTGCCCCTGTCGCTACTGCTAAAAGCATGAAAGAATTTACCGCTGAATGCGCTTCTAAAGTTGTCGAATATGATACAGCTGATTCCCGTGAAGAAAAAGCTGGTGTGCAGTACGGAACTATCAAATCTGGAACTTACTATTCTACCACTTGCAAGCGTGAGAAGCCATATAACATTTTGTTGCCTGCCGGTTATGACCCCAGCAAAAAGTACCCTGTTCTGTATGTCATGCATGGTTATTGGGAGAATCAAAACCGCATGATTATTGAAGGCAACGGCACAATGTACACTCGTCAGATGATTGGCAATGCCATTGCATCCGGTGAAGCAAAAGATATGATTGTTGTATTCCCCTATATTTATTCCAGTGATTCACAGGACGCTTGCTCTGGTATGGACGATTTCAACAATGCTGCATATGACAATTTTATCAATGATTTAACAAAAGACCTCATGCCACACATTGAATCAACTTATAGTGTCAAGACTGGAAGAAATAACACTGCAATCACAGGCTTTTCCATGGGTGGAAGAGAAGCTCTCCTCATTGGAATGCAGCGTTCTGACCTGTTCGGATATGTTGGTGCAATCTGCCCCGCCCCCGGTGTAACTGGTGCTTTCCAATGGGATAGCGGAAAAGAACCCTATCTCCTCATGATTACAGGCGGAAGCAACGACACCGTTGTATACAATAACCCCGAAACTTACCACAACAACTTTACACAGAATGGTGTTCCGCATATCTGGCACTATGTCAACGGCGGATACCATGGTGATAACTCCATTCACGCACATCTTTATAATTTCTGCCGTTTCGTCTTCCAAGCAACCAATTGACAGCAATCAAACATACTCCATTTAACAAGGACTGTTGCACCGAAATAAATGGTGCAACAGCCCCTTTCATGATGTTCTTACCGGATTTTTTTAATCTTTCCGAAAGCGATAAACCGCCATCCTGTCATTGAATTTTCTGAAAAACAGATTTCCAATTTTTCCGGCAGCAGAATATTTTTTCATTTCCTCAAAGAAACTGATTTCACGGAGCGTTTTGTAGCCACTGCATAAAAATTCAAGGTCTTTTCCGTCAGCAATTCCCCAGTGAAACTGTGCATTGGTATTCTTGACAGTATCATGATATTTTCCATTATTTGCCGCCATAGGATGCATCAGCTCCGCCAACAGATAACCTTTCCCGAAATAATCACGGATATGATGCAGTAAATTTTCCACTTGTTCTTCTGTAAAATACATCAGCAAGCCTTCTGCAATGATGATGGCTACACGGTCATTAGGGATATTTTCTGTCCATGTATCGCTGAATAAATCGTCCTCCATCAGGAATTCACGTTCACGCTTTGCAAAGCATTTTTTGCGGACTGCGACAGAGTCGGGCAAATCCACATTGTACCAAAGAACTGTACCATTATCGACCCTTGAAAATCTGTCATCAAATCCACAGCCAATATTCACAACAACTGCATCCGGATATTGTTTCAGTGCTTTTCTGACTTCGTTATCAAACAGAATGGTTCTTGCAACAACACCCTCATGAGATAAAAATTTATCATACTGTTCGGTGTCAATGTCAAGACTGCTGATAATTTCTATTGCTTTTTCGTCATAAATTCTATGGTTGGAGCGTCTACTTTCATTTGCCTTGATGGCAAGCGGAATTAAGGCGGTTTCCTGTACGTCGCCAAGCTCCAAATTCACGGATTTTTTCGTTTCAGAAGGCTTTCTTGCGACACAGTGCAGACGGAAAAAATCACGCTTCTCAAATGATTCCATATGTAAGCCGGCATTTTCGCAGAGTTTCCGAACGTCTTCTTTTCCGTACACTCTGACATCACCCTTTCCGAAAAGGTTCACTACCGGAAGTTCCACATGATTCATAAACCAGCGTACAGGTGTATATTTCGCCGTCATATCACGCAGAATCAGCCGACCATTCGGACGGAGTACACGATAGACACTATTGAAAAAATCCTGCACATTGGGATAATGATGGAAACTTTGACAGCAAATCACCACGTCAAACGAATTTTCCGCAAACGGCAAATTTTCGCAGTCACCAACAATCAGCTCTACATTTTTCATTTTCTTTGACTTTGCGATTTCAATCATTTTCGGTGTCAGGTCAATGCCTGTATAATGCTTGTCAGGGTATTTTTCATGCAACAAGGTTAATATGGGAGCTGTTCCGCATCCACAGTCCAACAGGTCAGTAAACGGCTCTTTTTCGAGTTCTTCCAGCACATCCGGATAATCATTCTTGCACATATTGTACACCCCTGCATGGTCAGTTTCATAGACCTCAGCGGCTTTCGTGAATTCCTTAATGGACAAATCTTTATACTCTTTGCTTGTCATATGATTTTCTCCCTTCATGGTTTCAGATATTGAACAATCAAGTTAGCAGTAGGAAACTGCCACTTTATATTATAGCACTATCATCCCAAAAAATCAAGTCTGTTTCATTATTTTACAAAAAAAGACTGATGCATAGTTTCATGCAACAGTCCTTTTGTATTATTGTTCATGCTGAGGATTGATAATTTCCAAAAATGTTTCTTTGGGAACAGGTTTCGAAAAATAATACCCTTGCAAGTAATCACACCCCAAACTTTTCAGGGTTTCAATTTGTTTTTCTGTTTCCACGCCTTCTGTCAATGTTTTTTTCTGCATTGCCTTCACCATCTCAATGGTGCTTTTCAAAAGTGCCATCCCCAATTCACTTTGTTCAGCTCCCCACAAAACGCTTTTGTCAACTTTGATAACATCCGCACCAAGGGAAAAAAGTGCATGAATATTGGAATAGCCTGTACCAAAATCATCAATATAAAACATGAATCCGGCACTTTTCAGCTTTTCTATGACCTCTTCCAAATGTCGGTAATCTTTGGCAGCAACAGACTCTGTAATCTCAAAGCTAATGCATTTCTTAGGGACTTCAAAGGCTTCTACAATCTTAACCACATTCTCTGCAAAGCCTTCTTTCATACATTCCAAAACGGAAAGATTGACATTGATATGACCAATTCCGTATTTTTGGGGTTCACCAGTCGCAAGCAGTTTACAAACTTCCCGTAATACAAATTCGTCAATTTCATCAATGATACCGATTTTTTCCGCAATGGGAATGAATTCATCCGGAAAAATATTCCCAAGTTCCTTGTCACGCATTCTCACCAATGCTTCCGCACCGTAAAGCGTTTTATCAATATGATAAGTGGGTTGATAAAATACCTCAAAACTTCCCTCTTTTAATCCTCTCGTCACAGCGGATTCTACCGCAGAAGTCCGGATAATCCATTTCAGGTCATCCCCTTGTAAAACTGGCTTCCGGTATTTTTCAGGAATGGGACATTCTGCCATATAATAAATGTCTTCCATGCTTTTCGCTCTTTCTGGTAATGCGATTACCATAATGGAAGATTTCAAGTAAACATCCATTCCGCTGATATTCCAAGGTTTGAGAAAGCGTTCTACAATCGAATCTGCAATTTTCCTTGTTTCCTCATCCGTCTTATCATAAACCACCAGTGCAAACACTCCATGCCCAAATGCATAAATATGATATTTTTTGGTTTTGGTTGCAAGATAATCACAAACTAACTTCTGAATGGCATTGGTGTCGATTTTTCCAATCAATGTCAAGTTTGCCGTCCGGTTAAACCGAATATCACGCACAAGAATCAATTGCAAAGGAATTTCATTTTTCAATGCTGCTGAAACATCCAACGAAAAAGCAGCTTGATTATATACATCCAATTCTACATTTTTGCGGTCATCTTCGTTCTCCACAAAAAATAGCACTCCTGAAAATCCCAATGCTTCCATTAAGACTTCCATATAAATGTAACTGTAGAATAACTGGATTAAAATTCCCGTTATGACAAAAATATAACAAACTGCTAACGAATACTTTCGATTTTTCGAGAGTATGTTCCATGAATGCATCACAATTACAAAAGACGCTACCAGCCAAAGTGCAGATTGTACATAGATGAATATTTCTCCGCCTGCTCTTTGGAAATTTCGGTTTTCATCAAAATACCATGTCCAATGTAAGAATGGATTAAAAATAACCAGCAATTCCATGACCACTAATGCAGTCATTACCAGAATATCCCATACATTGGAATGATGACGAACATAACGGATATTCCAATTGATTGACCGTCCTACTACAAAGGAAATGTAAAAGAAAAACATTGGTGCAAGCAATGTATGTGTCAAAAAATAAACGTATCTTGAAGCCGTCAACACTTCAAATGCCGTATCTGATACAAGTTTCGTTCTTTCTGAAATAAATGCCACAATTCCACATACCGCATTGACCGCAAGTAAACACTGCATGGAAATATAAACCTTATTTTGTGGCTTTTCGATTCGCTTATCCATGATGGTAAAAATAAGATTGCTCATGCAAACCAAAAGAGCTGAAATACTTAACCCAATATTAAAATCAATATAATTCACTATATGTCTCCTAACCGATTTAGACAAATCATTATGTATCTGCAATCTGCTTTTGATGGCTGTACCCCATCCACAAGCACTGCATATACTCATTATACAACATTTTTCTGATTTAGTCAATAGGTTTATACATTTTTTAGAATTTCATACAAATTGAAACTTTTGATACCCATGATTTTCATTTTTGATTTTTTTGGCTGAAAGTATTGCATTCCTTGAAAAAATATTGTATAATATAAATAATGTTACAGTACGAAATCAAAAATAGATAGAAAGAATTACAAAAATACTTTGATGAAATTGAGTGATAAAAATGGAAAGCTTTGGAAGCATTCAAGAATTTAGTCTGTTATCGCCGGAATATCATGGAAACTATTCTGATTTATCGGAAAGTACGGTCAATGATTTATCATTGCATTTTTTGATACAGCACCTTTCCGATTCAGAAACAGAACGGCAAATTTTGAAAATGATTCTCTTGAAAATGCCGATTGATTGCAAAGTCATTGCATACCGGCAGGAAGTCTATCAGGATTTAAAGCGCAATCCTGAACTTTGTGAAAGTCTGCGGGAAATTTTCGATGCAATCCAATTCAGCAGTATTGATGATACCCATATGAGCTACAGCAAAGCCAGTATCTGGGAATTGATGGAACGTTTGCGCACATTGGAACAATATTGTCAGGCAATTGCCAAAATACAGGAACTTTTAGAGGGGAAACAATTTCAATCAAGGGGAATGCAACAGTTTTCGGGGTTCATTCGTCAAATTTATCAAAATAGCGGATTTTCGGAATTATCAAAGGATATTGAAATTTTAAGTGATGATATTATGAGTATCAAAAGCATGACACTGGGAATCAATTTCAATACGGAATTTGCACCTTCTGAAATCGGAATTGTTTCCTTGAATTCGTATGCGTTCAGCGAAAAGGGATTTTTGGAAAAATTCTTGCAATTTCACAGGAAACGACATCCAGAGGACAAAAACCTGACCCCATTCACAATGCTTTCCCATGCTGGAAATGGAACAGCAAGTGAAAGTTTATTGATGAATAACTTGACAAATCTTGTAGAAGAAATGTTGCCAACGATTACCACCAAACTCCGGCGAACACTGAAACGATATACTGACAGAAGCGGTACAGCCCTTGCACATTTAGGGGACGAATTGCTGTTTTATTTTTCTTTCATCAGGTTAGAAGAACGATTGAAAGAAGCCGGATTTCCCTGTCATTTGATGACATTTTCAGAAAATGAAACTCACCTTTCTGATTTTTATAATATCCGGCTCGCCCTTTGTCAATTGGATGGGACTGTGAAAAATCACATTGTCTGCAATCCTCTTAACTTTACCCAAGAACAAACGATTTTGATTTTGACAGGATGCAATCAAGGCGGAAAGACGATTTTTACACAAGGTATCGGCTTAGCGTTCCTATTGGCTCAACATGGAGTATTTGCGCCTTGCAGTGGGGGAACGCTCCGCATTTGTGACGGAATTTATACCCATTTTCCGGCAGATGAAAATGAAACTGTCTCATTGGGGAGATTAGGAGAAGAAGCCGTTCGGTTTCGTGAAATATGCAGTATGGCAACAAAAGAAAGTCTGCTTTTGTTCAATGAATCCTTTGCAACGACAAGCCACACGGAATCGCTTTATATTGCGGAAAATTCCCTGAAATATCTCTGTTGCCTTGGTGCAAGAACCTGCTTTAATACACATATGCATGAATTGGCAATGCATCCGGATTCTCTCAAAACAGAGCAGGCAATTTGTGGAGCTGTGAGCCTTGTCATGGGAAAGCGAGACGGAAAAGAAGCGTATCATATCCGCTATGAACCGCCGGAAGGATTGAGTTATGCTTATGACATTGCCAAACAGTATGGTATCACATTTGAACAACTTTATCAAGAACATTTGCATCAGGATTGAAGAAAAGTATTCAATCCTGATAAATTTTGTTGTGAAATCCGTAGATATATGGTTGACTTTTGAATTGAACTATGATATAATGAAATTATACTAAAATTTTACAACAAAGGGGAGTTCTATCATGAAAAAAAGAAAATTTGTTTCTGCTTTGTTGGCTGCCTTGATGACAATTACAACCATGAGCATGATTCCAGTAGCAGCCGGCGGAGCAAGGGTTTCTGTACATGACCCTTCTATCATCAAAGACCCGAAATCAGGAACATATTATGTCTACGGTTCGCACGTTGAGGCGGCAAAGTCCAGCAATTTGCAGGACTGGTACAGATTTACAAACGGCTATACCACACCTAATAATGTGGAATTCGGCGATATGTCCGCCAATCTGAAAAAGGCTTTTGACTGGAGCGGTGAAAATCTGGAAGACTGTGAGGGCGGTTTTTCGGTCTGGGCTCCTGATGTGATTTGGAATCCGGACTATGTGAACAAGGACGGCTCAAAGGGTGCATATGTGATGTATTTCTGTACATCCTCTACCTATATTCGTTCGGTTATCTGCTATGCAGTTTCCCAGAATGTGGAAGGACCTTTTGAATTTGTAGATACATTGATTTATACCGGATTCACACCAAATGACCAATATGTCACAAGCAGTACCAAAAATGTCAATAAAAAATATACCTCCACAAACATTGATGAACTGATGGCTTCCGGTGAAGTAACCTATAATGAACAGTGGTTCAATGGTAACAACTATAATAATAATTTGTTCCCGAATGCAATTGACCCAACTATCTACTATGGTACAGATGGAAAAATGTACATGGTCTATGGTTCATGGTCTGGTGGTATTTTCACACTGGAAATTGATAAGACAACTGGTAAAGTAATTCACCCGAAATCCGGCACAACTTCGGACGGGCGAATGGTTGACAGCTATTTTGGTACAAAGTTAGTCGGCAGTTACCATAAATCTGGTGAAGCTCCCTTTATTGAATACAACAAAGACACAGGTTACTATTATTTATGGGTGACATTTGGCGCACTGCTTTCAGATGGCGGTTATAATATGCGTGTTTATCGTTCTAAGAGTCCCACAGGTCCATTTGTTGACCCCTCTGGAAAATCCGGCATTCAAACTGCAACTTCCAATTTAGATGACTACGGTTTGAAAGTGATGGGAAACTACAAATTCAGTACCCTTGATACTGCTTATATGGCTTGTGGTCATAACTCTGTTTTACAGGATGATGATGGAAACTGGTATTTATTCTATCATGCACGTTTCAATGATGGCACTGAATATCATGAAGTGCGTGTGCATTCGATGCAATTCAATTCTGAGGGTTGGCCCGTTGTTGCTCCGAATGAATATCAGGGTGATGCGATTGACAAAAGCGGTTATGAAACAGCGGATATTGCAGGCACTTATGAATATATCAATCATGGAAATGATACCAGCAAAAAAATCTATAATTCCTCCAGTATTACCTTGACGGCTGATGGCAAAATCACCGGCGCAGTTTCAGGAACATGGTCAGAGGTTTCAGGCACAAATGATGCTGTTATCACAATCGGAAATCAGACCTATTATGGTAAATTCCTCTCTGCTAAAGACGAAAAGGGTAAAAAAGTAATGTCCTTTACTGCGGTCGGAAGCAATAACCAGACCATTTGGGGCAATCAGACAAGTGAATTCACTGGAAGTTCCTCAGCAAGCTTCACGGATGGTTCTGTTGTGACGCTGAAAAATGTCAATAGTGGGCTTTATATGGAAGTTGCTGGAAATGTGGCTGCCAATAATACCAACGTTCAGCAATGGGATTTGAATGGTGGTGATACCGAAGCAACCAATACCCCTGATACTTGGAATACTTGGAGATTGTTTGATGCTGGAGATGGGTATTATTATATCGTTTCAGAAGTCGGAGACGGTGCAACCTATGCCCTTGATGTCGCAGGGAAAAAGGCGGCAAATGGAACAAATATCGGAATTTACCAGTTTAACGGAGGAGACAATCAGAAATTCAAGTTCACCAAAAATGCAGATGGTTCTTATAAAATCCGTACAAAGGTTTCTAAAGATGCATCCGGTATTGAGGTTGAAAGCGCAAGCACGGAATATGGCGCAAATGTGCAGGAATGGGAAATCAATGGCGCAAATTGTCAAGATTGGGTTGTTGAAACCACACAATCCCACGGCATTGAAATGAATACTGATGTTTTGTATACATTCAAGAACGTCAATTCTGGTTTTGTAATGGATATTGCAGACGGAAAAATGGCGGATAATTCCAACGTTCAACAATGGGAATCTAACGGATTTGATTGCCAAAAATGGAAGCTTGTACCATTCAAGCAAGGCGGAAATTATTATTATATTTGTTCTGTGTCTGATGAAAATTATGTCCTCCGTACTGATGGGGCGGAAAATGGCAGAAATTTGAGCATTCAGACCTATTCAAACAAGGATAGTGCAATGCTTTTCAAGTTTGCAAAGAATCTTGACGGCTCATACAGAATTATGACTCGCTCCTCTAAGGATGATAAAGTGCTGGAAGTTGCTGGAGCAAGTACCGAATATGGCGCAAATATCCAGCAATGGGAAGTCAATGGTAATGATTGCCAGAAATGGAACGCTGAAACAGAAGCCATTGCAACCACTACCTCAACTGCTGAACCGGTGAACCCCACTGTGATTGCTGATGTCAACGAAGACGGAAAATTTGACCTTGCGGATATTATCGCCGTTCAGAGATGGCTTCACAATGACGGTACAAAGCTCAAAAATTGGAAAGCTGCGGATGTTGTCGAAGATGGCAAACTGAACATTGCTGATTTGGCAAAAATGAAGCAACTCTTATTAAAAGCGTAAATCATTTGCGCATCATGTAAAAAAGTTGATAAATGGGGGAAAGTGTTCTCTGGACTAAATGCCAGAGAACACTTTCATAATTGAGATATGAAGAAACAAGCTTACTGATGATTGTATGTTACCCACTGATAACGGGCTGTCAAAGGTGTCGTACCATCAAACGGATTCAGCCAATCATCCACACCAGTTCCGGGCCATACATTCATCATGATTTTTCCGGCGGTACTGGGGATATTGTCATTTGCTGTATAGACTGCCTTTCCGTCAACATACCATGTAATATGGTCAGGCTGCCAATCAAATCCGTAAGTGTGGAAACCTTCAGAGGCATCAAAACCTAAATCATACATATATTCATGATTTCCAACACCATTTGTATAGTAATTGAACTGTACTTTAGTTGTGTCCTTACCAAGAATTTCAATGTCGATTTCATCCCAAGGGTTATTATCGGAAGGACCTGTATAAGTGAAGAAGGAAGAAACAACACCATTATTCTTGATTGCCTGCATGGAAGTTTCATAATAGCCATACTGGTAGAAGTTTACTGTTCTGTATTCTGCACCGGAGTACATCCCCTTGTTGTCACGGTCTTTATCAATTGTCAGACTTAAACAACCATTATCCAGAGAAGTATTTTCCTTGTACCACCAGCAATCGAAACAGCTGCCATTTGTCCAACCATCAGAAGCAAAGAAGAGAGAAGAACTACCCTGACGGAAATCAGCGACAGCAGTCGCATTGGCATTCATGCCGGTGTTACTGGTGGTAGGTTCTGTAGTAGGTTCAAAGGGTTGAACAGGGTCAATAACGGGCGCATTCCCACCAATAGGCAATGTCACAAGGTCAACCAGAGACTTCAAAATGTTCAAAGCATCAGTATCACTGACAGCATTGTTATTGTCAACATCTGCATTCACTCTTCCCTGTGTAGAAATGTCCACAATACCAAGAAGATGCTGATTCAATGTGAGTACATCGGCAATATCAACAATTCCATTGCAGTCAACGTCACCGTAAACAGTGTTACCAGTTGGAGTAGTAGGCTGTGTGGGTTGTGTGGGCTGTTCTACAGGTTCGCTGGAAGGTTCAGTGGTTTCAATTGGCTGAGTGGGTTCTTCAATGTTTTGCGGTGCATCCTCTGCGGTTACAACCAGCAAATAAGTCAAAGGAGAATTCCAGTAAATGGTGATTTCATTGGTGGAATAGCTTTCAGAGTTATCTACATAGCAAAGTGCAGGTGCAAGACCATTGCAATAAGCCTTTGCTGCGCTGTCTTCCAGATTGGAATTGACACCGCCTACCAGCATTCCCTTCATTGCCTGACCAGCTGCCATAGAAGGACGGTGGTGTGGATTTTCAGGGGATACTGTACCATAACCAGTCATGAAACTCGTACCAAGCGGATTTGTACCAAGCAGATAATTCAACTGTGCCTGTGCTGCCTCCTGATACTTTGCATCACCTGTGAGCTGATAAGCAAGCCCTAATGTAATACCAGAGTTTGCAATTGTCATATTACTGCCCCAATTGTAGGTAGTCTGTGAAACCCCATAAGCAGAAGCATTAGAGTTGCTCAAGAACTTATCAGCCTGTTTCAGAATGGCATTTTTCGCTTTGGTGTAAGCAGAAGAATTTTTATCAATGCCCTTAGCGGTCAAAAGTGCAATATTGCCATAGTCGCCAACTAACGCCCAGTCAAGACCGGTCTGAACTGCCATTCCTTCCAAAGCGGAAAGATATTGACCGTCATTTGTTGCACGGTAAAGCTGTGCAGCAGCCCAATAGCGTTCATCAGTATCGGACTTGTCGCCATATTCTCCGGTGGTAATGTCCTGCGGATTTTCAAAAATCAAGTTAGGGTTCTGTTGCAGGAAATTCCAAGCATTCTTTGCAGCGTTGAGACATTTTTCTGCAAAAGCGGAATCAGAATCTTTGTAAACTTCTGCTGCCAAAGCCATTGCTCCGGCAAAATCAGCAGTTGCAGTTGTAGAAATAGGAGTCACAATCAATGGAGCAGTTTCCTTTTCAGGTGCAACATAAGCGGGGAAATTCTCACAAGTAACTTTATGATAAACACCGCCATTATTTGCCTGCATTTTCAGCATCCAATCCAATTCCCATTTAGCTTCGTCCAAAATATCAGCTCTGCCATTTCCGCTTTCCGGAATGCCGATATTATCAGAATACACTGACGGATTTGTCAGATAAGCATACAGCAAATCTGCCACAGCCTTTGCACCGGCTACTGTATAACGTCCATAGTCTCCGGCATCATGCCACCCACCAGATACATCAATCTGCTCATTTGTTCCGTAGATTGTCGCCATGGTATTATGGCATGCACCATGCGCAAAAACAGCATCCTGTACAGTTGTTCCGCATCTCTGGAGATACAGCATCTTGATGGAATCATCCAACATGGAAGAATATGGATTTTCTGAAATGGTGAACGGATAAGACTTATCCAAATTTCCGCACTGAATATAGTAATTTCCGGATTGTGTCACATTGGAAAAGTCGCCTACATAATCTGTTTCATTTGCGGAACTGTTATTGATTGCGCTGGAAAGTCCACCAGTATACACAATCTGGTTGGTATCTGCATTGACAACGGAAAATTCAGTTTCGTTAGTAACGTTGCGGAATACAGCCGTTTTCTTGCTATTGGAAGGATACCCCACCTGATTGGTTAAAATATCGGGTGCATAGGGTCTTGATGCGCTGTAATCGACTCTGCTGTCGTCAACCAATTCCAAAGAAACATTATCCAGATAAATGGTATGTTCAGGGAGGTTTTCGCCGTCACTTTCCTGCAAACCACAGTTGAAAACAAGCTTTGCCATAATATCAGTATCTGCTTCCATTGTGAACTCATAGTCAACGGTCTGGGGCTGGCTTGTCAGATTGAGGCCCTTCCAAGTGTAAGCCTGATATGTACCGCCATTCTGCTGAATCATCCCTTCTACAAAACGGTCTGTTGTGCAGGAGATGTCATATTTCAGATGGTAGACACCGTTCTGATACAGCGGAATAATGTCATAGAACATCTGAACAGCGTAAGTCACCTTTCCGGTATTGCTGATTTTCAGTGCAAGCTTACCATTTTCGGAGGAAAGCGTTGCAGAGCCACCGCTTTCCTTGTACATACCCCAACCGGAAGTACTTCCCTCAAAAGTACCATTGCTGATTAAAGCAGCAGCAGACACTGTAATCTGTGTCATGGGTAAAGCGGTCAACATGGTTGCAACTGCGGCGAAAATCGCTGCACAGCGTTTGAATGTGTGTTTCTTCATAAAAATTCCCCTCTCAAAAGAATCATTGAAATGTAAACGATTTCGAGCTGTAGTGCAGTTCAGCTCTCTTGTTGTGATTATAGTATACCATGATTTCATATGAAAATATATCACATTATTGATAAAAATAGTAAAATTTTGACATCACATTCAAAAAAATAAAACAGCCCTGTCAATCGGCGGTTCTCTCATTTTCCAGCATAGGCATACGGTATTGTTTTTTATAAACTTTTGGTGTCATACCAATGTATTTCTTGAAAATTTTGATAAAATAGCTCTGTGAGCTAAAACAAAACAGATTGCTGATTTCCAAATCAGAATAATCAGAATATCGAAGCAAATTTGCAGCAGCAATGACTTTTTCATGATTCACATATTCACTAAATGTCATTCCAGTCTCATTTTTGAAAAGCCTTGATAAGTAAGCTTCACTGATTTGCAGATATTCTGCAACATTTTCCAATAAAATCCGGCTGTGAAGGTGTTCACTGATATATTCAATGGATTTGACAATCTGTTTGGAATAAATTTTACTGTTACGGACTCTTTGCATTTTTCGGGTATAGGCTTCCAGCATTTCCCGATGAACAGCACGAACCTCTGTTTCTGTTTGGCATTCGTCTGCCTGCATGATGTACAAATCACTGAGCTGGTATGCCATTTCTGGTGTCATGCCATAACGGATACAGAATCTGGCTATCAATGCCGCTGTAACAACAAGATGATATTTCAAGTTCTGGAGTGCATCCTTGCTCAATACACCACACCCCTCACAGAATAAAGGCGAAGAGAAAAAACGCATCATTTCCAGATTTCCTGCACCAATGCTTTCATAAAATGCAATTTCACGGTCAAACGAGGCACGTTCAAAGCCTTCTTCACGTTGCTGAAATAGTAATTCTGAAATCTTCTTTTCTTTTTCTTCCTGCATAAAAATACCCCCTTGCTTTTATCATACCATATTTCGGGCAAATAAGCAAGGGAGATATTCTTTTTTTACAATTTTTTCAGAATTTCTTCATGATTTCCATTTTAATCAGAAACCGGTTCATCTGGAATTGTTTCTTCCACAGTCTGTAAAGTCAAACTGCAACTGTACCTTGCAGCAACTAAAAAATCATCAGAAATGTAATCTAATTGCTTGATAACCAGCGTTCCAGCAATTTCATCATGAGTATTTCCAATAATTGTATTCAAATTGATGGCAGGGGTAGAAATTTTATCATTGACAGTTTGGATTTCTTTATGAAATGTTGCATATAAATCTTTTGTCTCACAATCATAACATTTGACTAAATCATTACCGTACAGAATCGTGTTATCATAGGAAATTGCAGAAAATTCACCATTTTCATAGAATGAAAAATAGATTCCATACAAATTGGCATTATCCCCTCTGAAATCCGCACAATAAAAGCAATATAATCCTTCATCCTCTCTATACTCGATATAGTCCAGAAAATCCGTTTGTCCTTCCTGCAATGGAAAGGCTTGTACCAGAAAATCATTGATAGAAGCTTTTATATCCCCCATAGGATGCAATTTTAATTCAGGATTGGAAAATCTGACTATCTGATGTTCACTTTTTTCTTCCCGTTCCGTATTTTTCATTAAGGTGATATTGCAATAATAAACAGGGTTCACATGAATATTCTCGATATTTTGATAAAGATAGCTTGCAGAGGGTGAAAAAGCCGTGACATTGGTGAAAGCATAATTATCTGGAGGGATGCAGTAAATTTTTGAATTTCCTTCTTCAAATGTCTCACCAAAAGTCGCCTGCAATTCCTCCAATTGTGCTGTATATTGTTGGTCTAATTCCCTCAAATTTTCCAAATCTCCCCCATTTTGAAAGAGGACAGAAGCCGGAAATACATATTTCCGTTTCAGTGCCGCATATTCCTGCTTATCATTTTCAGAAGGGGAAAAATGCGCTGTACCAATCAAGTAATATAGTAGAAAAATGGGAATGATGATGATAATTAAGGGAATTACCAAATCTTTCAAGAAAGATTTCATGATTTTCTCCCTTTCTTTTCAAGACGGCGGAGACTCTTTTCTGTATTCAAATCACTGAGATACAGAAAACGTTCTTGATTCTGCCATAAATAAATCCGTCTGCTTAACCAGAGTTTCAAAAGGAATTTCATGGATAACATATTAGTTTTTCCATATCGCTGATGAACATATTTTCTGTCTGTTTCCTTCCATTTTTTCTTGAAATGTTTCTGACCGTAGCAATGTTGGAATTCTGATAAGGTAATCAATCCATTGATGAATAATTCTGATGGAATTTCATTGGTATATTTTACTGATTTGCCATTATTTTGATATAAGCATTCGTAATACTCAATGAAATCAGCATTTCTCTGAATATCTTCCTTGAGTGCTTTTTTAATTGCACTGGTTTCAATATGATTGGTATGACAATACTCTGCAATGGAATTCAATTCCTGATAGGTTGCCTGTTCAAGGTTGGCTTTCAAACTGGTATCTTTCAAAGCCCTCATGAAATATTCCACAATTGTCAACTGCTCTGGATTAGGGGAACGCAATTTCTTTTTAGCTGCAAACTGATTGACATAGTGAGTCAATTTGAAATTCATTTCAATCAATTGCTCCTGAGTGGCTAATTTCAATTCATCATTATTTTCAATCAAAGTATCAACAGATTGAATAATCAAATCAACATATTCACTTCCATCGGCTTGTTTCTGGAGTGATGAATTCATCATGCTTTCCAATGCTCTAATCACCAATTCATCAGGGAAATACCTTTTGACCACTTCCAAATTTTTGATAAAAATTTCATAATCATGCAATTCATCAAAAATAATATGGTAACAGAAATCCTTTTTCCCCCGCACAAATGAATAAACACTGTGACATAAAGCATCTTTCTCACTTTGGGAAGCAATCAAGGAAAGATAATAATAATACTCCTGTAACAGATTGCGATTATCAGAAAAATCAAAATTGGCAATATACATATCAGAAATGAATAACAGAATTTTGGCATTATGCTTTTTTGTCAGATTCACTAAGCAAGTATATAATTTATCATAGGAAGAATCTGCTGAAAAGTCCGGAAGCATTAAATGATTCTCGATATAGGAAAGATACTCCAATTGTGCCGGAAATCGAATGAATTTCATTGTTTCTGCATCAATGATGGTATCATTGGTGATGGCTGTGGGAAGGTGCTTGATAATATAATTCAGAATCGTGCAAAGCGTTTCTTCTGAAATACGGCTGGAACTGAAATAAGATTTTCCACTGATAAAATATAACAGATATTGATTCAAGGTGGAAAGCTTTTCGCCATATGCAGAGGAAGTAAATGCTCCTGACTCGTCAATTGTCTTATCTTCCACAATAGAAGTACTGCTCATTCGATTGGTAGCATTAAGATTGGAATACGTTTGAATTTTATACAATCGATAGTGAAAAATATAATAAGCGGTTGCATCATCTCCGATAATGGAAGCTGGATTTTGCAGTCTTCTCACGCTGTCTGGTGTGCCTTCTGTCCAAGCATAGGAAACAGAAGAATTATTGGTACTGAATTCATATTTTTTAGTTGCCATTTGTAATCTCCTCACATAATTCAATCAGCATATTGATAAAATCAGATACATACATTGGGGAAGTTTTGGGATGATTGGGGTCTGAGCCACCAAGAGGAGAAATGCACTGGATTCGCACACCATTATTGGACAATGCTTCACAATTCCGGTAAAGTTCTGCGGAATCGTCCACAAGGTCATATTCTGTCAATGCCTTACAAATTCGTGAAATGACAACATTGGAATTCTGCTTGAAAAATACTTTTCTCAAAAGCTGTAT